>CACNAV010000004.1 GCA_902618535.1 uncultured Alphaproteobacteria bacterium | reverse complement strand
AATTGAACAAAAAAGGCTAGATATTAATAAGTTAAAAGAATTGATAATGAAAAATGAGCTGAACAAAACCTATCTAAAAAACGATATCGAAAAAAGTAAAATAAATATTTCTAACATAAAAAAAAGAATAGAAACTTATAGTCAAAGAGAAAAGGAATACCGGCAAGAGGAAAAAAAATTGATAACATTACCTGATGAAATCCAGAAGAAAATTGATAATTATCAGGGTTATTGTAATTCTTACGAATCAGAACTTGCCAAAAATAATAGTTCTCTTAATCAAATTACCGAGGAATTAAAAATAGTTGAAAAGGAACTAACTACAGTAGAGCAAAAAAGAGAAAATCAAAGAAATGAAATTACAAAGTTAGATGGTATTTTAGAAAATACCAAGATGAAAGAAAAGGAACTGAGGGATTTAATCTATAAGAGACTCAATAAACAACCAGAAGATTTAGAAAGAGAGAAAAAGTTAGTTGACAAAAAATTAGACACACATGAAGAAATTAAAAATTATTTGCAAAAAATAACTTTTCAAAGAGAACAAATGGGACCTGTTAATCTTAGGGCAAAAATAGAGGAGTCAGAAATAGAATCACTTATTGATGAACTTGAACTTGAGAAAAATGATTTAGTTGATGCTCTAACCAAATTAAGGCAAGCAATAAACAAAATTAATCATGAAGGAAAAAATAGGTTAATTTCTGCTTTTGAAAAGGTTAATAAAAATTTCTCAGATCTTTTTAAAAAATTGTTCAATGGAGGTGATGCTAAGTTGGAACTTGTAAAATCAGAAGACCCACTGCAAACTGGATTAGAGATCTTTGCTAGACCTCCAGGTAAAAAATTATCTAACATCAGTTTATTGTCAGGCGGTGAAAAAACGTTGACCGCAATAGCATTAATTTTTTCAATTTTTTTAATAAATCCTTCACCTATTTGTATATTAGATGAGGTAGACGCAGCTTTGGATGATGTAAATATTGATAAATTTTGTTATATTCTTAATGAACTAAAAAATAACACTCAAACAAAATTTTTAATTATAACTCACAACAAAATTACAATGTCTTCGATTGATAGGGTTTATGGTGTTACAATGCCACAAAAGGGAATTTCTGATATTGTATCAGTCGACTTTGAAAAGGTTGACCTTCAGGAAGCAATCTGATGACTAGTAACTTAGAAAAATTCAAAGATAGACTTAAAAATATTGAACAAAATAGATTTAAAAAAAAATCTGAACCAAAAGGTCTTGGAATAGGAATGAAAATTGGTTTAGATCTAATTTCCCCTATAGTTGTTGGAATTTTAATAGGACTTGGTTTTGATAAAATTTTTTCAACAAAACCTATATTTTTTTTAATTTTTTTGCTATTAGGGATCATTACAGGCTTTATAAGTGTAATCAAATCTATGAAGTCATTAAAATAAATATTTAGTGGGAAATGTAGTTGGCTAGTCCTTTATCACAATTTGAAATAAAAACATTAATACCAATCGAAGTTTTTGGACATGATATCTCTTTTACAAATTCTTCTCTTGCAATGCTAATTACAATTATTTCAATATTATTGTTTATGATTATAGGTTTAAAAAACTCCAATATAGTCCCGTCCAGAAAACAATCATTGATTGAACTATCATATGAGTTTATTGCTGGCATGATAACAGATAATGTTGGTAAAGCCGGCATGAAATATCTTTCTTTTATCTTCTCATTATTTATGTTCATTTTAGTAGGTAATCTACTAGGAATGTTTCCTTACAGTTTTACTTGGACAAGTCATATTATAGTAACTTTCTCAATTGCTTTCTTCATTTTTTTAGCAGTTACAGTAATTGCAATTTCAAAACATGGGTTAGTAAAATTCTTAAAATTTTTTGCCCCAAGTGGGGTTCCAAAACCCATGCTCCTTTTGTTAGTACCTATCGAGATTATTTCGTACCTATCACGACCTATAAGTTTATCTGTAAGATTATTTGCTAATATGATGGCTGGTCATACGCTTTTGAAGGTAATTGGAGGTTTTGTTTTTGTTCTAGGTGCTAATAGTTTCATCATAGGTGGAGTATTGCCGGTCGCATTTCTTGTTGCTTTAACAGGATTAGAAATCGTTATTGCTTTTTTGCAAGCATATGTATTTGCAATATTAACTTGTTTGTATATAAATGATGCAATACATTTACATTAACTTTTTAACGTAAGGAGAAATTTATGGATATTGAATCAGCTAAACTATTAGGTGCAGGAATTGCAGTACTTGGAGTTATAGGATCAGGAATTGGAATTGGCTCTATTTTCTCAGCTTTTATAACTGCTGTTGGAAGAAACCCTGAGGCTAGAGAACATGTCTTTACTATGACAATGCTTGGTTTTGCTCTTGTCGAAGCACTTGCACTTTTCGCATTAATTATTGCACTACTACTACTTTTCGTTTTTTAAATGTTGAGTAGGTTAAGTCTTACTTTTTTTCTCCTATTTTTTTCCAACAAAGTTTTAGGAGCTCAAGGAGAAGGAGGTATGCCGCAGTTAAACCCAGCGTCATTTAGCTCGCAAATCTTTTGGTTATTGATTTCCTTTTCAATTTTATTTTTAATTGTTCACTTTTTCTTATTACCAAGACTAAAAAAGATTCGTGAACATAGAGACGAAACCATTAATAATTACTTATCTCAAACACAAAATTTAAATCATCAAATCGACAATATTATCGCTCAAACTGATAAAGAGTTAAATGAAGCAAAAACTAGCTTCAATAATAAAATAAAAGAAGAACTAGAGAATAATAAAATTATTTTTGAAAAAGAAGTAGACTTGATTGAAAAAGACTTTGAGAAGAAAAAAGAGAAGCTTAACCATGAACTGCTTAAATCGAAAGATAGTATTAAAAAAAATGTTCCTAAGATTTGTATGGACTTATCAAACCATCTTTATGAAAAAATTTTAGGAGAAAAAACAGAAAGTGATCCAAAAGAATTTGAGAAAGTAATAAAGGATTTATGATTACAAATTTAAATATTCTTGATAACGCTACACTTTGGGTAGCAATCTCATTCGCGATTTTCGTTTTTTTGGTTTTCAAACCACTTAAAAATATGATGCTTACAAGTCTTGATAAAAAAATTGCAGAGTTAAAACATCAGTTAGAAGAATC
Organism: uncultured Alphaproteobacteria bacterium; assembly: GCA_902618535.1. Lineage (GTDB taxonomy): Bacteria > Pseudomonadota > Alphaproteobacteria > Methylaequorales > Methylaequoraceae. Next base: position 129,959 of record CACNAV010000004.1, on the reverse strand, counting down.
AAAAAAACTCAAAGAGGATGCTGATAAACTTTTTACTGAACAAAAAAAAAAATACGAAGAAACTCTAGTTAAAATTAAAAAACTTAATGAGGATGCTATTTATGAATCGAAAATCATAAAAAAGAGGATTGAAGAAGATATAAAAAATTCACTTTTAAGAAAAGAAAAAGGTTTTAAACAATTATCTTTACAAATGGAACTTAAAGTAAAAGAGGATTTAAAAAATGAAATAATTAAAAAAACTCTTATCTACACAGAATTTAAAATAAAAAAAAAGTTAAAAAAATCACATAATTCTAAACTTATCAATGAATCACTCTCCAAACTAACAAGTCATCTGTCTTAAAAGATAAATGGCAGTCCACACTAGATTAATTAAAAGAGAGATTTCGGATATTTTAAGTGTTTATAGAATTGGAAATCTGTTAAATTTTTCAGGTATACAAGAAGGAATAGAAAATACTAACTATAAAATTAAGACAACAAATAATTACTACATCTTGACTATTTTTGAAGAAAGAGTGAATAAAAAAAACCTTCCGTTTTTTTTAAATTTAATGCTTAATTGTAGTAAAAAAAAAATTTGTTGTCCAAAGCCAATTTTGGATACGAGTGGGAAATTAACTAATAATTTTAAAAAAAAAAAAATTGCGTTATTTTCTTTTCTAACTGGAAAATCAAAAAAAAATTGGTCGGAAATAAATTGCTTTGATGTTGGGAAAACACTAGGTGAGTTTCATACAGTTAACAAAAGTTTTAAATATAAAATAAGTAATGAATTTGGTTTAGTTTTTTGGAAAGAAATTTTTAAAAAAATGGATAGATTAAAACTTGATACCATAATACCTGGTATTCATAAATTATTAAAAAAAGAATTAGAAATTTTAAGCCATAGCTGGCCGAAAAACCTCCCCAAAGGAATAATCCATGCAGATTTGTTTCCTGATAATGTTTTTTTTAAAGAAAGAAAAATTTCTGGAATTTTAGATTTTTATTTTTCGTGTCATGATTTCTTAATTTATGATTTAGCTATTACAATTAATGCGTGGTGTTTTAAAAAAGGAAAATTTAATCAGCTTTTTTTTAATCAAATTATTAAAGGATACCAATCTAAAAGAACACTTACTGAAAAAGAAAAAAAACAATTTAACATTATTCTGAGAGGCGCTTCATTAAGATTTCTTTTGACAAGACTGTATGATTTTATACATAAAAAAAAAAATAGTATTGTAACCTTAAAAGATCCTGTCGAATACTTCAGTATTCTAACTTTTCATATTCAATCTCAAAAAAGGTTTAATTATTTCAAATAAATTTGTTATCTACACTGATGGTGCCTGTATTGGTAACCCAGGAAAAGGCGGATGGGGAGCTATAATTTTCGATGATAGTAGTCAGAAAATTGTTCTATCAGGTTCTGAAGAATATACAACCAACAATAAGATGGAACTTACAGCAACAATAAAAGCGCTTAAATACCTAAAACATAAGTCTAATATTACCATTTTTACTGACAGTAAATATGTAATTGATGGTATAAATAACTGGATATTAAAGTGGAAACATAATAACTGGAAGACAGCTAACAAAAAGGAAGTTAAGAATAAAGAGTTGTGGTTAGACCTTTACAAATGTATAAGTTTTCATAGTGTTGACTGGAAATGGGTGAAAGGCCACAGTGGGAATCCTTTAAATGAAGAGGTTGATAAAATTGCAAGAGAAGAGGCAGAAAAATTATAAGTTCTTAAGTAAATTTTCAGCAGAGCTTTTCTCCAAACCGCCACCTTCCTCATCAAAAATATTTTTAATAAGTCCGTTATCTACAAAAATTGCGAATCTTGAAAGTCTTGTTCCAAGACCGGCAACAGTTAGGTCAATCTCAAGACCAGTTGCATTTAATAATTCTAATTTTGAATCAGCTAAATATTTAATTTGGCTTTCTGAGTAAGAATTTATCCAAGCATCCATAACAAATGGATCATTTGACGCAACAAAATAAATGTCATCTATTCCCTTTTTTTTGAATTCATCAAATAATTTGATATAACCTGGTAAATGATCATTAGAACACGTTGGAGTAAATGCTCCAGGGACGGAAACAAGTATAATTTTTTTTTCATTAAAAATATCAGACGTTCTGATTGTCTTTGGGTTTCCATCAACTAATTGAAAAAAAGTTACATCAGGGAAACAATCGTCTACTTTAATTTTCACCATCTTTTACTTTATTAATGTTATCAATTACAATATTTTTAGTTAAAATTTCTGGAAGAATAACACCTTTTTTGTTATTCGGTCCATAAATTATATTAACTGGAATTCCTAGTCTATCATAGCTTTTTATAAAATTAAGGATTTTTTCATCTCTTTTAGTCCAATCACCTCTCATTAATAACACATTTTCTTTGTTAAAAAAACTTTGCAATTTGTTATTTTCAAGTGTGGTTTTTTTATTTAACTGACATGTGATACACCAATCAGCTGTAATGTCTAACAAAACAATCTTGTTATCCTCAATTAATTTATTTAAAGTCAGCTTATCAAATTCCATCCATTCAAATTTTGAGCCCTTATTTTGAAGAGGAGAAATAATAAAAATAAAGAAAAGAATAATAAATATAAAAGAAAAAAAGATTCTTTTAGTATTCTTAAAGAAGATTAATGACAAAGTAATAATAGCTAAAAAAATCAATAAGTTAATAATATCAGGAACTCTTAATAAACTCATTAACCAAGACGAAGTAATTAAGAGTATCAAGCCTAAGAAAAATTTGAAATTTAACATCCACGCACCTGGAGTTGGAATGAATTTTAAAAAAGTAGGTTTTAATAGAATTAGGAAGTATGGTAAAGAAAATCCCAAAGCAATAAAAGAAAAAATAAAAAATATATTTTGATTAGATGTAATTGCTGAAAAACCTATCGCAGTTCCTAAAAAAGGTGCACTGCAGGGTGTGGCCATAAGTGTAGCAAACATTCCAGATAAAAAGTATCCTCCATTATTATTTGAGGATGTAATTTTGTTTAATTTATTAAGAAGACTATGAGGTAGGAGAATTTCAAAAAAACCCAACAAATTTAACGCAAAAATTAGAATAATAATAGTTATAGTTAATAAAAAGTAGACATTCTGAAATTGGAAACCCCAACCTACTTGCGTTCCTATTGATTTAAAGAAGATTATAAGTATTGACAATGAAATAAAAGAGAAAAAAATGCCTGAGATAATTGAAAGTATATTTTTTTTTATCAGAAATTGACTTTCATTACTGACATTCAGTAATGAAATCATCTTTAAAGATAAAACTGGCAAAACACAAGGCATAAAATTAAGAATAATTCCACCAAGTAAAGCCAACAGGAGAAAGTAAAAAATTTTTCTATCTTTACCTAGTTTAAAGTCGGATGTATTAATCTTAATTTCTTCTATTTTCTGTCCATCAGAAATTACCAAAAGTATAGCTTCATTTTCATTAAAATTATCATCTGTAATTACCTCTATCAAACTAAAGTTGTTTTTACTGAAAGTTTTTGTCGATAAAGTTGATAAGTTAGAAAATGCGAAAACATTTATTTTATCAAAATTTAAATCATCAATTTTAAAACTAATTTTTTTATCGCTTATTTTTTTTAGCTCCTTAATTGAAAAATAATTTATATTTTGTCTGGGAACTTTTTCAAGGTAGTTGTAAAGAATACTTTTTTTAATGTCTTTAGAAGATTTATCAAAAGAATGGTTAAGATTTTTCTCAATTGATATTGGTATACAAATATCTTTACAAACCAAATACTGTAAATTTATTTTTGATGTTATTTTTTTTTTATTTTCATCTAACTTAAGTCTAACAGGAAAAATAATTTCATTTTCATACCCTATTGTTTCAATTTCATAATCTGTAAATTTCTTTGGAAAAGGAAATAATATTTCTTTTTCTAGAATTCCAGAATTATCATTAAAGTCTATTGACATTGGAGCCCCTGCTTCACCAGGATTTTTCCAGTATGTTTTCCAACCTTCTTCAAGAATTATTTTTACACCGAAGTAAAAATAGTTCTTATCTTTTAACAGATAATCTTTTGGAATAATTTCTAAAGAAGAATGTTGATTAAAGTTTTCTTTGGCCTTAGCATCTGTAAGTAAAGACAGGAAAAAAAGTGTAAAAAATAATATAAACATATTTATCTTCTATTTGAATAAAACTTATTTATTTGTAATAATTTAACTATGAAAAGTTCATATTTAAAGGGAAATATAATTTGTGCCTTACCACAATTAAAAGATATTTTCTTTTCAAAAAGTATAATTTATATTACACATCATAATAAGGACGGAGCAGTTGGAATTGTTTTAAATTATAAAATAATGAACATAAAGGGCTCAGAACTTTTTAAAAAATTACACATAAAAGATAATACCAAAAACCTTGAGAAGGAGTTTTCCTTTCATATTGGTGGTCCCTTGAGTCAAAATAATGGGTTTATACTCCATTCAAGTGACTATAAAAGCGTAAATACTTTAAAAATATCAAAAAATGTTAAAATGACTTGTTCCACTGAAATAATTAATGATATAGCAAGAAATCAAGGTCCAACGAAATTTTTTATTTCCTTAGGTTATTCTGGATGGGGTCCTGGACAACTTGAAGATGAAATAAAGCAAAATAGCTGGATTAATATTAGTGAAGAACTTGATTTTCTTTTTGATATGGATACAGAAAAAAAATGGACAAATGCAATTAAAAGAACTGGAATAGATTTTTCAAAATTTTCATCATACTCTGGAAATGCCTAAGTTTTTAATATTTTTTCATCTATAACTCTTTTTATTTCATCTATTTCGTTATTAATTGTTAGATAATGCTCTTTTTTCTTCAGTATTTCTTTCATTTTTTTTGGGTATGTTAGAGAAATTTTAAGTGAGTTATTTACTGTATTAAAAAACTTTGAAAAATGCGCAGTTGAAAGATACACCCTTTTTTCATTATTCTTTAACAATTTTTTACCAATTGAATAACCTACAGCTGTGTGCGGATCTATTATAATATTAAAATCGTTATATATTTTTTTAATAGATTGTTTTGTTTTACTATCAGATACTGAACCTCCCGCAAATTCTTTTAGAATTTCAGTCAACAATTGTTTCGGTACAGAATACTTACCTTCCTTATCCATCTTATTTATCAGACTAGATACTTTCCTTCTATCTTTTAAAAAATGATGAAGTAATCTTTCAAAATTACTTGATACTTGTATGTCCATACTTGGGCTTAAAGATTCTCGTGCAACTTTTTTTTCCATGGTGCCATTGCTAAAAAACCTTGTGAGAATGTCGTTTTTGTTTGAACAAACAATTAGCTTTTTAATTGGCAAGCCCATCCTTTTACTTATAAAACCAGCATAAACGTTTCCAAAATTTCCTGTGGGTACAACATAATTAACTGGAGTCATATTTGTTTCCACCTTAAAATAAGACCAAAAATAATAAATCACTTGACCAAGAATTCTAACCCAATTAATAGAGTTTATTGCAGCAAAATTATATTCCATACTTTTAGTATTTTTATTAAATAGATCTTTCACTAATTTTTGGCAATCATCAAAATTTCCCTTTACTGAAACATTAGTGACATTAGAGGCACCAAATGTTGTCATTTGTTTTCGTTGTACTTCACTTACTTTACCTTTAGGAAAAAGAATAAACATGTTTATTTTTTTGGATTTTGAGCACCCATATATTGCCGCAGATCCTGTATCTCCAGAAGTTGCTCCAATAATAGTTAAGTTAATTTTTTTTTTTTTTAAAATAAAGTCGTACAAATTACCAAGCAATTGTAAAGCGTAATCCTTAAAAGCAAATGTTGGACCGTGAAATAAATTCAATATAAATTCATTATCATTTAATTTATCAACATTGATAATCTCATCACCAAATTTTTTACTATAAGTTTTTTTTAAGATTAATTTATACTCTTCACTTGATATATCTTTAGATACAACAAAATCTCTAGTTACTTCGTATGCTAAATCTACATAAGAAAGACTTTTAAGTTCTTGTAATTTTCTTTTTGAAATTTTGGGTACCTTGTTTGGAACATATAACCCTCCATCTTTTGCAAGACCATTCAACATTACCTGGACAAAGTCAATATTATTGTCGTTTCCACGTGTTGATGAATAAAGCATTATTTTTTCTTTATACTTGCAAAGAAATAAACTCCAATAAGGCCAAGAGCCAACATTAACCAAGTAAGGGCATATTGGAGATGATTATTTCGTAGGTATATCCTTGTTTGATTTCCTAGTGGAAAACCGTTTGGACCATTATTAACTGCTTCAAGATAAAAATTTTTTTCAAGACTGAATTTTAACTGTTTTTCCATTAACGTTGGTTCAACAAAAAACCAAAAATTTTTTAAAGGATCATTCTCTGGTTGAAAATATCCTTTTCTTCCTGGACTTCTTATAACTGCAATAAATTCTTTTTCTTCATTGTCAATATTATTAATTCTTTTGTCTCTGTCTTTTTTTAACAATGGCACCCAACCTGTATTAAAAATTATAAATTTATTTTCGACGGTTTGAAATGGAACTAAAATATGAAATCCGTTATTCCCTTTTTTACTTAATGCTGGCATATAATACTCGAACTCATTTAAAAGTTTGCCTGTTACTGACGTTTTTTGAAATTCTGATTTTGAAGGTTCACTTATATCTTCTAATGGCTTAACCTCACCCTCATACATGGAAACTCTTATATCAATGAGATCGTTTTTCCATTTTAATCTTTTAAATTGCCATAATGAAAAACCAAGCAAAATTGATAAAGCGACTACAAAGGCGATTAAAGGAACTGCTTTTGTTTGAAAAATATACTCTTTGTTTTTAAATTTAAATATCATTTATGGCACGGCTTAAAAAGAAGCCCACCAGTAAACAAATGTGAATAGGAACAACCATACAACATCAACAAAATGCCAATACCACGCGGCAAATTCAAAACCTAGGTGTTTTTCAGGTTTAAAGTGCCCTTTAGCACCTCTAATGAAACAAACAATTAAAAAAATAGTTCCAATAATTACATGAGCGCCATGAAAACCTGTAGCCATGTAAAAAGTAGATGGATAGATTCCTTCATCAATACTAAAAGTTGCATGAAGATATTCGTATCCCTGAAAACCAGTAAATATTAGACCCAGTAAAATTGTTAAAAATAAAAATATTAGAAAGTTTTTTCTATCGTTTTCTCTCAATGCATGGTGTGCCCAAGTTACAGTCCCTCCGGACGCTAATAAAATAAAGGTGTTTAATAAGGGTATTCCAAAAGGAGGGATCAATTCAATATCTTCTGGAGGGAAAACACCTCCAAGTGCTTCTTGACGACCAATCAACTCTTGACTATTTTCTCCTGGATAAAAGGCTACATCAAAAAATGCCCAAAACCACGCAGAGAAAAACATTACCTCAGATGCTATGAAAAGAATCATTCCGTATCTTAATCCTATTTGAACAACTTTGTTGTGAAACTTTCCACCTTCCGATTCAGACACAACATCTCTCCACCAAAAAATACTTGAAGCAATTAAGGCTAATGTACCTATTATAAATAATAAAGACTTATCTTGGTGCATGAACATGATGAATCCATAAGCTAAAATGAGAAGTGATGCGGCTGTTACAAGTGGCCACGGACTAGGATCAACTAAATGGTAGGGATGCTTTTGGTTTTCACTCATATTCTTCCTTATCTCTTATAAACATTGTGTAGGACAGAGTTATCTCACTCAAATCATTAATAAATTTATCATCTTTTATTGAAGGGTCAATAAAAAAAGAGACAGGCATTTCTACAGCTTCATTAGGAGACAATTTCTGTTCCTCAAAGCAAAAACATTCAATTTTATTAAAGTATTTGCCAGCATTTAGTGGAGTTACATTGAAAACTGACATGGTCGTTAAGGTTTGATCTGTATTATTTTTAGCATTATAAAAAGCTAAACTATTTTCCCCTATTTTAACTTTAATTGTTTTTTTTTGTGGCTTAAAAATAACTGGTGAATTTTTTTCAGTTGAAGAATCAAACCTTACTTTTATGTCCCCAAACTCACCAGAAATAGTACTTGATTTATTTATCATTGGGGTTCCACCATAACCTGTTACCTGACAAAAGAGTTTATAAAGAGGAACAGATGCATAGCTCATTGTTAACATGAATAAAGCAAAAAAGACCAATGATGTGGCGTGAAATTGAATTTTATTTTTTTGCATTCTAAAACTTAAGTAAAGTTACACAGTAAAAGATAGCTGCCAATGCAAAAAGAAAGAGTCCTAAAGCGATATTTTTTTTCTTTTTCTTATCCATAGGTCTATACATATTTATCAATTACCAAAATTAAAAATAGTAAATAAAGATATAGTATTGAAAATTTGAACAACTTAGGAGCGTAAATTGTTTTATTTTTGTCATTTGAACTAAAAATTTTGTAAGCTAAATAAACAAAATAAGCACCTAGTATTGCAGAGGAATAAACGTAAATTATTCCAGAAAATCCTAAATAATAGGGTGACAATGACACCAAAAAAAGCAGAAGTGAGTAAACTAATATTTGTTGTTTTGTTTTTCTTTGACCTTTAATAACAGGTAACATGGGAATTTTGGCTCTTGAATATTCTGTATCTTTATATAAGGCTAATGCCCAAAAGTGAGGTGGAGTCCAAATGAAAATCAAAACAAATAAAATGATTGGAAAGGTACTTACATCTCCTGTGGCGCATGCCCAACCTATAACAGGAGGAAAAGCACCCGCAGCTCCACCTATAACAATATTTTGAGGTGTTCGTCTTTTAAGCCAGATAGTATAAACAAATATATAAAAACCAATTGATAATGCTAATAAAAAAGCAGCAAAATAATTAACAGATAGTCCTAAGATAATGACAGAGACAAGTGATAGGATTATACCAAAACCAAGTGCGTCTCCGGCCATAATTTTTCTTGAAGGGATCGGTCGGTTCTTAGTTCTCTCCATCATTTTGTCTATATCTCTATCAAACCACATGTTAATTGCTCCAGAAGCACCTGCACCTAAGGAAATACAAAAAATTGAAAGAATACACAAAAAAGGGTGAAGAGTAGCTGGTGATAAGATTAGACCACTTACAGAAGTGAAAACCGCTAATGACATGACCCTAGGTTTAAGAAGAGAAATGAAATCTTCTAAAGAGCTTTGAGCTTCTGATTCACCTAAATCGTTTATGACAGATTTCGAACTCAATGAGCACCTAGAAGTTAGTTATTTAACCTTAGGTATATCATCATAAGAGTGAAAAGGTGGAGGAGAACTTAATTTCCACTCAAAGGTAGTTGCTCCTTGACCCCAAGGGTTCTTAGATGCTTTTCTAGCTCTAACAAATGCTTCAATGATTACAAATACAAAGAAGAAGGCAGCAAAAACCGAGATATATGCACCAATGCTTGAAACATAATTCCAGCCAGCAAATGCATCCGGATAATCAGGAATCCTTCTTGGCATTCCAGCTAAACCAGAGAAATGCATTGGGAAGAAGGTAATGTTAACTCCAATAAAGGTTAGCCAGAAATGAATTTTACCTAGGATCTCACTGTACTCTATACCGGACATTTTGCTGAACCAATAATAAAAACCAGAATAAATAGAAAATAATGCACCCATCGACATGACGTAGTGAAAATGTGCAACAACATAATAAGTATCATGAAGAGCAACGTCGATGCCAGTGTTAGCTAAAACAACTCCGGTTACACCACCAAGTGTGAATAGGAATATCATCGCTATTGCAAAAAGCATAGGTGTTTTAAATTCGATTGACCCCCCCCACATTGTTGCGATCCAGCTAAATATTTTAATTCCAGTTGGTACTGCAATGACCATAGTAGCGGCTAAAAAATAAGCTCTAGTATCTACATCTAGACCAGTAGTGTACATATGGTGTGCCCAAACAACAAAACCGACAACACCAATTGCAGCCATAGCATAAGCCATACCTAAATACCCAAAGATTGGTTTTTTTGAAAAAGTTGAAACGACGTGACTAACTATTCCAAAACCTGGAAGTATTAAAATGTAAACTTCTGGATGACCAAAAAACCAAAATAAGTGTTGAAATAGTACTGGATCTCCGCCAGCCTCAGGGTTAAAGAATGCTGTACCGAAATTTCTATCAGTTAACATCATTGTTATTGCTCCAGCTAGAACTGGTAATGATAGTAAAAGTAAAAAAGCCGTAATGAGAATAGACCATGCAAAAAGAGGCATTTTATGCAAAGTCATTCCTGGTGCTCTCATATTGAATATAGTTGTTATAAAATTTATTGCACCTAAGATTGATGAGGCTCCAGCAAGGTGCATCGATAATATTACCATATCAACTGCAGGCCCTCCATGTCCAGAGGTAGAAAGTGGCGCATACAGTGTCCAACCAGGACCTGCCCCGCCCTCAACAAAACCTGAGCCAACAAGTAGAATTAATGAAGGTACCAATAACCAAAAGCTTAGATTATTCATTCTTGGAAATGCCATATCAGGAGCGCCAATGAGTAAAGGTACAAAATAGTTACCAAAACCACCTACCATAGCTGGCATTATCATGAAAAAAATCATTAACAAGCCGTGTGAGGTAATCCAAACATTGTATGTTTGGTAATCGTCACCCACGATCTGCATTCCAGGTTCAGCTAATTCCATTCTAATTAATAATGAAAAGATACCACCAATTAAGCCAGCTATAATCGCAAAAACGAGGTAGAGAACACCTATATCTTTATGATTAGTTGAATAAAAATATCGTGTAAAAAATGATGGTGCGTGGCTCGACATAATTCCTCCCTATTTTGCTACTATTATATTATTACTATCGTTAGCGAATTCAACTTTTGCTTCTTCAACCCAACTCGCGAAATCTTCTTGTGAAACTGCTCTAATAGATATTGGCATAAAACCGTGACCTGGCCCGCATAATTCAGAACACTGACCATAATACATGCCCGGTTCATTCACATTGAAATAAGTTTCATTTAATCTACCGGGGATGGCGTCCATTTTGACCCCTAGCGAAGGAACTGCCCAAGAGTGAATCACACCTGCCGGGTCTGATGTTATCTGCATTTTTATATTAGTATTAACAGGAACAACTAACTGATTATCTGTAGATAGAAGTCTTGGCTGACCTTCCTCAAGCTCATCCTCTGTAAGCATAAAAGAGTCAAAAGTTATGCTGTCATGATCAGGATATTCATAACCCCAGTACCACGTATATCCTGTTGCTTTAATTGTCATATCGATTTTTGAAAAGTCATTTTGATTATACAATAATTTGAACGACGGAATTGCAATAACTACCAATAACAAAACTGGTATTACAGTCCAGGCTACTTCAAGCAACGAGTTGTGAGTGGTAGTTGTGGGCTTCTTGTTGTTCTTAGCGCTAAATTTAATGCATACGTAAGCGAGTAGGAAAAAAACAAAAATTGTAATAAATGTTATAATCCAGAACACGAAGTCGTGAAGATCAATCAAATTCTGCATAAGAGGTGAAGCCGCATCTTGAAAACTAATTTGCCATTCTGATGGTTGGCCCTTAGAATAAGATTTACTACTAAGTAAAGAAATAAGCGGAGCTATTAAAATAAATAAAATATTGTGCATCATCGGTTAAAATATATATGTTATTTAATATAGTAATGATTTACCAAAAAACAATCTTAAATAAAATTAATATTTTTGTGAGTTATTTGGTAGCATATAAACAAAAACATAGACATTTGCAACATAAATGTTCATTGATAATTTTAAACTTTGTGAGAAAAATTAATGAGTGTAATTAAAAAAAAAAACTGGGATGATAAAATCGTTTTATCTAAAATTGATGGATTGTTATCAAAATTTGATGACGGTGAGCTTTTTGTTGAAGAAGTTTTTTCAGAAAACATTCTTTTTGATGAAAATAAAATTAAAAATGCAAGTTATGACCAAGACAGAGGTTTTGGACTGAGAACTGTAAAAGGGGATGCAATCAATTTTTTCCATAGTTCAGAATTAAATGAGAATATTTTAAATCAAGGGCTAAAAGCCATAAATAATAATATAAAATATGGATGCAATGGTAAAAATAATTTGAAAAGTAATGAAAACTTATATGAAAGCAACAACCCTATTTCAATGTTTAAACTTGATAAAAAAATTAACTTATTAAAAAAAATAAATCATTATGCCAGAAGTTTTTCATCAGCTGTTAAACAAGTCTCAATATCCCTTAATGGAAGTCATCAAAACATTGAAATTTCAAAAAAAAATGGCGCCTTTGTCTATGATTCAAGACCTTTGGTAAGATTAAATGTTAATATTTCAGTAGAAAAAAAAGGAAAAATTGAAACCGGATCCTACGGAATGGGAGGAAGATATATGTATGATAATCTCTTTCTATCAAAAAGTTGGAAATGTGCTGTTGACAATGCTTACAATCAAGCTGTACTAAAATTATCATCTAAACCTACTCCAGCTGGTGAACAAACAGTTGTTTTAGGTCCTGGCTGGCCTGGAATACTTCTTCATGAGGCTATAGGACATGGACTTGAAGGAGATTTTAACAGAAAAAAAACTTCCGCTTTTTATGATCTTGTTGGCAAATCTGTTGCCTCTGATCAAATAACAATTGTGGACGACGGTACTATTCCCAACAGAAGAGGTTCACTCACTATCGATGATGAGGGTACTAAATCGCAAAATACTGTACTAATTGAGAAAGGAAAACTTAAGGGTTTCATGCACGATAGGTTGAATGCTAGACTCATGAAACAGTCACCAACTGGTAACGGCAGAAGACAGAGTTACTCTCACATTCCGATGCCGAGAATGACCAACACATACATGCTGCCAGGCAAATATGAGCATGATGAACTGATTAAATCTACAAAAAAAGGAATATATGCAACTCAGTTCAGTGGGGGGCAAGTTGACATTACATCTGGAAAATTTGTTTTTAGCGCTTCAGAAGCATTCGAAATCATAAATGGAAAAATTGGAAAGCCCCTCAAGGGAGCTACATTGATTGGAAATGGTCCCGATATTTTAAAACAAGTTACCATGGTTGGTAACAACCTTGAGTTAGACAACGGAATTGGGACATGTGGAAAAGATGGACAAATGGTTCCAGTAGGCGTCGGACAACCTAGCCTAAAAATAAAAAAACTTACCGTTGGAGGAACAGTCTAAATTTTTATTTTTTATGAATTTCATCAAAAATCTTTTCTTCGTACTTGATAAAATTTTTAATCATTAAAGTCCAAATTTCCTCTATAAATTCAACCGCTAATCCTCTGTTAGATGCTTCGACTCTTAGTTTGTTCAAAATAAACTCAATTCTCTTTTGATCAATTATTTGATCTCTTTTTTTTACACTCACAACTTTTGTAACTAAATCTTTTCTTTTTTCAATTAGATCTAGAATTTTGAGATCGATTTCATCAATATTTTTTCTTAATTCTTCTAAAGATTCATACTTTTTCATTTTCTAACACCTTAAAATAATTTGTCTCATACAGCATATCAATGTCATTATTCCATTCACTAAAAAATAATTTTTTCCACATTTCGCCTGGAGACTTTCCTGATTCTAGGATTTTTTTTAATGGTTCTAAAAAAGTTGATTCATTACCTTTTTCTGATTGAATATTTCTTTTCACTAAACCATCATTAGATTTGTATATAATTTTTTTGGTAAAGTCAGATAATTTTTCTCCATCCGGTGTAACGGTATTAAGTCCATTCTTTCTAACATTTTGGTAAAAATTTACAATTTCAGAGTAAGTCCAATGATTAATTTTAGACCAAATTTCATCAAGGTTCTCTTGGTCATACAAGATCCCAGTCCAGAATGCAGGGAGAGCGCATACTCTTGACCAAGGTCCACCATCGGCTCCTCTTAATTCAATAAAACTTTTAAGTCTAATTTCTGGAAATACCGTTGTTAAATGAATTTTCCAATCTTCAATGGTAGGCTCAGTGTTTTCTAATACTTTATTTTCTAAAAATTTTCTAAATGTGTAATTTGTCATATTAATATATTCGTTATCTCTGACAATAAAATACATTGGAATATCGAGAAGATAGTCAACATATCGTTCAAATGAAAAAGAACTCTCATATATAAAAGGTAATATTCCACACCTTTTTTTGTCAGTTTTAGTCCATATGTACGATCTAAAACTTGTATAATTTGTTACTTTTCCATCAATGAAAGGTGAATTTGCATAAAGTGCAATAATGACTGGTTGCAATGATTGAGAAACTCTCATTTTTTTTATCATATCAGACTCTGAGGAAAAATCGTAATTAGCTTGAATTGTTGCAGTTCTAAACATCATATCAAGTCCTTTTGAACCAACTTTAGGCATATACTCACTCATAATTTTATATCTTTTTTTTGGCATCAATTTGATATTATTAATTTTCCATTTGGGTAAAAGTCCCATACCCAAAAAGTCAATGTCCATAGACTTGCAAACATCGTCCAGTTCATTTTGATGTTGATTTACTTCTTTACAAGTTTCGAAGAGATTATTCATTGGTGCTCCAGAAAGTTCAACTTGGCCACCTGGTTCAAGTGTTATGGAAGCCTTATCTTTTTTTAAGGCTATTAAATTGGTACCCTCAAAAATTTTTTCCCAATTATATTTTTTACTTAATTTTAAAAAAATATCTTCAATATCCCTAAAATTTATAGGTTCCAGTGACTTTTTCTTAAACCCAAACTTTTCGTGCTCTGTTCCTATTTTCCATTGATTTTTTTCCTTACATCCTTGGGAAAATATCTGAACTAGTAATTCTTTACTCAGCATAGAATTCATAACAAGTTCCTTATACTTGACAATGAAACAATACAAGCAGTATCTACTTTTAAGACATTATTTCCTAATGCAACGTTAAAAAAACTTAAATTTTTTAAACTTTTTCTATCATCTTCACTCCAACCTCCAACTGGGCCAATGAAAATTGCAATCTTTTTTTTTCCTTGAATTGGAATTTTTAAAATATTTTTTCCCTTTCTTTCCTCGTCGCAAAAAATTATTACTCTTTCTCTATCCCAATTTTCAAGTAGTTCATAAAGTTCTTTTTTCTTTTCTATTTTTGGAACACAACAAGACTCACTTTGCTCTACAGCCTCTATACACACTTTTTCTAATCTTTCATAGTTTGGTGTATATTTTTCGGAGTAGGATGTTTCGATTGGAATAATTTTTTTTAGGCCAATCTCAGTAACTTTTTCTATAAGATAATTTAAATTCTTTGACTTAATAAGTGCAAAACATAACCAAATATCTGGGGAAGTCTCGGATTTTTTGATCAAGTGTTCGGGCACAACTTTTTTTTTACCTTCTAGTTGTAATCTTCCTGACCATTCCTCGTTTTCGTTAAAAATTAAAATTTTATCATTTACCTTTTTTCTCATTACATTTTTTAAATAATGTAATTTGTCATTATCAAGAATGATTGGTTTATTTTGAAAAAAATTTTCTTTGAAAAATAATCTTATCTTTGGCATTTTAGTACTTTCGTCAATTGTTAAAAATTATCAATGAGAAATTGTTATGAGAATTACCTAACCTATGTTTAGAAAGTTGAAAAAAAAAATCAATATTTTATTAGTTTTAGGGAGATATAATTATCCAACTGGAGCTTTTCTTTTAATGTGGCCCTGCTTCTGGGGTGTTTTGTATAATCCAAATTTAAATGGTAATTATACACACACTTTATTTCTATTGTTCATTGGTTCTTTTGTTATGAGAGGAGCTGGATGTTGTATAAATGATTTTTTTGATAAAGATTTTGACAAAAAAATCACCCGAACTAAAAACAGACCTTTAGCTAAAAATTTAATTAGCCACTTTGATGTTTTATGTTTTATTGTTTTTCAATTAATTTTAGGTTTTATAATTTTAATTAATTTTAATGCTAAAGTAATTTTTTTCAGTTTGTTAATATTCCCTTTAGTTGTTATTTATCCTCTTTTTAAAAGAGTAACTTATTTCCCACAAATCATTCTAGGTTTAGTTTTCAATTGGGGCGTATTGGTAGGTTTTCTTACTCAAAACAACCAACTTAGCCTTGGAATTATATATTTATATTTATCAGGTATATTTTTAACTATCGCGTACGATACAATTTATGCTTTTCAAGATATTTCTGATGATAAATTAGTTGGAGTAAAATCTCTGGCTATATATCTGGAGAAAAAACCTCAGGTTATAATTTTTTTAATTTTTTGTATCAGTTTTATTTTTCTTAATTTAAGTATTCTTGAAAGAAAACACACATTTTTTGAGACTATAATTTTAACTTTAATAGTTTTTTTATGTTACACACTCCAATACTTAAACTTTAAGAATAAAAAGTCTTATAAATCAATCTTTGATTTTAGTGTTTATGTTGGAGCTATCATAACAGCTATAATTTTTCTTCAAAACTATTTGTGAGGGAGAATTATAAATCTAGTATTACAACTATCAACATTAATCCATGATAGTCTATTCCATTCAAGTTTTGCAGCTTCGTAGGAATTAAAAGGACCATATTTTTGAAGCTTTTTACCCGGTTCAAGCTGATCAAAATCCGTGTTTTTATATGTTCCCCCTACTACCCAATAACTCATTATAGAAAATACTTTTCGTTTAAGTTGAAATTATAAGAAATTCAAATATAAATTATTAACTTATGGATAAAAATTTTCTACAAGATATTTTAAAAAAATTAAAAAAAAAGGGCGCTGATGAAGCTGATGTTGTTTTTTCTTCCTCTGAAAATAAAAGTTCATCATGTAGGTTAGGTGAGATTGAAAAAACTGAAGAATCTATAACTAATGAAATAGGTATAAGAGTTATAAATAAAAAGAGGCAGTCAATTATATCAACAACAAATATTGAACATAGAAATATAAACAGTCTCATTGAGAAAGTTATTGAAATGGTAAAAGTGGTACCAACAGATGAATTCTGCGGTTTGGCAAATAAGAACCAGGTTTCAATTCCAAGCAAAGAAGACATAGAAAACCTTGACCTTTGTGACAAATATGAACCAGATAAAAAAGAAATTAATGAGAAAGTCTTACTTTTAGAGCAAAGTGCGTTAAACAACAAAAAAATTATAAATTCTGAGGGTGCTGAACTCTCATATACCAAAAGTAAATACATCTTAATGGCTTCTAACGGATTAGAATCAGAAATCACAAAAACTCACAGTGATTATATTTTAGCAGTGCTTGCAGGAAATAAAAGTAATATGGAGAGAGCTTACGATTACAAATCTAAGGTGTTTTTTAATGATCTGGGAGACTTTAATAAAATTGGAAAAAAAGTTGCGTCAGATGCTTTAAAAAAAATTGGTTCCAAAAAAATAAAGACATGTAAATGCGATGTAATTTATGACTCCAAAGTTGCTTCAAGTCTTCTAAGTAACCTCTTTAACGCATGTAACGCATCATCAATAATTAAAGGCACAACTTTCCTAAAAAAAAAAAAAAATAAAAAAATTTTTAACGAGAATATTAATATTATTGACGATCCTTTAATGAAAAGAAAATTGAGGTCTAGAGTTATCGATGGAGAGGGTATAGGGACCGAAAAGAAGAAATTAATTGATAATGGATTTTTAAGGTTTTTCTTCAATTGCCTTAGTACTGCTAAACAGATCAAAGAAGATCCTTCTGGTCACGGAACGAGATATGTATCGTCTATTCCATCGGCTTCATACACTAATTTGTATCTAAAAAATGGAAAGCAAAAAAAAAAAGATATGATAAGTTCATTAAAAAAAGGATTGATTATAACTGAACTAATGGGTAGCTCCGTTAATTTATCAAATGGTGATTATAGCCGAGGAGCATCAGGTTTTTGGATTGAAAATGGACAAATATCCTACCCAGTATCTGAAATAACGATCGCCGGCAACCTAGAAAATATTTTTAAATCCCTTGTTCCTGCAGACGATCTTGAATTCAATTTTGGGGTTAATTCACCTTCACTATTTATTGAAAATCTCACAGTTGGTGGAATTTAATTGAAGAAAACATTTGTTTCTAATGAATTACAACAAAATTGCAAATTTGCAATAATTGAAGCTGGAAAAATTGCATTAGATTTACAAAAAAAAATAAAAGTCCAGTATAAATCTAAAAATCAGCCAGTAACTAATGCAGACATTGAAATTAATAATTTTTTATTCGATTTTTTAAAAAAAAAAACCCCCAACTTTGGTTGGTTATCTGAAGAATCATTGGATGACAAATCCAGATTTGAATGTGATTTTTTTTGGTGTCTAGACCCTATTGATGGAACTAGGTCATATATTTCAGGAAAACCTGAGTACACAATATCACTTGCATTAATAAATAATTTTCAACCAATTCTTGGGATTATTTATAACCCTACAACTAACGAGTATTTCCATGCAGAAAAGAACAAAGGAGCTTTTTGTAATAACAGACAAATAAAAGTTAATTCAAAAACAAATTATGAGGTTTGTTCACTAGCTATAAGTAGCTCAGAAATGAATATTTTAAAATCTTATAATTTTTTTAATAGTAAGGATGTAAAAAAAATAGGGTCTATCGCTTACAAAATTGCTTTAGTAGCAAAAGGTAATATTGACATCGCCATTAGTTTAACAAAAAAAAATGATTGGGATTTAGCGGCAGCTGATTTGCTAATAAGAGAGGCACACGGAAAGATAATGCAAACCAATGGGGAAAAAATAATTTATAATACTCAAAATCTAAGTATTAATTCAGTAATGGCTGCAAACGTTGATATTATCTTAGACCTAAAAAAAAAATTTAACAGTTCATAATGAATACACAAGTTTCCACAAAACAAATCCTAAAAAGACTCTTTAATTCTTACATAAAAAAACATTATATAAAAATATCTATATCGATGGTTTGTATGGTCATAGTGGCTGGAGCAACTGCAACTAATGCTTGGTTAATGCAACCAGTTCTTGACGATATATTTATCAATAAAAATAAAGATTACATCATAATCATTCCTGTTGTAATTCTTTTAATAGCATTTGTTAAGGGAATTGCATCTTATTTTCAATCAGTTCTTATGAGTTTTGTAGGATATAAAATAGTTGCTGATCTTCAACGTCATATGCTAACAACATTACTCAAGTGTGATTTATCTTTCTTTAACACAACCAACTCAGGTACACTTGTATCAAGATTTTTGGCAGATGTTGGAGCTCTTTCACGAGGAGTACATAATGTGATAATCAACATTGTTAAAGATTCCCTGACATTTATTTTTCTTCTAGGAGTTATGTTTCATCATGATCTAAAATTGGCAACTATTACGTTACTAATATTTCCACTTGCTATCTATCCTATCTCGAGGATAGGAAAAAGATTAAGAAAAATTTCGAAAAATACCCAAGTAGGTTTTGGTTTACTAACCAAAAAACTCACTGAGTCGTTTCAAGGTATTAAAACAATTAAATCTTTTAATGCTGAAAAAATTGAAATTAGCAAAATTGACAAAGAAATTGAGAATTTATTTTTTTTAACTTTAAAATCAACAAAAGTAAATTCTATTTCAAGACCACTAATGGAAACTTTAGGAGGGTTCGCAGTTGCATTAATCGTTTTTGTTGGCGGAACTCAGGTGATCACTGGTGAAACAACTCCTGGGACATTTTTTTCATTTTTAACTGCATTACTAATGGCCTATCAGCCATTAAAGTCTCTTGCAACATTGAACGCCACTCTGCAAATATCAATGGCGTCTGCTGAAAGAATTTTTGAAATAATAGATCAAAAACCTACTATAATCGAGAAAAAGCCAAATAAAGATTCTATGCTTAAAGCTAATAATTCTTATAATCTTAGGATTGAAAAAGTAGACTTTAAGTACGAAAATTCTCCAAATCTAATTTTAAAAAATATAAATATTGAGATTGTAAAAGGTCAAAAAGTTGCTCTTGTGGGACACTCTGGAGCAGGTAAAACAAGTTTGTTAAATTTAATTCCAAGATTTTTTGATGTTAAAAAAGGGCATATTTTTCTAGGAAATATTAACATAAGGGATTTAAGTTTGAAATTTTTAAGAGATCATTTTTCTATTGTAAGTCAAGATGTGATCCTATTTGATGAAACAATTAAAACAAATATTGCGTACGGCAGAGAAAATGCAAATTTACATGAAATTCAAAATGCTTGTGAAAAAGCTAACTGCAATGAATTTATTGATGATTTACCTAACAAACTAAATGAATATGTAGGGGAAAAGGGGGTAAAACTATCTGGTGGTCAAAAACAAAGAATTGCAATTGCACGTGCCTTTTTAAAAAATTCCCCTTTTCTTTTGTTAGACGAAGCAACCTCATCATTAGATTCTAAATCAGAAAGGAAAATTCAAGTTTCCCTTTCGAAACTTATGAAGAATAAAACCTCACTAGTAATAGCTCACAGACTATCTACAATCTTAGATGCTGACAAAATTGTGTTTCTTCATAAAGGTAAAGTGGAGGCAGTTGGTAAGCACAAATTTCTTTTAAAAAATTCAAAAATATATAAAAATTTGTATGAAATTCAATTTAAGGAAAAAAAATGATAAAAAAATTCTTGCAAAATAACTATATCCAAAATCTTGTTGGTTTTGTGATCTCTTTATATATAAAAATTTGCTTCCATACATCCTTATGGTACGTAAGAAACAACAAAGAACTTGAAAACCATATTGAAAAAAATTCAAAAATAATTGTTATTTTTTGGCATAATAGATTATTAATGGCTCCTTTTTGCTGGAATTATAATAATAATTTCAAAATGCTAATCTCAAGTCATCGTGATGGAAGAATTATTTCGCGTGCAGTTTCTCATCTTGGAATAGAAACTATTCAAGGTTCATCTAATAAAAATAAAATATCTTCAGCAAAACAAATTATTAATGAGTTAAATCAAAAAAATATTATAGGCATCACTCCTGATGGACCAAGAGGACCAAATCAAAAAATCAAAGAGGGGCTGATTTCAATGCAAAAAAAAACTAACTCTGTCATTTTTCCGTTATGCTATTCAGCAAAATTTCATAAACGACTTAGCTCTTGGGATAAATTTATGTTCGTTTATCCTTTCAATAAATTTGTAGCAATTTGGGGCAAACCAATTATTTATGATAAAAAAAAGTCACTGAGTCAAAATATTTCAATTGTACAAAATGAACTTGATAGAGTAACAATACTTTCAAAAAATTTATCAAAATGATTGTTAGATTTTACAAATATATATCAAATTTACTTTCTCCACTTATTTTTTTTTATTTTGTAATAAGGTTTTTTTTTTCTAAAGAAGACAAAGGTAGTTTATTAAAAAAATTTGGTTTAAGTAAAGTTAAAAGACCCAATGGGAAATTAGTATGGATCAATGGAGTCAGTATAGGAGAAGCAAAATCAGGTATAACCGTAGCTGAAGAAATACTCAAAAATAACTCGAACACTACAATACTTTTCACTACATCAACTCTCACAGCTTTCGAAGTAATATCGGGCTTAAAAAAAAATTTTATTATCACCTATACTCCAATTGATATAAACTTTATTGTCAAACGTTTCATCAAATCATGGAAACCAGATTTAACAATTTTCATGGAATCAGAAATTTGGCCAAACATAATTTTAGAGCATAAAAAAAATAATATTAGTTTTTCGATATTAAATGGAAGAATTTCTAAAAAGTCATATATTTTTTGGAAGAAAATATCTTTTTTTTCAAAAGAAATTTTCACAAATATAAATCTATGTTTTGTACAAAATCAAGAATCTAAAAATTATTTTGAAAGCTTGGGTGTTTCTAATGTAACACTTATTTCAAATTTAAAATTTATAAACAGTTCTCGTAAAATTGATAAAAAAGAATACCATTCGTTAAAAAAAATTCTTTCAAAAAAATTAGTTATTACATTATTTAGTAGTCACGAAGAAGAAGAGTTAGTGTTAATAAATTGTTATAAAAATTTAAAAAAAAAATTCTCTAATTTAATTTTTATAATTATCCCGCGTCATATCCATAAGAGCAATCAAATAATGTTAAATTTAAAAAATCATAGCATTGATTTCGCTCTCAGATCTAAAGATAAAAATAATATAAATGAAAAAACTTTTTACATTGTAGATACTTACGGTGAGTTGAATTTATTTTTCAAGCTTTCTCATGCTGCAATTGTTGGAGGATCTTTTAAAAAAATTGGCGGACATAATCCAATTGAAATATCTAACTATGATTGTGTACTTTTTTTTGGACCTGAAATGTTTAATTTTAATCAAATTAAGAAAATTATTTTAAAAAAAAAAGCTGGATTTGAAGTAAATAATCATGAAGATTTGACAAAAAAAATAACCTTTATTCTGAATAATAAAAAACTAAAGGAGCAAACAATAATTAATTTCAAAAAACTATGTAAAGAAGAGGCACATAAGGTTAAAAAGATGTTAAAAAATTTTTCAATGTAAATCTTAAGATGTTCAAAATCCCTTCATTCTGGAAAAAAAAAAGTATCATTAGTTTTTTTCTTTTACCTTTTTCCTTTTTTTATTATCTAGGATATCTAACCTATAGATTTTCAAAAAAAGAGGTTGAGATAGGTAAACCAGTTCTTTGTGTTGGGAACTTAGTTATTGGGGGGGCAGGAAAAACACCACTTGTAATAAGGATTAGGCAATTATTGTCTAGGGATTATTCTAAAATCTTTGTTCTTACAAGAGGATATTTAGGAAAGAATAAAGGTCCTTTGATTGTAAAAAAAACTATGCATTTTCAGGATGTAGGTGATGAAAGCTTAATTCATGCTAATTTTGGATCAACGTGTGTCTCAAAAAATAAAGTTGAAGGTGCAAAGCTGTGTAAAAAAAATGGGGCGAATCTTATAATTCTGGATGACGGCTTACAAAGTATCAATGTAAAAAAAAAAATGTCATTATTGGTTATTGATTCTTTTTACGGAACTAAAAATAGATTTATATTTCCCTCTGGTCCATTAAGACAACCAACTAAAGATGCATTAGAATTATGCGACGCTATAATAATTCTAGATAAAAACTTTACTAAAAAGAAATATGAATTTGTTTCACATAAAAACATTTACACTGGTTACAGAGAATTAAAGTTTAGTAAAAATATAAAAAGTAAGGTGATTGCTTTTAGTGCACTTGGAAATAATCAAAATTTTTATGAGAGTCTCCTTGATCATAAAATTAAAGTTGACGAGTTTATTTCATTTCCAGATCATCATAAGTTTTCAATTATTGAAATAAAAAATATAATTGAAAAATCAAAAAAAAAAAAACTTTCAATTATATGTACAAGAAAAGATTATATAAAAGTTCCCGATCAATTTAAAAAAAAAATATGTGTGGCTGATCTAAATCTAAAAATTAATAATTCAGAAACACTTAGACAATTTATTTTAAAAACCCTAAAAGAATGACGAATTTAAAATTGTTAGAGGATCTACAGGAGTATCATTAAGATATATTCCCCAGTGTAGGTGAGGGCCAGTTGCTCTTCCAGTCATGCCGACAGAGCCAATTTTTTCACTTATTTGAACATATTGCCCTTCATCAACTATGATTTCATCCATATGTGCAAAAATAGAAATTAAGCCAAGTCCATGATCTAATATCACAGTATTACCTGTAAAAAACATGTTATTTGCAACAAGTTTTACTTTTCCAGATGAGGGTGCAATTATTGGTGAACCTTGTTTTTGGGCAATATCAACTCCATAATGCGGTCGCTTAGGTTTGTCATTTAAGATTCTTTGACTACCAAAAAAACCTGTTAATCTTCCTTCAACTGGCATTACAAATTTTTCATCAAAGATTTTTTCAAGCTCCCCAATTTTTTTGGAGTTTATAATTTTTTTTTGGTCAACTCTAATTCTTTCAAGATCCTTTTTACTTGGTTCAACTTTTCCTCTTGGCAAACCACTAATTCTTTCTATCTTGTATTTTTTTTTTTTTACAACGTAGGTTTTCTTGACATCATTGTAACTTATTATAACTTCACTTTTATGTTTTCGTCCAAAAGCAAAAATAAATTCTCCGTTATCAAAAATATCTAACTTTTTATTACCAATTTTAATTGAGTCATCTTTCTTTATTTTTCCTAAAATAACTCCACCTTCACAAAAACAACCAAAAATTTTTGGGAAATCTTGAGAAAATAGAGGTGTCGAGCAAATATAAAAAAAGAGGGAAATAAGACAGAATTTTTTCATTTTATTTTTTTAACTCTCATTTCATCTTTGAAAAATTCAACTGATAGTTCATCTCCTACTTGTACTTGAGTAGTTTTTTTTATAATCATATTTTTATTTTTTATAACCGCAAACCCTCTTTTTAGTGTGTCCTTGTACGATAATAAGTCTAGTTGTCTGATTGATGAATTTAGATACTGTTTTTTTGTATTAAACAAATTGTTAACTTGTTTAGATAAGCTTTCATTTAGAAGGTTTATTTTTTCTTTTAAAACCTGAAAATTACTAAAAAATACTTCTAAATTAAGTTTTCCTGAATTCTCAATAAACAATATTTTTTTTTGTGAGAGCTTATTCTTTATCTCATTAATTAGCTTTTGCTCAAAAAAATCTAAACTTTGAAAGTAGGTATTGACTTTATTTTTAAGGTCAGGGAGCTTATTTTTCAAGATTGAAACTTCATTTTTCTTTTTTTCTAGGAAAGAAGCCATTATTTTTTTTAAAAATAGAATTTTTTGATCAAATCTAATTAAGATTTCATTTCTCTCAGGAACAATAATTTCAGCAGCTGCTGAGGGTGTTGGTGCTCTAAGATCAGAAACGAAATCACAAAGAGTTATATCAGTTTCATGACCAACAGCTGAAACAATCGGAATAGAGCAACTGAAAATTTTTCTTACTAATTTTTCTTCATTAAATGGCATTAAATCTTCTAAGCTTCCTCCCCCTCTTGCTATGATTATTACATCAGGTTTATCAAAATTATTATTTTTGTAATTCTCAAAATAATCTAACGCATTACAAATCTCAGTTGCGGATGATTCACCTTGAACTTTTACTGGATATAAAATAATTTCAAGAGGAAATCTATCTTTAATCCTATGAACTATATCACTAAATACTGCACCTGATTCAGATGTAATAACACCTATAGATGATGGGAAAGTGATGATTTTTTTTTTTTTATCTTCATCAAAAAGTCCCTCTTTTGAAAGCATCTTTTTTCTGTCTTCTAAAATCTTGAGTAGAAGTCCTTCCCCCTGGTACTCCACCTGTTCCACAATAAGTTGATATTTAGACTGCGGAGAATATGTTGTTACTCTCCCAATAATCACTACTGAAGAACCTTCTTCTATTTTAACATTAAGTTTATTAACATTCGATCTCCAACAGATTGCTGATAATGAACTTTCTTTATCCTTCAAAGTAAAATAAATGTGTCCTGATGAGTGTTTTTTAACTTGTGAAACCTCGCCGACAACTCTTAAAGTCAAAAAACTAGACTCGATTATATTTTTAATAGATTTATTAAGCTGAGTTACAGTATAATCTATGATATTGGAGTGTACTTTCATATTAAATGTAATATCATAATAAGGATTTTTTTTCTTGAATATTTTAGTTTTAGGAAGCGGAGCGAGAGAACATTCTATTTGTTGGGCTGTTAAAAAGTCTAAATCATGCGAAAAGTTATTTTGCTCACCTGGTAATGCAGGAATTCAAAAAATTGCCGTATGTGAATTTATTAATTTAAAAAAAAAAATTCAGATCCTAGATTTTTGTAAAAATAACTCTATTGATTTAGTTATAATTGGCCCAGAGGAATACTTAGCTGACGGTGTAAGCGATTACCTTCAAAATAAAGGAATAAAAACCTTTGGTCCAGTTAAAAAAGCTGCCAAACTTGAAACCTCAAAATCATTTGCCAAATCTTTTTTGTTAAAAAATAAAATATTAACACCAAAATATCGTAAATTTACAGCAGTTAATAAAGCCATAAATTATTTAAACTCCATAAATTTTCCTATTGTGATAAAAGCAGACGGTCTAGCTGCCGGCAAAGGAGTAATTATATGTAAAAATTTAAATGAAGCAGAACAAACAATAAAATTAATGATGAAAAAAAAAAAATTTGGCGATGCTGGAAAAAAAATAATAATTGAAGAATTTATTGATGGTTTTGAAATAAGTTATTTTTCCTTTTTTGACAAAAAAACTTTTTTACCATTAGGATATGCTCTTGATCACAAAAGAGCCTTTGACAACGACCTTGGTCCAAACACAGGTGGGATGGGTTGTTTCACACCATCCAAAAAAGTAAGCAAAAATTTGGAAAAAAAAATTATAAAAAATATTATAGAAAAAACTTTTTTAGGTTTTAAAAAGGAGAGTTTCACTTATCGTGGTATTTTATTTTTTGGATTAATAATTAAGAACAATGAACCCTACGTAATTGAATATAATGTTCGCTTTGGTGACCCAGAGTGCCAAACACTACTCAGAAAATTAAACACCGATTTTTTGGAAATTATAGCATCTATTACCAAAGACGAATTAGGAAAAATTAAAATTACCAACTCAAGAAAATCAGTAGTTTGTGTTGTTTTAGCATCTAAAGGATACCCTGAATCGTATAATAAAGAAATACTAATTCCAAATCTTAAAAAAATTAAAGATGATGAAAAAACTATAATTTTTCACGCAGGAACAAAAAATTTATCTTCGAATTATTTTTCTAATGGTGGAAGAGTACTATCTGTTACTTCAACAGGAAAAACTATTGAAGAGGCCAGAAAAAGTGCTTATAAAGTTTTAAAAAAATTAAATTGGAAAGATGGTTTTTATAGGAAAGATATTGGTTTCAAAAATTTTTAATTATCTAAGCTTTTTAAAAAAGTCAGTCAAAAGTTTTGAACACTCTTTTTCTTCTATGCCTCCATAAAATTGATAACCATTGTTTTCTAATTGATAATTAATCTTTTTATGTGTAAGAGAGCTACTTTCTGAATAAGCTCCAAAAAATATTTTTTTTATACCAGACTCGTAAATAGCGTATTCACACATTTTACATGGTTCAAGAGTAACAAAGATTGATAATTCATTTAATTTATTGAGATTTAGTTTTTTACATGCTTTTCGGATGGCTAAAATTTCTGCGTGGGCAGTTGGATCATTTTTTTCAATAGAAGAGTTTGACGCTGAACTTATAATCTTACCCTTCTTATCGAATATAACACAACCAACTGGTATTTCATTTTTATTTGCTGATTCTTTTGCTATTTTTAATGCTAATTTTATATGACTTTTTTTTAGCATTTTAAAATTTCTACCTTCTCTCCAGATCTTACATCTTTCAACTTTTTTAGATCATATTCTGTTTCGCCCCAAATGTTACATTTATCTGCTAGTCTAATTTCGCTGGATCGTGAAATAGGTGTTTTTCCATAACCAATGGCTATTGCTTTCCCACTTGGCCAATAAGCAATTTCGCCAAAAGATATTATATCTTTAGCATCATCCTCTAATTCACTAGAGAGATTAGTATAAAAATATACCTCTTCGCCCCATAAATTAATATCTGAACTAAAAGGTAAACTTTTCCAAATTAATTCTGCAGTAGCGGTATTTTTTAGGCTAACTACTATCTCATGATTTTTTATACAGATTTTACATTTTTTTTGCATATAATAATTTAACATCAATTACAAAAATTTAATAGCCATGAAAAAGCCAATTATTGGAATAACATTAGATGAAGAAAAATCAAAAACGTATTCGAAGTACCCTTGGTACGCTGCAAGAAAAAATTATTCAGAATCTATCGACTTAGCTGGTGGAACTTCTATTTTTCTTCCTCACTCAAGTGAAAATATAAATCAATATTTAAATCTCATTGATGGCTTAGTTATTACAGGAGGAGACTTTGACATTAACCCTGAGATTTATGGTAAGGAAATTTCTAGTAAATTCGTTAAATTAAAAAAAGAGCGAACTTTCTTTGAATTTGAAATTACAAAAAAAGCTGTTGATATGAATCTTCCTCTTTTAGGAATTTGTGGAGGCGAGCAATTATTAAATGTAGTGCTTGGGGGAACCCTTATTCAACATATTCCTGATGAAATTCAGTCTAATATTAATCATGAACAAGAAAATCCAAGGGATCAACCAAGTCATATTGTAAAAATTAAAAAATCATCCAATCTATACAAAATTACAAAATCTGAAGAAATGTTTGTCAATTCAGCCCACCATCAATCTGTAGATAACCTGGGAAAAGGATTAGAAGTAAATTCATTTACCGAGGACGGAGTAATTGAAGGAATAGAAAATCCAAATCAAAAATTTTGTATAGGTGTTCAGTGGCACCCAGAGTTTTTAATTGATGACAAAGATTTAGAAATTTTTAAAGCATTAGTTGAAAGTTCAAGAAAAAATTGAAAAATCAAAAAATAAGAATTTCAAAAATTTTATCTCACGCTGGTATCTGCTCAAGACGTGAAGCAGAATCACTCGTTAAAGAAGGAAAGATCGAACTCAATGGAGAAATATTTGAAGAATTTACAATAGAAAAGGATAAAATAAAAAAAATAAGAGTACTTGGAAAAGAATTAAAAAAACCAAAAACTAGAGTTTGGCTTTTAAACAAGCCTGTTGGATATGTTTGCTCGAATAAGGAGCAAAAAAATCAAAAAAGTTTATTTAGACTCCTTTCAACTAAAGATTTTCCAAGAGTTGTGACTGTAGGAAGACTTGATATAAATTCTGAGGGATTGATAATACTTACAAACAACCCTTCACTTTCTAATTTTTTAGAAAAACCGTCAAATAAAGTTGAGAGAATTTATCTTGTTGATGTAAAAGGAAGTTTACCTCAAAATTTTTACAACCTAATTAAAAAAAAAATTAACATAGATGATATAATTTATGAAATCTATAATTTAGAAACGATCTACACCAAAAATTTTAATCATCAATTTAAAATTAAACTTTATGAAGGAAAAAAAAGAGAAATAAGAAACATCATGAAATTTTTTGGGCTCAAAGTTTTAAAATTAAAAAGAATAAAATATGGACCTTTTTTATTACAAAATTTGGAGGAAGGAAATTTAAAAGAAATTGAAGAAAAAAGAATCAATAATTTTTTAAAAGAGTTAAATTTTTCTTATGAGAATAATTTCTGGTAAGTATAGAGGAACAAAATTATTTCTTCCTCCTGATGACTCAATAAGACCAACATCTGATAGAGCAAAGGAAATGATTTTTAGTACCCTTAACTCAATACTTTCAAAAAAAAAGTTAATTTTTGATGATATGAAAGTATTGGATCTTTTTTGTGGTTCAGGTGGTTTAGGTATTGAATGCATATCCAGAGGATTTAAAAAGGTGTGCTTTATAGATAATTCAAAAATTGCAATTGAGCTTACAAAAAAAAATTTGAACCTAATCAGAGCTCAAAAATTTGCTGAAATTTATAATTCAGACTTCAGAAACCTGAAATTTATGCCATTTAGAGCCGATATTTTTTTTTTAGATCCACCTTATAATAAGTTCAAAATTCCTGAGATTTTAGAATTCCTTGGAAATTCTGGACTTATTAACAATAAATCACTTGGAGTCTTAGAGTTACCAAAATCAAATCTTCAAAATAAATTATCACATTTGAAAATTATTAAAGAAAAAAAAGTATCCAATTCATTGTTTTTATTTTTTGAAATAAATTAAATTATTTTCTACCAAATAATTTCTCTATATCACCAATTTTTAACTCTACATATGTGGGTCTACCATGATTACATTGACCAGAAAAAGGGGTGGATTCCATTTTTCTCAGTAAATCATTCATTTCATCAACTTGAAGGTCTCTTCCTGCTCTGATAGAGCCATGACATGCCATCCTTGAACAAATCTTATTTATTTCATTTTCAACAGATTTTGAGTCATTTGTTTCTAGTACTTCTTCAATTAAATCAATAACAAGTTTTTTTACATTACAATTAGCTAAAATATGAGGCAACTCTCTCACAATTACTGAGGTTTTGCCAAAAATTTCAATTTTAACACCATACTCAGAAACAAGTTGCAGTTTTTTTTCAAGGTTTTCAATAATCGAAGAGTCAACATCAATTACTACAGGAATAAGTAATATCTGCGTTTTTATTTTTTTTTCAAAGAAATCTTTTTTTAATTTCTCATAAACAAGTCTTTCATGAGCAGCATGCTGATCTATTATTACAATTCCTTCATTAGTTTCTGACATAATATAGGTTTTGTGAAACTGACTTTTTGCATAACCAAGCGGAAAAAGTGATGAATTTTCTTTGTCTTGTTTATCAATATTATTATTATCTGAGGAGTGACTTAAATTATTAAGATTTTCGTCATTAAATTTTTCATCTTTTAATTGTAAAAAAGTTTTTTGATTAGATTTAATGGAAAACTTCTCTACTGCCTTTAATGTATTTAAAGTACTAGCTCTATGACCAGCTGTTATCAAATTTGATTTAAAAACCTTAAGAATTTTTGATCTTAAATAATTTAAATTCCTAAATCGCATCTCATTTTTTGATGGATGAACGTTTACATCAACTTCATCTTGTGGACATTCAATAAACAAAATTAATTGAGGAAATCTGTCGTAAGACATAAAGTCTCTATACGCTACTTTAAAAATAACATTCATTGATTTATCTTGTACTACCCTTCCATTAACAAATAAAAATTGATTGTTAGTATTTGAATGATGAAAAGTAGGTATTCCTATATAACCTTTAAATTTAAAATTTTCAGAGGTTTCATCGATAAAGATTGAGTTTTCAATAAACTCTGACCCCAGTAAAGTTGTTACTCTTCTTTTAAATTTCTCTTTTTTGTCACAGTTTTTATGACTTTTTGTCAAAATAGCTTTTTTATTATTAATTGTTAAATCAAAATCAATGTCATAGTTACAGAGTGCTAATTTCTGAATTATTCTTTTTATTAAAAGTGACTCATAATTATCTGTCTTTAAAAATTTTAATCTAGCTGGTGTGGAAAAAAATAATTTTTTAACCGATACCGTTGTCCCTTTTCTATGATTAACAGGCCTTATTTTTTTTTTTATGCCTGCAATTATCTCAATCATCATTCCATTTTGGTCCTCATTAATGTTAGACTTAATAGACATTTCGGAAACCGACCCAATCGAAGGCAAGGCTTCTCCTCTAAATCCGAGAAAAGATAAAGTATCTATTTTTTTTTCATTTAATTTTGATGTTGCGTGTCTAGTTACTGCTAATTCAAGCTCTTGTTTTGAAATCCCATCACCATCATCTGTAACAATAATTTCAGTTTTGCCACCATCTCGTACGAATACCGATATTTTTTTTGAGTTAGCGTCAATACTGTTTTCTACAAGCTCCTTTACTGCAGAGGAAGGTCGATCAAGAACTTCACCGGCAGCAATTTGATTAATGATTTCGTCCGGGAGTATTTTTATTTTATTCATTTTCTAAAAATTTCTTTGTTAAAATCTTACCTTCTTCAACTGCAGGTTGATTAAAAGGATCTACATCAATGTAGTAGCATGAAAAAATAGTTTCTAAAAATAAGAACATAATTAATGAACCAATAACCTTTTCATTTATTTCATCTAATTCAATAATTCTTAAAGGTTTTTTTTTTTGTTTTAAAGTTTCAATTGTTGCTTTCAACTCAAAGATTAATAAATCATCCAATGATTTAGTATGAAGTAAACCATAATTTTTATCTTTTCCATAAGTACAGTCCAGGTTTCTTTTTATTTTTTTTTGTTTTTCAAAAATAAAAGTAAAAAATTTGTCAGATGGACCGTCAAGGTACAACTGAAGTTGACTATGCTGGTCGACAGTTCCTAATGCGTTCACAGGTGTAATTCCCATTTTATTTTTTCCAATACTCTCAGCCCACAATTGTCTGTACCAAAAAGATAAATTATTCAACCTGTCAGAATAAGGCATGAAAACTGAAATATTATATTTTTTTTTATATAGGTTCATTAAAGATAAAGAAGAAAAAAACTGATTGTCAAAAAAATCTTCATTATCATCAATAAGGTTTTTTAGAAAAAGTTTTCCACCTTCCCTAAAACTTGAAATGTTAAAGCCAACTAAAGATGCTGGTAATAAACCAACTATTGAAAAAACAGAAAATCTCCCTCCAATATTTTTTTTATGTTCATAAAACTTAAAGCCCTCTTCTTCCTGAATTTCTTTTAATGTACTTTTTTTATTTTCGGTAATTATGAAAACTTTTTTTTTAAAATTATCAATCTCTCTCATTTGGTTTTTCAAAAAGAAAAATTGACTCAGTGTTTCGATTGTCTCTCCAGATTTTGATATAACAACTAAAGCAGTATTTTGTAGGTTGATTTTCTTTGTTAATCTAAAGATTGTCCATTCATCAACGTTTTCTAAAAAATATACTTTTGGTGATGTATCTTTGAAAAAAAAATTTTCTTTTATTGAAACAAGAGTTTTACCACCAAGACTTGACCCTCCTGTACCTAAAAATAAAACATTTTCAAAACTTTTAAGGTGATCAGATAGCTTAACTACTTTGTCTAAATTATCACTATAAATATCATCTAAAAAACCGAATGACTTTGATGAAATATCTTTATAAATCTTTTTTTTAGCAGAGAGATAATCCTTTGATTTTAATTCAGATTTAAAATACTCAAGATTGAAGTAAGTCTGTGAAAAAAGCATAAAATTAAATTTTAGGTTCACCCACAATCATAAAGAAAAGGTTTTCACTATCAAATAAATTTTTTGCTAAATCATTTAATTCATTAAGCTTTAGATTATCTATAATCAAATCTCTTTTATTAAAATAATCCTCACCTAAATCATAATACTGAACAATCATCAATAAACTTGCTATTGACAAAGTACTTGTAAAATTTCGTGAAAATGAACCCTTATAATAGGTTTTTGCATTTTGAAGTTCTATCTTTGTAATTCCTTCATTTTTAATTCTATTCCATTCAGTTTTTACTTTCTCAATAGTTTTACCAACATTTTGGTTCCGTGTTTGAAATCCTCCTATAATAACCCCTGCATATTCATAGGGCATCAAATATGAGTAAATTGAATAAACTAAGCCATTGGCTTCTCTAATTTCTTTATATAACCTTGATTGAAAACCACCGCCTCCAAGTACATAATTGATGACTCTTGCGGCAAAGTATTGCTTATCTTTTCTGCCTAAACCTTTTTGACCAAAGATAACAGTGGTTTGAGGAGTTTTC
This sequence comes from uncultured Alphaproteobacteria bacterium, assembly GCA_902618535.1. Lineage (GTDB taxonomy): Bacteria > Pseudomonadota > Alphaproteobacteria > Methylaequorales > Methylaequoraceae. The sequence continues at coordinate 96,633 of CACNAV010000004.1, read as the reverse complement.
ATCTCAATTATCTCTTTTCCTCTATTTAACTCTTTAAGAGTTGAAATTGGGTTTTTAAATTTTTTACTCGGTAAATCTCCAAAAACATAATCAACGTATTTTTTCGCTAGATTTGCATCTATGTCCCCAGATATGCCAATAACTAAGCTATCTTTAATAAAAGAATTTTTATAAATGGAAAGTATATCATCTCTCGAGATGTTAGCTAGAGTTTTGAGGTTACCTTTTTTGTTCCTTCCAATTAACTGATTTTTGAAAAAAAAATTATTGAATTTATTTGATGCGATAGTTGATATGTCTGAATTATCAATCTTAATACTAGCCTCAATCTGAGATTTAACTTTTTTAATTTCCTTAATTGGAAATTTAGCCTTATTAATTGACTCATTTAGTAAGTAAAAACCCTCTTGTAATCTAGGTTTAACTACCTGAAAGGTGCCCTCAATTCTTTCTTTGCTTGTAGAAAAAGAAATTTTAATCCCATTTTCTCTTTTGAAAAGTCTGTATTCTGATGCATTGAAATTTTGTGTACCCTCGTCCAATAGAGATGTCATTAAATTTGTAACTCCATCTTGATTAATAGGGTCAAGAATAGAACCTCCTTTAAAGGAAAAGCTCAAACTTACAAGTGGAAGTGTTTTATCTTCAATTAACCAAAATTTAATACCATTCTTTGTTTCAAGAGATTCAAATTGTATCGCTTCACTATTTTTGCTCGTAAAGAAAAAAAAAAAGAAAAAAAGAAAAAAAGTTAATCTCAATTTGATAGTTCTCCAATTACATAATTTTTATTTTCATATAACTTTTCTAAAGCTTTCTTAACATCATCTAAGCTTATATTATTTAGTCTTTCTTGCCATTTGTTAATATCATCAAAGGCCAATCCAACTGTTAAAGCTTCACCGTATATCTGTGCAGGATTTAAGACTCCATCTTTCTTGTAGATAGTATCAAAAAAATACTTTTTCTTTTCTATCTCAAATCTTTCAGATGTTAGTTTTTCATTTATAATCTTTTTAAATTCATCCATTATAATCTTGTCAATTTCATTAGAATCTTTTTTTTCCTTTGAAATTGCATACAAATAAACATTCCCTTCACCTTTTGTAAGCCCTTGAAAGTATCCCCCAACAACTGAAAAAATTTTCTTATCTTCAACAAGGTTTTGATATAGTAAACTTGAAGTCCCTGATGCTACTATCTTAAAACCCATATCAAGTGCGATGGAGTTATCAATATCCGATTTATAGGAAATTGTTCTATAAAACTTTTTCCAGATTGGTTGTTTCACTGTTGGATGTTGCATTTTTACAAATATATTTGTGTTCAAATCAGGATCCGTAACTTCAAGTTTTGATTCCTGCTTACCTTTTCTGATTTTTCCAAAATATTTTTTGCTTAGCTTTTTAGCTTTCTCTAAATCAACATCTCCTGATAAGACTAGTATAGCATTATTCGGTTTATAATTTTCTTTATAAAAACTTAAAACATCTTCATATGATAGTCCTTCAATTTCATGTCTCCAACCAATTATGGGTCTTCCATAATAATGATTAGGAAACAAAATAGATCTCATTGACTCATCAAGTTTTGATGATGGATCACTTTCAATTCTTTGAAACCTCTCCTCTAGTATAACCCGTTTTTCTATCTCTACATTTTCCTTAGTAAGTGTGAGGTTTGTCATTCTATCGGCTTCCATTTTCATCATCATTTTTAGTTCTGATTTTGGGAAGACTTGGTAATATGCGGTGTAATCATAACTCGTAAAAGCATTTTCGCTTCCACCAATTTTTGAAATAAAGTTGGAGTAGTAATTATCTGGAAATTTTCGAGTTCCTTTAAACATTAAATGTTCCATAAAATGTGCTAACCCACTTTTTCCTGTTTTTTCAATTCCAGATCCAAAATTATACCAAATCATCTGTGCAATAACTGGGGCTCTTTTATTTTCTATAACAACAACCTCCATTCCATTTTTCAACTTAAAAGAATGTAGAGTGTCTTTCTCATCGCTAAATGAAACGGAGTAATAAAGAGAAAGTATAATTAATAGAACAAATCTCATTTAGTCTAAAACAGGTAATTGATCTAAACTTTCATATTCCATAGGTGTAGAAGATGGATTGACAAACCCATTCTCAGGAGGTAAATAATTTTCTAAATTGGGTGGAGATTGAAATGAAGCGACATTTCTGTCAGGTACATATCTTCTCGAAAAGTTATAACCTTTATCATAAACTGGTCTATAATAAATATTTCCTCTTTTAAACCCATCTACATATTGACTATATACCCATTCACCAACAGTGAATCTTTTATTTTGTTTAAATTTCTCTAAAGAATCTGAGGGAGTTGAAGAAGATTCAACGTTTATTTTTGGTGAAAAAAAATTTGTAACTCTTGGGTTTACTGTTTGATATGGTAACATCTGTTGATAATTTTCTTGCGGAATTTGTTGGTTAGTGCTTGTTTTAGTTCTTTTCAAGGTTGTTGGGTCTTTGTTAAAATCAGGCGGTAAAATTAAGTCTGGTGTGCCTTCATATAAGGTATCATCAATATCAACTTTATTCAAACCAGCTAAATCTTCTAACGTTTCACATGATGAAACAAATATAAATGAAAAAATTAACAAGAATAAGCTTTTTTTATTAGTCAAAGTCATCGCAGACATACCCTCCATTAACTAAATCTTTTGCGACTTGAATACAGTTATTCTGAATACCAAAAAGTTCCATCTCTTCTTCCTCAGTAAGCATTCTAGGAACCTGTTTCTCAGGTACTAAGTTAAGATTAGGGCTATTTGGTGTTTGCAAAACTGGTGGTGCAAGGTTTAAATTATTATTATAAGAATAAGGCAAAACTGGAGATACCTGATCTATTGAATATTGAGGAAAGGGAGGTGGCTGTGGAGCTAACATGGGCGTACCATTGGGTCCTACAAAATAATATTGTCTAGCGCTTCTGTAAATTGGGTCATAATAAGGTTGCATTGGAGGCTGTTGAGAAAAACTAGGTTGAACTGGAAAATTAGGCTGAACTGGAAAACTTTGTGGAGCTTGATCGGGCATTGCAAAATCGGGAACTTCAACTGCCTCCTCAATGATTATTGCCTCGCTTTGTTCAGGCTCAGTCTCCTCCCAAAAATTTACAGAATCGTAAATATAATCTCCTGCCTCACTTATTGAATCCCAGGTTGAATCAAGTGTAGACTCAATTGTGGTACAAGAAGTTATGAGAAACATGTGTAAAGCTAAACAAAACTTTACAAACTTTCTAAAAATATTCATTTATATACTATATATAGTGTTCACAAATTATATAACACAAACATTTTGTTACAATTAAATACATTCATATCATTAGTTTTAGTCTTTGAAAAGGGTATTTTATCAAATTTTTAATGGTTTTTTTTAAAAATTATCAACCAAAAATAGACTACTCCACCTACAGTTATTGATGAGTCAGCAATATTAAAAGCTGGCCAATGATAATTATTCAAAGAAATATCAATAAAATCAATAACATACTCTCTAATAACCCTGTCTAAACCATTACCTACGGCACCTCCTAAAATTAATGAGAGAGCAATTTTTTCAATAAGTTTTTCAGATTTTTTTAGCAAATAAATAATGTAAAAACTTATCAAAAAAGAAACTAGTCCCAAATAAAATGAAATATTTAATTTTGATAAAATTCCAAAACTTATTCCTTTGTTTTCTACATATACAAGATTAAGCCATGAAAAAATTTCCATGGGTGGATATAATGATGCTTTATATAAAATTGCTAAATACTTCGTAATTTGATCAGTGATAATCGACAAGCAGGCAATTAAAAACACCAAAATTTCTTTATTGAGAGTTTCAGAAATCTTCATCAATAACTTTTTCACATCTCACACACAATTCATTTTGAAATTTATCTTTAAAAATTTTCCAACATCTCGGACATTTATAACCGTCAATTTTTTTTATTTTTACAAATACATTTTTATTTTCTTTATATTCTTCAAAGTCTTTATCTAACTCATCAGAAATAGAAACATTAGAGCAAATCAATATTTCAGAAAAATTTTTAATCCCAGCAGTATCTTTTAGGTTTTTTTCTTTAAAGAAAAAACTAACATCTGCCTCCATTGTTGACTTAATCTCCTTTGCATTTCTCATTTTTTCATGAAAAAATAAAAAAGCATCTCTTAATTCAAGAATATTTTTCCAGTTTTTTTCCAATTTCTTATCATTCCAATTTGATGGCAGTTCCTGGTTAGTCAATAGATGACAACTTGATGCTACACCATTATCAATTTCTTCTCTCCATGACTGCCATGCCTCTTCAGTGGTAAATGGTAGTATTGGAGAAAGCCAACATATTAAGTTTTCAAACAAAAAACTCATTACAGTTTTTGATGAATTAACTGAAAGGGAATTATTGCTATCACAGTATAAACTATCTTTTCTAATATCAAAAAAGAATGCTGAAAGCTCAGTGTTACAAAAATTTAGAATAATCTGAAAAGCTTTACTAAAGTTGAATTCATTAAACATTTTTTGAATTTCATCATTTACATTCCACAGTCTGTGAAGAACATACTTTTCTAACTCTGGGAGTTTTTCATAAGGAACTCTATTTTTAAGCTTCCATCCATTAAGGTTTCCTAAAATAAATCTTAGAGAATTTCTTATTTTTCTATAGCTTTCAGAATGTCTATCTAAATTTTCAAAACTTATTCTAACATCTTCCGTAAAATTTGAACTAGCAACCCAGATTCTTAAAACATCAGCCCCATATTTTTCAATTACTTGTTTTGGAGAAATTACATTGCCTAGCGATTTAGACATCTTTTTTCCTTTATCATCAATAACAAAACCATGCGTCAATACAGATTTGTAAGGACTTGTGCCATAAAGACCACAAGATTCCAACAATGAAGTTTGGAACCAACCTCTATGTTGATCAGAACCCTCAAGATACAAATCAGCTATATCAATATTTTTATTTCTCAAGACAAATGCATGACTGGCTCCTGAGTCAAACCAAACATCCAATATTGAATTTACCTTAACATAGTCATCTGGATTATAATTTTCAGTTAAAAACTCATCATTAGTTAATTCAAACCAACTATCAACACCTCTACTTTTTAGTACTGATAATATTTTTTTATTTACCTCTAAATCTAATAATGGCTTTTGTGTTTTTTTTTCAATAAAAATCGTAATTGGCACACCCCAACTTCTTTGTCTAGAAACGCACCAATCCGGTCTTTCATTAATCATAGACAAAATTCTATTCTTACTATTGGTGGGAATCCATTTAACATCTTCAATAGCCCTGATTGTTTTTTTTCTCAAATCATTTTTTTCCATTGAGATAAACCATTGAGATGTAGCTCTATATATTAATGGAGCTTTCGATCTCCATGAATGTGGGTAACTATGTTTGTAATCGTTTACGCTAATAATATTAGAACAACTTTTTAATTGATTAATTACTATTTCATCTGCCTTAAAGATATGTATTCCTTTAAAAAAATTTATATTATCTTCATACATACCTCTTGAATTGACGGTACTTATGTTACCTAGTCGATACTTTTGACCAACACTAAAATCTTCCTCGCCGTGATTTGGAGCAATATGCACAAAACCAGTACCAGTGTCATCTGTAACATGATCACTCGGGTAAATTTTTACATCGAAAGTAAATCCGTCTTCATGAAGAGGATGGTGACATGTAAAGTTTTCCAATTCATCATGAGAAACATCTTTATTAATTTTAAAATTTTTTAATGAATGAACTTTTACGAACTCTTCAATCAACTTAGATGAGATAATTATTTTTTCATTTTTGTTAATATTTAATTCATTTTCTTTTTCTGTGAATTCTATAATTTTGTAATTTAGGCTTTTCGAATAAGCAATTGCCTTATTGCACGGAATCGTCCAAGGAGTTGTTGTCCATATCAACACAGACGTTTGATCTAAATTTTTAACAGGAAATTTAACGTATATCGATTTCGAAATTTTTTCATGATATTCAATTTCAGCCTCAGCCAGAGCTGTTTGTTCAACAACTGACCACATCACTGGTTTAAATCCTAGATATAAATCCCCCATTTCAAAAAATTTTAGGAGCTCCTCAACAATCGTGACCTCTGAATCTTTATTCATTGTTAAATAAATTTCTTTCCAATCACTCTGAATACCAAATCTTTGAAACTGTGTTTTTTGTTCCTCGACCCAATATTCAGCAAACGATCTACATCTTTGCCTAAATTTATTTAGCCCAACTTCACCTTTTTCTTTACCTTTTTTTTTAAATTCCTCCTCAACTTTCCATTCAATTGGTAGACCATGACAATCCCACCCCGGGACGTAGTCTACATCAAATTTATTCAAAAACTTTGTCCTACAAATAATGTCTTTTAGAATTTTATTTAGCGCATGGCCTAAATGTAAATCACCGTTAGCATATGGAGGTCCATCATGAAGAATATATTTTTTAAAATTAGAGGCATTTTTTTTTAGCTGCTCATATATTTTCTTTTCCTTCCAAAATTTAAGCCAATTATTTTCTGTGACAGATAAATTAGCTTTCATAGAAAAATTGGTTTTTGGGAGATTAATTGTTTTTGAAAATTCCATTTTTTTTTACTAGCTTGATATCTTTTATAATTTGATCTTTTAATTTCTCAACTGATTCAAATCTTTTTTCCTTTCTTATAAATTTCAAAAAACTTACTTTAATTTTTTTTCCATAAATTTCCTCGTCAAATTTAAAAATGTGAACTTCTAAAATTGGAGTTTTTTTCATAAATGTCGGCTTGACACCATAATTTGCTATCCCATAAAACTTTTTATTAGAAATTTCTTTTGGCAGTTGAACTAAAACTGCATAAACACCATAACATATTTCGCAGTAAGAGCTGACACTCATATTAGCTGTTTTAAATCCAATTTCTCTTGCTTTCTTTTCTCCTTTTAAAACCCTTCCAATCACTGTCCATTTTCTTGTAAGAATTTTATTAGCCTTTTCTATCTTCCCATCTCTCAAAAAGTCTCTAATCAGGGAGGAGGAAACTTCGGAACCATCCATTTTTTTTTCTTCAATTTTAGTAAATTGGAGTTTGTTAGATGATTTACAGAAATCTCTCAAAACATCAACATTCCCAGTCTGTCTATTTCCAAACACAAAATCAAAGCCTGTAACAATGTGACTTGCCTTTAAATCCCTTAACAAAATCTTTTCTATAAAATCTATTGAGGAGATTTTCATAAAATTTTTATTAAATTTAATATTTAGCATAAAATCTAATTTTTCTTTTTTTAAAAGTTCATATTTCATATGAAAAGGTGTGAGTCTAAAAAAGTCATATTTTTGTTGAAAAAAAGATTTGGGATGTGGCTCAAAAGTTATAACTCCAACTTTTTTTTTAAGGTTTAAAGAAATTTTTTTAGCTGCATTTATTACTTCCTGGTGACCTAAGTGAAAACCATCAAAATTTCCAATAGCAATCACAGAATTATTAAATTTTTTTGGAATAGTAAATGTTCTGTAGACTTTCATTATTTTAAAAATCTTTTTTTGAATTCACAAGAACAACTGCTTCCCCAGAAATGATTTTTTTTTCATTTTTAAAACATTCTGTTTGTAATTTTACTTTTTTTTTTTCTTGGTCGATTTCCTCAACAGTTACTTTGACTCTTACTAAATCATCTATAAAAACTGGAGCTAGAAATTTTAAATTTTGGCTTAAATAAATACTCCCAGGTCCAGGCAGTTTAGTTGCAATTAACATAGATATTAAACTTGCTGACAAAAATCCATGAGCTACTTTTTGCTTGAAGATAGTCTTTTTTGCAAAATCTGAATTCGTATGAACAGGATTATCATCGCCTGACAATTTAGCAAACTCATTTATATCTTTCTCAGTGATTTTCTTTTCAAACTCCTCAGTTTGATTAAGTCTAAGGTCCTCGATAAAAAAACCATGCAATTTCTTAAAATTTTCAAGTTCCATTCTGACTCCTATAAATCATTAATAATATATGATATAAAAAACTCTTCTTTTATAAAGCTTTAATCTAAACCTAGCAGCGCTTTAGAAAAATCCTTTGCATTAAAATCTATCAAATCTTCTTTCTTTTCACCTGTTCCAACTGCTAAAATTGGAATCTTTAACAACTCGGCTATTGGAACTATTACACCGCCTTTAGCAGTTCCGTCAAGTTTAGTAATTATTAAACTATCAATCTCACAAATTTGTTTGAATACTTCGGCCTGTCTAATTGAATTTTGACCTATATTTCCATCTAAAACTAGTGTTATTTGATTGGGAAATGATTCATCAATCTTTTTGATGACTCTTATAATTTTTTTCAATTGATCCATTAAATCTGATTTGTTGTGTAATCTTCCAGCTGTATCGACAATCAAAACATCGAGATCTTTTTTCATTGCCTCTTTAATGGATTCAAATGAAAGTGCGGCTGGGTCAGAAAATTCCTTTGCCGAAAAAAATTCTGAATTAGTTTTATCTGACCAAATTTTTAACTGTTCGGTAGCTGCGGCTCTGAATGTGTCCGCTGCAACAAGACCGACTTTTTTTTTTTCACTAATATATTTATTAGCAAGTTTACCAACCGTTGCGGTTTTACCAACACCATTAATTCCAACAATAAGAAAAATAAATGGTTTAGTTTTTAAATCGACTTTTTTTTCCAATGGTTGTAATAGATTTTCGATTTTTTTTTGTATTACAATTCTAACCTTCTCTGCGCTTGGCTCAATCATCTTAGATTTTCGAAGGTCTTCAATAATATCAGAAGAAAAATTTGCGCCTAAATCGGATGATATCAAAAACTCTTCAAGCTCATCTAAAGTAGTTTCATTAATTTTTTTTCCTTTGATAACTTTTTTAATTCCATCAGAAATTTTTTCAGATGATTTTGAAAGCCCAGATGTTAATTTTTTAAACCATCCAAAAACCAATGCTAAGCCTCCGCAAAAAATTTGCCATTAGTAAAAGACTTCAATTTTACTTTAATTATTTGCCCATTCATTTTTTCAACTTTTTTATTTTTTGAATCAATAGTTACCTTATAAAAATTATTTGTGTAACTTAAGTTTTTTGTTTCATAAAGGACTTCAATAATCTTTCCTATATTTTTTTTTGCGCCTTCCTTAATTAAACGATTCGTGAAGTTCTTTGCTGTTTTAATTCTAGATTTTATTACAGAATTTAAAACTTGCGGCATTTTAGCTGCAGGAGTTTTGTTTCTAGCAGAAAATGGAAAAAAATGAACATTATTGAATTTGCATTGAGATACAAGATCGAGCGTATTTTGAAAATTTGAATCTGTCTCTGTTGGAAAACCAACTATTAGGTCAGCTCCAAAAGTAATATCTTTTCTGTGACTTTTTAAATCCTGGCATATTTTAATTACAGTTTCTCTATCATGTCTTCTTTTCATTCTTTTTAGAATTAAATTGTCTCCTGATTGAACAGAAAGGTGAATGTGAGGCATCAATTTTTTTTCAAATCTCATAAGTTCAATTAAATCATTATCTATTTCAGCGGGATCTATTGATGATAATCTTAGTCTCGATAAATTTGGGTGAAGTTTAAAAATTCTTCTTAAAAGATTTCCTAATTTTGGTTTTCCTGGGAGATCCTCACCATACGATGTTAAATCAACTCCAGTAAAAATTACTTCTTTAAATCCATTTTTTAAAACATTCTCAACCCTTCTTGACACCTCACCAACAGGAAGACTTAAGGAATCGCCTCTCCCATAAGGAATAATACAAAAAGTACATCTATGATTACATCCTTGCTGAATTTGGATTGTAGCACGTGTTCTTTTTGATTCCGTATTTGCTAGTTCTGGAAACTCATATTTTTTTCCAACTAAACTATTTTCAAACTCGTAAGCATCAGGAACAGTTTTATATTTATTATCAATTATCCTAGAAACATTTTTTAAATTTTTAAAAAGTCCTTTTTCTAACTGACTTGCGCAGCCAGTAACTATAATTTCTTTGTCAGGATAATATTTAGCAAGCTTTCTAACTTCCTGAAGTGATTTTTGAACAGCATTATTTGTTACTGCACATGTATTAACTACAATTTTTTTTTCATGCTTTTTATCAGATAAAATACCATTAATAACTTCCGATTCAAAAAAATTTAGGCGACAACCTAAATTTATCACTTTTGTCTTTTCTTTATTAAACATTTCCTAAATCCTCAAAATTTATTTTTCCTTCAAATACTTTGGTTGCATCCCCTGTCATGAAGATATGTTCATCAGAAGTAATTTCAACGTTTAAAAAACCACCAGGCATACTAACTAAAACTTTATTTTCAACAAGTTGCATCTTATTTGTTGCAATTACACTTGCGCAAGCACCAGTTCCACATGCTTCAGTTATGCCAGCTCCTCTCTCACTTGTTAAAACTGAAATTTCATTTTTTTTCAGAACTTCTACAATATTTATGTTGACTCCTTGAGGAAAAAATTTGCTGTTTCGAACCTTTAATGAATCCTCTGTAAATTTGTTTTTATCAATTTTATCAACAACGAACACCAAATGTGGATTTCCTATATTGAGTGCAAAACCATTTTTTAAATATGAAAAATCAAAACCCAGGTTAGAATTATCCATTTCTCTTATTAAGGGTATATCTTTCCAATTATATTTCGGTGAGCCGATATCGACACTTACAGTAGAATCACTATTAAATTCTACATCGATAAGTCCTACATCAGTTTCAATTAGACAATTTTTTGAACTAAACTCCTCATAATGTAACTTTCCTATACATCTCAATGCATTACCACAAATTTCTGCTCTAGTTCCATCATTATTGAAAAAGTGAGTTTTATAATTTGCGATATTTTTTTCAAGTTTAATTAGAAAAACAATCAAATCACATCCTATTCCCTTTGTTCTTGAAGATAGAGCTTTAATAATGTTTTTTTGAGGCAACTCCTCGCTCCATGGAAAGATTAAAAAATCATTCCCAAGCCCATGCATTTTTTTAAAGTTATATAATTTCATAAAATTTTATTTATAACTTTAAGAAATTATCTTTTTTTGTTATAAAAACAACACTTTTAGTCAGTCCGCGAGTTTCGCGCACTGGCTTTTTTTGTTTTTTAAATATGTTTGAGAATTTACAAAATAAAATTTCTGGAATCTTTGATAAACTCAAAGGCAAGGGAGTAATCGACGAGACTTCTTTAAACGAAGCTCTAAGGGAAATCAGGGTGGCACTCCTAGAATCTGATGTTTCTATATCAGTTGCTAAAGATTTTATTGAGAAAATTCGTGAAAAAGCTCTTGGTCAAGAGGTTGTTAGAAGTGTCTCTCCCGCACAAATGGTTGTCAAAATTGTTAATGACGAACTAATCCACTTGTTAGGTTCAGAAAACAATGAAATAAATTTAAGTTCCAAACCACCCGCTATCATTATGATGGTAGGACTTCAAGGTTCAGGAAAAACCACTTCAACTGCGAAAATGTCATACTGGATTGAAAAAAATAAAAAAAAGAAAGTCATGATGGCATCTCTGGACATCTACAGACCAGCTGCACAAGAGCAGCTAATTTCACTTGCAGAAAAAAATAATTTAACTGTCCTTCCAATACAACAAAATAAATCACCGTTAGAAATTGCAAAACTAGCTCAAAAAGAAGCAATTGCAAATGAATCAGATGTTTTAATTTTAGATAGTGCTGGAAGAAATCATATTGACAAAAAAATGATGAAAGAGGTCAAGGATATCTCAGAAAGCTTTAAGTTTACTGAAATCTTTCTTGTAGCCGATTCAATGTCTGGTCAGGATGCAGTTAACACGGCAAAAAATTTTTCTGAGAAAATAGAATTAACAGGAATTATTTTGACAAGGGTAGATGGTGACGGTAGAGGTGGTGCAGCTCTTTCAATGAAAGAAGTTACAAAGAAACCAATTAAATTTATTGGTGTAGGCGAAAAAATAGAAGACATTGAAATTTTTTATCCAGATAGAATTGCAAGCAGAATCCTCGGTATGGGAGATGTTGTTTCACTCGTTGAAAAGGCTTCTGAGCAAATTGATCAAGAAGACGCAGAAAAACTTCAAAAAAAACTTCTTAAAGGAAAATTCTCTCTAGCAGACTACTCTAAGCAACTTGATCAAATTTCAAAAATGGGTGGGGTTCAAAGCCTATTAAAATATCTTCCAGGGATGTCACATCTTAAAGAAAAAGTCGAGGAATCTATTGAAAACAGCAATATATTTAAAAAACAAAAAGCAATAATCAGCTCAATGACAAAAAAAGAAAAAGTCTTTCCAGATATAATCAAAGCGTCAAGAAAGATTAGAATTTCAAAGGGCTCTGGAACCTCTGTTCAAGATATAAACAAATTACTTAAACAATTTAAAAAAATGAGTCAAATGATGAAAAAAGTTGGAAACAATAGAGAACTAGAAAGTTTAATGAAATCCGGCCAAACTGGAGACATCAGTTCGATATTAAATAAAAACAGACCATTTTAAATTTTGTAGAAAGGAAAAATAAATGTCAGTAGCACTTAGATTATCAAGAGGAGGTTCAAAAAAGAGACCTTTCTTTAGAATTGTTGCAGCGGATATAAGATCGCCAAGAGATGGAAGATTTATCGAAAGATTGGGTACATATAACCCAATGAAAAATAAAGATGATCCTCAAAGGATTACTCTGAATGTTGAAAGAATAAAGTATTGGTTATCGGTTGGTGCCAAACCAACTCAAAGGGTTCAGAATTTTTTAGCGAATGAAAAGTTGGCTGACAAACCCGTAATTTACGAACAAACAAAACAAAACAAACCAAGAAAGAAAACATTAGAAAAAATTAAAGCAAAAGAAGAAAAAGAAAAGTCAAAACAGGATATGGAAAAGGCAGCCGACGCCGCACCTCAGCCAGCTGCCGCAGATAAACCAGCTGAAGCCGCACCTCAGCCCGCTGCCGCAGATAAACCAGCTGAAGCCTCACCTCAACCCGCTGCCGCAGATAAACCAGCCGAAGCCGCACCTCAGCCCGCTGCCACGGATAAACCAGCCGACGCTGCTCCTCAGCCCGCTACCACGGATAAACCAGCTGAAGCCGCACCTCAGCCCGCTGCCACGGATAAACCAGCCGAAGCCGCACCTCAGCCCGCTGCCGCGGATAAACCAGCTGAAAGTGAAAATAATGGTGAAAAAAAATAATGATAATAGGCAGGCTATTAATAAAAAGGCAAAACAAAAAAGTATAGTTGTTGCTAAGTTTGGAAAAACATTTGGTTTAGAAGGCAAACTTCTTATACATAGCTACTTCACATCACAATTAGATATTCTAAATTTTCATAAATTTAGTGTTGATCAAAAAGAAGAGATTCTAATTAAACTAGAAAAAAAAAATAAAAAAATATATGCCAAAATAACAAATATTGAAACAGTTGAAGAAGCAAAAGTTTTCACTGGTAAACTAATTTTTTTAAACAAAAAATATCTTCCAAAACTAAAACCAAACCAATTTTACTTTTCCGAACTTGAGCAAATGAACGTTTTAATAGATAAAAAGAAAGTTGGTTACGTTAAACATGTTTACAACCACGGAGCTGGTGAATATTTGGAAATTAAATGTGAAAATGGTGAATTATTGGTTCCATTTAACTTTGATCACATTGAGAAAATCAATCCGAAAAAAAAAGAGTTATATTTAAGCAAAAAATATTATGAAATTTAAAATATTGACACTTTTTCCAGAAATGTTTCCTGGTCCTATAAATCATTCAATAACAGGAAAAGCGTTAAGAAAAAAAAAATTTCAGTTGGAGGCTATCAACATTAGAGATTTTTCAATTAATAAAGCAAAAACAGTTGACGACACTCCTTTTGGAGGCGGCGCAGGAATGATAATGAAACCTGAAATTCTTCAAAATGCTTTAACTTTTGCAAAAAAAGGGTTTAAAAAAAATTGTAAAATTCTTTCATTATCTCCAAGTGGCAAAAAAATTACGCAGAATTTCATAAAAAATTTAGTGAGCTCAAAAGAAATTATTCTAATTTGTGGAAGATATGAAGGAATTGACCAAAGGTTTATTGATTACAATGAAATTGAGGAAATATCAGTTGGGGATTATGTTCTATCAGGCGGTGAAATAGCCTCTTTTATTTTAATTGATGCTTGCGTAAGATTAATTCCTGAAGTATTAGGTAATAGTAAAAGTTTAAGCTCTGAGAGTTTTCATGATTACTTGTTAGAATATTCACAGTACACAAAGCCTTCCATTTGGAATAAGCTTAAAGTTCCAGAAGTTCTATTAACAGGGAATCACAAAAAAATTTCAGATTGGAGATTGAATAACTCGCTAGAAAAAACTAAAAAGATAAGGCCTGATTTATACAAATTATTTGTGAAAGAAAAAAAGAGGAAGTTATGAATAATATATTAGAAAACTTTGAAAAAGACCAAATACAAAAACTACTGTCTGAAAAGACTTATCCTAAATTCAACTCAGGAGATACACTAAAAGTCCATCTTAAGGTTAAAGAAGGTGAAAAAGAAAGGATCCAAGTTTTTGAAGGCGTTTGTATAGCAAAAAAAAATGCCGGCCTTAACTCATCATTTACCGTCAGAAAAATATCTTATGGGGAAGGAATAGAAAGAGTATTACCCTACTATTCTCCTCAAATAAGTAAAATAGAAGTTGTTAAGAGAGGTGATGTAAGGAGGTCAAAACTTTACTACCTTAGAGGTAGAAGTGGAAAGTCTGCTCGTATAACCGAGAAAACTTCATTTAGTAACAATGATAATCTGAAAAAAAATAACACCGACAATGGGGTAAAAAAGACTGTTGAAGTTTCAGAAAAAACATTAAAAAGTGAGGAAACTTCATCAAAAGATTCAAGCAAAAAATCAGAATCTTTAAAGGAAAATGTTTCAACTGAAAAAAAGGAGACAACAGACAAGGAAACCAATAAAAAAATAACAAGCCCTTCATTGGAGGATAAAAAATAACTTAAAGTTGGTTGAAATGAAACCTCAAACCATATTTGATAAAATTTGGAATAACCATCTTGTAGAAAAGCAAGAAGACGGTACTTGCTTAATATATATTGACCGGCATCTAGTTCATGAAGTTACAAGTCCTCAAGCTTTTGAAGGACTGCGAAATAGTGGCAGAAAAGTAAGGAAACCAAATTATACTTTTGCTGTTGCTGATCATAATGTACCGACCTCGGATAGATCACAAGGCATAACAAACAAAGAGAGCAGAATTCAAGTTGAGACACTTGAAAAAAATTGTAAAGATTTCGGAGTTACACTTTTTCCATTACTAGATAAAAGACAAGGAATTGTTCACATCGTTGGACCTGAGCAAGGAATAACCCAACCTGGAATGACTATAGTTTGTGGGGACAGTCACACGGCCACTCACGGTGCATTTGGTGCGTTAGCTTTTGGAATTGGAACAAGTGAAGTAGAGCACGTATTGGCAACACAAACATTAATTCAAAAGCCAGCTAAGAACATGAGAATTTCAGTTGAAGGACAAGTTGGTCCTAGTGTCACCTCAAAAGATATTATATTAAATATTATTGGAAAAATTGGGACAGCAGGCGGTACTGGTTATGTGATTGAATATTCTGGAGATGCAATAAAAAACTTATCAATGGAAGGTAGAATGACCATTTGTAATATGAGTATTGAAGGAGGAGCACGAGCTGGCTTGATTGCACCCGATGAAAAAACATTTAGTTACATAAAAAATAGGCCATATGCTCCAAAGGGCGAAGATTGGAAAAAAGCTGTAAGTTTTTGGAAAAAATTACCATCTGATTCCAACTCTAAATACGATAAAGAAGTAAAAATTAGGGCAAGTTCTATACAACCTCAGGTTACATGGGGTACAAGTCCTCAGGATGTTGCACCAATTAACGGTTATGTTCCTGATCCCAAAAATTTCAAGGATGTAAATAGAAAGAAGGCAATTTTAAGATCATTGGATTACATGGGACTCAAACCAAATCAAAAAATACGTGACATAAAAATTGACAGAGTATTCATAGGTTCATGTACAAACGGCAGAATAGAAGATTTAAGAGAAGTGGCAAAAGTTGTTAATGGCAAAAAAGTAACAGTTAACGCGATGATTGTCCCAGGGTCGGGACTAGTTAAACAACAAGCAGAAAAAGAAGGTTTAGACAAAATTTTAAAAAATGCTGGCTTTGACTGGCGTGAACCTGGTTGTTCCATGTGTTTAGCAATGAACCCAGACCAATTAAAACCTATGGAAAGATGCGCCTCAACTTCTAATCGTAACTTTGAAGGAAGACAAGGTAGATTAGGAAGAACACATTTAGTTAGCCCAGCAATTGCAGCAGCATCTGCCATTAAAGGTAAAATTAGTTTAGTTGAGGATTTATAAGTGGAAAAATTTGAAAAAATATGTGGTATTGCTGCTCCTCTTCCTATGATGAATATTGATACGGACATGATCATTCCAAAACAGTTTTTAAAAACTATTAAAAGATCAGGTCTGGGTAAAAATTTATTTCATGAATTGAGATATGACTTAAAAGGAAATATAAGAAATGATTTCGTTTTAAATTGGGAGCCCTTTAATAACGCTATTATTTTGATAACCGGAGAAAATTTTGGTTGTGGTAGTAGTAGAGAACATGCTCCATGGTCACTACTTGATTTTGGGTTTAGATGCGTGATTGCACCAAGTTTTGCTGACATTTTTTTTAATAATTGTTTTAAGAACGGAATTCTTCCAATTAAACTTAAACAACAAGAAGTAGATTATTTAATGGGTGAAGCTGAAAAAAAAAATAAACTAACAGTTGATTTATCAAATCAATTAATTTCATCAGAAAAGGAAAGGTTTTTTAAGTTTGATGTTGATCCCTTCAGAAAAAAATGTCTTCTAGAAGGTTTGGATGACATTGCCCTAACACTAAAAAAATCAAATAAAATAAATGACTACGAAGATCGTCTTGAAAACGAAAAGCCTTGGATAATTCTAAAAGAATAATTAATTAACTATATTACCTTAAATGAAAAAAAAACTTAGTATTTCACTTCTACCCGGCGATGGTATTGGTCAGGAAATTTCTGTTGAGGCAAAAAAAATTCTAAATTGGATAGACCAGAATACTGAATTAGAACTTGATTGTTTTGAAGAGTTAGTTGGTGGAGCGTCAATCGATAAACATCAAACTCCACTGCACGATAAAACTCTCGAAAAAATAAAAAGATCCGATGCAATAATTCTTGGTGCCGTAGGGGGGCCCAAATGGGAAAAACTACCTTTTGAGTTAAGGCCAGAGCGTGGTTTGTTGAAAATTAGAAAAGAACTAGATTTATTTGCTAATTTTAGGCCAGCAATTGTATTTGACTCTCTTATTAATTCATCATCTTTAAAACCTACCATAATTAAGAATCTAGATCTTCTTATTATAAGAGAATTAACTGGTGGAATTTATTTTGGAGAGCCAAGAGGAATAGAAAAAATAAACGAAAAAATTTCTAAGGGATTTAACACACTTGTTTACACCACACCAGAGATAGAAAGAATTGCGAAAGTTGCATTTGAAGCAGCACGTCAAAGAGGAAAAAAATTATGTTCTGTTGATAAAGCAAATGTTTTGGAGTCTACAGAACTATGGAGAGAAATAGTTATTTCAACCGGTAAAAAATTTCCAGACGTTCAGCTTTCCCATATGTATGTGGACAACGCATCTATGCAACTTGTAAGAAACCCAAAACAATTTGATGTGATTGTTACAACTAATATGTTTGGTGACATACTTTCAGATTGTGCATCTATGCTTACTGGTTCTCTTGGTATGTTACCTTCGGCTTCTATTGGTTATGACAATTCTGGAAATAAAAAAGCTATGTACGAACCTGTCCACGGTTCTGCTCCAGATATTTCTGGAAAAGGAGTTGCCAACCCTTTAGCAATGATATTAAGTGTTGGAATGATGTTCAAATATTCTTTTTCTAGAGGTGACATTTCTGGTTTAATATCTAAAGTGGTTAATTCTATTCTTGAAAAGGGTTATAGAACAAAAGATATTAATGATCAAAATTGCAAAGAAGTTTCAACAAGTGAGATGGGTGATTTAGTTTTAAAGGAATTAAAAAATGAAAAAATATAACATTGCTGTCGTAGGTGCTAGCGGGAACGTAGGCAGAGAAATTCTCAATATTCTGGATTTTAGAACTTTCCCGTTCAAAGAAATTTATGCATTAGCATCATCTAAATCAGAGGGTCAAAAAATTGTTTACGGAAATGACAAGGAAGCTATTATTAAAGATTTAGAAAAGTTTGAATTTAAAAATGTAGATATTGTATTTTCTTCGGCAGGTTCACAGGTATCTAAAAAGTTTATACCTCAGGCTGTTAAGTCTGGTGCCATTATTATTGACAATACCTCGTGTTTTAGAATGCATAAAGATGTTCCACTTATTGTTCCAGAGGTAAACTCAGAGGATTTAAAATATTTTAAAAAAAAGAAAATAATTGCAAACCCAAATTGCTCAACAATTCAGATGGTAATGGCTTTAAAACCAATCCATGATCTTTTTGAAATTAAAAAAATAGTCGTTTCAACATATCAATCTACATCTGGAGCTGGAAAAGAGGCTATGGACGAATTATTTTATCAAACTCTGGATGTATACAAAAATAAACAATTAGTTCCTAAAGTTTTTTCAAAAAGAATTGCTTTTAACTTAATTCCTCATATTGATGAATTTCTTAAAACTGGTGATACAAAAGAAGAAAAAAAAATGATAGATGAGACACAAAAGATTCTTGATTCAAAAATAGAAATTTTTGCAACATGTGTTAGGGTTCCTGTTTTTGTTGGTCATGCGGAGTCTATCTTTATTGAAACAAAGAAAAAAATAGATTTAAAAAAATTAATTGCTAAAATCAAAAGTTGTTCAGGATTAAGTCTAGTTGATGAGAAAATTGATGGTGGATATGTTACTCCGGATGAATCAGCAGGCGAAGATGAAGTTTTTATTAGCCGAATGAGGGTAAAAAATGATTTTAACATTGGTTTATGGGTTGTCGCAGACAATCTTAGAAAAGGTGCTGCTCTTAATTCAATACAAATTGGTGAAGCATTGGTAAAAAAATTTTTAAAATGACAAAAAATTTTAAAAGTAGATATTTCGAAGATTACAACCTTGACGAAACTATCAATCATAGTGTTCCGAGAACAATTACTAGTGGTGATGTTTCACTATATTTGGCAACGACAGGAAGTAGGTTTTCATTAAATTATTCTAAAGATTTTGCTGAAAAACTAGGTTTTAAAAGGCAGCCTCTGGATGATATCCTTGTTTTTCATATGGTATTTGGTAGAACTGTGCCTGACCTATCATTAAATGCTATAGCAAATCTAGGGTACGCTGATGTGAGGTTTTGCAAACCAGTATTTGAAGGAGATACAGTATCTGCAAGTTCTAAAATAGTCGGTCTAAAGGAAAACTCAAACGGTAAAACTGGAACTGTATACGTTAAATCAACAGGAAAAAATCAACATGGTGAAATAGTTTTATCATATTATAGATGGCTAATGATGAGAAAAAAAAAAAGTGGAATGATTGATTCTTTTCAAAACACTGTCCCCGATTTACCAGAAAAAGTAGAAACAAAAGATTTTGATGTTATAGATTCTTTAAAATTTAACAATTGGTCATCAGAAATTACGGGTAGTAACTTTTATTTTGATGACTACAATATCGGAGAAGAAATAGACCACTTAGATGGACAAACCATCGAAGAGGCTGAACACCAACTCGCCACAAGATTGTATCAAAATAATGCAAGAGTTCACTTTAACCATCATATTGAAAAAGATGGAAGATTTGGAAAAAGAATAATTTATGGGGGCTACATAATTTCATTAGCTAGAGCAATAAGTTGTAATGGGCTCGCAAACGCTTTCAAAGTTGTTGCAATTCATTCAGGCAAACATTCTTCCCCAACTTTTTCTGGTGATACAATTTACGCATGGTCAAAAATTTTAGAAAAAGAAAAGATAAATGACAAAGTTGGATCCTTAAAAATTAGAACCCTCGCATCAAAAAATAACTCAAATATGAACTTTCCAGATTCAAAAGAACTGACTGAAAATATTGTTTTAGATCTAGTTTATTCTGTAATAATACCGATTAGATAAAATGAAAAAATCAGAACTACCAATTTCACCTCACTTACAAATATACAAACCACAAATTACATCAATTCTGTCGATTGCCCACAGAGTAACTGGCTTTTGTTTAAATTTTTTAATTGTTTTTGTAAGTCTCTGGTTAATGTCTCTCTCATTAGGTGAACCTTTTTATCAGCACTTCATAGAGTTTTCTGATACCATTTTTATGAAGCTAGTAATGTCTGTAAGTATTTTTGGTTTATCATATCATGCAATGAATGGGATTAGACATATCTTTTGGGACTTTGGCTTTCTTTTAAGTAATTCATCAGCTCTAATCTCTGGAATAATTGTTGTTTCATTAACTTTCATGTTATCAATATTATTAATACATAAATTCGGCATATTTTCATGAAATATAGTTATTCTACTGCATGGATATTCCAAAAATTACTTGCTGTAATATTTCTGTTGTTATTAATTTATTTAATTTTTTCTCTGAATAATATTTCATTGAGTAGTTACTTTGAAACTACGAACTGGTTTTCAAATAAATTAAATTCCTTCCTTTTTTTTATTCTTTTCACAAGTATTGTATTACATTCTAACCTCGGGTTAAATTCAATTATAGATGATTATATTCATAAAAAAGAATCTAAAAAATTAATAATAGTTTTGAAAAATAGTTTTTTAGTAATTATTTATATAATTGCTACAATTAGTTTGTACTTGCTTATTTAAGGTTTGGATGGTGAATAAAATTGAAAAATTAGAATTTGATGTCGTCGTCGTCGGGGCTGGAGGCTCTGGTCTTCGAGCTGTGATGGGTTGCGCCTCTGCCAATTTGAAAACTGCATGTATCTCAAAAGTGTTTCCAACAAGAAGTCATACTGTAGCTGCTCAGGGTGGCATAAGCGCCGCTTTGGGAAATATGGGTGAAGATGACTGGAAATGGCATATGTATGATACAGTTAAAGGTTCGGATTGGCTTGGAGATCAAGATGCAATAGCTTTCATGTGCAAAGAAGCTCCCGAGGCAGTCATAGAGTTAGAACATTATGGAGTCCCTTTCTCCAGGACAGAAGATGGTAAAATTTATCAAAGACCTTTTGGGGGTATGACTACTCATTTTGGAGAAGGAATCGCCCAGAGAACTTGTGCTGCTGCTGATAGAACTGGTCATGCTATGCTTCATACTTTGTATCAACAATCTATATCAAATGATGCAGAATTTTTTGTAGAATATTTTGCTCTTGATTTAATAATGAACGAAAAAAAAGAATGTTGTGGAGTTCTTACCATTAATTTGCATGACGGTAAATTTTACATCTTCTCATCAAAAATGGTTATTCTTGCCACAGGTGGTTATGGGCGTGCCTATTTCTCTTGTACATCCGCTCATACCTGTACAGGGGACGGTGGAGGAATGGTTTTGAGAGCAGGTTTACATCTTCAAGATATGGAATTCACCCAATTTCACCCTACTGGTATATATGGTGTTGGTGTACTTATTACAGAAGGTGCGAGAGGTGAAGGTGGTTTTCTTACCAACTCAAAAGGTGAGAGATTTATGGAAAGATACGCACCGTCAGCGAAAGATTTAGCAAGTAGAGATGTGGTTTCAAGATCAATGACTACTGAAATTATGGAGGGGAGAGGCTGTGGCCCAAAAAAAGATCATATACACCTTAATTTAAATCATTTAGATCATAAAGTGTTAGAAGAGAGATTACCAGGTATTACAGAGTCTGCTAAAATTTTCGCTGGAGTTGACGTTAGAAAGGATCCTATCCCTGTTCAACCAACTGTTCACTATAATATGGGTGGAATACCTACTAATATTCACGGCGAGGTCCTTGATTGTGATTCAAATGGATCCGAAAAAATTGTTCCTGGGCTCATGTCTGTTGGAGAAGCAGCATGTGTATCTGTTCATGGAGCTAATAGGCTTGGGTCAAATTCACTTTTAGACTTAGTGGTTTTTGGAAAATCAGCAGCAAATAGATGTAAAGATATTTTAAAAACCAAATCTAAAAATAAAAATATTAAAGAATTATATTATTCTAAAGCTCTTCAAAATTTTGAAAAAATTAAAAATTCCCAAGGTAATAAATCTGTTTCAAAAATCAGACTTAAAATGCAAGAAATAATGCAAAATTATTGTCCTGTTTATAGATCAGGTAAACTTATGAGAGAAGGTAGAAAAAAGCTTAATTCTCTCCTTACTGAATTTAAAAATATTAAAATTAGTGACAAAAGTACAATCTGGAATACAGAAATTATTGAAGCTTACGAACTGCAAAATCTTTTATTGCAGTCATTAGCTAGTATTGATTCAGCTTTAAATAGGAAAGAGAGCAGAGGGGCGCACGCTAGAATGGACTATCAGAAAAGAGATGATAAAAAATGGATGAAACATACTATGATTGCTTTAAATATTGAAGGAAAGGCTGACATAAACTACAGGTCAGTCAATCTTAAAACTAAAACTAAAGAAATAAAAACTATTGAACCTAAGGCAAGAGTTTACTAGGTTAAGTGTTATGGTGGAATTATCTTTACCCAAAAACTCAAAAATAATTCAGGGAAAAGTCTTTGGAAAAAAAACCAATGAATCAATCTGTTTCAATATTTACAGATGGAATAGAGAATCCGGAAGTAACCCAAGAGTAGACAAGTTCTTCATTCCAAAAAAAAAACTAGGGCCCATGGCACTAGATGCTCTTCTATTTATTAAAAATGAAATAGACCCAACCCTTACCTTTAGAAGGTCTTGTAGAGAAGGCATTTGTGGCTCATGCTCAATGAATATCAATGGGACTAACACCTTAGCTTGTCTTAAACCTCTGCAAAACGAAAGTGAAATAAATATATTTCCATTACCACACATGAAAGTGATCAAAGACTTGGTCCCCGATATGAGTGAATTTTATGAACAATATAAATCTATTAAGCCTTGGTTAGAAAATACTAAAAAGGGGAATAAAGAGCGTAAACAATCCCCTGAAGAAAGAAAAAAGCTTGACGGACTTTATGAATGTGTCCTTTGTGCTTGTTGCTCAACATCATGTCCAAGTTACTGGTGGAATAGCGACAAATTTTTAGGTCCTGCTATACTTCTTCAAGCGTATCGTTTTATTGTTGATAGTAGAGATAAAAACAAGAAAAAAAGACTAGATTTTCTTAAAGATAAATTTAAGCTATATCGATGTCATACAATTATGAATTGTACCAAAACATGTCCTAAAAACCTAAACCCGGCAAAAGCAATCGCAGAAATCAAAAAACTTCAAATTAATTCATAAGTATTGAAAAACCTAAGCACTAAAATTGTCAATCACCTTGAAACTCAAAATCATATAAACCCAAATATATGTCAAATTAATGCAATTTCTGAAATAGAATCAAAGTTAAGCAGAAGTTTAAAGCAAAAAATAGTAGAAGTTTTTAGAAAAGAATTCACAGGAATTTATTTGTACGGCTCCGTTGGTGTCGGAAAGTCTGTAATACTAAAAGCATTGAATTTATTATTTGAAAATTCTGAAATATTTCATTTTAGCGACTTAATTTTTCATATACAAAAATCAAAAGGTTTAAAAAAAAAGTTCGGTATAGAGAAAAAACTTATCCTCATTGATGAATTTTACATAAATAATTTAACAAATATTATTTTATTTAAAAAATTTTTATCAGAATCATTAAAAAAAAAAAAAATAATTATTATGACAGGCAATAAAGAAATCACACATATATATGATGACCCTGTTAATAAACAATTGTGTGAGGATATAAAAGTTTTTTTAGATCAAAATTTTAAACAAATAAAGATGACATCAAAGGTTGATTATAGATCTAAGGAAAATGTAAATCACAATTTTTTTTTTATAAACAAAGATAATGCAAATCGTTTTCAAAACTCACTCAGAAAACAACTTGCAATTACATCCATTCCTCGTGATTTAATGTTCAAAAGAAAAGGTTACAAATTCACATTAAACAATTTCTATGGAAATCTTATAGATCTTGAATTTGAAGATTTCATGAAAAAAAATCTTGTTTTCCAAGATTTCTTAATAATCGCAAAAAAAATCAGATTTATAATTATAAGAAATATCCCGCAATTAAATGACGATTTAAGAGACTATTCTCATAGATTTGTTTCATTAATAGATGCGTTTTATGAGAATAAAAATATACTTTCAATATCGACAAAAGTAGAATTAGATAATATATATTGTGGGAAAAAAAATATTGTTGAATTAAAGAGAACAATTTCTAGGCTTAAAGAAATGGGTTCAAATACCTATATAACTAAAAACCTTAAAAATTTTGTTAAGAAATGAAAATATCTCCTAAATCTTTCGATAAAATTGAAGATGAAATTCTTTACTTAAAAAAAGAAAAAAATGCGGTTATTTTAGCACATTATTACCAACACGAGGAAATCCAAGATATAGCTGACTTTATAGGTGATTCTCTTGACCTTTCAAAAAAAGCACAACAAACCGATGCTGATATTATTGTTTTTTGCGGCGTGAGATTTATGGCAGAGGTAGCAAAAATTTTAAGTCCTCAAAAAACTGTTATTTTACCAGATATAAATGCTGGATGTTCTCTCGAAGAATCTTGTCCACCAAATCTATTTAAAGCTTTTAAAAAAAAGTATCCCGATCATATTGTTTTGTCATATATCAATTGCTCGGCTGAAATTAAAGCCTTATCGGATGTTATTGTAACCTCATCTAATGCCGCAAAAATTATTAACACCTTTCCAAAAAATAAAAAGATTATCTTTGCACCAGATAGACATCTTGGAAATTATTTAAATAAAATCACAGGAAGAAATATGATTCTTTGGAACGGAGCATGTATTGTACACGAAACATTTTCAGAAAAAGAATTGATTAAGCTAAAAGTAAGAAATGAAAATGCTAAAATAATAGCTCATCCAGAATGTCCAGAGAATATTTTAAATTATGCTGACTTTATAGGTTCCACATCAGCTTTATTGAAATTTACATCAGATGATGACACGCAAAAGTTTATAGTTGCTACTGAGCCTCATATAATTCATCAAATGAAAAAAAATCAACCCACCAAAGAATTTTTAGTAGCACCTGGAAATGATGGATCTTGTTCTTGCTCTAATTGCCCGTACATGGAATTAAATACACTAGAAAAACTTAGAAACTGTTTATTAGAAGTCACACCAAAAATTAATATTGACAATAAACTTATTCTCAAAGCAAAAAAACCACTAATTGAGATGTTAAAATTAAGTTAAATTTACCAGTGGGATATGAAAAGGTTTCACGGATAGCTGTAAGAAAGCTAATTTCTGAATTAAAAGATGATCTGGGTAGTATTAATCTTAAAAATGACCTAACAAGTAAAACTCTTCTTCCGAATTCACTTATTGGAAGAGCAATTATCACAAATAGAGAAAAAATAATTTTGTGTGGGCAAGGTTTTTTAAAAGACTTTTTAAAACAAAAATTTCCTATGTTGGCATTTAAATCAAAATATAGTGATGGAAATGAACTTAATAAAAACTCAATTATTCTAGAGATAAATGGAAATGTTAAATTTATTCTTTTGATTGAAAGAACCATACTGAATTTTGTCCAGCATCTATCTTCAATTTCTACCTATACAAGAAAATTTGTAAAAAAAATTGGTAGTACTAAAACTAAATTATTAGATACAAGAAAAACAACAACTGGATTGAGAGTTTTAGAAAAATACGCAACAAAAATTGGTGGAGCGCAAAACCACAGGCAAGGTCTATATGATCAATTACTTATTAAAGATAATCACATAAAGCTTTTGGGTGGAATTGACAACACTCTAAATATTATTAAAAAAAAAAAAATAAAAAAATATATCATTGAATGCGACTCACTTGAGCAAGTACAAAAATGTTTAAAATTTGGTTCCAGCTATATACTTTTAGATAACATGTCACCAAATGAAATTAAAAATTGTATTAATTTAAAAAAAAATTTTAAAAGAAAAATTTTATTTGAAATTAGTGGTGGAATTAATCATGACAACATAAATCTTTATTCAAATCTTGGAAGTGACTTTATTTCCTCAAGTAAAATTACTAATTCTGCTAAATCTGTAGATATTGGATTAGACATAATATAGAATTACAACAGATGAGCCATGACAAAAAAATCAGCCTTATTGGGGCTGGGAATATCGGAACAATACTAGCTTTTAGTATATCTAGAAAAAGATTAGGAAACATCACACTGGTTGACAGAGTCAAGGGTTTGGCCGAAGGAAAATGTCTTGACTTATCTCAAAGTCTTTCAGCTGAAAACTTAAATACAAAAATTTTAGGTACTGATGATATTTCTAAAATCAAGAATAGTCATGCAATAGTTATTACTGCGGGAATTCCGAGAAAACCAGGAATGTCTAGAGATGATCTAGTTGAAACTAATTTTTCAATCATGAAAGAACTAGGTAATGCAATAAAAAAATATTCTCCAAATGCTTTTGTAATTTGTGTTACAAATCCACTTGACGCTATGGTTTGGTCTCTTAAAGAAATTACAGGAATTGATAAAAAAATGATTGTCGGTATGGCTGGAATATTAGACTCTGCAAGATTTAAGTTTTTTCTTTCCAATGAGTTATCCATTTCAACTGATTCAATACAAACAATGGTTCTAGGTGGACATGGGGATACAATGGTACCTTTATTGAGATTCACATCAATATCAGGTATTCCACTTTCTGAATTTATTAAAAAAAAAAGAATAAGCAAAGATAAAGTTGATAAAATTATTTCTAGAACAAGAAATGGGGGGGGCGAAATTGTTGCCTTAATGAAAAACAGCTCTGCTTTTTTTTCACCAGCTACAAGTGCTATAGAAATGCTTGAATCTTATTTATTTGATAACAGAAGAATCTTACCATGTAGTGCTTATCTTGAAGGTGAATATAACGTTAAAGATATGTGTGTTGGCGTACCTGTTGTTATTAGTAAAGATGGTGTAGAAGAAATAATAGAGCTAGATTTACAAAATTCTGAAAGAAATGAGTTTGATAATTCTGTAAAAGCTGTTAAAGAGCTTGTAGAAAAATGTAGGAAATTACTAGCCTAAAATAAAAACTGATAGTGTTTGTTTTTTGACTGTCACTTTACTGTCACTTTTTATTTAAATTGTTTCAAATAATTTATTTTTAAGTATAATCGCGAACTAGGAAATTAGATATGGATATACATGAATATCAAGCAAAGCAGCTTCTATCAAAATTTGGAGTTGTGGTGCCACCCGGTGAAGTAGTTTATCAAACACATGAAGCCGAAAATATTGTTTCATGGTTGAATGAAGAAAAAATAATCGTGAAAGCTCAAGTTCATGCAGGCGGCAGAGGTAAAGCAGGAGGAGTAAAACTATGCAAAAACAATGAAGAGGTTGTAGAAACTGTTGATAAAATGATAGGAATGAAAATAGTTACTCCGCAGACTAGTGAAGAGGGAAAAACAGTTAGGAGAGTTTATTTAGAAAAAGGTTATGAAATTGAAAAAGAGCTCTACTTTTGCATAACTGTAGACAGGGAAACTGGAGGAAACACCATTATAACATCAAAAAAAGGTGGTGTTAACATTGAAGAAGTTGCAGAGAAAAACCCTGAAGAAATTCATAAACTAAAAATTTCGCCGGGTGGTGACTTGCTTACCCACCACGCTAGGACAATAGCTTATAACCTTGGCCTTACTGGTGTCGCAGCAAAAAAAGCTCAAAAAAACATATTAGGTATATACAAAGCTTTTACTTCACTTGATGCAGCTCTTATCGAAGTTAACCCTTTCGCCGTTGTAAAAGGCGGAGATGTCATAGTCCTAGATTGTAAAGCTTCATTTGATGATAATGCTCTTTATAGACAAAGACAAGTTGCCGAAATGAAAGATGAAAATGAATATGATCCTTTAGAGCTTGAAGCTGCTAGACATGACTTAAATTATGTCAAGTTAGACGGAAATATAGGCTTGATGGTTAATGGTGCAGGTTTATCAATGTCAACCATGGATATAATAAAGTATTATGGAGGAGAGGCTGCAAATTTTATGGATGTTGCAGGTGCCGCTACACCTACCAGAGTTGCCGCTGCATTTAAACTAATTTATAAAGATCCAGACGTTAAAGGAATTTTGATAAATATTTTTGGAGGTATGATGAGATGTAACGACATTGCGCAGGGTCTTGTAGACGCCTCCAAGGAGGTTGGCTTAGATAAACCGCTTGTAGTAAGACTAGAAGGAACAAACGTGGAAATGGGTATGGATATCCTTAAAAACTCAGGCTTTCCAATAAAGCCAGTCGAAACAATGGAACAAGCTGCCCAAGATATAGTAAATTTGGTAAAGGAGAAAAAGTGATGGCAGTTTTACTTACAAAAGAATCTAAAATAATTTGTCAAGGATTTACTGGAGCCCAAGGAACATTTCATTCTGAAAGAGCTATTGAGTATAACACTAATATAGTTGGAGGAGTTACACCGGAAAAAGGAGGAACAAAACATCTCGATGTTCCAGTTTTTAATACAGTTGCTGAAGCCAAAAAGAAAACTGGCTGTAATGCAAGTGGTGTTTTTGTTCCTCCTCCATTTGCAGCTGATGCGATTCTTGAAGCTGTTGAAGCTGAACTTGATCTTGTTGTTTGTATTACCGACGGAATTCCAACAAGTGATATGCAAAGAGTTAGAAGAGAAATGAAAGGTTCTAAAACAAGACTTGTTGGACCTAATTGTCCTGGAGTACTAACACCAGGAATAGGAAAAATTGGTATTATACCGGGTCACATATGTAAACCTGGAAGAATAGGAGTTGTTTCAAGATCTGGAACTTTGTCATATGAATCAGCTGTTCAAACAGCTTTGCTAGGTCAATCAACTATCATCGGCATTGGTGGAGACCCAGTTAATGGGACAAATTTTGTGGACGCCCTAGAACTATTTCTCAATGATTCTGAAACTGATGGCATAGTGTTAATTGGTGAAATAGGAGGTACCGCAGAAATTGAAGGCGCTGAATTTATAAGAACTTGGAGTGGGAAGTTCAAAAAACCTGTTGCTGCTTTTGTTGCTGGAGCAGCAGCTCCTAAAGGCAGAAAGCTTGGACATGCAGGTGCAATTGTTAATAGTGGGGCGGAAACTGCTGATGCAAAAAAAGAAGCACTCAAATCAGCTGGTGTGGAAGTAGCAGAAACTATCACAAAAATAGGTGAAGCAATGAAAATATCAATGGGAGTTTCGTAATGACTGAGAATGTCTTAATTTCTTATCTTGGAGAAAATAAACCAAACCTTATATCTGAAATAACTTCGCACCTTACAGAAATCGGTGGTGAATTTTCAGGAGTTACTTTCGCTACCCTAGGAAGAGTTTGTGAATTGACTATGGTCTATCAAACTACTGACAAAGTAAATCTAGAAAATCTTCAAGAAGAAGTTTCAAATCTTACGTCTTTAAAAGATGGGCAAACACAAATAAAAGCACTTCCATTAAATACAGATACAGGTCCAACTTCAAAAATTACACATAGAATTGTTTTATCAGGTGATGATAAGAAAGGTTTACTTCATAGAATTATAAAAACACTTGATGATAATAATGCACTAATAATTAGAATGAACACTGAAAAAATATCTTTTCCTAAAAACACACAATATATATCGCGATTCGCAATTTCGATTAGGGATGAAAATGCCCCTGAATGTCTAGCACAAATAGTCAAAGTTGCTGGTGAAATGAAACTTACATTCAGGTATGAAACATCTTAATTAAATTTACGATCTTGGATGATTTTTTTCAATAATTTCCTTCAATCTATCTTGACTAACCTTCGTATATTTTTGAGTTGTAGACAAAGATGAGTGACCTAGAAGCTCTTGAATAGATCTCAGGTCAACCATTTGTTCTAAAAGATTTGTAGCAAATGTGTGCCTGAAAGAATGAGGTGAGGTTTTTTCATGAAGCATTAATTCATTTCTTATATTTCTTATCAATCTTTGAATAATCTCTGCTTTCAATTTTTTTCCTCTTGCTCCTAAAAAAACAAACTCATTATCAATTACATTTTTAGATGACATCTCATTCAGTTTTTTTAAAAGATTTAATACATCCAATGAAACTGGGATAATTCTACTTTTATTCCCTTTCCCCAAAACAACAAGATCAGAAGCTTTTAAATCTACTTTTTTTATATTTAAAACCTCACTTATTCTTAAACCATAACCCCACATCAATACAATTATTAAAAAATTTCTTAAAATTATCCATTCCTTTCTTCCCTGACAAATTTTTTCAAAAATTCTAGCAACTTGATATTGTGATAATGGTCTTGGTAGATCAAAGTTAAATTTTGGTCCTTTTAATCTTAAAATTGAAGAAAACTTTATAAGTTTATTTTTTACAAGAAAACTTAGAAAACTTTTAAGCGAAGAAAGTGATCTTGCATTACTCCTGTGACTTACGCCTTTTTTTATTCTGCAAATAAACCATGATGTAATTGAATCTGAATCAAGATATTCCAGGTCATTTAATTCTATAGGTTTATTAATATGTTTTTTTAAAAAAACCAAAAAAGAATATAAATCTCTTTGATAGGATTTTTGAGTATTAAAACTTAATCTTTTTTCATTAGCTATCCATTCTTGCCAATACTTTATATTTTCATTTAGTAATGAGGTCATTAAAGAAGTTTTCCTAATTTAAATTGAATTATTTTTGAGAGAAATAGTATTAAATCATAAGCTCTATTACTTACAAAGTGTTTATCTGCACTTGCAAAAATTAATAACGGTAAAAAGTTCAACGATTCTATGTTGATGGAAAAGATTGCATTGGAACATATTTTTTTTTTGAAATTTTTATATAAAACTTCACCATCATCAACTGCGTCCATTATAAAATGATTATTTAACTGATAGTTTTTATGAACTTCTTTTTCTTCAATAAAAATTAAATCATATTTGGAACTAAATTCCTTATTAGTACATACAACATTAACTATTTCTAAACGGAATAACCTAGGTAATTCATTGTTTAAATAATTAAAAAATTCATTTAAGTCATTTTTGTTAATTATTGAGATTACCGCTTGATGAATTTTTTTTTGTGTTAAATAATTATATTTAGCATTTTCTATTAATCCTTCTTTTTCAAAACGTAAATTATTAATTAACCAATCTTTGAATGATACAACTTTGTTTCCCAAGTTTTTATTTTTTTTTAAAGGTGGAAACTTTAGAACTTCTAAAATTTGTGGTTGCTCAACAAAAAAATTAGGATTTTCAGATAAAAATTTTTGAACATCTTTTATTTTTATTTTTTTACCCAACATAAAAAAAAAAATTTAATGTTATAATACTTTAATGTTTCTAATTAAATTTCAAGTTTAATTTTAAATAATGATTCTAGAAATTCTTTTACCACTTCCAATTAATGACAAAACCTTTTTCTATAAAGAAAAATTGTTAGAAAAAAATAAACCAAAAATTGGTCAAATTGTTAGTGTAAAGTTTAGAAATAAAGAGCAAATCGGAATAGTTCTTAAAACACCAAATGCAATTGATTTAGACAAAAAATTATCAGAAATTGAGGATAGCTACAAAAGTTATTTTTTTAATGAAGAAATCATTAAAAGTATAAACTTTCTTTCAAAATACACATGTAGCTCTTTTTCAATAATCCTTAAAAATTTTTTATCAGGATTTAGTAAAAATTCACAAAAATTAGAACTACTTGATCATCACCACAACTTTAAGCTTCCAGTTTTATCCAAAGACCAAAGGAAAGCTCTTTCTGATATAAATGGAAAAAATATAAACACCTTCAATGTGCTCTCACTTCATGGAGTTACAGGCTCTGGTAAAACTAGGGTCTATATGAATATTGTAAAAGAAAAGCTTAAAAAAAATTTTCAATGTCTCATTCTGGTTCCTGAAATAATTTTAACAAAAGAATGGGTTAGTGAAATCTTTAATGATTTTGGGATTAGATCTGAAATTTATCATTCATCTATAAAGACTAAACAAAAAGAAAAAATTTGGAATCATGTAATTTTAAATAAACCAATTCTTGTAATTGGTACTCGGTCTTCTTTATTTCTACCATTTAAAAATTTGGGAATCATTGTTGTGGATGAAGAACATGATTCATCTTATAAACAAGAAGATAAACTAATTATAAATGCCAGAGACTTTGCCATTATAAGAGCCAAAAATTCTGATTGTCCAATTATTCTTAGTTCAGCAACTCCATCTATTGAAAATGTAAACAATTGTAGAAAAAAAAAATTTAAAGAAATTCGAATGCTCAAAAGGGTTAATGATGTTCCTCTTCCCGACATTCAGATAGTAGACATGAAAAAAGAAAAAAACATAATTTCCAATAAACTTATTATTCAAATTGAAAAAAATTTAAATTCAAAGCTTCAAACAATGATTTTTGTAAATAAGAGAGGCTACACATCATATATTCTTTGTAAAAAATGTGGGTTTATCAAACAATGTCCAAACTGCAACATATCTTTAGTTCTTCACAATTTTAAGGATAAGGAAAGTTTTTTACTTTGTCACCATTGCTCCTATCGTGAAAAGTTTAAAAATTATTGTGACAAATGCCATTCAGAAAATTCCATTATTTTTCCAGGAGAGGGGATTGAAAAAATATATGAAGAAATTCAGAAAAAATTTTCAAAATCAAGAACTATATTTATTTCTAGTGACACAGTTAAAAAAAAAAAAAATTTGAACTCATTTCTTAAAAAAATAATCAATAATGAAGTAGATATAGTTATTGGAACACAAATTTTATCAAAGGGACATAATTTTCCTTTCTTAAAAACAGTTGGAATTTTAAATATTGATCATTTCCTTAATGATTTTGATTTCAGATCCTTTGAAAAATGTTTTCAACAAATCATTCAAGTTTCCGGAAGAGCCGGTAGAAAAAATCAGAAGGGAAATGTTCTAATTCAAACCTTTCAACCAAAACATTTAGTTTTTGAAAATTGTAAAAATTATTCTTTTAAAGAATTTTATGATGAGGAGATAAAAAGAAGAAAAAGATTTGAGCATCCACCTTTTTCAAATTTTATATCTCTTATAATAACTTCAATAAGTGATATTAAAAGTAGGCGATTTAGTAATTTTTTATCTAATAGCTTAAAAAAACAATTTAAACAAGCTAACATTTTTGGACCAGCTCCTGCTGTCATCTCAATGAAAAATAAAAAATTTAGATACAGATTATTAATCAAATTAAAAAAAAACTATGACTTACAATCAAACATTAAAGCATTTATCAAAAAATTCAAAGTTCCGTCAGAAATAAAATTGTATATTGATGTTGATCCAATAAATTTTTTGTAAATTATTAAATAATCAGTGATTGAATAGATCTTATACTTGTGATAAAAACCCTTAATAAATACTGATGAGAACATAATTTGACTAACAAATCTAAATATAAAACTGAAGCTCCAAATAGATATGCTAAAGCATTATTATTAACATGTAATAATGACTCAGACTTAAAACAAACAAAGAATGACTTTGACGATTTTATAAAAACTTACAGTAAATTAGACGAATTAAAGCTTTTTTTCCAGACACCTTTATTAAACCCATTTAGAAAAAAACAAATCCTTTTAAAAATTTTAAACAAAATTAAATTATGTGAAAATTTTTCGAATTTTTTGATCACCCTTGCTAATAATGGAAAGCTTTTTTTATTGAAAAAAATATTTAGCGAGTTTAATAACTTACTTGATGAAAAAAATGGTGTTATTGAAGTTACGGTGACAACGACAGACTCAATCGATAGGACTGTAAAAAATAAAATTCAATTATCTTTAGAAAAAACTCTTAATTGTAAAATAAAACTTAAGGAAATTATTGATAAGAGTATAATTGGTGGAATTATTTTAAAAGTTAACTCTATAATGATAGACAACTCTATTAGAAATAAATTACAAGATTATAACTTAAGTGAAAGGTTGAATTAATTATGTCTATAAATGCATCAGAAATATCATCTATTTTAAAAAATGAAATAAAAGATGTTAGCGATGAGGCTAAAGTCTCTGAGGTTGGAACGGTCCTGACTGTTGGAGATGGAATTGCTAGAGTTTATGGTTTAGACAATGTTCAGGCTGGAGAAATGGTTGAGTTTCCTGGTAAAGTAAAAGGTATGGCACTGAATCTTGAAGAAGACAACGTTGGTGTTGTTATTTTTGGAAGCGACAAATCTATTAAAGAAGGTGATGTTGTCAAAAGAACACAATCTATTGTTGAGGTTCCAACGGGTAAATCTCTTCTTGGACGAGTTGTAGATGGACTTGGAAACCCAATTGATGGCAAAGGTCCTCTCAAGGATGTAAAAATGAGAAGAGCAGAACTTAAGGCACCTGGAATAATTCCAAGAAAATCAGTTAATGAACCAATGCAGACTGGTTTAAAAGCCATTGACAGCCTTATCCCGATAGGTAGAGGACAAAGAGAGTTAATAATAGGTGACAGACAAACGGGAAAAACTGCTGTAATTATAGACACAATTCTTAATCAAAAAGAGACTAATGAATCAAATGATGAATCAAAAAAACTATATTGCATTTACGTTTCAATCGGTCAAAAAAGATCTACAGTTGCACAAATTGTTAAAACTCTTGAAGAAAATGACGCACTTAAATACTCAATTGTTGTCGCAGCTACGGCTTCTGATCCTGCTCCCCTTCAGTTTCTAGCTCCCTACACTGGTTGTGCAATGGGTGAATTTTTTAGAGATAACGGTATGCATGGAGTAATTTTTTATGATGACTTATCCAAACAAGCAGTAGCCTATAGACAAATGTCGTTACTTCTCAGAAGGCCTCCAGGCAGAGAAGCATTTCCCGGTGACGTTTTTTATATTCACTCTAGGCTTTTAGAAAGAGCAGCAAAAATGAGCGATGCCAATGGATCTGGATCTTTAACTTCACTACCAGTAATTGAAACTCAGGCAGGTGACGTATCTGCTTACATTCCTACAAATGTTATTTCCATTACAGACGGACAAATTTTTTTAGAGACCGAGCTTTTCTTCAAGGGAATTAGACCTGCTGTTAATGTTGGTTTATCAGTGAGCCGAGTAGGTTCTGCAGCTCAAATTAAAGCTATGAAACAAGTTTCAGGCTCAATAAAGCTTGATCTAGCACAATTCAGAGAAATGGAAGCGTTTTCTCAATTTGCCTCTGACCTTGACCAATCAACTAGAAACCTTCTTGAAAGAGGAAGGAGGTTGACAGAAATCCTCAAACAACCACAATATTCACCTTTGAAAGTTGAGGAGCAGGTTGTAGTAATTTTTTCAGGTGTTAAGGGCTTTTTGGATAAAATTGGAATTTCAGAAATAACAAAGTTTGAAAGTTTTTTGCTTAAAAAATTACGTAATCAAGGAAAAGATATTCTCAAAACAATTAAAGAGCAAAAATCCTTATCTGAAGAAACCGAAACAAAACTTAATCAATTTCTTGAATCCACCACTAACGAATTTTTACAGTAAATAAATGCCAAGCCTTAAAGATCTTAGAAACAGAATATCAAGCGTTAAGTCAACTAAAAAAATAACATCAGCTATGAAAATGGTTGCGGCAGCTAAGCTGAAAAGAGCCCAAGATAACGCAGAAAAATCCCGACCCTATGCTAACAAAATGAAAGATATTGTTTTTTCTCTTATTTCACGCTCTAGTACAAATAACATCAAATTCAGTAAAACTGACAATAAAAAAACAGTATTATTAATTGTTTGTTCTGCTGATAGAGGCTTATGTGGTGGTTTTAATGGTTCAATAATAAAACACACAAAAAACGTGACAGATACATTAAAGAAAAAAGGAAAAGATTTTAAATTTTTATTTGTTGGTAAAAAGGCTCATCAATCCCTTCGAAGGCTATACAACAACCTAACAATTGATTTAGTTTCTGACTTTGCAAACCCAAGCATTGAGTTTAATATTGCAAGCTCAATTAGAGATCAAGTTCTTAAACTTTTTTTTGAAAATGAAATCTCAGAGTGCTATTTAATTTATACTAAATTTAAAAGCGCTATCTCACAAAATGTTGAGTCTCAAAAACTACTTCCTATTGAAAAAGATGACCAAGTAGAGAATCATAAAGGAGCAATAATGTATGATTTTGAGCCTAATGAAGAAGTAATTTTAGATGACATAATTCCCAAAAATATTGCAATTCAAATTCATTCTGCTCTATTAGAAAATTTAGCGAGTGAACAAGGCTCAAGAATGACAGCAATGGACAATGCAACCAGAAATGCAAACGATATGATTGACAAGCTTACTCTTTTCTACAACAGGTCTAGACAAGCCCTTATTACAAAAGAGTTAATTGAAATTATCTCAGGAGCAGAGGCAGTTTAAATTTAAAGGAGATTTTTATATGGCAGAAAATATTGGAAAAATAAAACAAGTGTTAGGTGCAGTAGTTGATGTATCTTTTGAAGAAAAGTTGCCTCAGATATTAGATGCATTAGTAGTAAAACATGAAAATAAAGATTTGGTGTTAGAGGTAGCTCAACACTTAGGCGAAAATACCGTAAGAACTATTGCAATGGATTCAACCGATGGTCTTATTAGAGGTCAAAAAGTAAAAGATACAGGAAACCCTATTTCTGTTCCTGTTGGTCCAGAAACACTCGGTAGAATTTTAAATGTGGTTGGTGAGCCTATTGATGAAAGAGGTGAGCTTAAAACAAAATTAAAATCACCTATTCACAAAAGTGCACCTGAATTTATTGATCAGTCGACTGAAACTGAAGTACTAGTTACAGGGATCAAAGTTGTGGATTTATTAGCACCTTATGCGAAGGGAGGAAAAATTGGGTTGTTTGGTGGTGCTGGAGTTGGAAAAACTGTTTTAATTATGGAGCTAATCAATAATATTGCCAAAGGCCATGGTGGCTATTCTGTTTTCGCTGGTGTTGGAGAAAGAACAAGAGAAGGAAATGATCTTTATCATGAAATGATTGAATCTGGTGTTATCAAACTTGATACAAATGAATCTAAAGCTGCTTTGGTTTATGGGCAAATGAACGAACCACCTGGAGCAAGGGCTAGAGTAGCTCTCACAGGTTTAACACTTGCAGAGTATTTTAGAGATGAAGAAGGACAAGATGTTCTTTTATTTGTAGATAATATTTTTAGGTTTACTCAAGCTGGATCTGAAGTCTCAGCCTTACTCGGTAGAATACCCTCAGCTGTGGGTTATCAACCAACGCTTTCAACTGATATGGGAGCACTTCAAGAAAGAATAACATCAACTAACAAAGGTTCAATAACGTCCGTTCAGGCAATTTATGTACCTGCTGATGATTTAACAGACCCTGCTCCTGCAACATCTTTTGCACACTTAGACGCAACAACAGTTTTATCAAGACAAATCGCTGAATTAGGAATTTATCCAGCAGTTGATCCATTAGATTCTACTTCCAGGATTCTTGATCCAAGAATTATAGGTGAGGAACATTATAATGTTGCTAGAAAAGTTCAAGAAACTTTACAAAAATATAAGTCTCTTCAAGATATAATAGCAATCCTGGGAATGGATGAATTATCGGAAGAAGATAGATTAGTTGTTGATCGTGCCAGAAAAATTCAGAAATTTCTTTCTCAACCTTTTCATGTAGCAGAGGTATTTACTGGAACTCCAGGTGTTTTTGTTAATCTGCAAGACACTATTAACGGT
The DNA here is from genome assembly GCA_902618535.1 of uncultured Alphaproteobacteria bacterium. GTDB lineage: Bacteria > Pseudomonadota > Alphaproteobacteria > Methylaequorales > Methylaequoraceae. The sequence goes on along the minus strand of CACNAV010000004.1, from coordinate 58,675 downwards.
TTCGATGATCTAGTAAACGGAAAGTACGACGATATTCCTGAGGCGGCATTTTATATGGTAGGAACCATAGAAGAAGCAATTGAAAAATCTAAAAAAATTGAAAAATAACTTATAATGTCATTTAATCTTGAAATAATTTCACCACAGCAAATTATCTTTAACGATGATATTGAACTTTGTATCCTGCCAGGAATAGAGGGTGACTTTGGGATTCTAAAAAACCATATGCCGTTTCTCACCACTCTTAGAATTGGAATAGCATACATTTACAAAAATAAAAAAATAATTGAAACATTTTTGGTAAATGGCGGTATTGTCGAAGTTTCAAATAATAAATGCACACTCTTGAGTGAAGATATTGTAAAAACCTCCGAGCACAAAGATCAAAAAACTGACGACAAAATTGAAATTGAAAAGTTAAGAGTTTCTAAAAAATTTTATTATTCTTAGTAAAGATTTTCAAAACTCTTCAAAACATCTTTATAAAGTTTTTTTTTAAACGGGACAACAAATTTTACGGCGTCTTCTGGTCTTATCCATTTCCATTCTTCAAATTCAGGCTTATGAGTTTCAAGGTCAAATTCCCTGTCTTTTCCTAAGAACCTACAAGCAAACCATTTTTGTGTTTGACCTACGTATCTTCCGCCCCATACAATTTTTTTGAGAGAGCTTGGAAGTGAATATGAAAGCCATTCTTCAAGCTCCATTAAGATTTCATAGTTTTTTTTAATTCCACACTCTTCACTGAGTTCTCTTATCATAGCTTGTCTTGGGCTTTCATTATTATCAATACCACCTTGAGGCATTTGCCAATAATCATTCTTAAAGTCTATTCTTTTCCCAACCCAAAGTTGATTATTTGTGTTAATTAGGAACACACCAATTCCTTTTCTAAAATCTTTCATAATTTTCTGAAAGTTTTTTAATTATTATTAGCCAAATCTAAAGCAAGAATAAGATCGAAAGCTCTACTTAATTGATAATCATTTGAAGAATCATCGACTTTTTGTTTACTAGATTCTTTGTCTTTGTCATTTTTTGTTGAGTTTTGTTCGTTGTCTATAGCGCCCCTTAGATCTGCTTCTTTTCTTGAAGGACTTTCAGATTCTGACAACTTTTTTAATTCAAATTGTTCAACTAAAATATCAGGATCAATTCCTGTTTTTTGAATAGACCTTCCAAGTGGTGTGTAGTATTTTGCGGTGGTAAGTTTTAAAGCAACATTTTCTCCGGAGGGAAGAATGGTTTGAACTGAACCTTTTCCAAAGGATTTAGTACCCATAATAATTGCTCTTTTATGATCTTGTAATGCTCCAGCAACAATCTCAGAAGCTGATGCACTACCTTGATTAATCAAAACAACAAGTGGTAAACCATCCGTCAAATCTGTTTTAACAGCGTTAAATCTACTACCATCTCTTTCAAACCTTCCTCTGGTTGAAACTATTTCTCCTCTGTCTAGAAAAATGTCCGTTACGTTAACAGCCTGATCAAGGAGACCACCAGGGTTGTTTCTCAAGTCAAGAACGTAACCAATAATTTTGTTATTTTTTTTGAATTTACTAATGGCTTTAATAATCTGGGTATCAACTTTTTGATTAAAAGATGAGACTCTTATATAACCAATATTATTTAGAATTTTTGCTTTAACTGCTTTCAATTCAATCACGGCTCTTGTAATCACAATTTGAAGTGTTTGGTTTTCTTCTCTGTTTACAGTTAATTTTATTTTTGATCCAGCTTTACCTCTCATAATCGAAACAGCTTCAGACAATGTCATGCCTAACACAGGTTCATCATCCAAATGGGTAATCAGATCACCTGCTAAAATACCTGCTCTTGATGCAGGCGTGTCATCAATGGGTGAAATGACTTTCACAAAACCATTTTCAAGAGTCACTTCTATGCCTAATCCACCAAATTCACCTTTTGTTTGAACTTTAAGCTCTTTTAATTCATCAGTATTTAGGAAGGTAGAATGAGGATCAAGCGAACCTAACATCCCTTCAATTGCTGCTTCAACTAGCTCTTTGGAAGAAACTTCCTCAACATAATTATTTTTTATTTTTTCAAATGCTTCACCGAAGAGATTTAAATGTTTATAAACCTCTTTATCATCTTCTGCTTTTGCATCTGAAAAATTAAGAAAAACTAAAAAAAGATATGTTAAAAATTTGAACATTGTTTGATTATGCAGTTTTTTTATAAAATCTCAACTTTTGATTTGGGGTTAACAATTTTTCCATTCAATCTCAGCTCGAAATAAAGTTGATTATTTTTTCCATTATTTAACTTTGCTATAGGCTCACCTTTTAAGACCTCAATGCCTGAGGAAATCAAAATATTCTTCATACCGGACAAGATGCAGTAAAAACCTTCATCATTTTCAATTATCACTAGATTACCATAACTCCTAAATTGATTAGCATATACGACCATACCATTAATGGGTGATGTTACAAAAGAATCTTTCGTGACTTGAAAAACCATCCCATTCTTTGATTTCCTTATATCTTTTCCCTCTCCATAATTAGAAATAATTTCACCCCTTACTGGGTATTGAATGTTACCAATACTTAATATTTTACTTTTTTTTTTTTTTTCAACTCCACTAACCAATTCATTAAGATTTTTGGCTTTTTCCTTAAGTTTTTTTTCTTTTATTTTTAAAGCAAGATCAACTTTTACTTTTTTCTGTAATTTTGAGACCTCTTTCATTTTTTTTTCCAGAGTTTTTAACTTTTTCCTCAAGTCTTGCTTTTTTTTTTCAAAGACTATAATTTTCCTGTCTAATTCTTTTTTTACTTCTTCTATTCCATCAATACTCTCAAGATACTGATTTATACTTGTCTTTGCTTCTTTAAGAAAAAACTCTCTGACAATCTGCTTAGTAATTAAATCGTCAGACTGAACTGTTAAACTTTTAATAAATTTATTAATTGGAGATGTATAGATTTTATCTTGTAATAGAAGAAAAAGTCTTCTACTTACAACTTCCTTATCCTTAATATGTTTTTCAAAAATTGTTTTTTTTTGACTATTTTTTTCTATATCAATTTTTATGTTTCTTAATTCATCGTCATTTTTAAGTATATCGTTGTGAATAGCTACCGTTTGTTTTTTGAGTCCTGAAAGTTTTTTTTTAAAGTTTTTGCCCTCTGCATAAAAACAAACATTAGAAATAAAAAAAAAAATAAAGAATAATATTAATCTCATTTTAAAAGACTACAACCATTCATATTATCAGGTTTTTCTAATTTCATAAGATCTAAAACTGTAGGTGCTATGTCGGCTAAAATACCTTCTTTTTTTTTAAGTTTAACTTTTTCACAAATAATAAAAGGTACTGGGTTAATTGAATGTGTTGTACAAGGAATAGATTTTTTTTCATCATACATCAGGTCTGCATTTCCGTGATCAGATGTTATAATTAATGTATATCCGTTTTTTTTACATTGTTCTAAAATTTTTCCAATGCAACTATCTACAGTTTCAACAGCTTTTATCGTAGCCTTAAAATTACCAGTGTGACCCACCATATCAGTATTTGCAAAATTAGTTACTATCAAATTATATTTATTCTTTTTAATTCTATTTATAAGTTCATCGGTGAGTTCTAATGCAGACATTTCTGGTCTTTGATCATAAGTTTCAACTCTAGGAGAAGGAATCAAAACTCTGTCTTCTCCTTCATAACTCTCTTCAACACCTCCATTAAAAAAATATGTAACATGTGCATACTTTTCGGTTTCAGCAATACGAAGTTGATTTAATTTTTTTTTGGATAAAATTTCACCCAAATTATTTTCAATCAACAAAGGTTGAATCAGAGGAGTTATTTTTTTTTTTAGTCTTTTTGAATATTCAACCATGCTTATAGCAGAGGAGAAATCAGCAATTTTATTTCTTTTGAAATTATTAAATTGTTTATCAAAAATTGCTGTTAAAAGTTCTCTAACTCTGTCAGCTCGGTAGTTTGTTATGAAAAAGCCATCATTTTTTTTTACACCTGAATAATTAGAAAAATTTTTGGGTTTAAAAAATTCGTCTGTAATTTTCTCTGCATAGCTTTCTTTTATCGATTTAAGAGGATTTTTTTGCTGTTCTGCAGAACCTTCAATGATAGCTTTGTAAGCTAAATTAATTCTGTCCCATCTATTATCACGGTCCATTGAATAAAATCTTCCACAGATACTTGCTATTTTTATATTTTTTTTTTTTTTTATTTTTTCCATTAAAACTGACATATTGTTATACCCAGAGACAGGAGAACTGTCTCGTCCATCAAGAAAACAATGTAATAAAATTTCTTTTTTTTTTCCTAAAATTTCTATAATTTTAAAAAGATGATCCTGATGACCATGCACACCTCCTGATGACAAAATACCTAAAAGATGAACTCTTTGAGATTCGCGAAGCATTTTTAAAAAATTAAAATTATTTTCAATATTTCCATTTTTAAGAGATTTATCTATTCTCAAAATATCTTGAAGAATTATTCTCCCGCTACCGATGTTCATGTGACCCACTTCAGAATTTCCAAACTGTCCAATAGGTAATCCTACTTTTTTTTCTGACGCATGCAGTTTTCCCATATCGAATTTTTTTGCTATAGCATCAAAATTCTCTGTATTTGCAACTTCTATAGCATTATATTTGTTTTTTTTTCCTAATCCCCATCCATCTAAGATACACAATAAAACTTTTCTCATTCTTTTACTTTACTTGTGATACGAACTGTTTTTTATAATTTCCAAAGATCTATAAATTTGCTCAATTAACATTATTCTTACCATTAGATGTGGCCAAGTTTTCCTTCCCAAGGAAATTATGTGACAAGATTTTTTTAGAGATAAATCTAAACCTAACTCACTTCCAATTAAAAAACAAATTCTCTTAGTTCTTTCTAACATTTTTTTTTTTAAAAAAACCGAAAAGTCTTTACTTGAAAGCATTTTACCATCTTTATCAAGCACTACAACATAGTCTGTTGGTTTAAGATGTTTTGTAATTTGATTTTTTTCAAACAACAACTTTTTTTTTTCTTCAAAGTTGAATGTTTTAATTTCTTTCAAATCAATTTTAAGATTTATTCTTTTTTTATAATAATTAAAAAGCTCCTCTAATGGCGGTTTTTTTTTAAACTTTCCAGGGGAAATAATACTTATATTCATCTAACCATAACTTAATTTTTCATCCTCTAAGTTAGATTGCCATATTTTTTCTAAAGAATAGTGTTCTCTAGCATCTTGTTTGAAAATATTTAAAATGATATCTCCAAAATCTACAATCACCCATTCAGTAGATTTTAGACCTTCAACTGAAATTACTTTTTTTTTATAATTTTCTATAATTTTTGTAGCTATTGAGTTTATATGTCTAGTAGAATTACCTGTTACTATTAGCAAAAAATCACCTAAAGCACTTCTATTTTTTATATCAATAAACTTAATATCAATAGCTTTTAAATCATTTAAATCCTTAATAATCTTTTTTAAAAAAATTTTGATATCTTTATGCTGATTCAACTTTTTTTTGCCTTATTTTTGTTGAGGATTGTAGATTAGTTAATCCAGTTAAAAATAACCACTTTGGGGGCTTCATAAATTTTAAGTTTCTTGACAATTTACTATTAATTCTATCCTCCTTAAAATATAAAATCGCTTTTGCCTTCGATATACTTAAAGAGTAAGGTGGACGATCAAAAATTGCAATCGGAATATTATAAAAAATTTTTTTCCAATCTCTCCATAAATGAAAACTAAAAAGATTATCGGCACCCATTAACCAAATAAATTTTTTATGAGGAAACTTTTTAAATAAATATTCTAAAAGATCAACTGTATAGGTATTTTTGGATAAATCTTGAATTTCTAAAACTTTTATATGATGGTTCATTAAAAATCTTTTAACTTTTTTTAATCTTTTTTTATAATCAACTTTATTTTTTTTTAATGGATTCGTTGTTGTAACAATCCACCAAACTTCACCAACATCTAATTTTATTTTTGCAAACTTGCTTATGAAAAGATGACCCTCGTGTGGTGGATCAAATGTACCCCCTAATATTCCTACAAATTTTTTTTTTGAATTAAACAATTTATGGACGAATCTGGCCTGAACCTTTAACTTTATATTTAAAACTTGTTAGCTGTGCAACACCAACAGGTCCTCTTGCATGAACTTTGGAGGTAGATATACCAATCTCAGCTCCCATTCCAAATTCCCCTCCATCTGCAAATTGAGTGGAAGTATTATGCATAACAATTCCGCTATCAACATTGTTTAAAAAAAAATTTGCCGCATCCTCATCCTCAGAAAGTATAGCATCTGTATGTCCTGATCCGTAAAGATTTATATGATTAACTGCCTCTTCAACACCATTAAAAATAGTTTTTATGGAAACTATTTTATCAAGATACTCAGTATACCAGTCTTCCTCATTAGCAAGCTTTAAGGAATTGTTTATATCTAGAACATGTTTATCACCTCTAACTTCACAGTCCATTTCAGTCAAAGATTTAATGATATCAGGAAGATGAGTTGATAATATTTCTTTATCAATGAGAATAGTTTCTGTAGCACCACAAATACCAGGTCTTCTCATTTTTGCATTAACTGCTACCTCTTTTGAAAGATTAGCGATGGAAGATTTATGAATATAAGTGTGGCAAATGCCATCTAAATGTCTAATTACATGTACTTTACTATCATTAATGACTCTTTCAATCAGAGATCTCCCTCCTCTAGGAATTATTACATCAACGAAATCATCCATTTTTAAAAGATGACCAACTGCATTTCTGTCCTTAGTTGGAATATATTGTAAAACACCTTTATGTAGTTTGAAATTTTCATAGGAACGATTTATAATTTCAACTATTTTACTTGAAGAATTAAAACTTTCAGATCCTCCCCGAAGTATAAGTGCGTTACCTGACTTTAAGCAAAGTCCAGCTGCATCAGCTGAAACGTTAGGCCTTGATTCATAGATTACACCTATCACACCTAATGGAATAGATGTCTTTTCAATTTCTAACCCATTAGGTCTTGACCACTTGTCAATTATCTTTCCAACTGGGTCTTCCAACCGAGAAATCTCTACTAATCCACTACTAATAGATTCAATTCTTTTTTCATCCAAAACGAGACGATCAAGTGTTGCGGAATTAAGTTTGTTTTTATTTTCTTTAATATCTAGCTCATTCGCTTTTAGTATAGACTCTTTATTTTTTAATAGATTATCAGCAGCTGAACAAAGAATTTCATTTTTAGACTTTGTACTTAATTGAGAAACATATCTTGATGCTTCTTTGGCTTGACGGCCAATTTGTAAAATATTTTTTTCTAAACTTTCACTATTCATCGTACATTTAAATATAAATAATCCCTGTGAATTACCTCTTCTCTACCTTCGTAACCTAAGGTTTTTTTAATTAAAGAACTTTTTTTTCCTTTTATCATCTCAACTTCATTTGCATCATAATAACTAATTCCTTTTCCAAGTTTTTTCCCATTATAATCTATAATTTCGATTATATCTCCTTTTGAAAATTTTCCTAAGACTCTTTGTATTCCACTAGGTAGAAGGCTAGCTCCATTTTTTAAGGCATCTATTGCACCATTATCTATTTCTAAGGTCCCAGAAATATTTATTGAGCCTGCTAACCAATTTTTTATTCCCCTTTTTTTTTTTTCACTTGAAACAAAAAGGGATCCTTTATCATTTTTTTTTAAATTTTTAAGAGGGTTTTCGATATTACCCTGAAAAATTAATGTATTGCAGCCATAACTTCCGGCTATTTCAGCTGCTTGTATTTTCGTTAACATTCCTCCAGAGCCATAAGAATTTGTGTGAGAACTAGCCATCTTGTAAATTTGAGAATCTATTTTTGTAACTTTTTCAACAAGTTTCGCATTCCCATGATGTTTTGGATTTTTATTGAAAAGGCCCTCTACATCTGTAAGTAAAAGTAAAAGATCGGCTTCTACAATTTGAGCAACTCTTGCAGCTAATCTATCATTATCCCCAAACTTTAACTCATCCGTTGCTACAGTATCGTTTTCATTTATTATTGGAATCACATTAGACAACAAAAGACTTTTAATAGTTTCTCTGGAGTTTAGACTTCTTCTTCTATCCTCAGTATCTGCAAAAGTGAGAAGTATTTGAGCTACCTTTTTTTTTTTCTCCTCAAAAACCTTAATAAAGTTATTCATTAAAAAAATCTGACCACATGCCGCAAACGCTTGCTTAATGTTAAGGTTCACCTCATGAGTATTAAATTTAAGATAACTCTTTCCTAACGATACTGCTCCAGATGCAACAATGATAATTTGAGTTTTATTAAGTAAGCTATCAAGATCCTCAACAAATGATCTTAGCCACTTATAATTAAATTTGTCATTATCAATTAATAATGATGACCCTATTTTTATAACAATTTTTTTAGCATTTTTAATAAGTTGTAGTTTTTTCATTTAAAATTTCACGGAAAATAGATTTAAGTTCATTTATTCCGTCCTTTTTAAGACTAGAAATAATTGTCACATCAGATTTTGAATATTTTTTTAAAATATCACTTCTTTTTCTAATTTTATTTTTACAAACTAAATCACTTTTTGTAAGAATAATTATTTCCTTCTTTTTTGAAACTAAGTTACCATAGTTTTCGATTTCATTTCTTATTATTCTATAATTTTCAATTATCTGTTCGTCCTTTTCTACAGACAAATCACATAAATGAGCTAAGGCTTTACACCTTTCTATATGAGCCAAAAACCTGAGACCGAGCCCAACTCCTTTATTAGCTCCAGATATAAGACCAGGAAGATCAGCAAGAGTTACATCACCCTCTTCAAATCTCAAAAGGCCAAGTTGAGGTTTTAATGTTGTAAATGCGTAATTTGCAACTTTTGCTTTAGCATTGGATAAAACTGACAAAAGAGTTGATTTTCCTGAATTCGGCAAACCAATGAAACCAATATCAGCAATCAATTTAAGTCTCAACCATACCCAAAGTTCTTCACCCACTTTTCCTTTAGTAGATTTTCTAGGCGCTTGATTTGTTGACGATTTAAATCTTAAATTTCCAACTCCGCCTTTACCACCTTTTAGAATTAAGAACCTTTCATTTTTTTTAACTAAATCTTTGTAAATTTCGTTTTTATCAGAATCCATAATAACAGTCCCAACAGGTACTTTAATGATAATATTTTTTCCATTTTGACCAGTTCTATTTTTTCCTGAACCGTTTTTTCCGTTTTCAGCTTTAAAGTGTTGCTGATATCTAAAGTCGATAAGTGTATTTAAGTTTTCTTCTGATTCAAATAAAATGTTACCTCCACTACCACCATCTCCTCCATCAGGACCACCATATTCCACAAACTTTTCTCTTCTAAAACTTATGCAACCCGCTCCCCCATCCCCTGCCTTTAGATGGATTTTAGCCTCGTCAAGAAACTTCATAATTAGGGGGGAGTTATTTTATTTGTTGGACTTCAACGAACGATTTTCCTGAAGATTTCTTTTTAAATGTAACAAAACCTTCTGTAATCGCAAAAATTGTATGATCCTTGCCAATTGAAACATTTTTTCCAGGATGGAACTTCGTACCCCTTTGTCTAAGTATGATATTTCCTGGGATCACCTTTTCACCACCAAATTTTTTTATGCCTAATCTTCTCCCAGCACTATCTCTTCCGTTTCTCGTACTTCCTCCTGCTTTCTTATGAGCCATCTGATACCTCTTTCTTAGGTTGGTTTTCTTCTTTAGGTTTTTTATTAGAACTTGAGGAAGTAATGATTTCCTCTATCTTGACTAAAGTAAGGTCTTGTCTGTGACCTATTTTTCGTCTGTAGTTGTGTCTTCTTTTCTTTTTAAAAACAATTATTTTGTTGTCTCTGATGTGATCGATAACTTTTGCTTTAACTTTCGCATCTTTAATGATGGGGGTACCAATGGTAATATCATTATTCTCTGTTTTAAGAAGAGTTATATCTTCTAGTGTTAGAGTATCATTTTTTTTTAAATCAGATATCTTAGGAAGTTTTAAAAAGTCATTTTTAGAAACTTTATATTGTTTTCCCTTATGATTGAATATAGCGTACATACCAAAATTCCAAATTTTATTAGTTTATACTACTAAGATATTAAATTATCAAAACATTTTTATAAAAATAAATTTTAATGAATTTATTTATTATATTGAAAATTAAAGCTATTTTATGTTATTGAACCTCATTAACATATTATTATGACTAATATTGTAATTACAGCCGCAAAAAGAACAGCAATTGGGAAGTTTATGGGTAGTCTATCTGATTATTCAGCTCCGGAACTTGGTAAGCTGACTATTGAGGCAGTTTTAAATGAAAATAGTTTAGATAAAAATCTTGTAGACGAGCTTATCATGGGACAAGTCCTTACGGGTGGCTCCGGCCAAAACCCAGCGAGGCAAACTTCGATTCTTGCAGAACTTCCAATTGAAAAAAGTGCGTTAACTATCAATCAGGTTTGTGGATCAGGCCTCAGAGCTGTTTCGTTAGGTGCTCAATCTATAATGACCAATCAATCAAAAATTGTTATTGCTGGTGGCCAAGAATCTATGACGAATGCTCATCACACGATTAATGTTAGAAATGGACTTAAAATGGGTGATGGCAAATTAAAAGATAGTATGATTATTGATGGCTTATGGTGCGCAATGAACGACTATCACATGGGGACAACTGCCGAAAATATTTCAGAAAAGTATAATATTTCTAAACACGATCAAGACGAATTTGCAACATTATCGCAAAATAAAGCTGAAGAGGCTCAAAAAAAAAATAAGTTTGAGAGTGAAATTTTAAGTGTCCCTGTTGTACAGAAAAAAGAAACCATTGACTTTAAAAACGACGAATTTCCAAGACATGGCTCTACACTAGAAAAAATCAGTTCACTTAAACCAGTATTTAAAAAAGATGGAACTGTAACAGCAGGTAACGCATCTGGATTAAATGACGGTGCGGCTACTGTAACACTGATGAACGAAGAAACCTCAAAAAAATTAAATATAACACCCATTGCTAGAATAATTTCCTGGGCTACTACAGGTGTTGATCCTGCAATAATGGGAATTGGACCAGTTCCAGCAACAAAAAAAGCTCTTGAAATTGCCAACTGGAAACTTGATGATCTTGACTTAATTGAGGCTAACGAAGCATTTGCTGCTCAATCACTGGCTGTTTCTAAAGAAATGAAATGGGATATGAGTAAAGTAAACGTCAATGGCGGAGCCATAGCACTTGGTCATCCAATTGGAGCCTCGGGAGCAAGGATTTTAGTAACATTGATTCATGAATTAATTAGAAGTAACAAGAATAAGGGTTTAGCAACGCTTTGCATTGGTGGCGGACAGGGCATAGCCATGTGTATTGAAAGGTTATAGTTAAAATGACATCAGATAATCAAGAAACATCGACAACCTCTAATAGAGTTGCCCTCGTTACAGGAGGTACTCGAGGAATTGGACAAGAAATATCAAAAAAACTAAAAAAAGATGGATTCTTTGTAATTGCTAATTATGCAAGTAACGAACAAAAAGCATCGGACTTTTCTAATGAAACCGGTATTGAAACTGTTAAATGGGATGTAAGTAACTATGAGGAATGTTCAGGCCAAATACAAAAAATTTATGACAAATACAAAACTATCGATGTACTAATAAATAATGCTGGAATTACAAAAGATGCCCCATTACATAAAATGTCCCTTGAACAATGGAATAAAGTAATTGAAGTTAACTTAAATTCTGCTTTTAATGTTACATCTCTAGTTATTAATAAAATGAGAGAAAATTCTTTCGGTAGAATCGTTCATATCTCCTCAGTTAACGGACAAAAAGGACAATTTGGTCAATCTAACTACGCAGCAACTAAATCGGCATTAATTGGTTTCTCAAAGTCTTTAGCTCTTGAAAGCGCCTCAAAAAATATAACTTCAAACGTTATTTGTCCTGGTTATATTAATACAGAGATGGTCGCAGCAATAAGAGAGGATATACTAAAAAATATTATTGACGGCATACCTGCTAAAAGGCTAGGTGGCTCTGAAGAAATAGCTGAATTAGTTGCCTACGTCGTCTCTGATAAAGCAAGTTATATAAATGGAGCAACACTATCTATCAATGGCGGACTTTGGATGGATTAAAAGTTATCTTTCATTTCTCGAATAACCTTGAAATTTTCAACATTAGATTTCTTTTTCAATCCAACTGACTTTATAAAAGCATCGTTGTCAAATCTAAGGAAAGGGTTAAGAATCTTTTCCTCACCCAGCGTAGAAGGTATTGTTGAGAGGCCTTTGGATCTCCTAGTTTTTATTTGTTCAATTTTTTTTTTTAATTTATTATTTTTAGGTTCGAGACTTAAAGCGAAGTTGGCATTATTTAAAGTATACTCATGGGCACAATAAACCTTAGTATTATTTGGAAGGGATCTTATTTTCAATAGTGATTCAACCATTACGTCTGGTGTTCCCTCAAATAATCTTCCACAACCCAAAGAAAAAAGTGTATCTCCACAAAAGATCAAACTTTCTTTTGAAAAATAATAACAAATATGACCCAAGGTATGCCCTGACACTTCAATAACTCTGCATTCTGAATCACCGAGTTTGAAAGTATCTCCCTCATTCACGAAAATACTTATTCCAGGTATTCGTGCTTTATCTTTTTCATTACCGACAATTTCACATTTATATCTTTTTTGAAGTTGTAAATTAGCACCAACATGATCATTATGGTGATGCGTATTGAGAATGAAATCTAACTTTTTATCAAGTTCTTCAAGTTTTTCTATTACAGGATCGTGTAGTGCTGGATCAACACATGCTGTCTTCCCACTTTTAGCATCTGTTATAAGATATATATAATTATCATTCAAAACAGGGATTTGAAAAATTTCTAACATAATTGGATAGTAATCAAAAAACTATTTTTTTGAAACACAAAAAATAACTTGATAAGAAAGAAGGTTTTCAAAAAAATTTATTGATTGTATTTTTTCCCCATTTTCATTTAGCAAAACCTTATCTTTAATTTTTATTCTATTCTTGTGACAAAGCTTAATAAAATCATTTATCGAGCACAAATGAATATTAGGTGTGTCAAACCACTCATAAGGTAAAATCTTATTTTTGGGCATCTTTCCAGAAAAAAAAAAATCCTTTCTTATCTTCCAAAAACCAAAATTAGGAAAAGATATTATTGCTCGTTTACCTATTCTGATTAAATTTTTTATAACTCTTTCTGGAAAAATTGTTGCCTGTATAGTCTGACTCAAAATCACTGTTGAGAAAGAATTATCTGAAAAGTCGTTTAAATCGTAATTGGCATCACCTTGAACAACCGATAAACCCTTTTTTAAACAAAAATTCATTTTTTCTAACTCTATTTCAATCCCTTTACAATCTACATTTTTTTCTTTAGATAAAAATTCGATAAGATTACCATTACCACAACCAACGTCTAATACCTTCTCATTTTCTTCAATGAGGCTAGAAATTATTTGAAGGTCATTTCTGAGAATTTTTGTCATATCTTAAGCCTTTTTTTTTGACCTATTATAAAAGATTTAAGTGTGGAGTAAAAGTTTGGCTCATCTAGTAAAAAAGCATCATGCCCTTTATCAGTTTTTATTTCAGCAAAACTTACTTTGGTATTATATTGATTTATAGATTGTATTATAGTTTTTGTTTCTGAGGTTGGAAAAAGCCAATCTGACGAGAATGTAATAAAACAATAGCATAGGTCTTTATCGCTAAAAGCCTTTCTCAAACCTCCTTTTTTTACAGAAAGATCAAAATAATCCATGGCTTTCGTGATATATAAATAACTGTTGGCATCGAATCTCTCAACAAATGAAATACCCTGATGTTTTAAATAACTCTCAATTTGAAATTCAGTTTCAAACTCAAATGAGAAAAACTTACTGTTTTGTAGATTTCTTCCAAACTTTCTTTGTAATGCTGATTCAGACAAATAAGTTATATGTGCAATCATTCTAGCTACAGACAATCCTCTTTTTGGATATTTTTTCTTGTGATAGTACGCACCCTTGTTCCAATCAGGGTCTGCCATTATAGCCTGCCTACCTATTTCATGAAAAGCGATATTTTGAGCAGAGTGTCTGTAGGACGAGGCAATTGGTATAACGGAATGAACCTTATGACCAAAAGATGTAGCCCATTCTAATGCTTGCATACCACCCATTGACCCTCCGATAACGGCAAATAACTTCTTTATATTTAAAGCATCGACAAGCCTATTCTGTACTTTAACCATATCGTTAATTGTGATTACAGGAAATCCCAACCCGTAGGGTTTTTTGGTTTCTGGATTTATTGATTCTGGACCAGTTGTACCCATACAACCACCTAGAACGTTACTACAAATTACAAAAAAAAAATTAGTGTCAATTACTTTTCCAGGCCCAACCAGAGAATTCCACCAACCTTTCTTATTGTTTATAGGATTTTTTAAAGTACAAAATTGGTCGCCCGTTAGAGCGTGACAAATAAAAATTGCATTACTTTTTGTTTTGTTTAATTTACCGTAAGTTTCGTATGCAATTTCGTACTCTGGTAAAGTCTTACCAGAATCTAATTTAAGCCGTTCGGAGATGTGAATTCTTTTAATATTTTTTTTTTTTTTCATTTTTTTATTTTGATTTAAAAGAAATCATAACTATGTTGGATTAGTAGTCAAAATAAATTTATTTGATAGTATGCGATTATGCAAAAAAAGATTGTTTCAAAGATTGTTAAACCAACGATTAATCAAATAGCAAAGTACATTCCTGGAGAATCATTAATTAATGGTAAAAGTGATGTTATCAAATTATCTTCTAACGAATCTCCTTTCAAAGTTCCTACAAAAGTTTCAGCTATATTTGAAAGACTTGTTTCAGAATTTAATCTCTATCCCGATGGTGACTCAAATATTTTAAAAAAGTCACTTTCTAAAAACTTTAAAATTAATTTTTCTCAAATTATTTGTGGTAACGGCTCTGACGATATTTTATCACTAGTTGCTCAAGCCTTTTCGGATGGGAATTCTGAGATTATCTGTAGCCAATATGGTTTTATTTACTACCCAATAGTTGCTAAAATTTCTGGAGCTAAGGTCTTAACCGCCAAAACGGATGGACTTAATATTAGTTGTAAAAATATATTAAGTCTCATAACGAAAAAAACAAAAATTATTTTCTTTGCAAATCCAAACAACCCAACAGGAACCATTATTCTAAGAGATGAATTAATCAAATTTATTTCAAATGTCCCAAAAAATGTGATTATTGTTATTGATGGAGCCTATTCCGAATTCGTCACGAATAAAAATTATTCCAATGGTTTGGATTTAGTGAAGAAATTTCCTAATATAATTGTAACAAGAACTTTTTCAAAAATTTATGCTCTTGCTGGTTTGCGTTTGGGTTGGGCATATAGCTCGAAGTCAATAATTGAAATCTTGGAAAAAATTAGAGGGCCATTTAATGTCAATTCAATAGCACAAGAAGTGGGTTCAATGATTCTTAAAGAAAAGAAATTTTTAATAAAATCTATCAACCACAATGAGAAATGGCAAAAAAAATTGCCTCCTCTAATTAATTCTTTTGGATTAAAAGCATATAAAACCTCCGCAAACTTCATACTCGTAGAGGTTAAGGAACAACATAAAAAAAAGTTAATAATATCTGAACTTTTAAAAAAAAAAATAATTATTAGAAACTTAGATAACTATGGTCTAAGAAAGTTTTTTAGAGTTTCTATAGGAACAGATTCTGAAATGAATATTTTTGTAGATACACTACAATTAATTATGAGAAAATTATGAAAAACTTAAAATTCAAAGAAATAACTATAATTGGACCAGGATTAATAGGAGCTTCGTTAGGCCTAATTCTCAAAAACAAAAAAATTACCAAAAGAATTGTTGGAATTGATATCTCTAAAAAAAATATAAAAGATGCAATTGACAATAAATCAATTGATGAAGGAAGACTAAAAATTGATAAAAAAATAAGAAGAAGTGATGTAATCTTCATATGTACTCCAGTCAGTTTGATAGATTCAATTGCTGACCAAATTTTTCCTTATTTATCGGACCATAGTATTGTTACTGATGTTGGTTCTGTAAAAAATTGCTTTTCCAAAAAAACAGTTAAACTATACGAGAAAAAATCCTTTTTAATACCTGGCCATCCAATTGCAGGAACTGAACACTCTGGTGCTCGGTCAGCAAAACTAAACTTGTTTTTGAATAAGTGGTGCATCCTTACTCCAATTAATAAAAAAAAAAAACAAATATCAATTATTTCAAATATCTGGAAAAAAATTGGTGCAAAAATATCTTTAATGTCCGCAGATCAGCATGATAAAATAATGTCGATAACTTCTCATTTACCTCATCTAATAGCTTTTACTATAGTAGGCACTGCTTTTAAAATTGACCTTAAGAAAAAAAAAGAATTAATAAATTTTTCTGCTGGTGGTTTTCGTGATTTTACAAGAATCGGTTCTTCAGACCCAAGGATGTGGGTTGATATTTTTATTCATAACAGAAAATATTTATTAAAAACTCTTAAAAATTTTTCTTCTGACATAAAAATTCTTGAAAATTTTATTAAGAATTGCGAAGAAAAAGAGATTTTTAATATCTTAAAAAAAAACAAGGAAATTAGAAAAAGTATTCTCAAAATCACTGGCTAGATTTTTTACAATAAAAGCAATCTTTTAATTTATTAAAAAACACTTCCTTATCTTTACTTTTTAACTCCGGAAAGATTTTAACATGAATAGTTCCTTGAGTTTTTAAAAACTTTTTATTGTGCCAATATTCTCCTGAATTATGTGTGACGGGTATAACAGGTAAATTTAATATTTTTCTTATGGCAAATACACCAGGAGCTAGCAACTCTTTTTTTTCTCCAGGTAACAGCCTAGTGCCCTCTGGAAAAATAATAAAGGTTTTTGGGCTTTTATCTTTTAATTTTTTGATTGAATTAATGATATGTTTTAACGAATTTAATCCTTTACTTCTATCAATGAAAATGAAACCAAGCTTATTAAAATACCATGACATAATCGGAATAAACCTTAATTCTTTTTTTAAAATAAAAATGGGATCATTAAATAAAAAAGTAAAAAAAAAGGTTTCCCAGGCTGATTGATGATTACTAGCCACTAAAATTGACTTATTCCTAGGTATATTATTTTTTCCGTAAACAATGACACTTACTCCAAGAATCCGTACACAAAGGAAATTAATGATTAAAGACCATAAATTTGATAGCTTTACTACAAAATTTCTTGTAAAAAATTTTACGGGAGAAAAAACTATAAAAAATATTATTGTCCAAGTATAAAAGAAGAAATAAAAAAAAGTGGTCCTTATTTTTCTCATCTTATAAATACTATTGTATATATTACTTTAAAATATTCAGAAATTATTAATCTTAAATGAAAAAAAAACTGGTTTCTAAAATTGGCATTTTGAACAGCAGGTTTCGGATAAATTTTCACTTTAGATCTAATTTTTTTTTGAAAAATCATTATACATCTTGGTAAATGATAGTATGAACTTACAAGAATTATAGATTTAATATCTTTATTTTGGTTAATCCACTTATCTACCTCTACTGCATTCTCTAATGTATTTTTCGATCTTTCATCAAAAAATACGCAACATTTAAATAACTCACTTTTTTCTTTCTCAAGACTAAATTTTGCCTCAATTTCTGAGGGCATAAAAACTCCCGATATTAAAAGTTTATTACCATATCCTTTAGAAAGTAAATCCACTCCTTTTTCAATTCTGTTTTTTCCACCCGTAAGCACAACAATTCCTGTGCTTTCTGATGTTTCAGAGGGATTGTTAAGATAGAGTTTCTTGGGAAAGGTATGGAATAATAGTAAAGTCCACCAAATAAACCCAGCTAGCAGCAAAAATAAAAAAAAATCAAAAATTTTTTTAAAACTTTTCAAAGAATCTGTTCTCAAAAAAATTAAACAAATATGTTGTTAAAAAAAATAAAAAAGTAAGCGTAAAGATAATCATAAATACTAGCAATAAAAAAAAATTAGATACTAGTAATTGTGAAAAATATGTAGAATCAAAAAAATTAAAATTTGATCCCAAAATTCTTATCAAAATTATACTTATCAAAAAAATAAAAATTAAACTGAGTAAGGTTCCAGGTAGAATTTTCTTAAAAATACTTAAAGAAATATTTTTAGCAAGGTCAAGACTACTAGCACCCATGACTTGTAGCATACTCACAAAATTTAGGTTCGCAATAAGAGCTGCCTTAACTATATTCATTACTAAAAAAGAGAAAAGGATGAGCACAAATAGCAACATTATAAAAATTATAGATTTGATTCTACTTACTATCATACCTATTTCATATAACTGATCTTCATGTTGGTGTTTTTCAACCAACCTATTTTCAGATATATTTAGTAAGTTATTATAAACCTCATCAATCACTAGATCTTTATCAGAAATAACCTGGAAAATTAAAGGTAAATTTAAACCAGAAAGATTTCTTACTTCGCTTAAACCAAGACTTTCTTTGATAATATTAGGCTCTAAAATCTTAAAATTCTCTAACTTGTCATTTTTAAAAAGGTAATCAATAATATTTTCTTTTACACTTAGAGGAATTTCTTTTTCATCGAAATTGTTTGTAACTATGAATGTTGTTTTTTTTGACTCTAGCTCAATCCAATTACTTGAAAATTTATAAAAATTAAAATATATAACAATATGAACAGCTATTAAACTTGTAATAATAAATGACAACCCATGAAAAAAATTTTCTTCCTCTTTCAACAGAATATTTTTTAAAACATTTTTATAATTAATCATCTCTCTGATTGGTCTAGATTTATAGTTTTGTAATTAACTGTAATTATCTTTTCTAAATTTGATGTAATAATTATGGTCGTCCCTTGTTTATTCAAAGATTCAAAAAGAAAAAAAACCTTTTTAACAGTACTTTTATCAAGAAAATTTTCAGGCTGATCCGCTATAATTATATTTGGTTTATTAATAAGTGCTCTTGCAATCACAACTTTTTGTTTTTCGCCCTTTGATAATTTATCTACTTTAGTATTTTCAATTTCTTTTAAATCTAACCAATCAAGGATTTGGTTAATTCTTAAGTTAAAATCACTCTTATAATTTTGTATTTCACTAGCTAACTCAATATTTTCATAGACTGAAAAAAATGGTATTAAGTAGTCATTTTGTAATATTACTCCAATCTTCTTTCTATACTCCAAAATTAACTTTTTATCTTTCAGCCCTATATTTTTATCATTTAAGTAAAAATTACCTCTGGTCGGCAAAATCTTTAAACAAAATAATTTTAATAATGTTGATTTACCAGTTGCGTTCTTTCCATTAATAAGAAAGAAATCACCATTAGTAATTCTTAAATTTAAGTTATAGATTTGTTTTTTTTCAAGAATTAAAGAGACATTTTTTAAGTTTATAATTTCATGCATTTTTTTTATAAAATCTTATTACCATCAACTAAAATCTCATTAGCTAATCCTCTTAAATTATAATCTGAAGACATTGACGAACCGTATGCACCAACTGAACAAATAATTATTAAATTATTTTTCTCTTGTTTGGAAAGTAAATAACTTTTTCTAAAAATATCACTTGTTTCACATATTGGACCTACTATATCGTATTCGATTTTTTTTTTGCCTGATTTAACCGGAAAAATTGAATGTTTAGAGTTGTAAAGAGATGGTCTTAAGAGATTATTCATTCCTGCATCTACAATTAAGAAATTTTTTTTTTCTCCCTTTTTTACTCTGATCACCTTTGAAATTAATATACCTGATGCTCCCACTAAGAATCTTCCTGGCTCAATAATAATTTCAACACCAAGATCAGCAAAGTTTTCTTCTACTAAAATTGCATAATCAGAAATTTTAAAAATTCTGTCTTTATTTACATCATAAATAATTCCTATTCCTCCACCAATGTCTAATGAATCTATCAAAATATTTTTTTTTTTTAATGATAAAACTAGATTTCTAATCTTTTTAAAAGCTTGTCTAAATGGTTCTATTTTACAAATTTGCGATCCAATATGAATTGATAATCCGTTAATATTCAAATATCTATTATCTTTGTGATTTCTAAAAACCTTTTCAACTTTCTCTTTACTTATTCCAAATTTATCTTCCAATCTTCCAGTAGAAATTTTATCATGTGTTAGTGCATCAACATTAGGATTTACTCTTAAACTAATATTTATTTTTCTTTTTAAAGATTTTGCCTGGTTTCCAATTTCTTCTAACTCCTCTTCGCTTTCAACATTTATTTGCTTAATATTATTTTTTAATGCAAAATTTATTTCTTCATCAGTTTTTCCAACCCCTGAAAATACAATTTTATTATTTTTAATCCCACATTCTAAAGATTCTTTTAACTCCCCTTTTGAAACAACGTCTACACCAAGGTTGTTTTTGGACATTAGCTTAACAATACCTTTATTAAAGTTTGCCTTCATTGCATAACATATAAGTGGTTTAATTTTTGAAAATGAGTTTTTAAGGTTGTATAAATTGTCTTTTATCTGATTTACAGAATAACAGAAAGTTGGTGTTCCATATTTCAAAGCTATTTCATCTAAAAAGATACTTTCAATTTTTAATCTTCCAGACTTATATGATAAATATTTATTATAATTAGAAATCTTTTCCATATTAGTTAATTTGTTCTTTATATTCATTAAACTCGGGATACTGTTCAAGCGATGACTTTTTACCACATCCAACATTAAATAAAGTAAAAAAAATAAGGGTTAAACTCAAAAAAATTTTCATTTCTATATTCTTTTTTTGGCTCTTTTTATCGCCTCAACAACTGTTTTTAAAGAGGTTCCCCCATATGATTTCTTATGAAATATTGACTTTTCTGGCAATATTATATCATATACATCTTTATTTATTTTAGGTTCTATTTTCTTAAGACTGTCTAAAGTTAACTGATGCAACATTTTTTTTTCTTTCTCAGCCAATAAAACAATTTTACCAGTTTTATAATGGGCATCTCTGAAAGACAAACCAAGTTTTCTTACCATCCAATCCGCTAAATCTGTAGCAGTTGTAAAACCTTTGTTTGCCTCCAGATACATCCTTTCTTTATTGATTTTTATAGACTTTATCATTTCATTAGCAACATTTAAAATTATTTCAATCGAATAATATGCATCGAAAGTCGGTTCTTTATCTTCCTGTAAATCTTTACTATATCCACTTGGTAAACCTTTTTGAATAATAAGCAAATTAGAGAGTGAACTAAAAACCCTTCCCGTTTTTGATCTTATAAGTTCTGCAGCATCTGGATTTTTCTTTTGAGGCATTATTGAAGAACCTGTGCACAGAGAATCAGGAAATTTAATGAATTCAAATGCTCTACTAGCCCAAATTATAAAGTCTTCAGATAATTTTGAAAAATGCATACTAATCAGAGAAAGAATTGTTAAAAATTCTACTACATAGTCTCTGTCCGATACACTGTCAATTGAGTTTTCAGTAGGTTTTTTAAATCCTAATTGTTTAGCAATATAAAATCTATCAATTTCAAAAAAATTGGTTCCTGCGAGAGCACCTGAACCAAGTGGACATTCATTCAAACTTTCAATAAGCTGAAGGGATCTTATTTTATCTCTGTTAATCATCTCAAAAAAAGACATTAAATAATGTGAAAATAAGACTGGTTGTGCATTTTGCAAATGAGTGAACCCAGGCATTATTACATTCATGTTTTCTTCAGATTTTCTTATTATTGTTTTTTGAATTTGTTTAATTCTTTTAATAATTTCATTTAATTTTTCTCTAATCCACATTTTTAAGTCAGTTGCTACTTGGTCATTTCTTGATTTTCCTGTATGAATTTTACCAGCGATTTCACCAACTTTAGATTTTAATGCCATTTCTATATTCATATGGATATCTTCATAGGAATCAGAAAATTTAAATTTTTCATTAATTAATTCTTGATTTATTTCATTTAAGGCCTTTATAATTTTATCTTTTTGATTTTTTGTAATCACCTTAGCTCTAAATAAAGCCTCTGAATAGACTTTGTTAAGCTTAACATCCTGAAATGCTAATTCATAATCGAAAGATATTGAGTTATTAATTTTTTTTAATAATTCAGAATTACTGTTTTTAAATCTTCCTCCCCAAATGGGATTTGTTGACTTTTTCATTAATTTTCTCTATTTAAATTAAATGCATATTAATAAGATAGTATTTCTTTCATTTTTATTTTTCTCAAATTTATCTTATTCAGATAACAACAATCAACAACTATTAATCAAAGATCCAAAAAAAGTTGAAACTTTCTTAGTTAAAGATATTAACGATGTTGAAAAAACTATATCAAATGCTGAAAATAAAGTTTTATTATTGAACTTCTGGGCAACCTGGTGTGCTCCTTGCATTAAAGAAATTCCCGAACTCATAGAATTAAAAGAAAAATTTAAAAATAATATTGAAGTTTATTTTTTCTCGGTTGATTTTAATGTAAAGAAAACTGTTCCAAAATTTTTAAAAAAAAATAAGATAAGTGGCTTGTCAGTACTTAACGATGAGAAGCTAAAAGTCTCAGATAAATTTGAGATAAAAGTCATGCCAACCACAGTTGTTATCAACAAGAATTTTGAAGAAGTCGCTCAAGTTAAAGGCTATGTTGATTGGTTAAGTCCTGAGTACATAAATTTTATAAAAAAGCTATTGTAACTTTTTTTCTAAAACTGGTAATGCTTCGAATAGATCCGCAACAAGACCGAAATCAGAAAATTTAAAAATTGGCGCCTCTTCATCTTTATTAATACAAACAATAAATTTTGAATCTTTTATTCCCGCTATGTGTTGAATGGCACCGGATATTCCCACGGCAATGTATAGATCAGGAGCAACTATCTTTCCTGTTTGTCCTACTTGCCAATCGTTAGGAACAAAACCAGCATCAACAGCTGCTCTACTAGCACCCATCGCTGCACCTAGCTTATCAGCTATACCTTCAAGTAATTTAAAATTATCTCCATTTTGTAAGCCTCTGCCACCCGAAATAATTATTTTAGCAGAAGTTAATTCTGGACGATCTGACTTTGATTCGTCATAATTGACAAAATTAACTAACTCATTTGTAGGTAACTCAGATGAAATATTTTCAACATCAACGTTAGAGTCAAGTTTACATGGCTCAAAGCATGTTGAGCGAACAGTAACCACCTTAATAGGGTCATTGGATTTAACTTTAGCTATTGCATTTCCTGCATAAATTGGTCTTTCAAATGTATGACCATCCAGTATATTAGTAATATCTGAAATTTGTTGAACATCCAACTCGGTCGCAATTTTGGGTGAAAGGTTTTTACCAAAAGTTGATGAGGGTGTAAAAACATGAGTGAAATCTTTATCTTTTAAAAATTTTACAATTTCATCGCAAAAGTTTTCAGCAATTGGTTTTCCTAAGTCTTCTTTATCAACAAAATAAATTTTTTTAAGATGATTAGATTTTTTTAATTCATCTATAGCTGTACTTAGATTATGACCAAGCATTAAAGCGTAAGCTTCGTCAGAAATTTTTGACGCTGCTGTAATTGTTGAATAGGTTGTTTGTTTTATTGATTCATTATTATGCTCAACTATTACTAAAGTTTTCATAAAATTTTTGCCTCATTTTTAAGTTTGTCAACTAGAGAGTCAATATCAGGTACAACAATACCTGGTTTTCTCTCCGGTGGATCGTTTACTTCTAATATTTCCACTCTTTTTTTTAAGTCAAGCGAAAGTTCGTTAATATCTAAAATATCAATTTTCTTTTGTTTGGCTTTCATTATGTTTGGTAATGATGCATATCTAGGCTCGTTAAGTCTAAGATCTGTGGTAACAACACACGGAATTTTGACTTTTATTGTCTCTAGACCACCATCTACTTCTCTTGTTACATTAAGTGTATCATCAGTATTTTTTTCTACTTTAGATGCAAAGGTTGCCTGAGGATATTTTAGTAATGTGGCTAGTATTTGACCAGTTTGATTACAATCATCGTCAATTGCTTGCTTTCCTAAAATGATCAGATCAGGATTTTCTTTATCACAAACTTTTTTTATTATTTTCCCGATATTTAAAGGATCTATATCTTCATCAGAAGATTTTACTAAAATTCCTCTATCACCTCCCATTGCTAAACCAGTCCTGATTGTTTCTTGAGATGATTCGGAACCTATAGATAAAATAACAATTTCAGTTACAATTCCTTTTTCTTTTAATCTGACAGCTTCTTCAACTGCTATTTCATCAAAGGGGTTCATTGACATTTTTACATTATCTTTCTCAACTCCCGATTTATCTGATTTAACTCTTATTCTTACGTTATAATCAATCACTCTTTTAACACACACTAAAGCTTTCATAATTAACCAACCATTTTAAATTTAAGTTTTATTAGGAATCCAAAGTATATCACCATCTTTAATATTCTCAATCCTTGCTGCTACAAAAAGAAAATCAGATAAACGGTTTATATACTTAACTATGTCTTTATTTATTTTCTCCTCAGAACTTAATTCTACAATTGTTCTTTCACATCTTCTTGTAACAGTTCTTGCATAATGGAGAAAAGAGGATGCTTTAGTTCCACCTGGTAGTATAAAAGAATCTAATTTTTTTAATTTGTCATTCATTTTATCTAATTCCTTTTCTAAAAAAAAAATGTTTTGATTGTTCAATTTAATCTTTTTTTCATTTAAGCTAGGAATACATAAGTCAGCGCCAATATCAAATAAGTCATTTTGTATTTTGAAAAGTGTTTTTTTAAGAAGCTCATTGCAGTAGCATATGACAATTCCTAAAATTGAATTAACCTCGTCGATTTCTCCGTAAGCTTTGATTCTTAGAGAATATTTCTCTACTCTTTTTCCATCACCTAGACTTGTTAGACCTGAATCCCCTCCTCTAGTATAGATTTTATCAAGCTTAACCAAATTCTCTCTACCTATTTAAAGTATAGAGCTAAAGTCAATATTAAAATACTTGCAAACTGGATATAAACCCTGTAGCGCATAAATTTATTCACACTGTTGTTTTTATCGTCACCAGATCTTGCAGTATATAGTAATCCCAATAACAAAACTAAAAATGTCGTAATCAGACAAATTACGATGATTATATTAAATAAGAGGTTCATTTATTTAGCCAGAAGGCCTTTTATAACAATTTGGGCTTGTATTTCTGCTGCGCCTTCAAAAATATTAAGAATTCTTGCGTCACATAAAACTCTACTCACAGGATACTCAAGTGCATAACCATTTCCTCCATGAATTTGAAGTGCACTATCAGCGTTTGACCATGCAACTCTTGCTGCTAAAAGCTTAGCCATACCAGCTTCTATGTCACATCTAACATCATTATCCTTTTCGCGAGCAGAGAATAGTGTTATTTGTCTGGCAATTGTTGTTTCAACAAGCATCCATGCTAATTTATTAAAAATTCTAGGAAATTTTATAATTGGTTTACCAAACTGACTTCTGTCCTTTGCGTAGCTTAATCCCAACTCAAGAGCGTTTTGAGCAACACCTACAGCTCTTGCAGCTGTCTGTATTCTAGCAGATTCGAAGGTTTCCATAAGTTGTTTGAAACCTTTTCCCTCTTCTTCTCCAAGTAGATTTTTTTTGTCAACCTTAATACTATCTAGCGCTATCTCATACTCTTTCATTCCTCTATAGCCCAAAACTTCAATCTCGCTTCCAGACATGCCTTCCATTGGGAAAGGGTTCTCACAATTTCCTCTGGGCTTCTCAACTAAAAACATGCTTAATCCTCTGTAACCTTTCTGAGATGAATCAGTTCTAGCCAGAACAGTCATTAAATCTGATCTTGCCCCATGGGTAATCCAAGTTTTATTCCCATTAATTATATATTGATCTCCATCAAGTTGAGCTCTTGTTGATAAATTACCGAGATCAGATCCTGTATTTGGTTCTGTAAATACAGCAGTTGTAAGTAAATTTCCGGATGCTATTTCTGGAAGATATTTTTGTTTTTGCTCTTCAGTTCCACCTAACCTGATGAGCTCTCCTGCTATCTCTGCCCTAGTACCAAGGGAACCGGCAGCAAGGAAGCCTCTGGATAGTTCTTCAGTAACAACACACATCGCAACTTTGCCCATACCTAAGCCGCCATAAGATTCGGGAATTGCAATACTAAAAACACCTAGCTCGGCCATCTTAGATAATACCTGATCAGGAATTAAGTCATCTTTAAGATGCCATTCATTTGCGTGTGGAATGATTTCTTCATCAGTAAATTTTTTGAATTGGTCTTGGATCATGTCTAGCGTATCATCGTTAAGACCTAAGTTAGGAAAAATCCCATTTTCGATAGAATTTATCATTGTTTGTTTAACTGAATCAGAAATTCCGTAAGAAATAAGTTCTTTAACATCTGGTGCATCACAGAATGAAAAGATACTATCTTCTAAACCGAGTGTGGAAGGTCTAATGACTTCTGATTGACTTATCATAATACCATGACGCATTTGATTTAAATATTCAGAAAAGGCATACACTAAAATGCTCGACTCTAGTTCAGAGTTTTTGTTTTGTTCCTTTAATTTATTAAACCAGCTTAAAGTCTCTCTTAAAGAAAATCGATATGTTTCAAACCAAGCAAAGCCGTGAGCTTCATGTTGAAATTTTTCAAGTAGTTCGTTATCGACCTTACCGTTGTTAAAAACGTTTCGGGATAAATTTTCCTTAGCAACTTTTGAGATAGATTCTAATTCGCTGAGAATTCTTTCAAAGACAGTTGCGTTTTGGTCAACATATTCTTTTGAATCAGGTAGTTTATTGTTAATTTCTAGTGAACTGTCCATGAAACATTAAATTTAATAATTTTTCAAATATATTCAAGTCTTTATTTTAACTCATTTAGACTTTTCATTCCAGTTTTTTTCGCTTGGACTAATGCAGCCATGTTTCCAGGTAAATGTTGGTTGTTCATCATTTTAGTATGAGCAAATGGAATCTGATCCCACTGGAAACATTCCGACATTAATGGGTTAATGAGTTTTTGAATCATCATTTCATTAGCTTGATTAGCTTGATAAAGATTTGCGAAATGACTTCCTTGAATTCTTTTTTGCCTCATCCAAATGTATCTCGCATCCATTGTTAAATTATATCCAGAAGTTCCAGCACAAATTACTACCATTCCTCCAGTTTTAACCAAGTAACAAGATACAGGAAAAGTTGATTCGCCAGGATGTTCGAAAACTATGTCAACATCTTTTTTACCTGTAATGTTCCATATATCTTTACCTAAAACTCTACATTTTTTTATGAAGTCTGAATATTTTTTTTGATCCTCTACGTCTGGCAATTGACCAAAACATTCATATTTTTTTCTGTTAAGAACACCAACAGCTCCAAGTTTTTCAACAAATGGAATTTTGTCATCATCAGACACTATCCCAATAGCATTGGCACCCACGGCTTTACAAATTTGAACTGCCATACTCCCAATACCTCCTGATGAACCCCACACTAAAACGTTCATTCCTGGCCTTAATGCATGAGGAGGATGACCAAATAACATTCTGTATGCTGTTGCTAAAGTTAATGTGTAACATCCGCTTTCCTCCCACGAGAGATGAACAGGTTTTTTTAAGAGTTGTCTGGACTGAACAGTTGTGAATTGAGCAAATGAACCATCGTTAGTTTCGTATCCATAGATTCTTTGAGATTTTGAATACATAGGTTCGCCACCATTACATTCTTCATCATCCCCATCATCACGGTTACAGTGAACAATTACTTCATCTCCTACCTTCCAACGTTTTACATTATCTCCAATAGCCCATACAATTCCCGATGCATCAGATCCTCCAATGTGATAACCAGTATCTTCGCCTATAACAGAAATAGGGATTCCCTGAGATGCCCAAACGTTGTTGTAGTTAATCCCAACAGCCATCACCATTACTAAGACCTCGTCCTTACCAGGTTTTTGAACAGGCATCTTTTCTATCTGCATGGCCATCTCGGGAACTCCGAGTCTATCTTCTCTAATTACCCAGGCATACATTTCCTCAGGAACTTCACCGATTTGAGGTATCTCTCCAATTTCATAAATTTTCTTTGCGGTCATAACTTCCTCTGTGATAATTTAAAAAAGGTTTTATACCATTTATTTTAAAAAAATACATAAATTTCTTGTTCAATGTTAATATTAGTATTATTTAACAGTTTTTATGAATGAAATAAAAGACAAACCTTGGTTAATTAGAACATATGCTGGTCATTCTTCAGCTAAAGCATCTAATACATTATACAGAAAAAATTTGGAAAAGGGCCAAACAGGCCTATCAGTTGCTTTTGACCTTCCTACTCAAACTGGTTATGACTCGGACCATGTTTTAGCCAAAGGTGAAGTAGGAAAAGTCGGTGTTCCGATAAGTCATATTGGAAATATGGAGGAGTTATTTGATAAAATACCTCTTGAGAAAATGAATACATCAATGACAATTAATGCTCCAGCAACATGGTTGTTATCTCTTTACGTAGCAACAGCAGAGAAACAAGGAACAAAAAAAAAACTTTTATCAGGCACAACCCAAAACGATATAACTAAAGAATATCTATCTCGAGGAACTTATATTTTTCCCCCTAAACCAAGCTTAAAACTATCAACAGATTTGATTGAATACACCACAAAAGAAATTCCGAAGTGGAACCCCATTAATATTTGTTCGTATCATCTTCAAGAAGCTGGTGCTACACCTGAACAAGAGCTTTCATTTGCCCTAGCAACTGCAATTGGAGTTTTAGAGAATTTTTCAAATAACTCTCAAATTAAAAAAGAATTATATGAAAAGATAGTGGGAAGAATCAGCTTTTTTGTTAATTCAGGTATGCGCTTAATAACAGAAACTTCGAAAATGATTGCTTTCACTGAAATGTGGGACGAAATTTGTAAAAAGAGATTTAAAGTAAATGAACCAAAATTTAGAAGGTTTAGATACGGCATGCAAGTAAACTCCTTGGGATTAACCGAAACTCAACCCGAAAACAATGTTTACAGGATTCTGATACAGATGCTCCCTGTTGTAATAGCAAAAAGATCAAGAGCCAGGGCTGTTCAATTGCCTGCCTGGAATGAGGCGTTGGGGTTACCAAGACCCTGGGATCAGCAATGGAGTTTAAGACTTCAGCAGATTATGGCTTTTGAAACAGATTTACTCGAATATGACGATATACTAATGGGTTCAAAAGTCATAAATGAAAAAGTAAAGAAATTAAAAAAATCTGCCTACAATGAATTAAAAAAGATCGATGAGTTAGGTGGTTTAGTAGAGGCAATAGAAAAGGGTTACATGAAAAGCAAACTTGTAGAATCTCAGACACAAAGGCAAAAATCAATTGAAAACGGGATTCAAAAGGTAGTAGGAGTTAATTGTTTTTCAGGAGGAGAAAAGTCTCCACTCACCAATGAAAATGACGGCGGTTTTATGAAAGTTGACGAAAATTCAGAGAAGAAACAAATTGTTAATGTACAAAATTGGAAAAAAAACAGAGATACAAATTTAGTAAATAAACTGCTGAAAGAGCTAAGACAAAAAGCTTCTGAAAATTACAATATTATGGATATATCAATTAAGTGTGCTCATGCGGGTATTACAACCGGTGAATGGTCAAATGTTATGCGTGAGGTTTTTGGAGAGTATAGAGCACCCACAGGAATTGTCTCTTCAAATATACAAAATCAAAAAATTAAAAATCATGAAATTGAAAGCTTACAAAAACAAGTAGAAGAATTAACGAAAAAAATGAAAAGACGTCCTAAAATTCTTGTGGGTAAACCAGGACTAGATGGTCACTCAAATGGAGCTGAACAAATTGCAGTGAGGGCAAGAGATATAGGATTTGAAGTCGTTTATGATGGAATAAGGTCTACACCTGAACAATTGGTTGGTGCTTCAATTGAAGAGGGTGTGCATATGATTGGGTTGTCAATTCTTTCAGGTTCACATGTACACCTTGTTAAAAAAATTGTTCAACTTTTAAAAAAAAATAATCGTTCAAAAGTACCTGTTGTTGTTGGCGGCATAATCCCTCCTGTAGACGCAAGAAAATTAATATCTATTGGTGTGAAAGCAGTTTTTACACCCAAAGACTTCAAAATTGAAGAAATCATGTCAAGTCTTGTTAATATTATTAGAGGTCCTAATGAGTAAAAAAAAACCCTAGATTTAACTATTGATCTTCTACGTAATCTTTTTAATTACAAACTAGATAATTACTTACCAATAATTTATAAAAAAAAAAAAATAGGTTGGATAAATAAAAAACACAAAAATTTTCTCAAATCTTTATCGCTAAATACCGAACTAATTGAAGTTGAAAATTTATTACTGAAACTAAAAAAAAATTCAAAGTTTGCAAATATAAAAATTAAAAATGAAGAAATTTGTCCAGTCTTTAACTTTAATTCTTTAAAACCAAAACTTGATTTTTGTCACAAAAAGCCATTTGGAACAAATAATATTTTTGAGATAGATAGGAAACTACTTTCAATTTTAGGTTTGCCACAATACGGAATTCATGGAAATGCATGGAGCCTAAAAAAAAATAGAGTGATTTTTCATTTCGCAAAAAGATCCAAAAAACTAGATGATTTTCCAGGATTTTTTGATAATTTGTTTGCCGGAGGACAGCCTGTTGGAATTTCCATTTTAGATAATTTAAAAAAAGAAGCTTTTGAAGAAGCTGGCATTCAGAGAATTTTGAAGAAAAATCTTGTTAAGGGGTCAACTGTTAATTATTTTCACGAATATCAAGACAAAATTCATTCTGGAATAATTTTCAATTATCACTTGAAAATAGAGAACAATAATTTCAGAAATATGGACGGAGAAGTTGATAGCTTTATTTCCGAAGATGCTCTTGAAATACATAAACTATTGGAATCAAACACTTTAAAACCAAACTGCATAATACCAATAGCTGATTTTTTTTTAAGAAATATGAATGATTTATTCTGTAAAAAAGGTATTTTAGAATTAGAAAAATTACTAGGTAATGACCAAAGAACTTAAAGATTATAAAATAAAGCCAGAAAAAAAAATTGAAAATGCAGTTATTTTTTTACATGGTTATGGTGCTAATGGAAAAGATCTGATTGAAATTGGTAATATTTGGAAAAGAAATCTCCCTAACACAATTTTTCTATCTCCCAATGCTCCCTTTGAATGTCCATGGGGTGGTGAATCATTTCAGTGGTTTGAATTAACTTCTATAGCGCCAGACAAAATTGGGGAGGGTCTTAAATTAGCAGGACCTTATTTGAATTTTTATATTGATAGTGTGTGTAAAAATTATAACTTATCGAACGAAAAAATTTTTTTTGTTGGATTTTCACAAGGAACAATGATGGCTCTTTATCATCTCTGTAAAAGAGAGTTAAAATGTGGAGGTTTAGTTGGATTTTCAGGACTTTTATTTGAAGATGAAAGTTTTGACAAAGATGTTTTATCGAAATTTCCGATCACCTTATATCACGGTAAGAACGATGAAGTAATAAATTATGAATTTACCATAAAGGCATATGAAAAGTTAAACAAATTAGGGTTTGAAATTAATTATAATTTAAGTGAGTTATTAGGTCACGGAATTGACGAAAAAGGAATTAGTATAGGAGAAAGTTTCATTAAGAAATTTTTTTATATTTAAATTTTTAAAAAAAACACAATATAATTATACTATGTCTTTATCTTCTAACAGTTGTCCGGCACTTGTACTCAATGCTGACTATCAACCTCTAAGCTACTTTCCTTTGTCAACTTGGTCTTGGAAGGACGCTCTTAAAGCTGTTTTTTTGGAAAGAGTTAATGTTGTATCAGAATACGATCAATTGGTGAGGTCTCCCTCAGTCGAACTCAAGCTTCCAAGTGTAGTTTCTTTAAAAGATTATGTTCCTTTGCCAGACAATGTTGCTTTTACAAGATTTAACGTTTTTTTAAGAGATAAGTTTACATGCCAATACTGTGTTAAAAGTTTCAAAGTTGAACACTTAACATTTGATCATGTTATACCTAGGTCCTTGGGAGGAAAAACAACATGGGACAACGTTGTCACATCCTGTCGACGCTGCAACACATTCAAAGGTAACAAATTAGTTAACAAAACAAACTTAAAATTAAATAAACAGCCTTATATTCCAAATAATTATGAGTTAAAAGAAATTGGTAAGCTTTTTCCACCCAACTTTTTACATAAAAGTTGGAATGACTTTCTCTACTGGGATTCAGAACTAGAACCCTAGTTAAATCCTCTTCGAGATTTCAATAGCAGCTTTGGTTCCCAATTTTGTAAATCTCTTAAAAACTTTCAAACCAAAGCTATCCTTCTTTGATTTAGAATTAATGGCATCCTCTCTATGGTCATTCTCTTCTTTACAAAATTTTTCAATTTTTCTTTTAAGTTCATTATTGATTTTTTGACTTTTAAAAAAATTTATCTGTTTTTTGTAATGCTCAACTATAACTTCTTCAACTGACTCCGTGCACGCGTTTACATAATCTTCGCCCAACCTGGAACTCACCACGCCAAGAGTTGTTCCTAAAATATTCCATAATGGACTCATCAAGGTTGGTCTAACTCTCTGTTTAATGATTTGTTCATCAAAGTAATCAAAGTGAACTTTTTCTTCGCTAGATATCCTTTCTAATTTTTTTTTCAACTTGCTGTTTTTACAGAATTTTATTTGCCCATTATAAATTTTTTGCGCACCATATTCTCCAGCGTGATTTACTCTAATAATTTGTTTTACGGAATTTTCAAATTTTTTCATTTCTTACTATAAATAAAATATTAATAATTATCAGTAAAGTTAAAACAATAAGGTTGATATTTGCTAAAGACAATCCCATTACAGAAAAAATTATCTCATCACATTTCGCTATAGGAGTATTTTCTAAAGATTGTCTGAGAGATTCAATATCTTCAAAGTTATTATTATTAGAAGTGCAACTACTACTGTAATTAACAAACCCTCTTTCTACTAGACTATGAAAAAAAGAAAGTAAAAAATTAACTATAAAAAGAATTAATGCAAACAAAAGAAATACTTTTTCTTTTTTTAAAATAAAAAATATAACTCCAAAAAAAACTACAAGAAAATATGGAATTCTTTGGTAGATACATAGTTCGCAGGGAGGAACCTTGGCAAAAATTTCTACAATGTAGGCTAAAATAATTATCAATGTACTTAACAAAGATATCTGAAATATTCTATTGTGAGTAAGTTGTTTTAAATGATTCATATTCTCAATTATAACGTAAGTTATTCTAAATATTTTTTTTGGAACATTATTAATATTAAGTTTTAAATATTTTTTTCATTTTCAAAGATAAATTAAATAAACTAATAAAAATGCAACAAATATAAAGCTTATAAAGTTTATATATTTACCAACTATTATTTGTGTTTTCTCACCATATTTGTAAACAAAAAATGATACTAAGAAAAATCTTAAGAATCTCGAAACAAAAGAAAAAAAAATAAAAATAAAGATATTTATTCCAATTATTCCAGAACCAAGACAAGTTATTTTGTAAGGAAATGGGGAAAACCCTCCAATTACAATCAAAATTATTCCAACCTCTAAATATTGGTTCGTAAAATTATTTAATTTAAAAATAAATCCTGGGTAATACTCAGACAATGTTGGTGAAATTATATTCCATAAAAAATTACCTAGAAAGTAGGCAATGACACCTCCCAAGACTGAAAAAATAGTGATACTAATTGCTATTTTAATATAATTTTTTTTTTTTGCTAGAATGTATGGAAACAAAAAAATATCCGTGGGAATTGGAAAAAAAATAGATTCAATAAGTGAAATAAAATAAAGGTAAAATTCTGAATTTTTTTTTTCACACAGCTTTATGCTACGATACATAATACTATCATATATTTTTCTCACCTTTACCTTATAACATTAAAATGTATAAATTGTATGTTATATTACTTGCCCCTATGGCGGAATTGGTAGACGCGACGGATTCAAAATCCGTTGAACTTCGGTTCATGTCCGTTCGAGTCGGACTAGGGGTACCATTTAGTGATTATGGTATAATATTTGCTCATTCACAGTGTGACTAAAGATATTACATTAGATTGGAGTGGTATTGCATTACTGGAATATTTAATTTCAAAAAAAAACTTCAAAAATAATTTCAGAGCATTAGATATAGGTGGTTCTTTAGGTGGTCATACAAGTATTATGAGGTCATATGGCCTATCTGTTGATATAATTGATAAATATGAAAAAAATGCCGAATTCATAGGAGATTTTAATAACCATGAATTTAAAAAAAAATATGATTTAATTTTTTGTTCTCATGTTATAGAACACCAAAGAAATCCAGGATTCTTTCTTGATAAAATTTTTGATTCTCTCAAAGATGAAGGGGACTTAGTTATTACAGCGCCAAAACATCCTGCAGAAAGATTTGTTGAAGGACATATATTGTCGACTATTTTACCTGTTTTTCTGCAGATGTTAATATATGCCGGGTTTGATTGTAAAAAAGGCAAACTGATTTCTCTTGTTGGTATTGAAAATTCATTTATTGTAAAAAAAGCTAAAAATTTCTCATTAAAGGAAAGAAATGAAACTGGATATAAATGGACTAAAAATCACCAAGCTCGTTCGCCAATAAAATTAATAGCAGGTTATAAGGTCCCAGAAATTTCTTTGCATTTAAATAACTGTGAAGTATTCAAAATATATGAAAAAAAATATGAAGAAAAAACAAATACTTCTACTGGATTAATTTTTAATCCTCCCCAAAATTATAAAAAGAGAAATGTGAGTTTTTTTCTAAATACATTTAAACAATATTGTGTATATGATTCTAATAAAAATATTTTAGCTAACTTAAGTAATGATTATGTGCATTTTGCTATTTAAAAAAATAGTAATTCCTAATCTATAAAAACTCAATTAACTCTACTTAAAGATACAACCCTACCCCCTTGATTTTTAAGGTGATTGATTTAACATTCATAGGAATATTTTTAGAGATTTTGAAAAAAAAAGTGTGATAGTAAAATTTATATGTACTTAATTCAATGACTTACACACCAACGTAACTGATTCAAAATCCGTTGAACTTCGGTTCATGTCCGTTCGAGTCGGACTAGGGGTACCATGAAATTATTTTTCTTAAATTTGTAATATTTAAAGTTTATATTTAAATATGTTTTTTTTATTATTATTTTTAATAACCTTTAGTCAATTATCAGCTAACCCACAAAAGAATTATCAAAGTTTTAATGATGGTCAATCATTTATTAAAAATCAAATTCAAAAAAAAATTAATAAGAACAAAGCTAAAAATGTGATTGTTATCGTTGGTGATGGTTATGGCATTACTACAAACTATATTAACAGATTGAATCAAGGACAAATAAATGGTGGACTTGGAGATGAATTTGTTTTACCACACGAAAAATTAGACCATTTGGCTTTAATAAAAACTTACACTACTAATGGACAAACGCCAGATTCTGCAGGAACATCAACAGCAATACATAGTGGTATTAAAACTAAATCTGGAATTATTGGACTAACAGATAGTTCTATACGTGGCGATTGCATGTCCAAAAGAACTGAAGTGGAAAGTATTAGTGATATATTTAAAAAATTAGATAAGAGTGTTGGAGTTGTTACAAATACTAGAATAACGCACGCAACTCCCGCGGCGTTATACGCCCACTCGTTTGACAGAAATTGGGAAGATGACTCCAAAGTTCCTAAAGATTGTTCACAAGATGATATAGCTTTGCAGTTGATCAATTCTGATATTGATCTTGCATTAGGTGGTGGCAAAAGACATTTCTTACCTTTAGAAATTGTCAGTCAAAAAGGAAAAAGAACTGATTCAAGAAACCTGATTGAGGAATTTAAAAATAGCGGGGGAATTTATCTAAATAATGAAAATGACTTCCAAAACTATAAAATTGATACTAAAAAAAGATTAATCGGTCTTTTTGCTGATTCGCATTTTCCTTATTTAGCAAAGGAAGAAAACAAACCTTCTCTTTTAGATTTATCAAATTTAGCTATTGAATATCTTAATAAAAACAAAAATGGTTATTACCTATTAATAGAGGCCGGAAGAATTGATCACGGACATCATGCAGGAAAACTAAATTACGTTCTCAGACAAACCCAACAATTCAATAAACTTATTCAAAATATAATTCAAAAAGTAAATCTACAAGAAACGTTGTTAATCGTTACCGCTGACCATGCTCATTCTCTTGGTGTCAATGGGTATTGTGGAAGAGGATCAAAAGTAAATGGTATATGTTATAGAATTAACCCCAAAGAATCTAAACATCAAAGTAAACCTAATTTAGGTTTAGACGGGAAACCTTTTTCAGTTGTAAACTACCTGAATGGACCTGGAAGTGTTTTTGAAAAAAAATATTTTTTACAATATGCTTTTCGAAAAAGGTTATCTGATTTTGATTATGATGATATTGAATTTGACCATGAAGCTCTTATACCACTTTTTAAAGAATCTCATTCTGGTTTAGATGTAGTTGCATATGCCTCCGGTCCTTTTTCATTTCTATTAAATGGAACTATTGAGCAGAATTTTTTATTTCACATTATTAATTATGCAATAAAAAATTCAAATATTAATTAATCTTTAATCATTATATTTGCAGGTAAATTAAATAAAAATTTAAATCTTTAATAATTTCACAATGTTGTAACAAAAAAAAATAACTTGGTTAATTTTTTACAAGAATTTTAGTTCATGAAGTTTGAGTTTATTATTAATCTCTAGAGAACGATGGTCATTATTAAGTTGTTCAGATATTTTTTCATAACAAAAAAAGCATGCATCTTTTCTATTTGAGAATGAAGAAAACTTTTTAGCTTTATGAAAGGTAACTTTAACTTCACTTGTGCCCAAGCCTAAGAATTTCCAAAGATGAGAAAATAGAGCCATTCCTCCAAACCAAGCCAAGAAGGGTTTATAAAATTTATTCATTGGGAGACCATCAAGTTTATTATATGATAGTGAAATGGGTTGGATGTAAAAATCTCCTAGACCCTTTGAATCAACTATGGAAAATAAAGAGCTCTTAAACCTGAGAACGTTAGATCCGTCACTGGATGTTCCCTCTGGAAAAAAAAGTACATTAGTATCTTTTTGAAGAGATTTTTCAATTAATGAAATTTGATTTCTTAATGATCTAATATTATTTCTTTCTACAAATATTGTTTTTGCAATAATACAAAGTTTATTAATTATTGGCCATTTTTTAATTTCTGACTTAGCGACAAAAACTGTATTTATTAGTGATCCATATACTATTATATCGAGGTAAGATATATGATTTGAAACAAATAAAGTCTTTCTTTTCTCCTGCAAACCAGAAACATTAACTTTAACTCCAATTATGTTTATTATACCCTTAAAAAATAAACGAAAGAAAAAAGAAAAAAATTTTTTAGAAATTAAAGAAGCAATCAAATGGATTGATGAAATAAATAAAATCCATGGAATCAATATTGCTAGTCTTAGAGTTGATAGTATTGGTGAGTAAAGCATTAATGTATATTTTTTAAATATAGTTTAGAGTATTTTTTTTGGATTTTTTTTGCTTCTAATATAACTAGGACATCAGTAGTATTAAATTCTTTATCCACAATTGCACCAGAACCTACAAATGCTCCAACTCTGATGTAAGCTTTAATCAAAGGGGGTAGCTTTCTAAACTCTTCATCAGAGTCGAGCAATTTTTTCTTAATTGGTTTAAAATTTACTTTTAATTGCTTTAGGGGGGTTGTTTTCAAATGATGTGGGGATGAATGAAAGTGTCTTAAGTATGAAAGTTGATTTCTAAACAAATTATGATTACTTGAGGGGAAGCTTGCACAGCCAAAAACTATATCAACTTTATTTTTAGCAATATAAGTAGCAAGCCCCCTCCATAATAGTTTTATTATTTTTCCATCCCTATAATTTTTATGAACACATGATCTGCCCGCTTCTAAAAGAGTTAAAGAATTTTTTTTGGTTAACTTAGAAATATTAAACTCTGTTTGGCTGTAGAATCTTTGTGATTTCACAAATCTTGGTTTTAAAAGTAACCTATATGTTCCCACTACGAAATCATCAGAAATTGATTTATCAATTGCTACTAAATGGTCACATAATTTATCAAATTCATCTGAGTCGTAATTATTTTTTTCTGATTCACCAAAAAAAGTTTCGTATCGTAGTTTCTTAACTTTGTGTATTAATTTATCTGTATCGTCAATTATTTTTAACTCAATAGAACCTTGATTGAAATTTAGTGTTCTGGAGTGGGTGGAAAAATTATTTTCAGTTTTTATTTTCCCCAATAATCTAGAATTCCTAGACCAACTTCTTACATAAATTACGTTCTTAGCAACAAATTTAACTTTCTTTAGAATTATTTTAATTTTTTCAATTCTATTACTAAACCTTGGACCTTGGTTATTTTCTTGATTGTTTTTTTTAAATCGAAACGGCATATTTTGTAATAAGTCTAACTATTACTAACTACAAGTTGAATAATGAATATTTGTTTCAGTTTTATAAAATATTTATGGCAAAAAAGTTTGAGTGGAGGGTGAAGCTTTCTAGTTGAATCTTAATTCATAAAACTGTAACAAAATTATAACATTATTAGTAATGGCTTCTGTAAAATCTGATAATATAGACAAAGAAACAATTGGGATGCTTCGAACAATTCATCAAAAGCAAGTTCAATTAATCTCCCTAGCTGATCAGAAAGCCAACATACTGATGGGCGTAATCATAATTGGTCTAAGTATAATCGCATCTAATTTTTTTAAATACGACTATCAAAATAATTCAAATACACAAAATTTTTTAATTTTGTGTTTTTCATTGTTAGAGCTAATTTCTCTACTCTTTGCTGTTTGGGTTATTACACCAAGATTAGTTAAGGAAAAAAAAAATCAGGATATAAGTAAAAGTAAAAATCCTTTATTTTTTATGGAATCTTCAAATATTAGCGAGGATACATATGTTAAGTA
This sequence comes from uncultured Alphaproteobacteria bacterium, assembly GCA_902618535.1. Lineage (GTDB taxonomy): Bacteria > Pseudomonadota > Alphaproteobacteria > Methylaequorales > Methylaequoraceae. The sequence continues at coordinate 19,474 of CACNAV010000004.1, read as the reverse complement.
TATGCTTGAACAGATTAGAAGTCCTAAAAGAGTATATGAACTATTGCTTATTGATTTTTATCAAATAGGGTTTGTTCTTAAGGAAAAATATAAATATTTAAGTATTTCATATATGCTAGCAATTCTTGGAATTGTTCCTGCAGTGATTTTAATAATTTTAGTTTTCCTTAACAAAAGCTAAAAATGATTAATTCCTAGTATTTACCGAATCATTATTATGTAAAAGATAATTATTAGTAAAAACTTCTGTTAGTATTAACAGAAGTTAAATTGAAGGTTTTTGAGTATAAAAGTGTGAGATTGTGTGTGAGAGTGAATTTAAAAACCATACTCACATTGACTTACAGAGGGACCGAATGGATTCAAAATCCGTTGAACTTCGGTTCATGTCCGTTCGAGTCGGACTAGGGGTACCATTCACATTAGAAAGAAGTATTCCGTTTTCAATTTACTTATTTAAGGTTCATAAATCTTTAGGTTTTATATAAAAATTTATCTTTGATATAGATTTGTCAATGTCAAACCATTCTTTACACTTAAAGCTAACATTAAAACAAGCAGAAGTTGTAAATTCTTCAATGGCATTTTGATAATATTTATTGTTGCTTCCACTAAAAAAACTTTCAATTGAAGTAGAGAGTAAAGGTTCATGTGATACTACTAAAACTCTGTTTAGTTTTGCGTGCAACATAACTGTATCAAAAATATTTATTCCTGATGAATGATATAAGTCGTCTAAATAATAGATCTTCGGGTCATTGGAAATTTTTTCTAATAGTAGTTTTAATGTTTCTTTGGTTCTTCTCGATGGAGAACAAAAAATTTCTTTAAATAATATTTTTTTTTCTTTTTTTTCTAAAAATTTTAGTATTTTTTCAGTTTTTTTTTTACCTTTCGTTGAAATAGGTCTTGACATATCGTCTCCATCAAAATTAGTCCAATCTGACTTGGCATGCCTAATTAGTGATAAATTTAACATGAAGTATAGATTAACAATTTAGACAAAAGTTTGATAGTAAAGTTTTATAGTAAAATTTATTTGTATTTAAATTAATGACTTACAACCAAACGCAACTGATTCAAAATCCGTTGAGCTTCGGTTCATATCCGTTCGAGTCGGACTAGGGGTACCATTCTCAAACTTTAAATGAAATTAGTAAATATCTACCAATCTTGTAAATAAATTATTATTATCAAGTTTTTTGAGAAAGTTTCTAATAGTTTCAGTTTTTGTTCTTGAACTCTGAATTTTTTTTATAACGGCAGATAATACTTCCCCATAACCTTTAACGGTTAATCTTTTTTTTCCCTCAAACAATTGACACACAAGAAGAAAATTACTCAGACTTAAGAAGAGTATTATTTCCCTTAATAAATCATCGAATGAATCCGGAGTAACAAATAGTTTTTCAACATTTTTAATAAATTCGTTCAAAAAAAAATTCTTATAAATAGAATCATTTTTTTTTATAAATTTGTGAAATCTAGTTTTGTAATTATTAACAAATTGTTTAATAAATTCTTTTTCACTAATATTAAAATATTTACTTTTGTCAGCAGATTCTCTGCAAATTTTAGTGAATCTAGAACTATCTTTGAAATTAGAAAAACAAATTTTTGCCATAATCACTGCCTCTTTATGAAGAAAGTTTTGTTTGATTTTTTTATTTTCATTTTTTGAAAAAGGTTTATAAGAATTATTTTTATATATTTTTCCATACAAAACTATTATCTCACTAAGTGCATCAAAGAAAGGATAAGGCGAATTAATTTGAGAAAATATTTCTTCAATAAATCTTAAAATCTTCACAGACAAGTTTTTTGAAATTTCAAAAGAATGAATATTATTAGAATTAAAAATATTTAATAACTTATTTTTTTTTAACCTTTTGATTTTTGAATTAGATTTACTTAAACATAATCTTGCAATTTCTGGGCAAGACAGGTCCCCGGCAATAAAACCTATCTTATCAAATTTTTTTATTATCCTAGGGTAAGTTGAACAACCAATTGATAAATTTTCTTTTCCTAATAGGTTGTAGGCATTGCATAATTTATCCTCACTTAAAAAAGGACAGCAGTTATTTTGATTTACTAACTTGCTATATGCAATATTTGAATTTGGGTCTTTTTTAACCAAAAACTTTTGAGAAATTAGTTTTATTTCCTTGTTTGACGAATTTGAATATTTGTTATACGTTTTTTTGTCGATTTCTATATCCCAACCTATGCAACAAGAATCAATGCAACTTTTTCCTAAGCATTTAAAATCTTTTATATATTCAGGTACAAAAAAATTCTGATTTGTTTGCATGATTATTTAGATTTTCGCAATATTAGTGCCAATCATGACAAGTGAAAGTCTTTATTTAAATAATTTGATTTTACAATCTTACTATTAGTCTTGCCTATTGATTTCATTTTAATAATTTTTAAAATGTACTATCCATCAATAAAGATTATGATCGAATAAGACTGTAAATAAATTTTAAAAAACTTGAAATCAAAAATGAAAATTAAATTATTAATATGTGTGGCATTGCAGGAAGCGTTTGTTGGAATAATGTAGAAAACGCAGAATATAATAATATTAAAAAAATTATATCTGCACTTAACCATAGAGGTCCTGATTTTAGTAGTGTAAAAAATTTTGGAAGGGCAAATATTGGTCATGCGAGACTTTCAATCATTGATCTCAATAAAAACGCAAATCAACCAATGTTTGATACTTCTAGTCGTTACGTGATTTCATTTAACGGGGAAATTTATAATTTTAATGAAATAAAAAAAAAACTTATCTCTAAGGGAGTAATTTTTAAAACAAAAAGTGATACTGAAGTTATTCTTGAGTCTTATAAACAATGGAAAGAAAAATGCTTAGAATTATTTGAGGGAATGTTTGTTTTTATAATATGGGATAAAATAGATGAAATATTATTTCTAGCTAGAGATAGAATGGGTGAGAAACCTGTATTCTTTGTGCCATATGATGGCAAAAACTTTGAGTCAGGAATAATTTTTTCCTCTGAACTCAAGGCTCTCTTACTTCACCCAAATGTTAAAATTAATATAGATAATAATACAATCTGGGAGTATTTATCTTTAAATTATGTACTTACTAGTTCTTGCATGATAACTGAGGTAAAAAAATTGGAGCCTGGTTCCTTTGCTGTATTTACAAAAAACTCTTACTTATCGAAAGAATATTGGAAATTAAAAAGTTTTTTTTTAAATAAAAGAAGAATCAGTTCATTGGAGGATACTATTCAGGAATTTAACTTTTTACTTACTAGTACTGTAAAAAAACAAATTAATTCAGACGTCCCATTTGGAGCTTTTCTCAGTGGTGGTGTTGATTCTTCAACAATTGTTGCTTCAGCGAATAGAGTAATCAAAAACGATAAATTTAAAACTTTTTGCATAGGTTTTGATGAGTTTAATTATAATGAGATTCCAAAAAGCGATTATGTTTCCAATCTTTTTAATAACAAAAAGTTTAATCAGATTATTAGTTTTGATATTAAAAATAATTTTTTAAAGATTTTAGATAAGGTTTGTGATGAACCACTTGCTGATACTTCAATTATTCCAATGTTCTTTTTATGTAAATTTGCAAGAGAAAACATCACAGTCGCTCTCTCGGGAGACGGTGCAGATGAAATTTTTTTAGGTTATGAAACCTATCTTGCCGATAAATTAAAAAATGTTTTCGATTTATTACCAGTGAAAATAACTAAATTTTTACATTATTTTGCTAATCGCTTTTTTCCTGTGAGTCATAATAAAGTAAGTTTTGATTATAAACTAAAACAATTCCTTGGAGGGTGCACATTACCAAAAAAAGAAGCTCATTATTGGTGGAGAAATATTTTTTCTGAGAAATTTAAGAAAGAAATTTGTGTTGATAGTTTTGCAGAGGGTTTGGATAATCCATTTATAAAATTTTCTAAAATTTTCAGAGATGTTAAATCTTGTAATTTTCTTGATCAGGTCTCTTATGTTGACATTAAAACATGGTTAGTTGATAGTATACTTATGAAAGTCGACAGAGCTAGCATGGCAAATTCTTTAGAATGTAGGGCTCCCTTTTTAAGTCATAAAATAGTAGAATTTGCTGCATCTCTTCCAGCTGATTTGAAACTTCAAAACTTTAGGAAAAAAGCATTTTTAAGAAAAAGTCAGGCCTCGTATTTGCCAAAAAAAATACTTAACTCAAAAAAAAGAGGATTTAACTCACCAATTTCTTTTTGGTTAAACAATCAACTTAACAAGTTGGGTAAAGAAATTACATTTGATTCAAATATAACTAATATCATTCGTGAAGAATCAATAAAAAAAATGTGGTCTGAACACGAAGAAAAAGTTGTTGATCATGGGCATAGATTATTTGGCTTAGTATGTTTGGGACATTGGCTTGATGGAGTTAAAAAAATCAAAAAATGATAAGTGTTGTTATTCCAGCTTTTAATGAAGAGGATTCAATAGAAAATATTATAAAGGAACTTCTCGATGTTCTAAAAAAAATGAAGCTTCCCAGCTTTGAAATTATTTTAATTAATGACGGTTCAACTGATAATACTTTAGAAATTACAAAAAAACTTAATATTGAGGTAATATCTAACCCAGAAAATATAGGGTATGGCTTTTCACTTAAAAGAGGTATAGAAAAAGCTAAGTTTGAAACAGTTTTTATAATTGATGCAGATCAGACATATCCTATTGAAGAATTCCCAAAACTTTATCAGGAATATTTAAAAGGTTTTGACATGGTGATTGGACAAAGAACGGGGAGTTTTTTTATTGAATCTTCTTTAAAGTTTTTTTTACGAAGAATTCTTAAATTTTTGGTTGAATTTGTTGCTTCAAAAAAGATACCTGACATAAATTCAGGTATGAGAATTTTTAATCGTGATACAATAAAAGTTTTTTTTCCACATCTTTCTGATAGTTTCAGTTTTACCACATCTTCTACTTTAGCATACATAATGAATAAAAAATTTGTATCATTTATTCCAATTAAATATAAAAAGAGAACTGGTCAATCAAAGGTAAATTTGTTTAAAGATTCTTTCAAAACTTCATTAGGAATTATTCAATGCATAACTTATTACAATCCACTTAGAATATTTATTCTTTTTTCAATAATATGTATTTCTCTATCTTTGATAGGGTTCATGGGATCTATTTTTTTAAATCTGAATAGTGGTTATTACTTGGGTATAGGTGGGTTGTTATTGTCTGTTTTGATACTTTGCATAGGTCTTTTAGCAGACCTACTAAAACAAATAATGGATCAAACAAAGTGATTTTTTACTTTTTGGCTAGTAAAATTAAGTTCTTACCAAAAAAAAACTTAAGTCCAATCTTATCCAGAAAGAAAGATATAGGGATGATATATTTGTCGTAAAACTTTAGGGATTTAGGTGAACCAATACCTTTTTTTTCATTATATCCGATTATTTTCATTACAAAGCTTGCAAAAAAACCAAGACTATCAAGGTAGGAAAAGTAAACAATTTTAAACTTTGCTTTTTTAATTTTTTTCTTAATATCCTGCTTACTATATCTTCTAAAATGGCCTACTTTTTTATCCATATCTGAGTATAATATTTGAAATGCTGGAAGAAATAAAAATAAAAGTCCATCATTATTAAGTTTTTTGTAAATATTGTTAAGAGTTTCTTGATCATTCTCAATATGTTCTAAAACATTACTTGAAAATACTGCATCAAAGTTATTTTTAGAGTCAAATATTGATTTAAAAACTATGAATCCTTTAGATTTTAGAGACTTTCTATTTTCCAAATCTATTTCAACACAAAAGGGTTTAACTCCACTCATTTTTTCGTACAAAATTGACAATGTTCCAATTCCAGCACCAAAATCTAAAATTTTACTTCCTTTTGATTTTAAATGATTAAAAAATATTTTAACAATTTCTAAATTATAGTTTCTTAAAAATTTACTGGAGTTATCTAGTTCTTCTTTTCCAGAATAAACATATTTTTTTTTTGATTTTTTCATTGAAAATAATATAACAATTTTAGATTCTAATTAAATAAACTAAAAAATTAAAAAATAAGAATATTAATCAAAATTAACCTGAGATTCTGATAATCACTTTTGGGAAATTATAGTCCAGGAATAGTTATGTCTTCTATAAATTTTAATTTTTTTAAAGCCGGATTTTTTCATCACCTCAAATATTTCTTTTTTTCTGAAATATTTGGAAAAAGAAGGATTTAATTGATCAAAAATAATGTAATTTCTTTTTTGGTAAGAGCATTTTGAAAAGACTTTTAATAAATAACTTTTCATTGGGAGATCTAAAAATTTACAACAAAAAATATACGGATATAACACTAAATTAAAAATATTACAAATTAACCTAAGAACAAAATCAGGAAGTAAAATTGTAAATCTTCTTAAATTATCAAAAATAAAGATATATATTTCGTTTCCTTCGTAGCCATAGACCCAACATACAAACTGACCATTCTTTTTTAAGGAATTAAAAATGTTTGAGCAAACCTTTTGATAATTGGGTATGTGATGGATTACTCCTAACGAAAAAACAAAATCAAATTTTTCTTTTTCCTCAATATCCTCTCCTTTAATGTTAAAGAATTTTATTTTTCTTGAGTTACCTACATTTTTTTTGGCTATTTTAATGGCATTTGATGGTTCAATCCCAAATATTTTTTTTGGTCTAAATTTTATAAGATTTTTAAGAATCCTTCCGCTACCAGAGCCCACTTCCATTATTAACTTATTTTGGATTTGATTTAAATTAAAAGGATTTACAATATCTTCAAGCATTTTTTTACTTCCATGATATCCGTCAATTTTTTTATCTATTTTAAATTGATTTCCAAAATCAAAATAAGACTCCTTGTGATTTTTTTTCATATAATGTCGTTTTATAATTATTAATAAGTTTTAAAAAAATATAACACCAATCAATTTACTATTTAAGTTACTTTGCTGTTTTGATGGCTCTGATACAAAACCCAAAAAATAATGCACACAATGCTAGATTAGTGTAAAACGAATATCTAAATAAAACAGGCTCGACAAGTGATACTATAAAAATATTTACAAAATGAGTTGTTGTTAAAAAAAGTGTAAAAAACATTAAACTTGACTTAGACTTAAAAAAATTCGTTAAAGAAAAATAAAGTATAAAACAACATATAAAAAACCAAATAAAGCCTGAGAACCCTAATTTAATTATATTATCTAGATAAATTTTTATTGTTTTTAAGGGCTCGTTTTTTAAACTAGTTTTTAGAATAGTTTTAGAAAGATTAATTAACTTTTTATCTATTTGATTTTCGGATAAATTTGGATAATACTTTTTAATTACAGGTAATACTGAATAACTAATTATTGTATTATATGAAGAAGCAAAATGATTAATATTACTTGGAGGTGGAATACTATTCGTATTATTTACTTCTGAAAATGGATTAACAAACTCATACTTTTCCTTCATCTCAGCTATAACTTTACGTTCACTTAAACTATTAATTTTTAATATTGATTCTTGATTAATATTAAATAACGGAAGAATGATAAGTTGAAGACCAATTCTTTTATTTTCTTCGAATTGATTATATTTAAAAAAGTTTGAGGAATTGTTTAAAAAAGTTGCAGATACAAAACTTAAAAAACTTACAACAAAAAGTATGAAAGATTTTTTTATTTTTTTTATAATAAGCAGAATTATTGACAAAATTATTAATGAAAAATTAAGAAAAATCATTTGATGACGAAGTGTTAACGCCAATAAAAGAATGAAAAATAAATAAATATAATATTTTTTATTTTGGTATTTATAAAAATTATAAATATTTATAAATATTCCTATACAACATATGAAGCTAAAAGATTCTGTTAAAATAGTATTTCCATATTGATGTATTGGATTAATGGGTAATATCAAAAAGAAAATAAAAATATATCTATTGTAAAATTCAAGATTTAGAGCTTTACACAAAAAGATTGAAAAATAAATTGATGAAAATAACCAAAAAAAAACTTGGATAAATGCAAGAATATTTAAACTATTATTATCAAAAACATAATCAAAAAATTTTATAATTATTGGATATGCTGGCGGTCTTATTTTATCATAATTGATGTAAGAAATACTGTCTGGGTTAAAATTTGGTCCTAGAAAAAACACTAAAGAAAAACTAATGGAAATGATGAAGATAAAATCATTAATTCTCATTTTTTTCTCAACTGTTTTTTTTTAAATTATTTAAAAGTGTAAAAATAATTAAATCAAAAATCATAATTGTTTTTACTGATTTTATTTATAAGTGAACAAATTTTACTATTTTACAGGTAATTGTACCAAATCTTCAAACTAAATAAAAAAAAATAAAAAAGAATTTATTTTTATTTACTCTTTAACTTTTTCTATAATAAAGTTGCAGAATTTATTCCTTTATGTATATTTTTTAAAACTACCTGTGATTATTACAGATTTTTGAATCAAATTTTTTCTAAGAAAGAATTATATTTATCAGAATAATTTTTGTGATTTTTTAAAAACCAGTTAACTGTTTTTTCAAGTCCTTCTGTTAAACTTGTAGCTGGTATAAAATTAAGTTCATTACGCGCTCTTTGTGTATCCATAATTCTTTTTCTATCACCTGTAGGTTTGCTCTTATCCCAGATCACTTCACAACTTTTATCAATAATTTGTATTAAAGTATCTACTAATTCTTTTATTGTAAAACCTTTACCACTCCCTAGATTGACAGGTAAATTGAAACTTTTTTCAACAACTTTTAACATCCCTTCCGCAACATCCTCAGAAAAAATAAAATCTCTTATTGCCTCTCCATCTCCCCATACTGTCAAAGGCCTTTCACCGTCTAAAATTCTTTTTATCAAACTAGGTATTACCATTGCATTTTCAGGATCGAAATTATCATAAGGTCCATAAACATTTGCCGGCCTTACTATAGATATCGTGTTCCAACCATATTGTATACGATAGGCCTCAGCTTGTAACTCACCCATTCTCTTTGCCCAACCTGCAAACTTGTCATTTTCGGATGGAAATGTTTTCCATACACTTTCCTCATGAAAAATCTCTGCTGGTTGATAAACTCCAACACTACTTGTGAAAAGAAAGTTTTTAACATCATTTCTTCTAGCAGCTTCCATAATATTTACTGAAAAGGTAAGAGTAGGGACAAAAAAACTTGCTGGTTTCTCTTTAGTCATTTTTGGTGAACCTTTAATCCCTGCTAGATTAAAAACTATATCTTTATTTTTGGTAACCTTTAAACAATTGTTAAAGTCTCTCAAATCAAGTTTTTTAAATTCAATAGACTTATCTAAGTCAATATTTTCATCCAAAGATACAACTGTCAATTTAGCTTCTCGTTCCAGTAATTTGTTAACAAGGGGCATACCAATTAAACCAGTACCTCCGATTACCAATATTTTTTTTCCTTTATAATAACTCATAATATTTATTCTGCTCCCTTTTCATCTAATTTTGGCTTTACAAAAAAATGTTTTGAAAAATATTTATCAACAAATTGCTTAATAAATTGCACATAAAATTCTTTTTATTTAACCTTTGACTTTATTTATAATAAAATTGCAGAATTTATTTATTCCTTCAGATTTATGCCAACTTCTCGAAGCAATTATAGATCTTGCATTGATATCCTGATAATTTTTAATTAAGTTGTCTAGAGAAATTTTAAGTGACTCGGTATCATTCCATTGAAACAAAACGCCACATTTTTTTTTTTCAACTGAGTTAGCTGGGTTATTTTTTTTTGGCAAAATAATTGGTCTTCCCGTTGCAATGGTTTCACTTACTATGCCTGAAGGAATTAATTGATAATAAATTGGATTAAAAAAATAGAGTACAGAATCAAAACTAGCAATTTTGTTATTTAAATTTTCTGTAAAATTAAAAAAAGAAAAATTTTGAGTATTTAATATTTTCCTGGTGTTGTAATTTACGTATTCTTGTTGTTTTTCAGGTTTCAAATTATCCTGGGGATCATGAAATTCAAATTTTAAATTACTTTGTTGAAGTAAGCCTAAAAAACTATTGGAAAAATTTTCTTTAATAATTTTATTTAACCCAAATACACCTATTTTTTTTAAAAATTTATCTTTTTTTTTTATATATTTTGAGAAAGAAAGGAATGGAGAAATTTCAATTTCTATAGGTAAAAAACGAGAGAAAATTTCTTTAATATCATTCTCAACTACTAAATAAGTTATATCTTTTCGTTGTCGAAATTTCTCAACAAATTTATTATACATTTCAATAGTGTTGTCTGAAAAACTTCTAAAGGCTGCTTCTAATATGATGAATGGACGTTTAGCAACTTTTAAAAATAAATTTGAAAAAACTTGTAAAGGAAAGTTGCATGGAGCCCAAATAGCAATATCAGGGAAGGAGTTATTTTTTAAATAAAGTTCAATATTATTCACAGTAATTTGAACAGATTTAATAAATGTATCGTCATTTTTGTATGGAACGTCACTGTAAGGTGAAATATCAAAAATTTTTTTTAATTTAATTTTATTTTTTAAAAATTTTTCTTCAGTTTCCCTATCTATAGTTTTTAAACAAAGTACTTCTACATTAAAATTATTTTTTTTAAAATATTTGGCAATATGAAGGTCTGTTGCATAATTATGTCCTTGGGAATGTTTAAGTCCAGGATCTAACAAGATAATTTTCATTTAATCATTATACAGAAAAAATTAACTATTATAATTTTAAAATAGTTATGTAGAAGCATCGTATTGATTTCTAGATTAATTATAAAGTAGTAGATCTGGCAACAAATTTATCCGTTTCTTAATAATGAGTATGCATTAAAGTTTATGTACTTTCTATTTGAAAAAAATAGTGTCAACACAAGTACTAATAAGAATAAGTTTGAAATAATTAAAGGAACTGCAGGTGAAAAGTACCAACTAATATTTAAAAATTTTTTAACAAAAATATATGAAAATGAAATAGAAAATATAAACGAAGAGGTTATTATTGGTACAAACAGAATTAATGATTCAAAAATTATTAATCTTATAATTTTGGATTTTTCAAAACCTAAAATTCTAAAAACTAGATTCTGATATACTTTAAGGTTTCCAATTACACTTACAGCATTGGATATCACAATAAAACCAATTAAAACAACTACTCCAGAGATAAAAATACTTACGATAAACAATTTGCTTAAAAAATCTTTTGTTTTTTTTATATAATCTGTCAATCTAATGTATGTAATAGTTGGTAATTTTTTTAATAGACCACTCAAATTTACTGAATCGTCATTCTCAAATTTAATAGTAGACATAAGCTCATGAGGAATTTTTGATGCATATTTAGGATTAAACAATATTGCAAAATTAATATTAAGGTCTTTGTAATCAACTTTTCTGAAATTTGTAATAACTCCTGTAACTGAATTACCGTAGATATTAAATGTAAGAGAATCACCAATTTTTAGTTTCAGATCAGTTGCTACTTTATGATCTAATGAAAGTTGTAGATTATCACTTTGATCTGACGTCCACCATTTACCTTTTATAATTGGATTATTAGTAGGTGGGTCTTTGGACCAAGATATTCTTCTTTCTCCATTGATAAACCAAAAGCTTTTATTTTCTTCATCAATTATTTCCTTTGGTTTTATGTTATTAATAGCCTCTATTCTTGCTGAAATCATTGGTACAATAATTTGCTTAGCTTTATCATCAATTTTACGAATCTCTTCTGAGAACAAGTTTAATTCATTTTCTTGAATTCCTAAAAAAAAATAATGAGGTGCGTTTTTTGGTATAGAAGTATTCAGCTCTTTACTGATGTTTGATGATAAAATTGCTAAAAAGAATAACACTGTTGTTCCTAAACCCATAGTCATAATTGTTGTTGAATTAAGGCTGCTGTATGCTTTTAAATTTTTGATTCCTATTTTTAAAGAAATATTTTGGATATTTTTAATTTTATTTAAAATTACGATATAGAATTTAGACAAAAAGAAATAGAACAAACTTACAGCTGTAAAAAAGAAGAAAAATAACGCTGTCTGCTTTGGCTTTACATTCAAAAAACAAAAAAAGAAAATAAAAATTAATACAAACGTACTGATTTGTAAAATTGACTTTCTGTTATAATTTAAATTTAAGTGTGTACTACTATTTCTAAATAAATCTGCTACTTTAACCTGATCAATACTATCCAATACTGGTTTAGAAAATATCATAAAAATTAAAATGCTGAAAAACAGGATTATTAAATATTCACCGATTTTAAATTGAACTTTTAGTTGAATGTTTAGAAGATTTAAGAATCTATGATCTATAAAAGAAATTATGACTAAACTACAAATATAAGCAAAACATGAACAAAGAACTAAAATTACTAATGCTTGTGCGTAGTATAATACTTTAATATTTTGCGAGCTAAAACCTAATGATTTAAAAATTGCAATCTTAAACTGATTTTTACTTAAAAAAGAAAATAACGAGTTTTTTAATCCAATACCAGAAATAAGGATAGCTGATGCCGAGATAATAGACAAAAAATATATAAAATTTTCAATTGCTTTTTTTACATTCTGACTGATATCTTCAGGATATTTAATTTCTAAATTTTTATAATTACTTATGAAGCCTGGTAATTTTTTTTTATTATCTTTTTTTGTAAGTTTATATTTAAACCTTAGAAATGTTCCCAGATTATTGATTTTCAAATCCTCTAAGCTAGATTTATGGATTAAAGCTTGATCTCCAAAAATGAAAAATCCTCCAAGATCAGGTAAACGCTTTGTAATACCAATTACTTCAAATGTAGTATTTTGAATTTTTATTTTTTCCCCAAGTTTTAAATCCAGATTTTTCTGAGTAGTTTCATCAATTAAAATAGTATTAGGCATAGTTTTAAGAATTTCTAATGAATTAGCAGGCTCAACAACCACTTTCCCAACAAGTGGATAGAAATTATCAATCACCTTAATTCTAGTTGTTTGATTTTCCTCATTTTTAGTTTTAATGATAGAGGTAAATTCAACAATTTCTGATATAAAAAAACTTTCTTTTAATTCATTTAAAAATCTTAAGTTCAAAGCCTCATTTTTTGTTGATAATTCTAAATCACCACCAAGGAGAACTCTTGAATTATTTTTTATTTCATCTTCAATACTATTTTTTAAAATTGTAACGGAAGATAAAATGAGAAGGCTAATAAAAATTGTAAAAAAAACTTTTGAAATATTTGATTTATTTTTATTAAGTTCTTTTATAAAAAATTGAAAATGTTTTGAAAAACTCATTTTAAACTTCTATCCGACCATCGAACAACTTTATTACCCTGTCACACTTTTTTGCTAAATTCATATTGTGAGTTACCAAAATTAAACTTATTTTTTTTTTGTAAGAATAATTCAATAATAAATCTGAAACTAATTCAGTATTTTTTCTATCTAAATTACCCGTAGGTTCATCAGCTAAAATAATTTCCGGGTTGAATGAAATTGCCCTCGCAATCGCTACTCTTTGTTGTTCACCTCCAGATAATTCAGAAGGCAAATTATTTTTTCGATGAGCTAAACCTACATCTGAAAGAATTGAATTAGCTTTTTTTTTTTCATCATGAATTTGATTTATTTGCATAGGAAACATAACATTTTCAAGGGCAGTATAATTTGGAATGAGATAAAATTGCTGAAAAATTAGTCCAATTTTTTTTTTTCTTATTTGGGTCTTTTTTTTCTCACTAATCTTTGAAAAATCCTCGTTATCAAAAAAAAGTGAACCTGTTGTTGGGTTCTCTAGGCCAGACATAAGCATTAATAGACTTGTTTTTCCAGAACCACTTTCACCAATTATTGCTACTCTTTCATTTTTGTTTATAACAAAATTTATATTTTTTAAAACCTTGATATCACTTCCATTTACATGATAGTTAAGATTAATGTTATCTAATTTATATAAACTTTTCATTTTAAGGTTTTTATTTATATTTGTTATCGGAGTAAACTTTATACCAGTAAAAGTTTATTGTAACCAAGAAATTGTACTGTTTGGTGATAGCTTGATGTCTGGTTATGGTTTAGACGAGAATTCTCATTTGTCTACAGTTTTAGAAAAAAGTCTTAAATTAAAAGAATTTGATGTCAGAGTTATTAATGCAAGCGTATCTGGAGACACAACCTCTGGCGGACTAAATAGGCTGAACTGGTTAATTGAAGGAAAAGATATAGATATCGTGGTTTTATGTCTCGGTGCTAATGATATGTTAAGAGGAATCAGTCCTATTCTTGTAAGACAAAATCTAAACAAAATTCTTGAAACTTTAACAGAAAAAAAAATTACTGTTCTTTTTGCCGGTATGATAGCCCAAGAAGCATTTGGTCAAAAATATAAGAAAGAATTTGACAAAATATATCCTGAACTTGCACAAAAATTTAATGTTTCTTTTTTACCTTTTTTATTAGATGGTGTTGCGCTTAATCCTGAATTAAATTTAAAAGATGGAAAACATCCTAATGCTGAGGGTATAAATCTAATAAGTAAGAATTTGGAAAAGAAATTAATTAATCTCCTCCGTAATTAATTAGAATTAATCAAGCTTCTGTATCCCAAAATTGGCATTTTATTTGCTAAATATTAAGTTTAATTAACCCTATTATATTTTTAGTTCTAATAATATGCAAAAAAGTTTAACAGATAAAAACTTAGAAAGCTTATTTAAGTTTGGGTGCCAGACTCTAGAAAATACCAAGGATTATGATCGGGCAATAAAAATATTTGCTGAATGTGTAAACAATGATCATAAAAATCCAAATTTTTGGGCTCAATTAGGACTTTCCTATATGCTTAACAGGGAGATGTCAATGGCAAATGAATGTCTAACAACTTCTTTACATATAGATCCTTTAAACATTGAAACAAATTTAAGAATTGCTCTATTTTTATATGAAAATGGCGAGATAAATAAATCAATTGATTATTTTAAAAAATGTCTGAGTTTAGATTCAAATAATATTTGGGCAAAAAGGAATCTCGCGTTTATTAGATTGCAACTAAATTTTTTGGACAAAGAAAATTTAGATTTTTTTGAAAAAGTAAGGGATAAAACTAGCAATCTAAACCAAAGCAATATTCCTCTGATAAATTTACAAAAAAATCACCTTAAGAATTCAAGACAAAAAAAGCTTTTTATTATCAATGAGGATGGTTTTGGTGATGATATTATGTTTCTTAGATACATAAGTATTTTAAAGGACTGCGGTTTTAAAATTTCACTTAGTGCTCATAAAAAAATTATAAGTTTACTCAAAACATCTCCATATTTAAATAATGTAGACATTAATAGTAAATATAGCAATGCAAGTATCTTGGATCATGATTTTAAAACAAATTTAATGAGCCTTCCTTATATTCTTTCAGAAAAAATAAACTTTATTCCTCAGCCCTTACCTTTCAATTTAAAAAAAAATAGAATTGTTCTCGGAAAAAATTTAGTCAAACAAATAAAGATAAAAAAAATTAGAATTGGTTTATCTTGGCGAGGTAACCCAAGTCATCGAAGAGATAACATTCGTTCGATACCGATAGAATTTTTTAGCACAATATTTAAACAATTTGAAAATTGTAAATTTTTTATTATACAAAAAAATCTAAATACAAAAGAAACTAATTTTCTGTCGCACTTTAAAAATGTTTTTAATTGCGACGAGTTCCTCGATGATTTCAGTAAAACAGCAATGTTGGTATCCAATATGGATCAAGTTATTTCAGTTGACACTGTATTGGCTCACCTTGCAGGAACCATGACTATTCCTACAACTTTACTGTTACCCAAAATACCTGATTGGCGTTGGGGACTGTCAGGTAACAAAACAGATTGGTACCCAAGTATTTACATTTTAAGACAAAATTCAATTGATTGTTGGGATAAAGTGTTTGAAAGTCTTGCATTTCATTTATCTAAAAATTTTTAAAAGCTTTACTTTATTTTTAGATCATAATTTCGTGTTTATTGTTTTGACTTGTTAAGGCTATCATGTCTTTATCAAAAAACATTATATTTTTTTGTACATAGAAATTGAATGGAATATTCCTGAGCTGGTATTTATCAGGATAATTAAACACAATTCCATTTTTCAAATTACCAGAATCACTTAAAAATGTTTTCGTTTTCCAGACTTTACAATTATTAAAAAAAGAAACATCGTTTTTAATGGTCTTGCCAGCTATTAATTCAAAAGGAGATCTTTTTCTATGATTCTCAGACCATTTAAAACCTGTCTCATATCTCTCTTCTCTATCAAAATACTTTCCTTTAGGTACTATAAATGAATTTTCAAACAAGCCTATAGACATCATCTTTCCCTTTTTACAGTCAAACCCTGAGTAAATTAAGTTTTGTATAAGAACAGGTAAAATGCATGTTGAAATTTGTCCCTCCATTAATGTTTCGGGAGAATTTTTTGGTCCAGAAATAACCAAAATGCCTTCATCATTTAAAATATCAAATATTTTGTCTAAAAAAAAACCTGTATTTCGTTGATATTGAATTACGTGATTACAAATAACAGCATCATATTTCTTTTGAAATTTTTTAAGATGAAATATTGAACTTATTTTTCTTTTACTCATTTCATCAATTTTAAAACCAAATTTCTTAATTATAGTTTTATGTTGGTTATTAAAATTTCCAAGTAAAAGTACATTTTTACTTTTGTTTTTTTTTTTTTCTGAGATTAAAAATTCTATAAGTGCAAAAACGCCAATATCATTATTTTGGTTATCTTTATTTTTTTTCATAATTTCATATTTTCAATTGTACTATTCTTGTTTTGTTATCACTTAAGATATTTTTGTTTTGATCAAAAAGAAAAAATTGGCCATCAATTATAAAATCAATGACAAAATCTTTGTATTCATAATCATTGGGAAAATTTAGGCTCAGTGCTACATCTGTGGAAGGATATTCTTCAAGCTCATTTTTTCCTAAATTTTCTAATTTCCAAATCTTGCAATTTTTAACAAATAGACAATCATTTTTAATGACATTTTTTTCAATTAATTTAACGAAGGACCTATTTTGATGTTTTTTAGTCCATTTATAATTACTTTTAATTCGTTCTTTACGGTTAAAATCTTTTGATTTTTTTATGATAAATGAATTTTCAATTCCTGCCATTGACAATATTTTTGCATTTTTACAATCAAACCCAGCAAAAATTAAATTTTGCAGAAATATTGGCATAATTGTACTTTGAATATGTCCCTCAACAAATCTCTCAGCTGGATGTTTTGGACCAGAAATTACTAACACACCGTTGTCTGTTAATGTATCGAAAATTTTATCAAGAAAAAATCCAACATTTCGTTGATGTTCTATAACGTGAGAACAAAAAATAACATCATATTTTTTTTTAAAATTATATGTATTGAAATCATTATTAATTTCTGCATTATTTTCGTATTTGTCGATTTGGTCAACGCTGAGACCAAAGTGTCTCATAATTTTTGTATGGTTTCCATGAGAGCTTCCAATATCCAATGCACTTTTATATTTTTTTTGAATATTTCTACTTTCAGAGATTAAAAATTCAATCAGGCCAAAAAAACCCCATTCAATAACTATTTTTTTATCATTAGAAACTGCATCTAACATATAAAATCATTCGCAACATATGTGCCAATCTATTCAGTAACGTCAATAGATTATCAATTCTAAAACGCCTGCGAGTGAAGAACTAAATTATTTTATTCCGATAAGGATAATTTAAATTAGGCAAAGTAAAATTTAAGTTTGAGAAATAAATTACGTGTAATTAATGATAAACAATTTTTCCTTTATTTTCATTTTCTTTATTATGTGGACAATGTTGTGTTGCGTTGATTTGAGCAGTAAAAAAAATTCTGTAAGACTCTCTTAGTAATCTTCCAAGTATATATTTTGCGAGTTTAAGCTTGTTTGGTTTTTTTGAGTTTAACAATTTTTTGAATATTCGATTGTACACGAAGTGTTTTTCATGTTTCTCTTCCATTACATTAGTGATAATTTGTAACATTAGGTCATCAAATTCTTCTTTTCTCATAATTTAATGATAATAATTATCATTCGCATTTACAAGTATTATTTATTTTTTGTGATTTTTCCTAAAAGTTAACCAATAAAACTTTGACATTTATTTCATAAATATTATTGATAAACTCTAAGTTTGAATTAACTATAATATAATTAACGTTAAATTTATTTAACCTAATTAATTTTTTTTAATTTATAAAAAGGAACATTTATGACAAAAGTAGCGTTTATTTCTGGAGCAAATAGAGGAATTGGATTTGAAACTTCAAAAAAATTGGCAGAAAGTGGTATAAAGGTAATTTTAGGTGCTAGAGACCTGAATAAAGGAAAAAAAGCATTAGAGGAGATGACTTCACTGGGGTATGATGCTGATCTTGTAGAGTATGATGCACATGATTTAAATGCACCAAATAAAGTTTATGACTTTATTTCTAATAAATATCAAAAATTAGATATCTTGATTAACAACGCTGGTGTACTCTTGACCAATGACTTATTTGTTACTAACAGTTCAAGTGTTAGCGATAAAGATATAAAAGATACATTTCAAACTAATCTTTTCGCTGTCATTTCTCTTACTCAAAAATTACTTCCCCTTATTAAAAAGTCAGATGCAGGAAGAATAGTAAACGTTTCAACAATACTTAGTTCATTGACCCTTCATTCATCTAAAGATTCACCAATAGCACCGGCAAAAGAATTTGCATATAATGCTTCTAAGACTGCACTAAATGCCTATACAATTCATCTTGCTCTTGAGCTTAAGGATACAAAAATTAAGGTTAATTCTGGACATCCAGGCTGGGTAAAAACTGAATTAGGTGGGCCTAAAGCTCCTATGGAAGTGAAAGATAGTTATAAAACTTCTCTTCGATTAGCTACTCTTGATGATGACGGCCCAACTGGAGGTTTGTTTCATGAGGAAGATACTATTCCGTGGTGAGTGAAAAAATTAAACACTTAAACTGAAACAATAATGACAATAAATGTAATTAAAAAAATTACTAACAGAACCAAAAGATAGTTTTGATAGTTTTCAAAAAAACTTGTGTAGTCTTTTTTCTCTTTAACGTTTGATTGATTAGAAAAAATATTTTCTATTTCTGGAAACTGTTCAAAAAAGGTTTTTATAATCCTTTTTTCACTTCTGGTACCTATAACTTGAATTAATTTGTTGAGATATTTTGCATTTTTTTTGTAGTTATTTTCAATTAAAAACCTTGAAAGAGATTTAATCTCCAATGATGTTCCAAACTTTCGTTCTAAAAACGCATCTATAAATCTGCTCTCTACATTAGTTAACTTATTAAACTCCTTTGTCTCAAGTAAATAAAATTGAAATTGAAAGCTTAGTTTTAAACTGTATTTAAG
>CACNAV010000003.1 GCA_902618535.1 uncultured Alphaproteobacteria bacterium | reverse complement strand
AAATTTGCCCAACTTTAAGCTTCTTTTGTTCTTCAAGAACATTATGTTTTTTTTCAACTAAAAAAATTTGTGAAAGAATAAGATCCAATTCTTTAGGACCGTCAATATAGTTGGATAATGGGTTCTCAACTGCTTCAAGATCATCAATTTTCCTACTTATCCATTTTTTTGAGGATTTACTATTCAATGTAGCATCCAGCTCGTACATCAAAGCTGCATAAACAGCATTTTCATAACCTGGCTTAATTTTAATTAAGTTTACAATTGAATCTTTTGATAGGTTTGCATCTCCAATTAGTTGATTGAGAGTTTTAATCTCAGTGTTAATTTCAGTAAATTTTTTCAGATTTATTTCAACGTCCTCATCTATTTTTTTTAACAATTCTTCATTGGAATATTTTTTTTTCTTATTAATATGAATTGAATCTTTAAGAGTAGAAATGTTTTTTTCAAAATATAATTTTTTTGAATTTTGATCTTTTATGAGTGCCTCTTCATTCTTAAAAGACTTTTCTAAATTTTTAATTTCTTCCGTCAAAATTTTCATATTTTTTTTGTTGACTGCATCTTCTTTTTTTAGGGAGTCTTTTTCCTCCTTTAAGTTATCAGATTTAAACTCATCCCCGAGTGTTAATTGAATTTCGCTTACATATATACTTTCAATATGTTTAACCTCATTTCTTAGTCTCATTTCTTCTGATAATTCTGAATCTAACTTGTTCTTCAAATTAAAATTATTTGAAGTATTACTGATTTTTTTTTCACATTCTGTAATATAAATTTCTAGTTCATTCAGAACTTTTAACTCATTATTTTTATCTGTTTCAACTGTTTCAAGAAATCTTTTTATTTCCTCCTTTTTATCTTTGATAAGGTCAAGTTGGTTTGAAAAATTGTTTTTGTGACTTTGCGTCTCGTATAGTTTTTTGTTTAAATTATTTCCAATTGCTTGATGTTTATCAAACTGAGTTCTTAAAGATTGAAACTTTTCCTTTTTTTGCGAGGATTCATGAACAAAATTCTCCAGACTTTGTCTTAGAGAAATTATACTTCTTGTGTAATGGTCTAAATTATTATTCAGGTCTTTCCACTCTGAAAAAACTAGAAGAGATTCATAGAACTTTATTGACTCAGATAAGCTTTCATATCTTTCCGCTTGTCTTGCCTGTCTTGACAAACTTTTTTTTTGATCGAAAAGGTTATCTAGATTTATTTGTACTTTTTCTAAATTTATATCTGTAGATTGTAATTTGAGCTCTGACTCTCTTCTTCTTGCCTGTAAGCCTGATATACCAGCTGCGTCCTCAAGAATAATTTTTCTTTCAATTGGCTTGTAATTAATTACCTGATCTATATTTCCTTGAGTAATTATTGAACTTGACCTTGGTCCACTCCCAGAATCATAGAATAAAACGCTAACATCTTTTGCTCTCACATCTTTGTTATTAATTTTAAAGAATGAGCCCACTCCTCTCTCAAGTATTCTGCTAATAATAACTTTTTTATCGTCAATATTAAGATTTTGTGAACCATCTATTTGAAATTCGTCAAGCTCAATACTGACTTCAGCAAAGTTTTTTGCAGGAATATTCTGGGTGCCATTAAAAATTACATCATCCATTGAACTTGATCTGAGACTTTTTGAAGATGATTCGCCCATAACCCATCTAATTGCCTCAAAAATATTAGATTTTCCGCATCCATTAGGGCCAATGATACCAGTAACACCTTCTTCAATTAACAACTCGGTCGGATGTGCAAATGACTTAAATCCAGATATCTTTAATTTATTTACAGTAAACAATTTTAATTAATTTAATAATGAGTCAATTTTTAATTTAAGTGCTTCAAATGTAAGGTCTCCGTCATATTTTTCATTATTTATATAAATTGTTGGAGTTGCCTTTATATCATATTTTTTTGAAGAACTAAGCCTTTCTCTGAGGATACCATCTTCAATTGATTTATTTCCTACACAAACTTTAATTTCATCATTCTTTAAACCGCCTAATTTCGCAATTTTTAAAAGAGACTTGAATGGATCTTGAGTGCTGGTCCAATCTTTTTGTTTTTTATACAAAACTTTTAAAAAACTAAAAAATCTATCATTTCCTGAACATCTTGCGATTACGGATGCCTTCAAAGCAAATTTATCTAGAGGAAAATCTCTATAAGTAAATACAATCTTACCTGTATCGATATATTCTTTTTTAATTTTTGGAAATACTTCATTATGAAACTTAGCACAATGCCCACATGTTAGAGAAGCAAATTCAACAATCTTAATGGATGCTTGTTTATCACCAATTTTTTTTTCTTGTAGAGCTTCAATTGTATCAACGATCCTTGATTCAACATCGTAGCTGGTTAGGAAGAATAACGCCAAAAATGCAATAATTTTAAAAGTAGAATTGTTGTAAAACATAGCTAGTTTTTACCATAAATGCTTACGTTTGTAATAATTTTTTGAACTTTATTATATCCACAACATTTCTTAAAAAAAACCCGTTTATTTTTTCTTTAATTTCAAGAGTTGAATAAGAGAGTTCAAATAAACTTGCATCACTGCAGTAAACAGTGAGTACGTTTTTATGATTAATTTTTTTTAAAGAAGAAACATGACATCGCTCAGCATATTCTTTACCTATTATTGATGTCCAGTTCATCTTTATTTCCAATAATTGAGGATTACCCTTTTTATTAATCTTTTTAAAGATTTGAGGTAAAATAGTTGAAACTTTTTTTAGGTTATTTATATTTTTCTTTGCACTCATGAAATATGATTATGACATTACTTTAGCTTTTAAGAAAGAGTGGCAAAAAATAATTTTGGACTGGTATTCTTTTAATAAGAGAGATTTACCTTGGAGAAAAAAAACACATCAAAATTTTTATAAGATTTGGATTTCAGAAATTATGCTTCAGCAAACAACAGTTGCAACTGTTATTCCTTTTTATAAAAGATTCTTAAAAAAATGGCCAAGCCTCAAATTATTTATGAATGCAACCCTAGAGGAAATTTTATATGAATGGCAAGGTCTTGGATATTACCAAAGAGCAAAAAATTTGTTTAAGGCTAAAGAATTCCTTAAAACAAATAAATTGATTGTTAATTCAAAAAATTTATTAAATATACCAGGAATTGGGGAATATACTTCAAGCTCTATTTCAGCAATACTTAAAGATGAATCTTGCGCAGTTATTGATGGTAATATTGAAAGAATTTTGTTGAGGGTTTTTGATTTGAATCGATCAGAAAAAAACTTCAAAAAAAAAATTAAAATATTAGCTCAAAAACTTACGCCTTTGAAAAATAACAAAGATTATTTTCAATCCTTGATGGATCTTGCAAATATTATTTGTAAGAACCGTTTACCACAATGCATTTTATGTCCAATCAATAAATTTTGTAAAAGCAATGGGAAAGCTAATTTTAAACCGAAAAATAGAATTAAAAGATCTACCAAAGCCGGAGTTATTTTTTTAGTCAGATTTAATAATAAATTTTTAGCTGGAAAATCAAAAAAAAAAATTTTACAGGGTTTATATGAATTTCCTACTTCTGAATATGTTGAATACCAAGAAATTAAGGAGATAAAAGAAATATATAAAAATCAAGTAAAAAAATGGAAAAAAAAAAACAAAATTTCAGAAAATTTTAGCATTATCAGTACCTTTGAACATAATTTTAGTCATTTTCAATTGAAAGTCCTTATGGTTGAGATATTATTAAATAAAAAAAGGAAACTTGAAGACTTTTTATGGTTTTCAATGAGTGATTTTGAAAAGAAACCAATATCCAAACTTATGAGTAAAGCGCAGAAAAATATATTATGAATAGTTTGACAAGATATTTACCTTTTATAGGGTTAGTTTTTTTACTTAATTTATTTAAGTTTGATTTCGTTTTTTCAAATGAACAGTTAGCTGATCATGAGAAGGCGATTAAAGCTGTCAACGAAGGAGAAATACTTCCACTTGACGAAATCTTAGTTAAAGTTAATCAAAAATATGCTGGAAGAGTTATTTCGATTAGTTTAAAGGATAATGAGAAGGGTCTTTTTGGGTGGGTTTATGATATTATGATAATAGAGCCTGGAAATCTGGTTAAGCAAATAAGAGTAGATGCAGGTACTTCCACAATTTTATCTGTTGTGACAGGAGGCAAATAATGAGAATTTTAGTTATAGAAGATGACCCTAACCTTAACAATCAAATTAAGCAATCACTTGAAGATTCAGGTTACTCAGTTGATACAGCTCTTGATGGAGAAGAGGGACACTTTCTTGGTGACACAGAACCATACGATGCCGTTGTATTAGATTTAGGTTTACCGAAAGTTGATGGAATTACGGTTTTAGAAAAATGGAGAAAAGAAAAAAAAAATTTCCCGGTACTAATCTTAACAGCCAGAGAACAATGGAGCGACAAAGTGTCAGGTTTTGACGCAGGTGCTGATGATTATGTAACTAAACCTTTTCAAATGGAAGAGGTTCTTGCTAGATTGAGAGCATTAATAAGAAGGTCTGCAGGGCATGCGTCATCAGATATAGAATGTGGACCGCTTAGAATTGACACAAAATCAAATAGAGTATTCCTTAATGGTACGAAATTAAAACTTACTTCTCATGAATATAAAATAGTTGAATACTTTTTACATCATCAAGATAAAATTATAACTAGAACAGAACTGGTAGAACATATATATGACCAAGACTTTGATAGAGATTCAAATACAATAGAGGTTTTTATCGGAAGACTTAGAAAAAAAATGGGTATGGACCTTATCAAAACTGAGAGGGGTTATGGTTATAGGTTGTCTATAGAAAAAGAATAAAATGAATTCTTTAGCAGTTAGACTTTTTTTTAGTGCTACTGTTTGGATAATTTTGACTCTATTATCTGCAGGTCTTTTACTATCAGACTTAAATAAACAAAACAACTTTGAGGCTTTTGATGATAGATTAAATCTTTTAGTTGAGACTTTAATAGGTGGTAGTAAAGTTGATTCTTCAGAAGGTATTACAGTAGTTACATCAATTGGAGATCCCAGATTTTTTCAACCATATTCTGGTTGGTATTGGCAAATTAATAAAGGTAATAAAACGCTTAGCAGGTCAAGATCAATGTGGGATCAGGTTTTTACAACTGATAAAAGGCTTATTGGAGGGCGCACTCAATTTATTGATTCCGTCGGTAATAATCAAGACCAAGTGATTGAGCAGAAAAATCTGTATATTGTAGAGAGGGAAATTTCTTTTCCTGGTATAACAGAGCCAATAACTTTTATTTTGTCTGGTGATACATTTGAGTACAAAGAAAATATAAAAAAATTTGATAATACTTTGTCAGCCATACTTATTTTTTTGGGAGTAGGTCTTATGATAGCTGTATTTCTGCAAGTAAGATTTGGGTTGTTTCCTCTTAATAAAATTAAAGATGCATTATTCAAAATTAGAAATGGAGATAAGGAAAAATTAGAAGCAAAATATCCTCTAGAAGTTCAACCTCTGGCAACTGAAATAAATGACTTGTTGGAACATAACGAAAAAATTGTTGAAAGAGCTCGTACACATGTTGGAAACTTAGCTCATGTTCTAAAAACACCATTGGCCGTTATAACAAATGAAATAGATAAAGAAAATAAACTATTGAGTAATCAAATCATCTTAATGAAAAAGCATATCGATAGATATTTAAAAAAAGCACACCTAGAATCTGTAGGAAAAAATATAAAGTCTAAGATTGCTTTCATAGAGTTCTTAAACAAAATGGTTCTTATTTTTCAAAAAATATACCCTAGCAAGCAAATTGAATTAGACAAAGGATTTAAAGAGTTTTTCGTTTATGGAAGTTTGGAGGATATGGAAGAATTAATAGGGAATTTAATAGAAAATGCATGTAAATGGGGGAGAGAAAGGGTCAGAATAAAGTTTGAAAACCTGAGCCAAAATGAGGTAAAAATTTTAATTGAGGACGATGGACCTGGTCTTGAAAAAGAACAAAAAAACAAGGTATTTACAAGAGGGTTTAGAGTTGATGAACAAACACCTGGTAGTGGGCTTGGGTTAAATATAGTAAAGGACATAGTAGAGATTTATAAAGGCAAAATTTGGTTAGATAAATCCTCTTCTCTGGGAGGGTTAAAGGTTAATATTATTTTACCAGTTTCATTAATCTAATATCTTTGATAGAAAGCTTTTTCTGTGAAGGTTCGAAACTCCAAACTTTTTAATTGCATCAATATGTTTTTTTGTTCCGTAGCCTTTGTTCTTTTCCCATTGGTAAAGTGGATGATTGATAGCTAGTTTTTTTACAATTTCGTCCCTGTGACATTTTGCTATTATTGATGCCGATGCAATACTCACTGATTTTTGATCTCCTTTTTTTATAAAAAAAGTTTTTTCATTTAAATCGAAGATTCTTGGGCCATCTATTTTTATTGTATTGTCTAACATACAAAATTTTTTTAGAGCTCTTTTCATTGAAAGTATAGTTGCATTAAGTATATTTAATTTATCAATTTCAATATTCGAGACTATTCCTATGGAAAAAATAGAATTTTGTTTAATTAATTCAGATAATATTAATCTTTTTTTTTCAGTTAGTTTTTTTGAATCATTTATGTCCTTATAGAGGGGATAAACCCTAATTTTTTTATCGAGTAGCAGGGCACATGAAACTACCGGTCCAGCAAGTGCACCTCTTCCAACCTCGTCCACACCTATTATTTTTTTATCAATGTCTTTAAAAAAATTTCTTTCCACTATTAATTGGCTTTTTTTTTTTCAAATATTCGTGGTATCAGTTCTACTAAATTACAAGGCTTTGTTCTTGAATCTAATTGATATTTCAAAATATCATTCCATGCATCTTTACAAGCGCCCGGAGAACCAGGTAATGCAAAAATAAATTTACCATTGGCTAAACCCGCAATTGCTCTTGACTGAAGCGAGGATGTTCCAATCTTTTTATAACTTACATATCTGAAAATTTCACCAAACCCAGGTATTTCTTTATCAAGAATTTTTTTAACTGCTTCAGGGGTTGAGTCACGACCAGTCAACCCAGTTCCGCCGGTTAAAAGGATTACATTAACTTTTTTTTTTTTTATAGAATTTTTAAGATGTTTTAATATGAGTTTTTCCTCATCTTCAATAAATAATTTTTCAGCTAGTTTATGACCAGACTTTTTAAGACTTTCCTCAAGAATTTTACCAGATCTGTCTGATCTTTCATTACGTGTATCTGAAATTATGAATATAGAGATATTTAGGCTTATAAAACTTTTCATTTAAATAATATTATTATTTGAAATAAATTCATCAATGTCCAGTAGATCATTCCACATTGTTTTTTTTTCTATAGGATTTCTTAAAAGGTACGCAGGATGAAAGATTGCTTTTACAGGTATCTTTAAATTTAATTCTTTGTCTATGAAATAATTTTCTTTTTTTCTTAAAATATTTATTCCCTCGTTTGATGATAATATTGATTGTGATGCAACATTGCCAAGCAATATTAGAAGTTTAGGATTGATAATACCTATGTGTTTTTTGGTTAGTGGAAGACAAGTTGAAATTTCATGTTTATTTGGTTTTCTGTTACCTGGTGGCCTCCAAAAAACTAAATTAGTTATATAGAAATTTTTTTTCCTGTTAAGATTTATGCAATCAAACATTTTATCTAGAAGTTGACCAGCTTGTCCAACAAAAGGCTTTCCAATTTTATCTTCGTCAGCTCCTGGTGCCTCTCCAATTAACATAATTTTAGAATTATTTTGACCGTCGGAAAAAACAGTGTTAGTGGCAACGTCTTTGAGGTCACATTTACAATTTTTAATTTCCTCAATTAATTCTTTGAGTTTTTCGTCTTTTCCTTTGTTATTGTGGTGCGATATAGTTGGTGGGTTAATTTGTTTTAAAAATGGTTTTTTTTGATTTTCATTGTTTAAGATCCTTGGGAAAGGTGCTATGCATGTGGAAATTTCTAGTGATTTATAAAAATCAATAAAAGACTTTATGTTTTTAACATTCATTTATATATATATTATTGAATTATTATGATAATTAAAGTTTAAAGAATGACAGATTTAAATATAAATAGAGAAAAAATGGAGTATGACCTTGTAATAGTTGGTGCTGGTCCGGCTGGTCTATCTGCAGCAATAAATTTCAAAAAATTATGTCAGTCCAAAGGAAAAAACTTTTCAGTATGTGTCGTTGAAAAAGGCTCAGAAGTTGGCGCGCACATTCTTTCTGGTGCCATTCTTCAGCCAACAGCTTTAGATGAATTAATAGAAGATTGGAGAAGTGACAACAGTTGCCCAGTTAAGACTTCAGTTAAAAGTGAAGAACTTAAATTTCTGAGTGAGTCAAAATCGTACAATATTCCAAAGCTTTTTATTCCAAAAGTAATGCATAATGATGGTAATTTTATTATTTCACTGGGGTCTTTGTGTAAATGGCTTGCTACAAAGGCTGAGGCAATGGGAATTGAGATATATCCGGGATTTGCTGCATCTGATATAATCTTATCTGAAGGTAAGCTTGCTGGAGTTATTACGAGTGACTTAGGTCTTGATAAAGATGGAAAGCCTAGTTCAAATTTCCAGCCAGGTATTGAAATCTTTTCTAAATACACACTTTTTGCAGAGGGTTGCAGGGGTCATTTGGGCAAAAGATTAATTAACCAATTTAACTTGGGAGATAACTCGCAACACCAAACATATGGAATTGGACTAAAAGAGTTGTGGGAAGTAAAACCTGAAAACTCAAAGCCTGGTCATGTGATGCATTCTATCGGATGGCCACTTGATACAGATACCTATGGAGGCTCTTTCTTGTATCACTTGTCTGAGAATTTAATTTCAGTCGGCTTTGTAATAGGTTTGGACTATAAAAACCCTTACATGTCACCTTATGATGAATTTCAACGATTTAAAACACATCCAACTGTAAAAGAAATATTCGATGGTGGAAGAAGGATTTCTTATGGTGCAAGAGCTTTAAATGAGGGCGGTTGGCAATCCTTACCAAAACTTTCATTTCCAGGAGGAGCATTGATTGGATGTGATGCAGGAACACTAAATACACCAAAGATTAAGGGAACACACACTGCAATGAAATCAGGTATAATCGCTTCTTCTGAAGTATTTAATGAATTAAATCTTGGAAATAAAAACACACAAATAATAAATTATCAGGAAAAATTTGTAAATTCCTGGGCTGGAATGGAACTAAAAAAGGCCAGGAATGTGCGTCCATCATTTAAATATGGAATGAAAATTGGAATGGTGTTAACTGGAATTGATCAAATATTGTTTAAGGGACAAGCTCCTTGGACTCTTAAACATGGAGAACCGGATCATTTATCACTCAAAGAAAAAAAACATTTTAAGCCAATTCAGTACCCAAAACCAGATGGAAAGATAACCTTTGATAAATTGACAAATGTTTCTTTTTCATCAACATATCACGAAGAGAATCAACCCTGTCATTTAAAAATAATTGACGAAAAAATACCTATTTCAAATAATTATAAATTATATGATTCTCCTGAACAACGATATTGTCCAGCAGGAGTTTACGAGATTTTAAGTACCAATGGTCAACCTAGTCTTCAGATTAATTCGCAAAATTGTATTCATTGTAAAACTTGTGATATTAAAGATCCCCTGCAAAACATCAACTGGGTTTCACCTGAAGGAGGGGGTGGTCCAAATTATACGAATATGTAAAAATTCATTTATAAAAATCAGTTTTATTTTGATTTTTTTTATTTTTTCTTACAATAATTTATCTGCTAATCAGTATGGTAAATATTTATCCTGGAGCTATGCAAGGCAAGCTGGAGACGTAAATAACTTAAAAAATCTTTTCCCTTCTATAGATATAAATCAAATAAGTGAAAATATGCTTGAAGAGGCACTTTTTCAATCAGTGATTTTTGAGGATTGGGGAAAGGCAACTGAAATTTCTTCTAAGATATTAAGTAATGACAAAAATAACGTATCAGCTATTTTTTTTACTCTGACCAACAGCATAATAAATAAAAAACCGATAAACAATTATCTAAAGGAATCTCATTCTCAATATTTAGATATTAATTTCCTCAAAGCAATTTTTCTTTGGACTAATATTGAACAATCTAATGTTGATAAGTTAAATATTGAAGATTGTGTTCCACTAATTTGTTTGCATAAAGGGATGCTATTATTAGTTGAAGGAAAAAAAAAAGAAGCATTAACTTTTTTAACTAAAGTAGAAGAACAAAACTTCTCATCAATACGAATAAAAGAATTATTATTTTACTCATTTTTAAAGCTTAACGAAAAAAATAAGGCCGAAAAATTTTTTAAAGAAATGTCTTTAAAGGATTCAAATTTAAAACCTTATAGAATGAGTTATTTCTTGAATAATGATTATTTACTTAATCCTATTAAAACACAAAAAGACGGACTTGCAGAAACTCTATACAATATATCTAGCTGGTATTACCAAAAAAATTTATTAAAATATTCCATTTTTTTTGGAAAACTGTCACTAAGGATTAGACCAAACTTTAACGCTATGAAACTTTTAGTGGCTAATGCATTAGAAGAAATTGGTTATGAGCAGTTAGCAATTGAACTAATTTCAAACGTTAATAAAAGAAATCTTTATTTTATGAAATTCATAAAATTAAAAAACTCTTTGCAAGAAAATTCTTTGTTTGAAAAACAATTATTAGATGATCTAAAAAATCTTTCAAAAACCTTCCCAAAAAATTGGCAAATTACATTGCTTCTAGCGGACAAATTGAGATCACAAAAAAAATTCAAAGAATCAATAGAATTATATTCTAAAGTGATCGAAAATGAATTAGTTGAAAACAAATTTGCCATATTATATTCCAGAGGAATTGCATATGAAAGGTCAAATCAATGGAAAAAGGCTGAAAAAGACCTCAGTGATGCTTTAGAAATAAATCCCAATGACCCTTATGTTCTCAATTATTTGGCTTATAGTTGGTTAGATAGAAACTTAAATCTTGATAAAGCAGTAAAATTGTTAGAAAAAGCTGTAGAGCTTGAGCCAAATGATGGGTACATTATTGATTCTCTTGGCTGGGCATTTTATTTAACAGGACTAATAGACAAATCAATTTTTTATCTTGAGAAGGCAGTTTCAATGATGCCCAATGATGCAACTCTTAATGATCATCTAGGTGATGCTTATTGGAAGTCAGGGAGAAGGAAAGAAGCAAGCTCCCAGTGGAAAAGAGTATTAATTATTGAACCAAATTTTAAAAATAAAGAAAAAATTTTAGAAAAACTAGAACTAGGAATTAAATAGTGAATGATGATGTAACTAAATTGTCACCCGCAAAAATAAACCTATACCTAGAAGTTTTAGAAAAAACACCTAACGGCTATCATAATATTGAAAGCTTGATGACCTTTTGTGATGTTGGAGATATAATTAGAATTAAAAAAGCAAAGAATTTTAAATTTACGATTGATGGCCCATTTTCTAAAAAGCTCTCCTTGAAAGATAATGTTGTATTAAAGTCAGTAGCATTTATTGAGAGGTTACTGAATAAAAATCTCAATATTCATATCAATCTGACCAAGAATTTACCAATATCGTCGGGAATGGGGGGAGGTTCCTCAAACGCAGCAACTGTAATATTATGTTTGATTGAAATGTTTAATATAAATTGCAAGAAAGACTTTCATCACTCTCTTTTTTCCTTGGGTGCAGACATACCATTCTGTTTTTTTAGAAATTCAGCTCTAGTGACTGGAAATGGTGAGAATGTTTTAAAAATTAAAAATAATTATCAAAATTTTTTTGTTTTATTGGTGAATCCGTTAATTGAAATTTCAACTAAAAAAATTTTTGAAGAGCTTACCATTCCGAGGAGAAAAGGATTAACAATTTTTAACGAAAAGTTTCTTAGTAGAGCAAAAATAATTGATTTTTTAAATTCAAAAAAGAATGATCTTGAAAAGCAGGCAATAACTCAGTGCGAAGAAATTAAAAATATTCTTTACGTTTTAAAAAATGAAACAAATTCACTTTTATCAAGAATGACCGGGTCAGGAGCGACATGTTTTGCTTTATTTGAAAATGAAAAAGATTTAGATAGTGCAGATAGAATTTTCAGAAACAAATTTAAAAATTTTTGGGTAAAAAAAACTAAAATTGTTAATTCTTTTGATACATTATAAACTTGTATATTCTATTAAAAATGATTATGTTTCAATAAATCTTGGGGTGTAGCCAAGTGGTAAGGCACCTGTTTTTGGTACAGGCATTCGTAGGTTCGAATCCTACCACCCCAGCCATTTTTCGATGAACAACGAAGTTTATTTCTCATTAAATGATTGCGACCTGAGTTACGGTAAAAAGAAAATTTTTGAAAAGGTTTCATTCAGTCTTCATGATAACGACAAGATTGCCTTAATTGGAAAAAATGGAGTTGGAAAATCTTCATTACTAAAAATAATTGCTGGAAATTTGGCTTTGGATTCTGGAGAATTATGGTTAAGTAAAAGGATTAAAGTTGGTTATCTTAACCAATCCTTAACTGATAAAAATAATATAAAAATTTACGATGCTCTACTTAATTTAATTAAATCAAAAGAACAAGAGTACTTTATTGAACAGGTTTGTGAAGAACTAAAAATTGATAAGACTCAATCTATTAACAAATTGTCTGGTGGTATGCATAGAAAGTTCAATCTGGCGTGTATAATAATTACAAACCCAGACCTGCTGTTACTTGACGAGCCAACCAACCATTTAGATATTGAGTCAATTCAATGGTTAGAAAATTATTTGAAATTTACTTTTAAAGGAGCTTTTCTGGTAATAAGTCACAATAGAAATTTTTTAAATAAAACCACAAATAAAGTTTTCTGGGTTGATAGAAAAAGAATAAGAGTTTCTCCAAAAGGCTTTTCTGATTTTGAAGTGTGGAGCAAAAATCTTATTGAGCAAGAAAGAAGAGAGATTGAAAATAAAAAAAAAATTCTCAATGAAGAAATGGAATGGCTATCAAGAGGGGTTACTGCAAGAAGAAAAAGAAATATAAGGAGAAAAAATAATATTCTTATTTTTAAAAATGATTATGAAAAACAAAGAAGCGAATTTTTAAAATCTATTACAAAAGCAAATATTAATGTATCTGAAATAGATAATATTGGACCTAATATTTTGGTTAGTTGTAACAAGATCAAAAAAAGCTATGGTTTTGGTGAATCACAAAAAAATATAGTTAGTAACTTTTCTTATAAGTTTGTTAGAGGAGAAAAAGTTGGGATTATTGGAAAAAATGGTTCAGGCAAGTCAACATTTTTAAAAATGATTAACGATCCAACATTAGTTGATGAAGGCACAATTAAAATAAAAAAAAATATAGAGATTTCATATTTTGATCAATCAGGAATTCAATTAAATAATTCCAAAAGCATAAAAGAGAATATGATTTCAGGTGGAGGCGATTATATAAATGTTGGAGATAAAAAGGTTCATATTTGTGGTTATTTAAAAAATTTTTTATTTGATCCAAAGGGTTTAGATCAACAGGTTGGATTGTTGTCAGGAGGCGAGCGAAACAGGCTGTTATTAGCGAAAATTTTGACAAACCCTAAAGATTTATTACTTTTAGATGAACCTACAAATGATCTTGATATTGAAACAATTGATATTCTTGTAGATTTTATTAAAGAATTCAAAGGTTGTGTGATTTTAACCTCACATGACTTCGATTTTTTAAAAAGAACTGTGAATAATTTCTTTTTGTTGGATGGGAAAGGTAACATTTCAAAAACACTTAATTGTGAGGATATTTTTTCAAAAAACATTAGGCATAAACAATCAAAGCCACCCCCCCTGGAAAGTTTTAAAACTAAAGGTAAAAAACCTGAAAGTCTTGATAAAAAGATAAAAAAAATTTTAAAAAAAATCGAGACTAAAGAGCAATATATTTCAAACTTATCAATTCAGCTTGAACAAAAAAATAACTATAATAATTTTGATTATCAGAATAGCGAGGCAATAACTCATGAAATAAAATTAGCACAAGATGAACTTAGCTCTTTAGAAAATGAGTGGCAGAATTTAGAAGAAGAAAAATTAACTAGAGATTTATAGTAATGAAAATAAATATTAAATTTTTTATATCTGGGATTATTTTTGGTTTTTTACCAGAAATTTTTAACTTAAATAATGGTCTTGATTATAACTCTAAAATTGTTTTAGGTATGACGTTAACTATGGTTTTTTTTTGGTTAACAGAGGCCATACCAACTTCAATAACTGCATTAATTCCTATAATTTTGTCTCCAACTTTTATTGACATAACACTTAAAGATATTTTGTCTAAATATGCGAGTCCAGTTGTCTTTTTATTATTAGGTGGATTTTTATTAGCTTCAGGGTTTGAAAAAAGTAATCTTCATCAAAGATTGGCATTAAAATCGATTATAAGTTTTGGTTCAACTAAGAGGAAGCTATTACTATGTACAATTTTTTCTACAGCCTTTTTTAGTATGTGGTTGTCTAATACAGCAACGTGTTTATTGATGATTCCTATAATCAAGTTTATAGTTGATACAACTCTTAATAAAAGAGAAGATGAATATTTTTCAAAAATGCTTATTCTGGCTGTTGCATATTCAGCATCAATAGGAGGGATGATAACGCCTATTGGAACAATACCAAATGCAATCCTCGTTGCTTTTTTAAACGAAAACTATAATTACCAAATAGATTTTATAGATTGGTTACTGTTCACACTACCTATAGCAACTTTAATTCTAATTTCTCTTTGGCTTTATTTTTCCATGAACACAAAAGATGACGGTAAACAATTAGATCTTAAAATGATTTTAAAAAGATTTAAAGAACTTGGAGGTTTGTCAAACGCTGAAAAAGTGAGTGGATTCGTGATTGTGCTGACTGGTTTTTTATGGATTTTTAAAAGTAAAATAAATTCTTTTTTTGGTATCAATTTTTCTGATTCAGGCATTGCAATAACCTGCGCATTTCTTTTTTTTATTATACCTTGCGATAAAAAATACAATGTTTTGCTAGGCTCTGATTGGTTCAAAAAAATACCTTGGGATATTCTTATATTATTTGGAGGTGGTCTATCAATGGCTTCTTTAGTTGTGAGTACAGGTCTAGCGAAAGATTTATCTGAAAATTTAAATTATATTAAAAATTATGAAATCTGGGTAATTATTTTTTTGGTTTCACTTTTTACCTCCTTAATTACAGAGTTTACAAGTAATACCGCGACAACTTTTTTATTTCTACCAATTTTTGCTTCATTTGCAGCAGAAATTAATATGAATATTATTCTTATAACACTTCCAATGGTTTTAGCTGCTAGTTGTGCCTTTATGATGCCAATATCAACACCACCTAATGCAATTGCTTATTCATCCAAAAAATTTACAATTAAATTTATGGTCAAGACGGGTATATATTTAAATATAATCTCAATAATTATAATCACTCTTTATATTAATTTTTTTCAAACAGCTATTTTTAAAACTTAAGATGAAAAGAGTTGCAATTTTAGTTGATTTAGAATTATCCAATAAGTCAGGCGGGCATGTAAAGTTTTGGGAGAAAATATGTGAGTCTTTATTGAGAGAAAAATTAGAAATAAAAATGGATATTTTTTTTTTAGGTAAGGTAAAGAAAAAAAGAAAACTTAATAACTTCATAAATTTTAAAATCAATAAACCAATTCTTTCATCAAAAATACTGAAAGTAGTTGGAATAGATGCTGATTACACAGATCTATTTCCTTTTAATCCGATTCTTTTTTTTGAACTAAAAAAATACGATTTAATACACACAACTGATCAACTATTTTCAATGTCAAAGACTGCAAAATTAGCTTCTTTTATTTGGAAAAAACCATTAACAACATCTTATCATACTGATACACCTTCATATACAAAACACTATATTCTTAAAATGTTTTCTAGTTACCCCTCGTTTTTAAGTTCAATTTTTATAAAAAAAATCAAATTGCATCAAAAAATATCAGAAAATCAAAAAATTTGGATTCAAAAATATTTTAATTTTTGTGAAAAAGTAATGATTGATTTTAAAACCCTTTCAAAAGACTTCTCAAAAATAAAGAAAAGTAAAAAAATAGTAAATTTAGAGCGGGGTATCAATAAAGAGGTCTTTAAAAAGATCAAAATAAATAAAAGAAATTTTTATGAAAAATTTAAAATTCCACTTGAGAATAAAATACTTTTTTTTTGTGGAAGAATTCATGAACTAAAAGGTGCTAATTTTTTAGCTAAAATTCATAAAAATTTAAGAGAAAAAGGGGTTCGAGTCACCACTATTCTTACTGGGGAAGATATACATGGAGATGAGTGTAAAAAAATCGGGGGACAAAACTTAATAATAACAAATTATTTAAATCAAAATGAGGTAGCAAGTTTTATGAACGTTTGTGATTTGTTTGTTTTTCCTTCCCTATATGAAACTGGCCCACAGGTAGTGTTGGAAGCAAAATCCTGTGGAGCCTTATGTTTAGTTTCCCCTAATGGAGGCGGTAGAAAAATTAGGCATAATTTTGATGGCATAATAATTAGTAAATATCTCATAAATGAGTGGGTAAAAGTAATTTATAGTTTACTTAAAGAAAAAAAAAAAATTTCAGAAATTAAATATAATTTACAAAAATATAATACCAGTCCATCATGGAGGAATGTTTTTTTTACGGTGTTTTATAAAAATTGGAAAAAAGTTTTGAATTCTTAATGAAGAATATTTTATTTGTTGCTGCGCATCCAGATGATGAATTAGTTGGAGCTACATTCATAATAAAAAACCTTTTACAAAAAAAAAATATTATTATTTTTTTTCTCACCAATGGTGTTATTTCAAAAGAAGAAATGTGGTTTTGGAATAAAAAAAAATATAAAGAAAAAAAAAAAATAAGAGATGAAGAGATGAAAAAATCGTTAAAACTTTTAGGAATAAAAAAATTCTTTAAGCAAGATATCCCAACCAGAAAACTAAAAGAAAATATAGAAAGAACTTTTGAAAAAATTAATCTTTTAGTAAAAGATCATAAAATAGATACTATTTTTTGCCCAGCATACGAGGGTGGTCATCAAGATCATGATGTAAGTAATTTTATTTGTTCAAGGTTACGGAATATTACTGAAGTATATGAATACGCTGAATATAATTTTTCAAAAGGTCGAATAAATTGTAATAAATTTGTTAAATCTACCAAAAATGAGATCACCATCAAACTTTCAGAAAAAGAAAAAAAAGAAAAAATAAAATTTTTAAAAATATATAATTCTGAAAAAGGAAACTTAAATTATCTTCATTTGAATGAGGAATGTTATCGAAAAATTTATAATTATGATTATACTAAGCCGCCTCATCATGGAAAATTATTTTACAGAAGATTTTCATTTTTCTCATGGCATCCAAGAGTAGATTCAGATACCCCAGAAATTGTAATAAAAAAAATTGTTAATTCAGAAATTTTTTAAATGTTAAAAATAAAAAATATTAAGTTTATAATTTTTTTATTTCTTGGAATTTTTTTATTTAAATGGGTCTATGATTTTTTTGGTGGAATTGAGGCGTTGGATTTAATTAATAAAAAAAAAAGTAAGTTATATTTGTTGGTCTTAGCTCATATACCTACTTTATATTTTGATGCATTAACATGGTTTGTTTTATTAAAAAAAAAATCTATTTCTTTCTTTTGGTCGCTTATAATTACTTGGATTGCTCAAACTTCTGGTAAATTTTTTCCTACAGGAAATGTCACGGGAGAGTTTGTTCGTATTTATTTAGGGATCAAAAAAGGATTATCACCTCATGAAGCTTCCTCGACTGTTTTTGCTGATTTAATTTTAGCTACATTTTCTCTATTTATAATAGGATTATTTAGCTTTTTTTTAGTTATTTTTAAAGATTCATCTTTAATAGATTCTAATTACAGTCATTATATTTATATCTCATTAATTACAATCTTTTTCGGATGTATATTTTTCTATTCTATAATAAAAAGGAGATTATTAAGACACTTTATAAGAAAGTATAATTCAATCTTTAATATTAAATTAGATAAAAAAACGATTTTATTTTTTATTAAATTAGATATTTCTTTATATTCTCTCAATAAGAGAAAAGGTACTGTATTAAAAGCACTCCTTTTTAGGCTAATTGGATGGTTGGCAGGTGCATTTGAGATTTATGTTTTTCTATTAATCATGAATGTTCATGTTTCAATTGTAGACGTAATACTAATTGAATCTTTTACTGGAATAATAAGAGCAATTGCTTTTTTTGTTCCAGCCGGAATTGGTATCCAAGAGCTAGCATTTGTTATAATTGGAAACTATGTGGGGTTGAGTCCTTCTGTTGCTTTTTCTGTTGCGATAGGTAGAAGAGTAAGAGAATTCTTGGTTGGTATCCCAGCGATAGTTACTTGGCTTATATTTTTTGTGAAAGACCTTAAGGTTAAAAAGGGTCTAGATAAATAGACCCTTTTTATATGGGGAGCTTTTATTTACTTTTTGTTTGTAAAATCAGGATATGACATAGTACCTAATTCACTCATATCAAGTCCGTACTCTTCATCATCTTTGGAAGCTCTAATTCCAATCACAGATTTGATGACGAACCAAAGTATTAAACTCGCTATCAATGTAAAGGCACCGTAAGAAATAACACCAATAAACTGAACAAATAGAGATGCATCAGGGTTAGTCCATGCTACAACTAATGTTCCCCAAATTCCAGCGAACAAGTGTGCAGGTATTGCCATTACAACATCATCAATTTTTAGTAAATCCATTAGTTTCATACCGTACATACAAATTATACCACCAATGGCACCAATGATTATGGCCTGGCCCATAGATGGAGTAAGTGGTTCTGCAGTAATCGCAACAAGTCCAGCGATTGCACCGTTGAGGGTTGCAGCGATATTTGTATGGCTGTTAGTTAATTTGCTTACAATCATACATGCTACTACTCCACCTGCTGCTGCAAGGTTTGTATTAACAAAAATATCAGCAACAGCTGTTGCATCAGCACCTGAACCAAGTGCTAACTGTGAACCACCGTTAAATCCAAACCAACCTAACCAAAGTATGAATACACCTAAAGTAGTCATAGGTAGCGAACATCCTGGAAGTGTTTGAGCAGTACCATCAGGAGTAAATTTCCCCTCTCTGGCTCCTAATAATATAGCTCCAGCAAGTGCAGCCCATCCACCAACTGAATGAACAAGTGTTGATCCTGCAAAATCAGAAAAACCCATTTCGCTTAACCAACCACCACCCCATTGCCAAGATCCTGCAATTGGATAAACAAATCCTGTCAAAAGCGCTATAAATAAAAAGAAAGGCCAAATTAAAATTCTTTCTGCTAAAGCTCCAGATACTATTGAAGCTGTAGTTGCCACAAAGACCATTTGGAAATACCAATCTGATGCTGCTGCATAACCAGTTTCAATGTCGACTTCAGAACTTCTATCAAACATAGAGAAAGAGCCTAAATAACCTCCATCAACACCATCATACATAAGATTGTAACCAATCAAGTAGTACATAATTCCTGCTATTGAGAACAATCCAATGTTTTTGAGGCATATAACAGCAGTATTTTTACTTCTAACTTGTCCTGCCTCAAGCATACAAAAGCCAGCAGCCATGAACATGACTAAAAAACCACAAACCAAAAATAGGAATGTATTTAAAATGTAGGCAACTTCACCTGATACAGCAGGTGCTGCCTCTTCTTGTGCAAAAGCACTAAATGAAAAGGCTAACACTATAGAAAAAATAGACAGTTTTAGCGCGTTTCTACCTAATGCTGGAAGCAAAGAATGAATTAACTTATTTAACATAATTTTCTCCCTTATTTAATAAATATAAATTAATACACAATTACATGCATGAATAGTGCCAAGATGATATATAAAAAATTAAAATATTGATTTTATTGATAAATATTTTATGTTTTTATAAAATATACTTTTTTAGGTAAATTTAATCGATTATTTCTGCCTAATAATTAATCATAGTATAAAATTTATGCAACAAAGGTATTTAGGCGACATTCATGACTTTCAGAAATTTATGTTTCTAAAGTTTTTAAGCTGTGAACTTAAGCAGAAAATTGGTCTCAACTGGTACCTTGTAGATCCAAAAAAAATTGGAGAAAAAGAGGTAAATAAAAAAGATGGAGAAAAAAGATATTTTCTAAAAAAAAATGAATTTAAGAACATTGATAGGAAAATTTTTGATGAATTTGTTATGTTAAAATTTAAAAAATTTAGAAATATTAACACTTTCACAAAAAATACACATTTGTGTAAATATGTAAATTTTTATAATAAAAAAATACCGTTATTAAATAGAGAAAAATGGTTGAACGATTCTTTGAATTTTTTTAAAAAAAATAATGTTATTTTTTTGGACCCAGATAATGGTCTTTTAAAAAATAAAAAAAGTAAGAAAATATCATTAAAGTATGTTCTTTTGAGCGATATAGAGTCATACTTGCATAACAGAAAAACAGTAATTTTTACTCAGTTTCAATCATTCAATAAAACAAATCTTATGTATTTGAGTGAAATTAAAAACTATTTTAAAATGAAAAATATAAATATTACCTGTCCTGTAGTCATTAATAGAACCGCTCCTAATACCATTTTTATTTCTTTAAGTAGAGATAAAAGAATAAAGTTGAAGCTAGCTAGAAGTATCAAAAAATATGGTTTGAATAACAAAAATAGAGTTAAACTAGTTACAATCTAAATTAACCAAGGTAATTTTTTTTAATTTCAACACTAAAGAGTAATCAGGGTAATCATATCTAAAAAAGTTTGCTACACCTTGATCATTTAAGTTTATAGTTTGTTCAAAGACCGGGGTTTGCTCATTGTCTTGATAATAAGACATCCTAATTTTTTTAAATTTGTTGTTAATCTCTTTAGGAAGTTTTAAGTTGGATTCTTTAATAATTTCGTCTGTCAAAAAAACAGAAATGTTGAAAAATTTGTTGGGTATCGTTCCCTCGTATACTTTTTTGGTAATCATTTGTTTGTCAGAATAAAGATTAGAAATTATCTCCTCAAGAAAATGATGTGGAAAAATTACATCATTTGAAAAGTTTAAGTTTTCTTTGTCGGTTTGTGGAAACTTAACTATCAAACTATCTTTTATTCTAGCCTCACCATAAACTCTTTCAACTAGTTCAGCATCTTCTTTAACTTCTAAAACAAAATCCATGTCTGAACCATCAGTCTTTTCATTTAAAGAATAGTTAATCTCACTTACTGTTCCAACACCATGGGAATTTATAAAGCGTGTCATCATTCTTTGATTAGAGACCCATGAGTTCTGACAGTTATTTATCCAATCAATAAAAAGCTGACCAGAAGCTTCGTTTACATAAGTTTTTCCAGGCAAACGTATTTTTTCAGAATTTGCAAGACTAATTTCATATTCACTCTGATAAGAAAGTAACTTTGCTGATGGTATTTTAAAAGAAAAGACTATTAAGAGTGTTGAAAAAAAAATTATCCTTAAGGTGCTCATATCATTAAATTCTTGTTATAATATTTTGGTAGTAACCATAGATTGTATAATTTTATAATAACATAGTATTTTTTTGTAAGTGGTTAAAGTATTAATTTTTATCTTTGTATTATTGATTTTTTTAACAATTTTTCTTTCTACAAAAAAAATTAGTAAAAAATCTGTTTATTTAAACTTCGCATTTGTGTTTTTAATTTTCATGGGTTTATTTTTTTTTTTTACAACTCAAAAAATAGAACCCAATAAAAAATATTATCCACCAAAGTTCGACGGTGAAAATTTGATTCCTGGTTATTTTGATGAAAATTAAAAATTTTAGTAAAGTTATTAAATATATCGAGCTTCCATTATCACAAATAAAAAAAATTGAACTTATGTTAAAACCACACAATGGAAATTTATTCTTGATTGGTGGAGTTGTGAGATGTTTGATATTAAAGAACAAAATTTCATCACCTCCTGACCTGGTAACAGATTTACCGATAGAGTTGGTAGTAAAAATTTTAAAAAAACAAAAAATTAAAATTTCTTTGGTAGGAATCGAATATGGTTCAATTGTAATTCATGACGGTAAAGATTTCTTTGATTTAACATCAATGAGAAGAGATGTAGAGACATTTGGAAGAAAAGCCAAAGTAGAATTTTCTCCAGATTTATTAGAGGATTCAAAAAGAAGAGATTTTACAATTAATTCAATTTATTGTGATACCACTGGTAACTTAAAAGATCCTCAAAATGGGATGAAAGATCTTAAGAGAGAAAAACCAATTGTTAAGTTTATAGGAGATACAGAAAAAAGAATCCAGGAGGATTTTTTAAGAATTCTAAGATTCTTAAGATTTTCAATTTACTATTCAAAAAATTTTTACAGAAAAGATTTAAAAATTTGTGAAAAATTTCAAAAAAAATTGTTAAAATTATCATTTGAAAGAAGAATTAACGAACTTAAAAAGATAATAATTTTAAGTAATTTTGAATCAAGATTTATTTTAAAAAAAACAAAAAAATTTCTTGAGTTGTCTCTGGATTGCAAATTTGATTCAAATGATTTTTTAGCACTTTGTAAATTAGAAAGGGAAATCAACGATGTTTCATTTGAAAGAAGAATTAAATATTTAATTAGAAAAAGAAAGATCAAAAAATTAAGCTTTTTGAATCACCTGAACAAAAATCAAAAACAAAGAATAGTTAATAAAATTAATGAGAAAAACTTTTCATTAAAAAAAGTTTTATATTTACTTTATGAATTTGATAAAGAATTAGTTATAGACCATATAATATTTGCTGTTATGGAAAAAAAATTAACAAAAACAGTGTTCTTAATGCTTTTCGAAGAAATCAAAAATTTTAAGCTTAAAGAGTTTCCTATCAATGGAGCAGACTTAATAAAGCTTGGTTTCAAGGAGGGAAAGAGAATAGGGAATGTTTTAATAGAAACAAGAAAGTGGTGGATCAAAAATAATTATCAACCCTTAAAAAAACAGTGTATTAATTTTGCTTTAGAGTTCTTACCAACCAGTTCTAGGAGGTAAAGACATAAAAATTGCATCTATATTACCGTTTGTCTGTAAACCAAATTTTGTTCCTCGGTCATGAAGTAAATTAAATTCAGCATATCTAGATCTTCTAAATGATTGTAGATTTTTGTCTGAATCATTCCATTTCAAATGCATTGTTTTCTTTGTTATATTAATGTAGGAATTCAAAAAAGTTTGTCCGACATCTTTAGTAAAAGAGAAGTCTGATTCCCAGTTTTTTGAGTCTAAGTAATCATAAAAAATTCCTCCCAATCCTCTTGGCTCGTTTCTATGAGGAAGAAAAAAATATTCATCACACCAATTTTTGTATTTGTAATAACTTCCTTTCTGGTATTTTTCACATATTCCTTTAAGTTCATTATGAAAGTAATTTGCTAATTTAATAGAGTTGGACGAGTTTAAATTATTGGGGGTAATATCTGTCCCGCCTCCAAACCAATTTTTACCAGTTACAATAAACCTAGTATTCATGTGAATAGCTGGAATTTTAGGAGAGTAAGG
Source organism: uncultured Alphaproteobacteria bacterium (assembly GCA_902618535.1). Taxonomy (GTDB): domain Bacteria; phylum Pseudomonadota; class Alphaproteobacteria; order Methylaequorales; family Methylaequoraceae. The sequence goes on along the minus strand of CACNAV010000003.1, from coordinate 116,917 downwards.
ATGAATAACAACAGATATACCCGAGGCCCAAAAGCCTTTAGCAGTTTTGGAACCTGGAATTTTACCCTTCAATTCTTGTGAAATAGGCCCAAAAACTGTTGATATGTTGACCCCGGCTTTTTCAAAAGTTTCGCCTCTTAAAACACTCATTTCTCCTCCACCAAGTTTATTAGTCCCTTTTACATCTCTGTTCCACTTTTTTTTTCTAAATTTTTTTCCAGTAACCTCAAATTTTTCTAATTCTTTACAGATTTTATTCCTCAATTCTCTAAACCATTCACTAGAAAGCTTTTTTTTTTGATCGATTTTTTTCATTGTTTTAAATTTTTTTGTTTTTATATTATTAACATATGAATTAATTTAGTATAATGAAAGAATTGAATACAAATACAAAAAATAAGCCTTCCCCCATTGATGAGGAAAAAAGAGATTTTCTTTTCATCACTACAGCTGGTTTAGCAATAGCTGGAGGAGGAGCTTTTGCTTGGTCAATGATCGACACTATGAACCCTAGTAAAGATGTTCTTGCTTTGTCTACCACTGAAGTTGACCTTTCTCCATTAGAAGAGGGCCAAAGTCTGACCGTAATGTGGAGAGGCAAACCTATTTTCATTAGACACAGATCAGAATCTGAAATTAGTTCAGCTGATAATGTTTCGGTAGATGACCTGCCTCACAAAGAAACAGATGAATCTAGAGTTAAAAACCCTAAATGGTTAGTTGTTGTCGGCGTCTGTTCTCACCTAGGATGTGTTCCTTTAGGTCAAAAAGTAGGAGACAGTAAAGGAGAATACGGTGGGTGGTTCTGTCCCTGTCATGGTTCTCACTATGACACTTCTGGAAGGATTAGGAAAGGTCCAGCACCTCTTAACTTAGAAATTCCTCCTTATGAATTTGTTAGTGACGATATTATAAGAATAGGTTAAATTATGGACAATCAAGAAAACAAAAAAACTGGAATTACTGGATGGATTGATAAAAGACTTCCAGTTTTCACATTTATAAATCACAATTTAAGAGACTATCCAACCCCTAAAAACCTCAACTATTTCTGGAATTTTGGCTCACTTGCCGGAATCACTCTGGTTATCATGATTGTAACAGGTATTCTTTTGGCAATGCAATATACAGCTAATACCGATATTGCTTTCGACAGTGTTGAGAGAATAATGAGAGATGTTAATAATGGATGGTTATTACGATACATTCATATGAACGGAGCTTCGATGTTCTTTATAATTGTTTATATTCATATATTTAGAGGCTTGTATTACGGATCTTATAAATACCCGAGGGAGATTTTGTGGATGCTTGGAGTTGTTATTTTACTGCTGATGATGGCTACAGCCTTTATGGGTTATGTTCTTCCGTGGGGACAAATGAGCTTTTGGGGAGCAACAGTTATAACCAATTTGTTCTCCGCTTTTCCAGTTATCGGAGATTACATAGTAACTTTTTTATGGGGAGGTTTTTCTGTAGATAACCCAACGTTAAGCAGATTTTTTGTTTTACATTATCTTCTTCCGTTCGCAATAGTAGGTGTTGTCGCTCTTCATTTAGTCGCGCTTCATCAGTTCGGTTCTAATAACCCAACAGGTGTAGATGTCAAATCTTCTGGAGACACTATTCCTTTTCATCCTTATTATACGGTCAAAGATTACTTTGGATTAGGTGTTTTTTTGATAGTTTATGCTGCTCTGGTATTTTTTGCCCCAAACTTTTTAGGTCATCCAGATAATTACATTCCCGCTAACCCATTGCAAACACCTGCTCACATTGTACCAGAATGGTATTTTCTTCCATTTTATGCAATTTTAAGAGCTGTCCCCGACAAACTGACTGGTGTCTTGCTAATGTTTGCTGCAGTTTTAGTTCTTTTTCTTCTACCATGGTTAGACAAACATAAAGTTAGGAGCGCAACTTTCAGACCTTTTTACAAACAGTTTTACTGGTTGTTTTTTATTAACGCTATTGTCCTTGGATGGGTTGGTGCTATGCCAGCAGAAGGCGTTTATGTTCTAATTGCAAGAATTGCTTCAGTGTATTACTTTTCCTTCTTCTTGATTATAATGCCCTTACTCTCCCGTTTTGAAAAAGTAGGTGAGTTGCCATCAAGTATTTCAGCTGCTGTTTTATCTAAAAAATTTGATAAAGACATTAATGAAAGTTATGCAAAGTAAATTACACATAACAATTTTACTTTTAACCATTTTATTTCCACTCTCAGTTTTTTCAGCCGGTGATAAGGTTGATTTAATGGAACAAAAATGGCCATTTAATGGTATTTTTGGAAGATTTGATAATACAGCTCTTCAAAGAGGATTCAAAGTTTACCGAGAAGTTTGTGCAGCTTGCCACGGAATCAGGCATGTATCTTACAGAGATCTTAAGGACATAGGGTTTTCGAGTGACGAAATCAAATCAATAGCTGGTGAGTATGAAATTACAGATGGCCCAAATGATGAAGGAGAAATGTTTCAAAGAGAGGCTCTTCCTAGTGATAAATTTGTTGGTCCCTATGAAAATGATAACGTGGCTAGAGTCGCTAATAATGGAGCCTATCCACCAGATCTTTCCCTCATTGTCAAGGCTAGAGCGGGTGGAGCAGATTATCTATATAGTCTTCTTAATGGATATAAAGAATATCCAGAGGACTATGAAGCAAGTGAAGGAATGTATTACAATACATTTTATCCAGGTAACCAAATTGCTATGCCCTCACCAATTGAGGATGATATTGTAGAGTATGATGATGGGACTGAGGCAACCCACACTCAAATTGCTAAAGATGTTACTGCTTTTTTAGCTTGGACAGCAGAACCTGAATTAGAAGAAAGAAAAAGTCTTGGCGTAAAAACACTTTTTTTTCTAGTTTTAATTACAATTATGTTACTTGGAGTAAAAAGAAAAATCTGGAAGGATTTAGACTAAATCCATGAGCGAAATTGAACTCGCTTTCATCGGTGGAAGTGGTCTTTACAAAATTCCAAATCTCAAAAAAATAAAATGGGAAACCGTTAAAACTTCTTTTGGCAAGCCCTCATATAAAGTATGCTTAGGATCTTTAAATGGTAAGTCAATCGCTTTTTTGCCAAGACATGGAATTAATCACAATATTTCACCCTCAGAAATAAATTATAGAGCTAATATAGAATGTTTAAAAAAATTGGGTGTGCAGAATATTATTTCTTTATCCGCAGTTGGTAGTCTTAGAGAGGATTATAAACCAGGAGACTTTGTTGTTGTTGACCAATTTATAGATAATACATATTTGAGAAAAAAAACTTTTTTCGATGATGATTGTATATCGCATGTTTCTATGTCCTCTCCAGTTTGTGAAAACCTGAGAAAAATCTCTTTAAGCAATTTAAAAAAATTAAAACTCAATTTTCATTCTAACGGTACTTATATCTGCATAGAAGGTCCTCAATTCTCTTCACTTGCAGAGTCAAATCTTTTTAGATCTTGGGGGTGTGACGTTATAGGAATGACAAATATGCCTGAAGCTAAATTAGCAAGGGAGGCTGGTATATGTTACGCTGCAATATCTATGGTTACTGATTTTGACTGTTGGCACCCTCAGCATGATTCTGTAACTGTTGAACAGATAGTTAAGACAATGAATCAAAATTCGAACAATGCATTTAAACTGATAGAAGAATTTTCAAAAATAAAAAAAATTAGCTGCGATGAAAAAATAAAAAAAATATCAAAAAACTCATTAATTACTAGAGTAGAAAAAATAGAAAAATCTACTAAGAAAAAACTCAAATTTATTTTCAATGACTTATGAGAGTTAAAAATAAAAAATTTTCTACAATTTGGATTGATAATAGGGAAGTAAAAATTATAGATCAGACTAAACTTCCTTTTGAATTTAAAGTGCAAAAATTAAAATCTCTTAACGACTTTTGTACAGCTATAAGTGATATGAAAGTTAGGGGCGCTCCTTTAATTGGAGTAACTGCTGCTTTAGGCTTTGCAAAATCAATTGAACAAAATTCTAGTACACTTAATATAAAAAAATGTTACCAGAAACTTTTAAAGACTAGACCTACTGCTATTAATCTTAAATGGGCATTAGATACAATAAAAAAAAAATTACTAAAAACAATTCCAAGTAAAAGAGCTAGTTTAGCCTTCAAACTTGCGAATTTAATACGAGATGATGATATTGAGAACTGTAAGCAGATAGGTATCAATGGACTTAAAATAATTGAACAAATTTACAACAAAAAAAAAAAACCAGTAAATATATTGACACATTGCAACGCTGGTTGGTTAGCAACTGTTGATTATGGCACTGCTTTATCCCCTATTTTTTGTGCTAATCATGCTCAAATTCCCTTACACGTGTGGGTTGATGAGACAAGACCAAGAAATCAAGGAGCTCTCCTAACATCATGGGAGTTAAAGAACGAAAAAATTCCTCACACTGTAATTGTAGACAATGCAGGTGGCCATCTAATGCAAAATGGAAAAGTTGATTTATGTTTAGTTGGAAGCGATAGAACTGCAATGAATGGAGATGTTTGTAACAAAATAGGGACATATTTAAAAGCAATTTCTGCTTATGAAAATAATATTCCATTTTATGTTGCATTACCTACCTCCACAATAGATCGCAACTTAAAAAATGGTTCACATATACCAATAGAAATCAGAGATGGAAAAGAATTATCAGATTTGATTTTTGAAAAATCTAAAAAACTATCAACTGGGAGAATTTATAAAAACAAAACTAAAACTTTTAACCCCGCTTTTGATGTAACACCTTCAAAATTTATTACAGCCTTAATAACTGAAAATGGAATTTGTAAAGCTGATTTCTCGTCTATACAAAGAAATTTGAAAGTTTAGTTATGAGAATTATAAAAGAAAGAATTATTAAAAATTACAACCTACTTTTGCAAAAAGGAATGAACTTAGGCTCCGAGGGTAATATTAGCGTAAAATTTAAAGAAAAAGTTTTTATCACTCCTTCAGGCGTAGATATAAAAAACTTAAAAATTGAAAATATTTCTATAGTTGATTTTGAGGGTAATTTAAATAATAGAGTAAAACCGTCTAGTGAGCTTGATTTACATTTATTAATCTATAAAAAGCGTAAAGAAATTAACTCAATTGTTCATTGTCACTCCGATTGGGCATCTATTCTTTCTTGTATGAGGCAAAAGATTAAAAAATTTCATTATATGATAGCTGAATTTGGAGGAGATGATATCAAGTGCTCAAAATATGCGACTTTCGGAACAACAAAGCTAGCCAACTTTGTATTGGAAGCATGTCGGAATAGAAAAGGATGCTTGATTGCCAACCATGGACAAATAAGTCTAGGTGAAAATATTGATGAGGCAACTCATCTTTCTTTAGCATTAGAAAAGTTAGCAAAGCAGTATTATTTTTGTTTGTTATCAAAAAACTTCAAACTGTTAAGTAGTAAGGAGATTAGTAGTGTTTTAAAAAAGTTTACTAACTATAAGTTTAAACATTAAATTTGAAGTTCATAATGTCTCCATCTTTTACTAAATACTCTTTACCTTCTAGCCTAATTTTCCCTTTTTCTTTGCAATTTAATTCACCCTTAAATTCTATAAAGTCATGGTAATCAATCACTTCAACTTTAATAAAACCACGTTTAAAATCAGTATGAATTTTAGCTCCAGCATCTGGCGCAAAGGAACCTTTTTGACAAGACCAAGCACGAGATTCTTTAATACCAGACGTAAAAAAGGTTAACAAATTTAAGAGGTCATATCCTTCTCTAATAAGTTTTGATAAGGATGTTTCCTTTAAGCCAATTGATAGTAGAAATTCTTGTTTTTCTTTTAAGTTTTCAATTAAAGAAATTTCAGATTCAATATCAGCTGAAATATTTAATACTTTTGTAGATGTTTGATTTGCAATTCTTTCTACTTGTTTACTTAGTTCATTTCCTGTAATGATTGAATCTTCATCTACATTACAAACATAAATCATTGGTTTTACAGTTAGGAAATTATAACTTGCAAGTATTTTAGAATCTAATGGTTCTTCAGAGCAATTTCTTAAAAAGTTTCCATTATCTAAGTTTTTTTTTGCACTTTCAAGTGTATTTAAAAGTTTAGGGTCAATAACCTTTCCCTTATTTTTTTTTTTTAGATTTTCAATTATATTTTCTATTTTTGAAAGATCAGACAGTAATAGCTCAGTCTCAATGACATCAATATCATTAAGAGGTGATACTTTACTGTCGACATGCGTAATGTCTTTGTTTTCAAAACACCTAACAACATGAATAAGAGCATCAACAGAGTAAAGATTTGATAAGAATTTGTTTCCTAGCCCCTCACCCTTACTTGCCCCTTTAACTAAACCAGCAATATCAACAAATTCCAATTGATTAAATATTGTTTTTTCTGATTTAGAGATTTCTGAAATCTTTTTTAAACGTTCATCTTCTACCTGAACTTTCCCAATATTAGGATCAATAGTACAAAATGGATAATTTTTAGATTCAGCGTTTTGAGTTGAAGTTAAAGCGTTAAATAATGTTGATTTTCCAACATTTGGTAAGCCTAAAATTCCACAATTAAAACCCATTTTAAAAATTATTTTTAAAAGATGAAAAATCTTTTATTATAAGATCTTTAAAATTAAGAATTATTTTTTTTTTAATGATTTCAATTACTTTAAGTTCTTCGAGATTAAATTTGTCTAAAACAAATTTTTCCGCATCTATATTTCTTTCTTTATAAAAAGAGTTTTTAATCCCTAATTTTATTCTATTAAAGTTAGGTCCTATTAGTTCTATAATATTCTTGATACCATTGTGCCCCCCATGACCTCCAGACCTTTTAATTTTAATTGAAGAAAACTCAAGGTCTAAGTCATCATGAAAAATAAAAATATTTTCAGTATCATTAATTTTAAAAAAATTGAAAATTTTTTTTACCGGGTCTCCACTAAGATTCATATATGACATTGGTTTTTGAATCACAATTATTTCGCCGTATAAAGTTTTTTTTGAGTATAAGGAGTCAAATTTTTCTGAAAATTCTGGAAAATTAAACTCAGAATGTATCGAATCAACTATATCAAAACCAACATTATGTCTTGTTTTTAAGAACTCTTTACCAGGGTTACCAAGTCCAGTTATTAAAATCATTTAATTAGAAAACATTATTTTTTTTCGCCGTCTTCTGGTTTTTTCTCTTCAGAGGTTTGCTCTTTTGCTACTTCCTGCTTGGTTTCATCTGCACTCGCTTTTGCTTCAGCACTTTCATCACCCTCTGCGGCTTCTTCAGCAGGCTTTTCTTCTTCAACTTTCATGACTGTTGGTGGTGCAATCGTTGCAATGGTAAAGTCTCTATCAGAAATTGTAGGTTTGACACCCTCCTGTAAAGTTATTGAACTAATATGTATGCTGTCACCAATTTCTAATCCATCAAGGTTTGCTTCAAGTGATTCAGGTATTTTTGAGACCAAAGTTATAAGTTCAATTTCGCGTCTGACAACATTTAAAACTCCCCCTTGTTTAAGGCCAGGGCAATTATTTTCATTTATAAATTTAACTGGTACAAATAGCGTTACAGTTGTGTTTTCTCCTACTCTAAGAAAATCTATATGCAAAATACTTTCTTTGACAGGGTGAAGCTGTAAATCTTTGGGTAAAACATTTATAACCTCATCATTGAACTTAACTTCACATTGCTTGGAAAAAAAAGTAGGATCTTTAATTTTTATTTTTAGAGTTTTTTCATCTAATACGATAGCAATGGGATCTTTTTTTTCACCATAAATTATCCCAGGTACTTTTTTTTCTTTTCTAAGGCTTCTGGAACTTCCGGTTCCACTGTTTTCTCTTTTGTTGACAATTATTTGTGAATCCTGACTCATTTTTACCCTTATCAAGCGAATAAACTCGAAACAGATCTGTTTTCTGTAATTCTGCCTATTGCCTCTCCTATAAGTGGAGCTATCGACAATTGTTCAATTTTTGCAGAAGCACTAACATCCTCTCGAGCAAGAATACTATCAGTTATTATCATTTTATCAATAGGTGAATTATTAATTCTTTCAATGGCAGGCTCTGACAAAACGCCATGGGTTATATATGCGTAAACAGACTTTGCTCGCTTATCTTTTAGTGCTTTTGCTGCATTTGTTAATGTTCCTGCTGTATCACAAATATCATCAATTAAAATACAATGTTTATTTTTAATTTCACCAATAATATTCATTACTTCCGAGACACTCGCTTTTTCTCTTCTTTTATCAATAATAGCAAGGTCACAATCCACTCTTTTTGCAATTGCTCGGGCTCTGACTACTCCACCAACATCAGGAGATATAATAACAAAGTCTTTTCCTGAAAATTTCTTTTTTATATCATCTATAAAAACTGGTGCGGCAAATAGGTTGTCTGTTGGAATGTCAAAAAAACCTTGGATTTGTCCAGCATGAAGATCGACCATTAGCGCTCTATCTGCACCGGCTGTACTAATTAAATTAGCAAGTAATTTTGCTGAAATTGGCGTTCTGGGTCCAGATTTTCTATCCTGTCTTGCATAACCATAATAAGGCATAATTGCAGCAATTCTTTTAGCCGAACCTCTTTTAAGAGCATCAATAGTAATTAACAATTCCATTACGTGGTCGTTGGCAGGAAAGGATGTTGATTGAATTACAAAAACATCCTCACCCCTTACATTCTCTTGAATTTCAACAAAAATTTCTTTATCTGGAAATTTTTTAATTGTGGCATCAACTAGTTTGACACCCAGATATTTAGCTATATTCTCAGATAGAGGTTTATTACTATTACCCGAAACCAATTTCATTATTATCTTTTATACTAACTAAACTGATTTGCCTACCACAATTTTTAATTCCTTTTTTATAATAGTATCTAAAACTGTAAAAGTCTTTAAAGTTTTTATATGTATCAATTTCAGAAATATTAAAATCACGTATTCCACATTCAGTTATTTTGTCCGTAATAAGTAAACTAAAATTAAAATAAAGGCTGTTTTTTGTTGATGAAATGTATTTATCCGAGTTAACCTCCTGCTTTTTAAAGTTAATTAGAAAGTCATTCTTTACTTGAAATGATTCTTTTTTTAAGTGTGGACCTACGTCAACAAAAATATCTTCTTTACGCTCACCCTTTTTTAAAAAAAAATTTAATGCATTTTCTATTATTCCTGAAAAAGTTCCTTTCCATCCAGCATGGATAATTCCAAAATATCTTTTTCCTAAAATTACTATTGGTGCACAGTCTGCAGTCAAAACACCAAGAATTAAATCTTTTCTATTTGAAATAATCCCGTCACCATTTAAAGTTTGATCATTTGGTTTATCAATAAAAATAACTTTGTTGGAGTGAATCTGATTCATCAAAATTATTTTTTTTTTTATACTAAATTTTTTATGAACATATTCCCTATTTTTTTTTACATTTTTATCTTCATCTCCTTTATTATATGCACAGTTTAGAGTACTAAAGTTTTTTTTACTAAATCCACCATTTCTCGTAAAAAAGCAATATTTAAACTTTTTATTAAAAATAATTTTATTTTTTTTGGACATTAGAAAAAGTTTAATTTAATTTGTTCTTTAGTTATAAAATTGCACTTTATCAGACTTCCCATCCCTCTAGCATCAGTTAGTCTAATAAATTGAGAGTTCAATATTTCAAGTTGTTTTTTAGATTGTAAATTTTTTGATAATTTAATAAACCTTTCATTTATTCCATTAAAAAACAAAAATTTTTTTTGTGTGATAGGTCCATGAAAAAGCAGATTTGATTTAATGGCTTGCTGCTTTATTTTTTCAAAATCTACATGATAAGTGATATCCGAGTCATAAAGATTGTCTAGAAAGTAGCTTTTTTTCTTTTTAGATATTGATTGCAAGGTGTCAATCTTCTTTTTTTTTAAGGGACCGTAATCAAATATAAGTAAACCACCTCCAAATTCTTTTAAATGATTAAAGATTCTTTTTAGGTACAGATTAGCGAATGGTGATTCTTCATCTATATCTCCATTTTTGCCATAATTTTTTTCAAATTTAAGGAAAGTATTTTTTTTTAAGATCAGTTTTAATTTATCGTCAATTAAACAAACTCGTCTTTCAAACCACCCGTCCGATGTCTTCTCAAACTGATTTATTGGCAAAGCATCAAAAAATTCGTTTGCTATAAAAAAGATTGGCCTTGGAGGAAAAGTTAGCTTTTTAAGTTGTGAAATATTTACGTCATTTGCAATTTTTTTTATGTTTGTTTTAAGACTATTTGATTTTTCAAATAAATAAAAATTTAGTTTATCCTTTATTAATTTATTAAGGTTTTTTGATAAATCTTTTGTCAGGGTTCCATTTCCAGGACCTAATTCACAGAAATCCCTGATATTTCCAATTTTTTGATTAATAGAAGCTATGAATATTGAAATACATTCACCAAAGAGTTGACTAATTTCTGGTGCTGTTACGAAATCAGTTCCTATTCTATTTTTTTGGTAATATCCGTGATTTTTTTCATAAAGGCAAAGAAAAATAAATCTACTTAAAGAAAGTGTCTCACCTTTCTTAAAGATATTATATATTTTAGAGTTTTTTTTCATTTCTTAAAAAAATTAGTCCAATAATTAACATTGGCACTGTAAGAACTTGTCCCATTGAAATATTATTAATAATAAACCCTATATGCGAGTCTGGTTCCCTAAAAAACTCTAAATTAAATCTAAAAAAACTATAAAATATTAAAAATAAAGCATATCCATTAAATTTATTTCTTATATTACTTCTAACAAAAATATTAAGAATTATAAAAATCACTAAACCTTCTAAGATTGCTTCGTAAATTTGACTAGGATGTCTAGCTAACAACTCTGATTTATACAATATACCCCATGTACCATCAGTTGGTCTCCCTACAAGTTCAGCGTTAACAAAGTTTGCTAATCTACCTAAAAAAATTCCTATTGGTGAACTATACGCAACCAAGTTAGCCAGTTCATTAAATTTAATTCTTTTAACTTTTGAATAAAAAATTATTGTAAGGATTACCCCAAGTAAAGCTCCATGAAAAGACATGCCACCTTGCCAAATTTTAATAATTTCAAGTGGATTTTCTAAATAAAAATCCAAGTTATAGAAAACAACATATCCTAATCTACCTCCAATCAAAACAGCAATTATAAGCCAAGTAATAACATCATCGATTGTAGATGTTGTTAGGTTCAATAATTTTTTTTTTACTAAATATTTTGAGTAATAAATACAAAAAATAAAGCCGACAACATAAGCCAAAGAATACCAATAAATTTGTAAAGAAAAAAATTCAACTGCTACTGGATTTAGGTTGTGTTCATAAATCATAATTTATCAGTCTGCAATTAAGTGATTTCTAATATAGTCCCTAATTCCGTCTTCTAATGAAAAAAATTTTTTTTTATACCCTGTTTTTCTTAGCTTTTTTATATTAGCCATTGTGAAATATTGATATTGTTCCCTTATATTTTTGGGGGTGTTGATGAACTTAATTTTATTTTTCATATTTGAATTTTTAAAAACCGAACAAGCTATGTCATAAAAGCTTCTTGGTTTTCCAGTTCCTACATTAAAAATTCCATTTATATCTTTTTTATCAACGAACCATTCTATAATATTTATAACATCTTTAACATATATAAAGTCTCTCATTTGCTCGCCGTCTTTATACCGAGGGTTATGTGATCTAAAAAGTTCAACAGTTTGATTTTTTGAAACTTTCTGAAAAATCTTTAGCACAATACTTCTCATTTCAGATTTATGAAATTCATTCGGGCCATATACATTAAAGAACTTGAGTCCAACGTATTGAGGTGGGGTTTTTTTTTGATTAACTATAAATTTATCAAATAAATGTTTAGACCACCCATATAAATTTAGGGGTGTTAATTTAGAAAGGTAATTATTTTTTTCTTGATCATCAAAGTTATTGGAACCATCACCGTATGTTGCTGCAGAGGAAGCATAGATTAATCTTTTTTTGTTTTCGACACACCACGACCAAATAAATAATGATAGATTAATATTATTATTTATTATTAATTTCGCATCTGTTTCTGTTGTTGATGTAACAGCACCAAGATGAATTATTAAATTTATAGATTTATTATTTTTATTTAAAAATAATTCAAGATTATCGGGAGAAACTTTCTTTAAATTTTTATTTTTGAAATAGTGAGCATTTTCATAATTATTCCAGTCAACAGAAACTATTTCCTGAGTATTTTGGCTTTCAAGAAAATTTATTAGGTTAGAACCAATAAATCCAGCTCCTCCAGTAACAACTATCATACCATGAACCTTAAGTTACGAAAGTACTCGTAAAACAAAAAAACTGATAACGTATGTGGCAACAACAAATCCAATAATATTAAATAAGTAAATATTTTTTTTATTAGTACCTTTTCTTAAAGATCTATGTAACCAAATTAACCAAAAAATGAAAACTATAAAGTAAAAAAATAACAAAAAAATAATGAGAGAATCTTTAAGCATTTTACTATATATTGTGTGTCAAAGAAAATTTGCTACTAATTGTTGTTGTTTAAAATCAATTTATATACTAATATTATGTCGTGGATTTTTTTAGTCAAAATAAAATAGTATCTTATGCAAACCCAATAGATTGTATAGAGGATCATATTTATAAATTTGATGTTGAACCTTTAAGATACTCTGCAGACCATTTGGGATTAAAATTTAATGGATCATGGTCTAAATATGAAATAGCAATTGTTTGGAATGAAACCAATAAAATAATTAATTTAAGTGCTTGTTATGATTTTAAAAAAAAGACTAAAATTACTAAAGAGGTTTACTCACTTATTTCATCAATAAATGAAAAAATAGACTTAGGCTATTTTCACTATTGCTCTCAGCATAAAACTATTTTTTTTAGATATCAGGTTTCTACTAAAGGACTAAACTATATGACGTTAGAACAAATAGAAAACTTTTTGAGTGTAGTTGTTAAAGAGTTTGACAGATTTTTTCCAATCTTTTTAGTTTCATCGTCAAAAAAAAATGATGAAAAATTAATCTTGAGAAATTCATTGCTAGATACGTCTGGTATTGCATGACTAAGTCATTAATAATCGGATGTGGTAACCTTGGCCAAAATATCATAAGTGGCTTTTATAAAAAAAAAAAAAAAATCTTAATTTGTGATAAAAATAAAATTCTTTTGAACAAGATAAAAAAAAATTATAAAAATTTTTTTGAAGTCAAAGAAAATTTAAAAGAGGTTTCCCTTGAAAAAATTGAATATATTTTTCTTTGCATAAAACCTCAGCAAGTGCTCTCAGTTTTAAGAATATTAGGAAATAAAAATAAGCAAAAAATAAAAATAATTTCATTTATAGCTGGATTAAAAGATAAAAAGATCCGATCTTTTTTTAGTCATGAAATTCAAGTAATTAGAATAATGCCAAACTTACTTTTAAAAGTTCATAAAAGTACAACAGGAATTTTCTCTAATAACCTAAGTATCTCTGAAAAAAAAAAGATAGAAAAAAAATTTTCTTTTTTCGGACGGTTTATTTGGTTGAAAAAAGAAAATCAAATGGATTTTTTTACTGCATTCTTTGGTGGAGGTCCTGCATATTTGAGTTTATTTTTGGGTATACTTTCTAAAATATTGATAAAAAAAGGTTTCAACAAAAAACTGTCAAAAGAGCTTGTTCTTATTCTTGCTAATGGAACATTAGAGATACTTGACAAAAGTTATGATTTTAATGATCTAATCAAAAAAGTTGCTAGTAAAAATGGTACTACTGAAAAGGCCTTAAATTTTTTAAACATAGATAATGACTTAAGTTTGTTAATTTCCCAGGCAATATACAAAGCTGAAAAAAGATCACGAGAGATTTCTAAAGACTTATTGTGAAAATAGTACCCTTTTCTTTTTTGGAGTCTTTAAGATAAATTTTTCCCTTAAGTTTTTTTATTAATTCATTGGCAATACTTAAACCTAATCCGGACCCTCCTTGGTTTAAATTTCTTGAGTCATCAACTTTAAAAAATGGTTTAAAAACTTTTCTTTTAAATTTATTTGGTATTCCAGGTCCATCATCCTCTATGTCTATCAAAAGAGAGTTAGACTTTTTCTTAGCCTTAATCAAAATATTTTCTCCATATTTTGATGCATTCTCACACAAATTAAAAATTATTCTAAATAGGTAGTTTTTATCAGTCTTAAAAAAAATATTTTTATTACATAAAATCTTGGTTTTCTTTTTAAGATCGCTAGACGAGTTTGTCACTTCAATAATTAAGTTCAGTATATTTACCGATGAAATTCTTTGTAAATTTATTTTTTCAGAATAATCAAGGTATTCCTTCAAAACCATTTCCATAGTTTTGAGATCACTTTTAATTTGCGTTTTTTCTGTATTATCCTGCATAAGTTCCAACCTTAATTTAATTCTTGTTAGAATTGTTCCAAGGTCATGAGAAATACCTGCTAGAAAACTCGTTCTCTGTGCTACATAATTATTTATTCTTCTTTTCATTTGAATGAATGAGTTTCCTGCCTGCCTAATCTCCATAGCTCCTTCTGGCTTAAATTTTTTTATTTTCTTTCCATCTCCAAACTCTTTTGCAGAATTTGCCAATCTTTGAATAGCTCTAATTTGAATTCTTAAGAATAAAAATGCAATTAATGTCAATATTAATGATGAAAAAATCATCCATAGAAAAAGTATAAGTGGTGTTTCACTAAGAAGATATTTTTTAGGAAACTTTATTATGTAGAAATTGTCATTCTCTGCTTTTAAAACATGAATTTCATTTTCTTTTATAGATAAAAAAAAACTTTCGCCTAGTCTATTTTTAATTTTTCTTTCAACTTTTCTTTCAAAAAAAAATTTTTGTTTTATTTTATCTTCATAATTTCTTACTTTTAAAAACTTTAGATTAAGCTTTATTGCAGAATTTTGCGCTGCTAAGTAACCATTCTTTTTATCTTCAGAAATTAAAAAGTCTATTTGATTACTTGCAATATTAGAAAATCTTGTAATTATTTTTTCCCAATGACGGTCATAAAATAAAAAAATTAGTAAGGATTGAGTTAAAATTAAAGGTAATAGAAAAATTAGAAGTAATCTAGGTAAGATTTTTTTTGGAGTAAATTTTTTAAGAAATTTATTCATACTCACTTATTAGCATATAACCTTTACCCCTAACTGTTTTGAGAAATGATGACTCGGAGTTAGAAGTTATTTTTTTTCTAAGTCTTGCAACAATAACATCAACAGAGCGTAAATTGCTATCAACGTTAAGCTTTTTACCAATGTATTCTCTTGAAATTTCTTTATTGATATTTTTAATTAGAATTTCTAAAAGATACTCCTCATTAGTTGTCAATTTTATAAGTTTATTATTTTTGTTTAACTTTTTTGTATTTGACTCATAAATAAAATCTCCAAAATAATATTTTTTATCAACTTTTACGTTATTGATGCGTGGATTTAGAAGTTTTTTTATTCTTAAGATGAGTTCCAGTGGCTCGAATGGTTTGCTTAAATAATCATCACAACCAAGATTGTAGGATTTAGTTTTAATATTTAACTGACTATTAGCAGTCAACATTATTACAGGAGTGTTAACATTTTCTTTTCTAAAGTTATTGAGAAACTCAGTTCCACTTATTTTAGGCATCATTATATCTAGTACTATAATGTCAAAACTAAATAAGTTTAGTAGTTTGTTTGCTTTATCAACATTTTGCGCAGTTGAAACATAAAAGTTATTTTTTCTTAAAAAAACTTTAAGTAACTCTCTTATTTTGTCATCATCGTCAACACACAATATGTGTGGTTTATTTTCCATAAAACAGTTTTAATATATCTTTAAACAAATAATTTTGCATATTTAATGGTAATTTTTTTGATTGTATCCTATAACAAAATTTATGCAAATTTTACCTTTTGATAATAGGGACGGGGTTATATGGTTGAACGGTAAGTTCGTAGAATGGCGTCACGCAAATGTTCATGTTCTCAATCATGGGCTTCATTATGCAAGTTGTGTTTTTGAAGGTTTAAGAATTTATAATGGAAAGATATTTAAACTTGATGAGCATACTGAAAGACTTTTTAAATCAGCAAAAATTTTAGATTTAGATATCCCATACAACTATCAGGAGGTTGTTGATATTTCCAAGCAAATAATTTTAAAACAAAATATTTCTGATGGTTATTTACGACCTGTGGTTTGGAGAGGAAGTGAGATGATGGCTATCTCTGCAAAAAAAGGGTCGACTAATCTTGCCATTGCTGCTTGGGAGTGGCCATCTTACTTTTCTCCCAAAAAATTACTTGAAGGCATTAAACTAAATGTTTCAAAATGGTTAAGACCCTCACCAGAATCTGCGCCAACAGACAGCAAGGCTGCAGGTTTATATATGATTTGTTCTCTAAGTAAACACGAGGCGGAAAAACTTGGCTTTGACGATGCACTGATGCTTGATTATCGAGGATATGTAGCAGAGGCAACCGGAGCTAATATATTTTTTGTAAAAGAAAATGAGTTATTTACACCTCTAGCTGATTGCTTTTTAAATGGTATTACTAGACAAACGGTAATTGAAATTGCTCAAGAAAATAACATTAAAGTTCATGAAAGACACTTTGAACTTGATTTTTTAAAAACTTGCGATGAAGTTTTTTTAACAGGAACAGCTGTTGAAATCACACCAGTGAGTAGCATTAAACAGTTCAATTTTGAAGAACGAAAACTTACAAAATTCTTGATATCAGAATTTAAAAAAAAAGTGACTTCTTGATCATTAACTTTGCTTATCAAGCCACTTAGAACTATCCTGGTAATTCTCTTTTTTCCAAAAAGTAATTTTTTTTTTAAAATATAATAAAATTTCTTGAATAAAAATAAATCCTTCTTTTCTATGCTCACTTGCAACAATAAGAAAAATAATATTTTCACCTGGTTTAAGGTTTCCATATCTATGCATAATTAAGTAATCTTGAATTTTAATTTCCTTTAATAATTTTTTTAAGGCGAGTTTTGTTTGATACAATGCCATTTTTTCATAAATTTCAATATCCATAGTTTTTATTTTTTTTTCTTTATTTGATGGACGAACTTTTCCAAGAAAAGAAATGACTGAACCTGAACTATTATTTTTTGAAGCAAAATTGTTCAACACCTTCTCAACATTTAATTTTTTAGTTTGAAATATTATTTTCATTAACCGCCAGTTACTGGAGGGAAAAAAGCAATCTCATCGTTATTTGTTACTTTTGTTTGAAAGGAATTAATATAATTACAATTAACAGAACATTTAATATTCTTTGTGTCTTGAAAAGCTAACTTATATGATTCATTTATTAATTTCAATTTTTCAACTACGTCTTTCACAGTTGTTTGTTCTTTAATAGTAATTGAATCTTCACTCTTGCCGATTACTTCTTTAATTTTTGCGAAATAAAGTATTTTCAACTTAAAATATCCTCGTATCTGTAAAATTTTAATAATGTACCTTTTTTTATGTATTTTATATTCTCATTTATTTCAATTATACCATCTGTTTGAGAAATAGAAGAAATAATTCCTGACCCACTTGTGTGGAACTTTTCGAGAAAATAATTATTGTTTATTTTTTTTATAGATCCTCTAAGCCATTCAGTTCTTCCAGTCTTTTTTACCATTTCAAAGTTGGAAGGTATTAATCTTTCTATAATTTCATTTTTTTCAATACCAGATAATTTTTGGAGATAATTTACAACAAGCATTAAGAAAGTAATTACAGCGGCAACAGGATTGCCTGGCAAACCGATAAATGGCGTATTGTTAAGTTTTCCAAAAGCAAAAGGTCTCCCCGGTTTCAAAGCTAGTTGCCAAAAGTTTATCTTACCTGAAATCGAAAAAAAGTTTCCTACGTGATCAATTTTACTTTTTGAAATTCCACCTGAAGTTATAATTAAGTCAAAAGATGACAGACTTTTATTCAATTTTATTTTTGTATGCTCAAAATTATCTTTTATTAAACCTAAGTCTGAGGCTTCACACCCTACTTTTTTAAGTAAACTAGTTAATACTTTTTTATTAGCATCAAATATTGAATACTTTCTTTTTACAGTTTTTGAAGAAATTTCGTCACCTGATGAGAATACTCCCACTTTTATTTTTCTAAATACTTTTACTTTTTTTAAACCAAGAGAAGATAACTGAGTAAGGTCAACTGTTCTGATTTTTCTTCCTTTTTTGAAAGCAATCTTATTCTTTTTTATATCTTCTCCTTTTTTCCTAACATTATCTCCTTTCCCTGGTAATTTTAAAATTTGAAGAGTTTTGTTGTCAACCAAGCAATTTTCCTCAAAACAAACAGTATCAATATTATTACTTTTCAGAATTATTGATCCAGTAAAAATTATTATTGCTTCTCCAACTTTTACTTTTTTTTTAAATGGTTTCCCTGGTCTTGATTCTCCCACAATTTTGAGAGTTTTATTTCGTTTTTTTACTGATTTATAATTAATCCCAAAACCATCAACTGCAGAATTATCAAATTCAGGTATATTATTTTTTGAAAAAATATTAGCTGCCAATACTCTATTTTCTGCATCTCTAAAATCAATATACTCTGAGGTATTTTTAAACTTCTTTAAACTGTCGATCATTTTTTTTTTTGCCGAAAAAACAGAAATAAGTTTTTTATTTTTTTTCATTTTTTTATTTCGTTTAAAATAAAGGATCCTATTTTTATTGTTTCATCTATGTGAAATTTAGGAAGATTAATTTTAGAAAATTTAGGAGAAATTTTGTCAAAAACTAAGGCTTTTATATTTTTATCTTTAAGACAGAGTAGGGGTTTTTTAATTGAGTCTCTGTATACTTCAATTTTTTTTGTGGGTCCTTTTTTTAGACCCTCAATTAAAATGATATCTGTATCAGAAGAAAATTTATCTACAATATCTTTTAAATTAATTTTTTTTTTCTTTTTTGTGGTAATCATTGCAAATTTATATTCGTTATAAATCACCACTTCTTTTGACCCTGATTTAAGATGTTCGTAACTATCTTTTCCCTTTTTGTCAATTTCAAAATTGTGATGAGAATGTTTAATTGAGCAGATATTAATTTTTTTTTTATCAAAATATTTTATAATTCTACAAATCAAATGAGTTTTACCACTTCCACTCCAACCCACAATGCCAAAAATATTTTTCATTTTAAAATAGCTTAAGGTTTTTTTTAAAATATATATAACCAGTATAGATTGTTATTGCAGAGGCAAACGTGAGGCCTAAATTCCCCAGGTACAATATTAATTTTGTTTCAAAGTTATTTTGTACTAATAAAAAGCCTAGCGAGGACATTTGAATAAGCGTTTTCCATTTAGCTAAGTTAGTAACCAAAAGTGTTTTTGTAGAATGTAAAAAAAAGTCTCTTAGACCTGATACTATTATTTCTCTTAGAATTATCACTAATGCTGGATATACAAAAATCCCTACAATAAGATGATTAGCAATAAGAATAATAAGTATGGATACTACTAAGATTTTATCTGCGATTGGGTCCAAAAACCTTCCAAAATTTGATTCAATATCAAATTTTCTTGCCAGATAACCATCAAAGAAGTCAGAGAAACATGCTGTAACATAAAGAAATAAAGCAATCCAGTAATATTGTTGATTACCTACTTCAATACATATAACAATGCTAGGAATGAGAACAATTCTTAGGATTGTTAAAAAGTTTGGAATATTTTTTAAACTAAACAATTTTATTAAATTCCTTATAAATTCTTTTAGCGGTTTCTGAACCTATACCCTTAACTTTTTTTAAATCAACTAAGCTTGCACATTGAATATTTTCTATTGTACCAAAATAATTTAAGAGATTATACTTTGTTTTCTTTCCTATTCCTGTGATTTGATCAAAAGCAGAGTTTTTCATTTTTCTTGTTCTTTTTACCTTGTGCGATGAAACGGCAAATCTGTGAGCTTCATCTCTAAGCTTCTGGATAAAGTAAAATTCTTTATCATTATTATTTAAATAAATGCTTTGATCAATAGAATGAATTTTATCCTCACTTGATTTTCGATTTTTACCCTTAGAAATACTTAATAAATCAATATTATGAAGTTTTTTTTCTGAAAGGATTTTGTTTACTATATTTAGTTGACCCTTTCCACCGTCAATAATAATAAGGTTTGGGAGTTCTTTTTTCCATTCTTTAGAAAAATTAAACCTTCTTTCTATCATTTCAGCCATCATTTTATAATCATCAAAAATTCTATCGGATTTTGTCTTTGCATTAAACTTTTTATAATGATTTTTAGAAAACCCAAAATTTTGATATACGACCATTGCTCCTATTGCGTCTGTTCCACTAAGATGACTGTTATCATATATTTCAATTCTGAATGGAAAACTTTTAAGCTTAAATTTTTCGTAAATACTCTTAAGTACTTCAGGTTCATTTTCGCTAATATTTTTTCTATCTTTACTTGATGCTAGAATGTTATCACCCACTAATTTCATTAATTCTAGCTTTTTCCCTTTTTTAGGTTTTTTAATTTCAAGATTTTTATTTGGAGAAATTACTTTTTTAATTAGTTCAGTATTTTTTAGATCAAAATTAATTAATATTTCATCGGGTGGATTATTTCGTTGATAAAAAAAAATTAAAAATTGTCTTAAAACGGTTTCTGACTCTTCAAATAATTTTTCTGATAAAAAAAAATCTTTATTACCGAGATTCTTTCCTGATCTAAAAAAAAATAACTGAACATAAATTTGGCTAAACTTTTTGTAGAGAAATACAATATCGAAATTTTCATCATTATTTAAATCAGAATATTGTTCAAAGTTTATTCTTGATATTGCTTTAATTCTATCTCTAATTATTGCGGCTTGCTCATAATCTTCCTGTTTACTTTTATCTTCCATAAGTTTTACTAAACTATTCTTTAATTTAGGGTTTTTTCCTTTTAAAAATAAAATAGCTTCATTAACTAAATCTAAGTACTCTTTTGATGTTATTAACCCTACGCATGGAGCACTACATCTTTTAATTTGATATAAAATACATGGCCTTTTTCTTGAGTTAAAAATATTATCTGAACAACTTCTAATTAGGAAGGCCTTTTCAAGTTGTTGTAAAACTTCATCAACAATACTTACATTTGCAAAAGGTCCAAAAAAAATGTTATCTGATGTTTGCTTTCCTCTATATTTTCTAATTCTTGGCCATTCTTGATTCTTATTTATCATAATAAAGGGAAAGCTTTTATCGTCCATCAATCTGATATTAAAGGGTGGCTTAACTTTTTTTATAAGGTTATTTTCAAGTATAAGTGAATCTGTCTCAGTTGGCGTTTTTATAAATTCTAGCTTGTTGGTGAGACTAATGAGCGTCTTTATTCTTCTAGTTTGTTTATTATCAATTGAGTAGGAAGATATTCTTTTACGTAGATTTTTAGCTTTTCCAATGTAAATTATGGATTCTGAAGAATCAATAAATTTATAGACACCCGAACCATTGGGAAATGATTTTGATGCCCTTTTTAAAACATTTAGGCCTCTATTATAATTATAATCAGTTTTTAACTTCATAAAATCTTACAAGTCATTGCATTTATTATAGAAAATTATAAACAAAATTCTATCCACTAATTTTGTGGATAACTTTGTTAATAATCTTTGAGTTTTTTTTTTAATCTTCCTAATTCCGGGACTTTTAACCCAATTGATTAAAAATTAATCAATTTTATAAACCATTGAAAAAATTGACTTTTTTTATTTATTAAGGTTATTTATCATATTTTTTAATTTTTAATTTTTCTTAAGCTATGAAAAAAATTAAATTAAATTATATGTTGACAACTTCTTTTCCTTCAATCAGTAGAGAATACCTTGGATTTAGAGTTAGCCCAGCCAAGGCTTTGTCCAGAATCTAGGGTTAGTATTTCTCCAGTGACTGATTTATTTTTTATTAGATAATCAAGAGCGTTATTTATTTCATCCAATTCAACCTTTCTTTTCATAGGTGTTCTTAATATTTGATCCTTGAACTGTTTTGTTGTCTGATTTACACTTTTCAACGTAGGGCCAGGTGATATTCCGTTTACTCTAATTTTTGGTGCCAAAAATACTGCCAGACTCTTTGTCATTGTATATAATGCTGATTTACTAAGTGTATAAGAGGTAAAATACGGCGTAATATTTTTTACTCTTTGATCAATGATGTTGACAACTAGTCCATTTTTATTTGATAGTTGTTCAACAAAATTTTTTGATAGAAAGAATGGAGCTTTAAGGTTTACGTTTATATGCTTATCAAAGATTTTATGACTAGTTTTTTTTATTGTATCGAATTTAAATGTTGAAGCATTATTAATTAAAAGATCAATATTTCCATGAACTTTTTTAACTTTTTCAAAAAAAATATCAAAATCACAATCTTTACTAAAATCGCACTGAAAGGCGTTAAATTTAACACCTAAGTTCATTACTTTTTTTTTAACATTGTTCATTTCTTTTTCAGAACTATTGTATTGAATTGCTACATCAATTCCCATATTAGCTAAATAAAAGGCTATTGAGGCACCAATTCTTTGAGCCCCGCCTGTAACAAGTGCTTTTTTATAATCTTTCATTAATGCCCATTTCTTTTTTTTCTAAAACCTTAATTTTATCACGAATTTCAGCTGCTCTCTCAAAATCTAAATTTTCTGCACATTCAAGCATTTTCTTTTTTAAATCAATTATCGAAACTTCTTCTGATAAATTATTGCCTTTTTTATTCTTAGTTGATCCTTGATTTTCAATGGTTTCTTCAATTTTCCTTGTTGTTGATCTTGGTGTAATATTATTTATTTTATTATGATGAATTTGTTTTATTCTTCTACGCGTTGTTTCTTCAAGAGCTTTTGATATAGATTCAGTTTTAAAGTCAGCATAAAGGATTGCTCTTCCATTTATGTTTCTGGCAGCTCTCCCAATTGTTTGAATAAGAGAAACATGTGATCTTAAATATCCCTCTTTATCTGCGTCAAGAATTGCTACTAATCCACACTCTGGAATATCTAGTCCTTCGCGAAGAAGATTAATACCAACTAGCACATCAAACTTTCCAATTCTTAGATTTTTAATTAATTCTATTCTTTCTAAAGTTTCTATATCTGAATGCATATATTTAGCTTTTACTTCATTTTCATTCAAATAATCGGTAATTTTTTCAGCATCTTTTTTTGTTAAAGTTGTGATTAAAACTCTTAACTTTTTTTGACTTAATTTTTTACATTCATTAATAACATCTTCAATTTGGTTAGTAGCCTTTTTGACTTCACAAATCGGATCAATTAATCCAGTAGGTCTGACAACTTGTTCAATAAATACTCCTTTGCTTTTTTCAAGTTCATAATCTCCGGGAGTAGCTGAAACATAAATAGTTTGTCCTTTAAAATTTTCCCACTCTTCAAACATTAGAGGACGATTATCTTTACATGAAGGTAAACGAAAACCGTGTTCAGAAAGAGTTTCTTTTCTTGATCTATCCCCTTTAAACATTCCTTTAATTTGAGGAATTGTTACATGTGATTCGTCAATGAATATTAAAGCATCTTTTGGAAGATATTCAAATAATGTTGGTGGAGGCTGACCCTCCTTTCTTCCAGATAAATGTCTTGAATAATTTTCGATTCCTGAGCAACTCCCCGTGGCTGAAATCATTTCAAGATCAAAGTTCGTTCTTTGCTCAATTCTTTGGGCCTCAATTAATAATTTTTTAGACTCAAAATATTTAATTCTTGTTTTAAGCTCTTCTCTGATAGCATCTATTGCTCTATTAAGAGAGGGTTTCGGCGTTACATAATGACTATTTGCAAAAATCGTTATTTCATCTAAACTTTTTGAAATTACACCCAAAAAAGGATCAAATTCATCAATTGACTCTACTCTGTCTCCAAAAAAAGAAATTCTCCAAGATTTATCTTCTAGATGTGATGGAAATATTTCTAAAAAATCACCTCTATTTCGAAATGTCCCTCTTACATGGACATTATCATTTCTTTTGTATTGAAGCTCAACTAACTTTCTCTTTAATTTTTCAATTTCATAAACAGAACCTTTACTAACTTTAAAAGCCATCGATGAGTAGGATTGAACTGAACCAATTCCATATATGCATGAAACACTTGCGACAACGACTGTATCTTTTCTTTCGAGTAAAGCTCTTGTTGCTGAGTGTCGCATTCTATCAATTTGTTCATTAATTGCTGATTCTTTTTCTATGTATGTATCTGTTCTGGGCACGTATGCCTCAGGGGTATAATAATCATAGTATGACACAAAATATTCAACACAATTTTTTGGAAAGAAACTTTTCATTTCACTATAAAGTTGAGCTGCTAAAATTTTATTTGGTGCAAAAACTAAAGAAGGTCTTTGTAGTCTTTCTATAACGCTAGCCATGGTAAAAGTCTTTCCAGACCCAGTTACTCCTAATAAGACTTGATCTTTTTTATTTTTTTCGAGTCCTGAGCATAGCGAATTAATTGCTGAGGGTTGGTCGCCAGCTGCTGCGAATTTTGATTTAATTGAAAATTTTTCCATATTTAAATTAATTTTAAAATCTAATATATTTTTATAAAAGAATATATATAATCCTAAATGTTGAAGTTTTAAATTTTTTTCCATAATTAATGAATTTCATTTCTAATAGATTGTCAAGGTTTCACCCTTCTCTCACGGTTAAAATTTCTCAAAAAGCAAGAGAAATGACAAGAGATGGCATAAAAGTTATAAGTCTTAGTTCAGGGGAACCGGACTTTGATACACCAGCTCATATTAAAGAATTTGCTATTGAAGCTATCAAAAACGGCTTTACAAAATATACTCAAGTTGATGGAACTGATGAGTTAAAAGAAGTCATTACAAGAAAGTTTAAGAGTGAAAATAATTTAAATTATAAAAAAGAAAATATAACAGTTGGTGTTGGTGGAAAGCACGTCATTTACAATCTTTTCATGTCGTCAATAAATGAAGGTGACGAAGTATTGATTCCTTCTCCTTATTGGGTCTCATATCCTGATATAGTTAATTTATGTAATGGTAAACCAATAATTGTTGAGACAAAATTTGAAAATGGATTTAAGGTAAAACCTGAGGACCTAGAAAAAAATATTACAAAAAAAACTAAGTGGATTATAATAAACTCACCGGGTAATCCAACAGGTTCAGTTTATTCAGAAGATGAGCTTAGGAAGCTTTCAGATGTTATCAGAAAGTATAAAGATGTTTTTATTCTATCAGATGATATCTATGAACATATTCTGTATAAAAATACAAAATTTACTAATATTTTAAATACTTCTCCTGACTTATTTGATAGAACTTTTATTGTAAATGGAGTCTCTAAAGTCTTTTCAATGACTGGGTGGAGAATAGGTTATGGAGCTGGGCATAAAGAGCTTATTAAATCAATTTCTAAAATACAATCTCAGTGTACAACAAACCCATGTTCTATTAGTCAAATGGCCGCTATGTTTGCTCTAGAAAATAAAAAAACTTTCTTAAACGATTGGTTAGTTAAATTTGAAGATAGAAAAAACTTCTTGGTAGACTTTTTTTCTTCAATTAATGGTTTTAAACCATTTATTCCACAAGGTGCATTTTATCTATATGTGTCATGTGATGGATTTATTGGCAAAAAATATAATGATGATAAGGTAATCTCTAATGATTTAGATTTTTCTGAGTTTTTGTTAAACCACGCTAATGTAGCAGTAGTGCCTGGTGTTGCTTTTGGTAAGTCTCCATATTTTAGACTTTCTTATGCTACTTCATTAAAGGAGTTGAAAACTGCATGCCTACAAATAGAAGAATCTTTAAAAAAATTACTCTAAGTATATGAAAATTTTAGTTATTGGGGTTGGTGGAATAGGTGGTTTTATAGGTTCTTATTTAGTTAACAATAACTACGATGTAACGTTTATTGCCAGAAAAAAAAGACTTAATTTTTTAAAGACTAATGGTCTGAAACTTGAAAGTAAATTAGGAAAACTAAACTGTCCAAAGATCAAGGTGTGTGAGGAGATTCCAGAGCAGGAATATTTTGATATTATTATTAACACTGTTAAATTATATGATTTTGATTCTGTACTTGATGAAATTAGAAAAAAAATAAAAAATAAACCTCTTATTATTCCTTTTCAAAATGGTATCTATGCTGAAGAAAAATTAAAGAAAGAACTTCCTGATATTGATACAATTGGTGCCGTTGCGCAAATTTCTGTCTTTGTAGATGAAGATCAAATTATAAAACATATTGGAAATCTGGCAACTTTTTTTGTTGGTGGATATGACGTTTCAGAAAATAAGTTACTTGAAGATTTTTGCCAAAGCGTCCAAAAAATTGGACTTAAAATAATCCTTAAGAAGAATATAAAAGAAAAAATTTGGGAAAAATTTATTTTTTTATCTGCTTATAGCGGTATGACAACATTATTCTTGAAACCTATTGGTGAAATTTTTGAGGATCAAGATTTAAAAAATAAATTTATTGATGCAATGCTTGAAACATACAATTTATCAAAGAAATTTGGTGTTTCTTTTAGAAGCGATCCAGTGGAATTTTGGTTGGAAAAAATTAATAACATGCCTTTTAATATGACATCGTCTATGCATGTTGATTTCAATAATAACAAAAAGCTTGAGCTTGATTGGTTATCTGGTTCAGTAGAAACTTTATCTAAAGCTTATAAAATTAAATGTCCTATTCATAGCGAAATTGTCGAGGGAATAAAAAAAGTTAAATAATTTTTTTTGAGCTAAGAAAACTTTCTGCTTCTATTGCACTCATACAACCCATTCCAGCAGCAGTTACTGCTTGTCTGTATAACCTATCTGTAACATCACCTGCGGCAAAAACTCCATCAATATCTGTTTTGGTAGAATTTGGTTCTGTAAAAATATAACCATCATTATCCATTTGTAATTTATTTTTGAATAAAGTTGTTGCTGGACTGTGGCCAATTGCGACGAAAAAACCATCAACTGACAATTGATTAATTTCATTCTGTTTATTTTTAATCGTAATTGACTGAAGTACTTTTTTTTCCAAATCTCCAGTTATTTCCGTAACATTACTATCCCAAATAAACTCAACATTTTTTTTTTGAAATAACCTTTCTTGAAGTATTTTCTCTGCTCTTAATTTATCTCTTCTGTGAATAATATGAACTTTTCTACATAAATTAGATAAAAACAAAGCTTCCTCGACAGCTGTATTCCCACCACCTACAACTGCAACATCTTTATCTTTAAAAAAAAACCCATCACATGTTGCACATGCTGAAACTCCAAAACCCATAAACTCTTGTTCACCTTTTATGTTTAACCAGTTTGCTTTTGCACCAGTTGCAATAACAATGGAATTAGATTTTATTACTTCTTTTTCTGTCTTAATTTCAAAAGGCAAGGAATTTAAATCAACATCTTTTACAAAATCGACTAAAATTCTTGTTCCAAAAGATTTAGCTTGATTCTTCATTTGTTCCATAAGCCATGGTCCTTGAACTGGTTTTTCAAAACCAGGGTAGTTTTCAACATCTGTTGTTATCATAAGTTGTCCTCCCTGTTCTAAACCCGAAATCATTAATGGAGAAAGCCCTGCTCTTGCCGCATAAATTGCAGCTGTATACCCAGCTGGACCAGAACCTATAATTGTTATATTTTCAGCTTTAACCATGTTTATGAATATTTTATAGAGTTGATTTGATATTCTTTTAGTCCACCTGGAGTTGTAACTTCAATCACATCATTAATAGTTTTATTTATCATAGCTCTACCCAATGGTGCAGAAATTGATATTAAATTTTTTTCAATATCTGATTCATCAGCTCCAACTATTGTGTACGTGTGTGTTTCATCACTGCTTAAGTCGGTTATCTTTACTGTTGCCCCAAAGGTAATCCTTGAATTATCAAGTGAAGAAGTATCTATAACTTCAGCTCTACTAATCTTGTTTTCAAGCTCAGAAATCCTTCCCTCTATAAAACTTTGCTTTTCTCTAGCTGCGTGATATTCAGCATTCTCCGATAAATCTCCGTGTTCTCTTGCCTCTGCAATTGCTTTAATTATGCTAGGCCTTTCAGAATTCTTTAGATTTTCAAGCTCAGATTTTAACTTCACAAGACCATCAGCTGTCATTGGTAACTTTTCACTCATTATAAAGTATATTATAATATTTAAAAAATTAAATTCTATTATTTATAAACATCTTGAATTGGTTTTACCGAAAATTTTGTCTTTTTAATTATATTTAGTCCGGTAACCGCAACTTTAGCTGCAGAAATTGTTGTAAAATATGGAATCTTGTTTCTTATTGCACTTCTTCTTATGGAAAAACTGTCAGCAATTGATTTTTTCCCTGAGGTAGTATTTATTATTAGTTGAATCTTTTTTTTTTCAATTAAGTCCAAAATATGGGGAGTTCCCTCGTTAACTTTATTAACAATTTTAGTTTCAATTCCAAATCTTAACAGAAACTCTGCTGTGCCTTTAGTAGCGCAAATTTTAAAATTAATTTTTTTTAAAACCTGAGAGAGTAAAAATATATTTTCTTTATCTTCGTCTCTAACCGAAACAAAAACTGAACCTTTTAAAGGTAGCTTATTTCCAGCAGCTATTTGAGATTTTATATAAGCTACAGGGAAGTTTTTATCTATTCCCATGACCTCACCTGTTGATTTCATTTCTGGGCCAAGAATAACATCCTCACCTGGAAATCTGTCAAAAGGAAAAACTGATTCCTTCACAAAAACAGAATCTAAATGTTTACTTAAAAGTTTAAAATCTTTTAGTTTTTTTCCTAGCATTAGTTTTGTCGCAATATTTGCTAACGGAACTCCAATCGACTTACTAATAAAAGGTACTGTCCTACTTGCTCTTGGGTTTACCTCTAAAACAAAAACTTTTTCGTCTTTGATTGCATATTGAATATTTGTAAACCCAACAACTTTGAGTTTTTTAACAATTGATTTAGTAATATTTTCTATCTCATAGATAATCTTTTTCGGAATAGTTTGAGGAGGCAATGAACAAGCTGAGTCACCCGAGTGAACACCAGCCTCTTCAATGTGTTCCAAAATACCAGCAATAAAAACATCATTTCCATCTGATAATGCGTCAACATCAATTTCTTTTGCACCCAATAAAAACTCATCGATCAAGATCGCCTTATTGTTTTCAATAAAATTAGAATGAAAATATTTTTCTAGCTCTAGCTCATTATTTATTATTCTCATAGCTCGGCCACCTAAAACATATGAAGGTCTGATTACAATTGGAAACTGGATTTTTTTTAACGATTTTTTTGCCTGTTTTAAATTGAATACAATGTCACTTTTGGGTTGGTTAATTTCAAGTTTTTTTATTAACTTGTTAAAACTCTCCCTGTCCTCACACAAGTCAATGGATTTAAAACTTGTTCCCAAAATTTTTATTTTATTTTCAAAAATTTTTTCAGCAAGTTTAAGAGGAGTTTGTCCTCCAAGCTGAACAATAACTCCTAATAAATGTCCATTTAAATTTTCTGACTTACAGATAGATAGAACCGATTCAATATCTAATGGTTCAAAATAGAGTCTATCAGAGGTATCAAAGTCAGTAGAAACAGTTTCAGGGTTACAGTTAATCATAATTGACTCTATTCCCATTTCTCTGATTGCGTATGATGAGTGAACACAACAGTAATCAAATTCTATACCTTGACCAATTCTATTAGGTCCTCCTCCAATAATAATAACTTTTTTTTTATTTGTTATGTCAGTTTCTTTTTCAAAATTAGAACCATAATCATTTGATTCCCATGATGAATACATATAGGGCGTAAATGACTTAAATTCGCCAGAACATGTGTCTATATTTTTAAATTTTGCATGAAGATTATATTTTATTCTCAAATCTTTTAATTTAGTTGGAGATGTTTTTGATAGTTCTAAGATTCTATGATCTGAAAAGCCAGTAGCCTTACATTTTTTATAAATATTAAGATTAAATTTTTTTTTTAATGTATTTTCAAGTTTTACTATTTCGTCTATTTCTCTAATAAACCAATAATCGTATTTTGACTTTTTTATAACTGTATTAATGTCGATACCCTTCCTTAAGGCCTCGGCTATAATTAAAAATTTATTAGGGAGGTTTTTTTCGAGAAGAGTTTTTAGCTGTTCTTTTTTTTTATCTTTCAAATTTTTATTTGAGTTTAAGCCATCTAAACCTATCTCTAGGCTCCTTACAGCTTTTTGGAATGATTCTTTGAAATTTCTACCTATTGCCATACATTCGCCAATCGACTTCATAGTTGTTCCAAGCTTTTCTTCTGTTTCACTAAATTTTTCAAATGTAAATCTTGGTATCTTTGTAACGATGTAGTCAATTGTTGGTTCAAATGAAGCCGGTGTAATTTTAGTAATATCATTTTTTAATTCATCCAAAGAATATCCAATAGCTAACTTAGCGGCTACCCTAGCAATTGGAAAGCCTGTTGCTTTGGATGCTAAGGCTGATGATCTCGAAACTCTTGGGTTCATTTCAATTACAACCATTCTTCCATTTTTGGGATTAACAGCAAATTGTACATTTGCTCCACCTGTCTCAACACCAATTTCTCTTATCACTTCAATAGAATCATTTCGCATTTTTTGAAATTCTTTATCAGTAAGAGTTAAAGATGGTGCAACAGTGATTGAGTCACCTGTATGAACACCCATCGGATCAATATTTTCTATTGAACAAACAATTATGCAATTATCATTTTTATCTCTTATGACCTCCATTTCATATTCCTTCCACCCGACCAAAGATTCTTCAATGAGAACTTCACTTATAGGTGATAGACTGATACCTTTTTTTACAATGTTTACGAATTCATTTTTATTTTTGGCTGTTCCTCCTCCAGAACCACCAAGAGTAAAAGATGGCCTTATGATTACAGGAAATTTTAAAACGCTGAGTATTTTTAATGCATTATTTAAATTATTCGCCACATATCCTTTAGGTGAATCAAGCCCAATTTTTTCCATAGATTTCTTAAAAAGATCTCTGTTCTCTGCTTTTTCAATAACTGATTCAGTTGCACCAATAAGTTCTACTTTATACTTAGATAGGATCTTTTTTTTTTGCAAATCTATAGAAAGATTTAAAGCTGTTTGTCCTCCCATAGTTGAAAGCAAAGCGTCAGGCTTTTCTTTTTTAATTATTTGTTCTAGAAAGTATGAATTAAGCGGTTCAATGTATGTCTTATCTGCAAGATTTGGATCTGTCATGATTGTCGCTGGATTTGAGTTTACTAGGATTATTTTATAGCCTTCTTCTTTTAAAGCTTTACATGCTTGTGCGCCAGAATAGTCAAACTCACAAGCTTGACCAATTATTATTGGTCCTGCTCCAATAATCATAATTTTTTTTATATCTTTTCTTTTAGGCATATTTTTGTACTAGTGATTCAAACTTTTGAAATAAATACCTACTGTCCTGTGGACCAGGAGAAGCCTCTGGATGGTATTGAACTGAAAAAAAAGGTTTTTTTAAAATTTTTAGTCCAGCAATAGTTCCATCAAAAAGAGATGAGTGTGTAACTTTCATGTTTTTAGGTAGGTTTTTTTTTGAAACAACAAAACCATGATTCTGAACAGTAATTTCAACTTTTCCAGTCGTGTGATTTTTTATGGGATGGTTTGCACCTCTATGTCCGTGATGCATCTTTTCTGTTTTTCCTCCAAATAAAAGTGAAAGGATTTGGTGTCCTAAACATATTCCAAAAATTGGAATTTCCGAGTTTTTAATCAGCGCTAAGTTACTTTTAATTTTTTCAAATGTAGCTTTAGGGTCACCTGGACCATTTGATAGAAAAAAGCCAACAGTGCTTTTGTTTAAAATTTTTTTTATTTTGAAGTTATGCGGGAAAACAATTATTTGGAATTTACTTTGATTAAGAATTTTAAGAATATTATGTTTAATTCCAAAGTCTATAACAGCTATAAATTTACCTTTAATATTTTCAAAATTTATAGGTATTTTTTTATTATTGTTCCATTTATATACATGTTTTGTTGATACCTCTGAAGCTAAATCGGTATTTTTCATGGAGGGAAAACTTGTTAATTCATTTTTCAAATAATCAATTTTTTCTAGTTTATTTCTTGGAAAATGAATTAAAGCATTGCAAGCTCCTTCGTCTCGAATAATTTTTGTGAGCAATCGAGTGTCAATGCCTGTTATACACGCTTTTTTATTTTTTTTGAGCCAATTCTCAAAACTTTTATCCGATCTATAATTTGATGAAGGGGTAAGTTCATTTTTTACAATACAAGCAGAGGCATACATTTTAGAACTTTCGACATCTATTTTGTTTGTACCCACTATTCCAATATGAGGAAAAGTAAATGTGATAATTTGTTTAAAATAAGAGGGATCAGTAAGAATTTCTTGGTAACCAGTAATTGATGTATTGAAACAAATTTCACCAAAGAAATTTCCGTGATAACCGAAACCCTTTCCAAAAAAATGATGACCATTATTCAGTACTAGAATACAATCCTCATTCTCATTAATAGAGCCTTTAAACATCTGAAAGATAATATACACAGAATAAATTTTTTCCAAAGTTGAAAATGAAATTTAATAGTTTTATTGATTTTTTTGAGTTTATTAGATATGGATATGAATAATGACCTCTTTGAGAGAAAATATTAAAAAAAGTTTAGACGATAATCTCAAGAAAAGAGATAATATTGCAACCGCAACATTACGTCTCATTTTAGCTGCTGTTAAAGACAGTGATATTGAAAATAGAAGCAAAAAAAAGGGAGACACCATCTCCGATCAACAAATTCTATTGCTTCTTCAAAATATGATTAAGCAAAGAAAAGAAAGTGTAGATATCTATTCAAAAGCAGGTAGGACTGACCTCAAGAAAAGAGAAGAAAAAGAGATCGAGATTATTAATTCATTCTTACCAAAGCAAATCAAATCTGACGATCTTCAAAAAATTATTATTCAATCAATATCTGAAATAGGTTGCTCTTCTATAAAAGACTTAGGTAAATTAATGAGTTTTTTAAAAAATGAATATCCCGGTCAAATTGATATGAAAGAGGTTGCTGAACTAGCGAAAAAAAATCTTAAATGAAAAGAAAAAGAATTTCAGTAGATGAACTATTAATTCAATTTAACAATCGCTCCAAATTATCTGAACTAATTTCAAAATATGTAACATTAACACAACGAGGAAACTCTTTTGTGGGAAGATGCCCCTTTCATGAAGAAAAAACACCCTCATTTAATGTTAATGATAGTAAAGGACTTTATCATTGCTTTGGATGCAAAGCAGGGGGTAATGTAATAACTTTTATCCAGAAATTTAAAAACTTTTCTTTTCCGGAAACTATTAAATATTTGTCTAATTATTTAGGAATTGACCTTGTGTATGAAGATTCAGATAAATTTAATCTTAACACTAAACTATTCAGGATCTTAAATTTGGCTAATGATTTATTTGTAAAAAATCTTAAAACCAATAATTATGCTATTAATTACCTAAAATCGAGAAAAATAAATTTAGAATCAATTGATAAGTTTCAAATTGGATTTTGTCCCAATGATGAAAAGGTAATTAATTATTTTAGTGATTTTGGGATTTCTTTAGAAGATTTAAAAAAAACAGATCTATTTATAAACAAAGAAGATAACAATTTTTTTGGAAGGTTTAAGGAAAGAATAACGTTTCCTATTTTTAACTACTCTAATAAAATTGTTGCCTTTGGTGCCAGATCACTTGGTGCCTCAAAAATTAAATATATAAACTCTCAGGAAAGTTCAATCTTTAAAAAAAGCGAAATTTTATTTGGACTTACACAAAATTATGAAGTTATAAAAAAAAATAGAGAGCTTATTTTAGTTGAAGGTTATATGGATGTGATTTCAATGTATCAAAATAACTTCAAATGCGCATTGTCACCAATGGGAACCTCGTTATCTGCTAATCAGATTGGCAAACTTTGGAATTTAGTTGATGTTCCTTTTGTTTGTTTTGATGGTGATCAAGCAGGCCAAGAATCATCAAAAAAAATTGCGCTTAAGATTCTAGAATTTCTTTCTCCAGGAAAATCATTCAAGTTTATTGTTTTACCGTCTGAGTATGATCCAGATAGTTTCTTTAATAAAAACAATTATCAGAAATTTAAATCTTTTAAAGATAACTCGATTGGTTTAGCTGAATTTTTATGGAAGATTATAATCGAATCGTTTAATGATTTTAGCCCGGAATTTGTTGCTAAAATTGATGAAACAATTAGATCCTATTCAAATAAAATAAAGAATAAATCAGTATCAACTGAATATTTTAAATTCTTAATGAATAAAAAAAAAAAGTTTTTATGGGAAAAAAACTTATTGACTAATCAAGGCTCTAAAGCTCATTTTCAAAAAGTTCAAGGACATATTAACGAAAAACTGCTAGTTGTTTATGCTTTTTATGAAATAGAAATTTTCTTATCCTTGATGGAAGATATAGTTAAAGTTAGGCTTGATAACCAAAATTTAGAAACAATAAAAAAAAATATTTTAACAGTTATTAGTTTAGAAAATGAATCCAAAGAAGATATTGTAGAGAAATTAAAAAATAAATATTCGTCAATCATCGAAAAGTTAGACAATTTATACCAAACTCATCTAAAAGTTCTAAATAAATCAGAAAAGACTAAACTTTTTAGTCAAATTTTAAATAATCTAAAATTACCTGATTTACTTAAAGAAAAGGAAAAATTAAAAAAAGCAATTACTGATTCAACTGATAAGAGTGAAATTTCAAGAATGATTGGTGAGTACAATCTTTTAATAGAGGAAATAAATGTTATAAAAAAAAAATCTTGAATATTATTCATTTGCTGTTCATTTTAATGATGTAATAAACTAAAAAATTATGCCAAGTAAAAAATCAAAAAAAAACAATTCTGAAGAACCACTTATTGACAAATCTGGTGAGCTTTTAAAAAAACTTATTTCTAAGGGTAAAAGACAGGGTTTTTTAAAAAGAGATGAGTGCGAAGGTATATTTGATGAAGGACAGTTTGACGATAAGGATGAATTTTATTCTAAAATTGAAAACTTGAATATCCAAATTTATGAGAACGATAGTGAGGATAACTCAACAGACGAAGAGGAAAATAACTTAGTACTCAAATCATCCTCAGAAAAGGATAGTGATACTGGAAGAGCGGATGATCCAGTAAGAATGTATCTTAAAGAAATGGGCAATGTAGAACTGTTGTCACGTTCTGGTGAAATTGAAATTGCTAAAAGAATAGAAAGCGGAAAAAAAAAAACTGAAGACGCCTTTTCTAGAAGTTTTATTTCAATGAATTCAATATTTAATTTTTTTGAGGAATATAAAAACGATGAAAGACAGCTTAGAGATTTTATAGATTTAGACGCTACTTTTAGGTCAATCAACGGATTGCAAGATGATTTTGATTCACTTGAAATACCAAACGAAACTATATTTGAGGATGACAATAAAGAAGACTCTGAAAAAACCAATGATGACGAGGAGACAGAATTTGACTCAGAAGAGGGCAGTGAAGATACGAATGATGTTTCTGAACTGTCAATTTTAGAAAAAGAAGAGAGTCTTAAACCTACAATTGTTGAAAATCTGACAAATTTCTCTAAAAATTTCAAAAAGTATCAAAAAATTAGAAAAGAATACATTGAATCAAAAACCTCAAATAAAAAAGTTGATTTAAAAATCATTAATAAAATTAGAACCACTGAACAAAACATTTCTAATCTAATTTGCGGTTTATTCATAAACCAATCGAGAATAGACGATGTGGTAGAGAGGCATAAGAAATTCAACTTTAAAATCATTTCAATACATAACAAATTATTCAGTATTTCTAAAAAACTAAAAATTACTAAAGATGACTTTAATAATGAATTTGTTAAAAATGGAATTAATAAAAATTGGCTTAAAAATTTAAAAAAGAAAACAGATAAAAAATGGAAAGCATTTGCAGAAAACGATGAAACCATAGCTATAACAAGTGAATTAAAAGATGTTGTAAATATTTCATTGATGACCACTGATGAAATTTCAGAAATTTATAAGGCAATTAATGAAGGTGTTGTTGAGTCTGGTAAAGCAAAAAAAGAAATGATTGAAGCAAACTTAAGATTAGTAATATCTATAGCGAAAAAATATACTAATCGTGGTCTTCAATTTCTTGATTTAATTCAAGAAGGTAACATAGGTTTAATGAAAGCTGTTGACAAATTTGAATACAAGAGAGGCTATAAATTTTCAACCTATGCTACCTGGTGGATTAGGCAAGCAATTACAAGGTCAATTGCTGATCAAGCAAGAACAATAAGAATTCCTGTTCATATGATAGAAACTATAAGTAAGCTTGTTAGAGTATCAAGACAAATACTAAATGAAAATGGTGTTGAGCCACAACCGGAAGAATTAGCGTCAAGGTTGGGTATGCCAATTGAAAAAGTAAGAAAAGTTTTAAAAATTGCAAAGGAACCAATTAGTTTAGAAACACCTGTTGGCGATGAAGATGACAGTCATTTAGGTGACTTTATTGAAGACAAAGCAATAAAGCTTCCATTAGATGCCGCTATCCAAAATAACCTCCGCGAGGCTACAACTGGTGTTTTATCTACATTAACACCTCGGGAGGAAAGAGTATTGAGAATGAGATTTGGTATAGGAATGAATACAGATCACACTTTAGAAGAAGTAGGACAACAATTTTCAGTAACTAGAGAAAGAATTAGACAAATTGAAGCAAAGGGTTTAAGAAAACTTAAACATCCAAGTCGTTCTAGAAAATTAAGAAGCTTTCTCGATAACTAATTTTACAAATTTTTTTATATATAGATTCTCAAAAAAAAGTTTTTGTAACATAATAATTTAGAGACTATTATATTGAATAACCCAGTAAATACTTCATCTAGGCCCGTAGTTCAGTTGGTTAGAACGCACCGCTCATAACGGTGTTGTCGGGGGTTCAAGTCCCTCCGGGCCTACCAAAATCTAATTTTCATTAATAAATTTATTTAAAAAAAAAGAAAATTAGTTTAGAATTCAATTAAACAATTAAAAGGGGAGGTATTATGAGCACTTTAGTATATTGGGCTTTTTTTTCAGGTGGCATAGCCGCATTTTCGTTAACTTTGGGTTCACTGGTTGGCTTAACCTTAAGAATACCCTCCTATATTATTGGAATCTTAGCAGCATTTGGAGCAGGAGCACTGTTATCTGCTCTTGCAATAGAATTAGTAGCCCCAACTGTTGAACATCTTGTCACAGCAGAAACACCCCAAGAAATTGACGAAAGTAAACATAGCTTTTTCGTTTTAATAGGAGGTTGTATTGTTGGGGGACTTCTTTTTGTTCTTCTAGACCAACTTATTGGTCAAGGTGGGGGATATCTGAGAAAAACAGCATATATTATTTCTAAGTCTGCGATAAAAAAGGAAAAGTTTTTTCGTGAAACACTGGAGGATATCTGTAATATTCCAATGTTTGCTTCCGTAAGCCCCGAGGACATTGAAGCAATTTTAGTTAGGTTAAAGCCTAGATTATATAATGATGGTGAGAAAGTTTTTTCCCGAGGTGACACAGCACAGGCTATGTTCATAGTTCACTATGGAAAGTTAGCTGTTGACAGTCCCGATCACAGAGATATAGAACTTGAAAAAGGTTCAATTGTTGGCGAGATGGCCTTATTGAATAACACAAAAAGACCATCAGATGTAAGAGCTCTTGAAAAAACAGAACTATTAGTTTTGAGTGCTGACGACTTTCATGATTTAAGAAAAATGATACCTGAATTTGACGAAGCTGTAAAAAAACTTGCAACAGAAAGGCATAAGGAAAATATCGCATTTCTTGAGCAAGATAGCTTAGAAAGAAAAAACTGGACCAATCAGGCTATGAAGGCAATTAGCTTAGGAACAGGTCAACAACTTCCAACGAGAACTGACCTTCAAAAGGACCATGATTCTCATAGTCATGCAGCTATGGCTATTTGGTTGGGAATAGCTCTTGATGCTATTCCAGAGAGTTTTGTGATTGGCATAGCTATATTTGGAACAGCTGCCGCTCAGGCTGCTAATGGGATAGAACCAACATTCTTGAGTGTTTTACCTTACACATTCATTGCTGGACTATTTTTGTCAAATTTTCCTGAGGCTTTATCTAGTTCTGCTCAAATGCAAAAACAAGGAATGAGCTTTACAAGAGTACTATCTCTTTGGTCAAGTCTCGTAATTCTTACAGCAGTTGGCGCAGCATTAGGAGCTTATATTGGTGATTCTATAAGTCATGGCAGTTTGGTGTTTATTGAAGGTATTGCAGCTGGAGCAATGTTAACCATGATTTGTTCAGCCATGCTCCCTGAAGCATCGCACCTGTCTGATAATAATTTAGTTGGTTTGTCAACACTAGGAGGGTTTCTTTGTTCAATAATGTTTAAACTTCTTGAATAAAATCCATTGGAATTTTACTAAATATAAAATTAAGATCCTGCAGATTTTTTCTCCATCTCAGCAATTAAACCCTTAACACCGTTGGGGTTATTCTTAATTACTGATAAAAATTCTGCTCTTTGTGTTACCAACATACTTACACCATCAATGTTAACATCAAGTACCTTAAATTCTTTATTTTTGTTTAAGTACATTTTCCACATCATTTTTAAAGTTGGACCATCTTTATTTTCAATGTCCATCTTTACATTATAGTAGTTGTTTTCAAATAATGAATCGGTTGCTTTGAAGGTTCCCTCCCAACCCTTAAACTTAGGAGCATACGTTGCGACAATATATTTGTTAAATGATTTAACAAATTGTTTTTGTATACTTTTGTCTATAGTCCTCCAATATCTACCTAAAACAAATCTGGATATATAATAGTTATCAAAGGTAGATAGATATAGTTTTTCAAAGTTTTGTTGCCTTTGGTTGTCAGAAATATTTACATCAGAAACTTTTTCGACAACTTCTTTTCCAAGATTTTCAACGAAAGATTTGCTTTTATCAGTTAATCCACCAGAAATTGTAATGGTCGGGGTAAGAAGTAAGAAGGTTAGTACGAATCTTTTCAGCATACCCTATTCAAAACCTTATTCGATTAAATTAACTCTCGAACCGCTAAAACCCGGATATGTAGAAGATGGCATTAAACCATTATAAATTCTTGGTGCATAACCAGCAGTGTCTCTTGCTCCTGGATAACTGGAGGAAGGCATTAAACCAATGTCATTTTTGGCTACTGTTTTTGCAGTATCTTCAAGACTGCTTGAGGGTGTTTTAGTTTCAGCAACTTTTTGAGGTTTGTCTTCTTCAATTATCTCACTAGGCTCTATGCTAACCTCTGTTGAAACTTCAGAATCATCAATTGATTGTTCTACGTTCTCAGTACTTTTAATGGGTAGACCAAGTAAAGAGGAAGATTCTTCAAGTTCACCGCTTATATCCTTCTTTCTTTTTTGTCTATACAAACTTCTCATAGTGGCATAAAAGTCAAGAGAGCTAGCTTTCATCTCGTCGACATAGTCCAGGTATTTTTCTCTAGTCGTGACCCCTCTTACTGTTGGCCCAGATAATCTTGCTTCTAATCCAATATTATTCATTCTGTATGCAAAAGATAACGGATTAAAAACTGTGTCTACGCCCAGACCAAAAGAATCTCTCACACTGGAAGGTCCAAAGATGGGTAACATGACGTAAGGTCCATCTGGAACACCCCATGTAGCAAGTGTTTGTCCAAAGTCTTCTACAACAGTTGGCATACTTCCAAATTCTTGTTTACTGGCAACATCGAACATTCCTCCTAGGCCAAAAGTCATATTGATTAAAAATTTTGCCAAAATATTACCAATGCTTTCTCTGTTAAGCTGCAAGATTGCATTAGCAAGGCTAATTGGTGTTTGAGCAGTAGATGCAAGATTAGAGAGCGGTTTTCTTGGAATATCAGGTATTTTACGCCAACCTTTGGCTACAGGTTTAAAAAAATTGTCGTCTAACACATTATTGAACTTAAATATGTTTCTGTTGGTACTTTCAAAAGGGTCATTCTCAGAGTCAGCAGAGTATCCTGATAAGGGAATAACGAGCACCAATAGAAAAACAAAAAATTTTGTTTGTATGTTTTTAAAAAAATGAAACATGTTAAATAATTTAATAAAAAATAATCTATTAATTTAAAGCATAATATAATAAAAAAATAAACTATAAAATTTTATTATTTTAAATATATCTTATCACATTTAATTATGAAACAACAGAAAGTTAATGTATCCTTTGAATTTTTCCCTCCTAAGAACGAAGGAGCCATATGTTCTCTATGGAATAATATAAATAGACTTGAACCACTTAAACCAAGGTTTATCTCGGTTACCTACGGAGCAGGAGGGTCTACTAGAGAAAATACTCATGATTTAGTAAAACAAATAAAAAAAAAAACAAATTTACAACCAGCTGCCCATTTAACTTGCATTAACTCAACAAAAGAAGAAATTGAATTTATAGCCAATGATTACTGGATATCTGGTATTAAGCATATTGTTGCATTAAGAGGAGATGTACCCACGCACAACAACAATGTAAAAAGT
Source organism: uncultured Alphaproteobacteria bacterium (assembly GCA_902618535.1). Lineage (GTDB taxonomy): Bacteria > Pseudomonadota > Alphaproteobacteria > Methylaequorales > Methylaequoraceae. Next base: position 76,232 of record CACNAV010000003.1, on the reverse strand, counting down.
GACTTTAAATATGCAACAGATTTAATAAGTTTTCTGAGAAAAAAACATGATTTTGAAATTACTGTTTCAGCGTACCCTGAAATTCACCCGGATTCCAACTCAATAGAACAGGAATATGATGTTCTAAAAAAAAAAATTGATTTAGGTGCGACAAAAGCAATTACACAATTTTTTTTTGATGTTGAGTATTATTTTAAATTTATTGATGGTGCTATAAAAAGAGGTATAAAAATACCTATAATTCCTGGCATTCTTCCAGTAACAAACTGTGAGAGAACTATCGAGTTTGCAAAAAAAATGAACTGTAAAATGCCAATTAAATTAAAAAACATGTTTAAAGGTTTAGATTCTGATCAAGAGACAAGAAAATTAGTTGCTGCAACAATAGCATATGATCAATGTGATAAATTAATTAGTGGTGGAGTTAAGGACTTTCACTTTTACACTCTAAATAGGGCGGATCTCTCTTTTGCAATCTGTCATATTTTAGGTGTTAAGCCAAAGGCAGATAAATGACAGAAATTAAATTAATAGAACGAATCCTCGAGAAACAAATTTTGATTTTAGATGGGCCAATGGGAACTATGATCCAGGAGAAAAAATTAGTTGAAAATGATTTTCGTGGAAAAAAGTTTCTCAATTCTAAAAAAAACCTTAAAGGAAATAATGATTTGTTAAATATTACTTGTCCTGACTTAATTTATGAAATTCATCAGAAGTACTTAGAAGCGGGAGCAGATATCCTTGAAACCAATACATTCAACTCAACAAAAATTTCTCAAAAAGACTACGACTGTGATGAATTTTCTTTTGATCTTAATTATCAAGGAGGCTTAATTGCAAGAAAGGCAGTAGATGACTTTTTGGATAAAAACCCAGGACAAAATAAATTTGTTGCTGGTGTCCTCGGCCCTACTAACAGAACATGCTCAATGTCACCAGATGTAAATGATCCTGGTTTTAGAAATGTAAATTTTGATGTATTAAAAGATGATTACCAAGTTTCTATAGAGGCATTATTAAAATCGGGTGTAGATTTAATTTTAATTGAAACAATTTTTGATACTTTAAATGCTAAAGCAGCATTAATGGCTTTAAGTGATCTTGAAAGAAAAAAAAACATTAAAGTTCCACTTATGATTTCAGCAACAATCACAGATTTATCAGGCAGAACTCTGTCAGGTCAAACTTTAGAAGCCTTTTATAATTCAATTATTCACTCGAACCCACTGAGTGTGGGTTTGAATTGTGCTCTAGGTCCTAAAGAACTTGAGTCACATCTTATTGAACTAGATAGGATTTCTGAATTTTTTGTAAGCATACACCCGAATGCAGGGCTTCCTAATGCTTTTGGAGGATATGATGAAACCCCCGAGTCAATGGCAAAATTTGTTAAAAAATGGGGTGAAAATTGTTATATTAATATCGTTGGCGGATGTTGTGGAGCGACACCTGAACATATAAAATTGATGAAAAAAGTTACTGAAAAATTAAAACCAAGAAAACGTTTACAAAAAGAAAAAAATATGAGGCTTTCTGGGCTTGAGGCGTTTAATTACTAATGACAAAAAAAAATATAAATTTTATAAATATTGGTGAAAGGACGAATGTAACTGGTTCAGCTAAATTCAAACAGCTAATAATGTCAGATAACTTTGACGAAGCTGTTTCTGTGGCTAAAGACCAAATTGAGAATGGTGCACAAATAATTGATATAAATATGGATGAAGGCTTACTTGATTCCGAAAAGGCAATGGAGAGATTTCTAAATCTTATTTCTGTTGAACCAGATATTGCAAGAGTTCCTTTTATGATTGATTCCTCCAAGTGGTCGGTAATTGAAACAGGACTTAAATGTGTTCAGGGAAAGGCTATTGTTAATTCTATTAGTCTTAAAGAAGGCGAGAAAGAATTTATAGAACAAGCAACAATGGTAAAAAATTTTGGGGCAGCAGTTGTTGTTATGGCCTTTGATGAAGAGGGTCAAGCTGATTCTACCGAAAAAAAATTTAAAATTTGTTCTAGAGCATATAAAATTCTCACAGAACAAGTAAATTTTCCTGCTGAAGATATAATTTTTGATCCAAATATTTTTGCAGTGGCCACTGGAATTAGTGAACATAATAACTATGCTAAGGATTTCTTCGAAGCAACTAAACTTATTAAATCAGAACTCCCCGGATGTAAAGTTTCAGGGGGAGTATCAAATGTATCTTTTAGTTTTAGAGGAAACAATCGTGTTAGAGAAGCAATGCACTCGTGTTTTTTATATCATGCAATTAACGCTGGATTAGATATGGCAATAGTTAATGCTGGTCAAATAACAATATATGAGCAAATACCAAAGGATTTAAGAAAAAGTATAGAAGATGTTTTATTTAATCTTTCAGATAACGCCACAGATAAGCTCATAGATATTTCAAAAAAATATTCAGCAGACAAAATAGATAAAAAGAGGATTACAAAGGAGTGGAGGAAAAAAAAACCAGAGGAAAGAGTTAAATATTCCCTGATTAATGGTATCAATGATTTTATTGAAAACGATACAGAAGAATTAAGAAAAAAATTCGACAAACCTCTTGAAATTATCGAAGGACCATTAATGGATGGTATGAATGTAGTTGGTGATCTGTTTGGTTCAGGCAAAATGTTTTTACCTCAAGTAGTTAAATCTGCAAGAGTGATGAAACAGTCAGTGGCATACTTGCTACCCTTTATGGAAAACGAAAAAAAAAATGAGAATTTATCTAAAGGAAAAATATTACTTGCTACGGTTAAAGGAGATGTTCACGATATAGGGAAAAATATTGTAGGAGTAGTTCTTCAATGTAACAATTTTGATGTAATTGATTTGGGTGTGATGGTTCCTTGCCAAAAAATAATTGATACAGTCATATCTGAAAATGTCGATTTGATTGGTCTTTCTGGACTTATAACCCCAAGTTTAGATGAAATGTGTTTTGTAGCTAGTGAATTATCAAGAAATAAAATTGATAGACCATTACTTATTGGCGGGGCAACAACAAGTAAAATTCATACAGCAATTAAAATTGCTCCTTTGTATTCAAATGGTGTATGTCATGTGACAGACGCATCAAAAGCAGTAACAGTTGCAAGTAAATTAATTTCGAAAAATAAATGTAGACCTTTTATAGAGGAATTGAATAGAGAATATTCTAATTTAAGAACCTCATATTTTAAAAAAGACAATAAAAAAGAAAACTCTATTGAAAAATGCAGAAAAAATAAATTTAAGTTTGATTGGAAAAGTTATAAACCACATGCTCCTAAACTTTTAGGTCTTAAAACGGACTACAAAATTTCAGTTGAAAAAATTGAAAAATTTATCGATTGGAAACCTTTTTTTCAATCATGGGAGTTGCACGGAAATTTCCCTGAAATACTTAATGACGAAAAAGTCGGAAAAGCCGCGAAGGATTTATGGAATGATGCGCAAAAAATGCTTGAAAGATTAAAAAAAAATAAAATCATATCACCAAGTGCCGTAATTGGATTTTGGCCGGCCAATTCGGACGGTGATGATATTTTGATTTTTAAAGATAATTCTAGAAAAAAAATTCTAAAAAAATTACATTTTTTAAGACAACAAGTCAGTAGAGAAAATTCAAAGAGACCTAATTTTTGCTTATCAGATTTTGTTTCACCAACTTCGTCAAAAATTAAAGATTTCATTGGTGGTTTTTTGGTCACAGCTGGTGATGGTATTGAAAAATTATCTAAAGAGTATGAAAATAAGAAGGATGACTACAATGCAATTATGGTAAAAGCTCTTGGGGATAGAATTGCAGAAGCTCTAGCAGAAATGATGCATGCTGAGGTAAGAAAAAAATACTGGGGATATGCTAAAGAAGAAAATTTAAGTAATGAGCAGCTAATAAAGGAAAATTATACAGGAATTAGACCTGCACCAGGATACCCTGCATGTCCTGACCATACCGAAAAATCTACTCTATTTGAATTACTAGAAGTTTCAAAAAATCTTAAGGTGGAACTTACCGAATCTTTTGCAATGAGCCCAGCCAGTTCTGTTTCTGGTCTGTATTTTTCTCACCCAGAGTCTTCATATTTTGGTGTTGGAAAAATTAATAAAGATCAAGTATTAGACTATGCAAATAGAAAGGGTGTGGCAGTTGAAGATATTGAGAAATGGCTTGGTCCTAATTTAAGTTATTCTCCTAAGAAAGCAGCATGAGTCTGGTTGAAGAAAAATTAATTATTCCTGAACCAGATTTTATTTCTGGTTTAAATTCTGAACAAAAAAAAGCTGTAATGAATATGGATGGCCCCCTGTTAGTTCTATCAGGCGCTGGAACTGGGAAAACAAAAGTTCTGACTACAAGATTAGCAAATATCATTCATTCAAGAAAAGCCAGCATTTCAAACATTCTTTGTGTTACATTTACAAATAAAGCAGCGTTTGAAATGAAATCCAGAGTTGAAAAAATTTTAAAACAGCCGGTTGAAGGAATGTCAATTGGAACTTTTCACTCCATTGGAGCTAAGTTTTTAAGAAAGCACTCTAGTTTAATGGAAATAAAAAATGACTTTACAATTTTAGATACAGAGGATCAACTAAGATTGATTAAGCAGGTAATTTCATTTTTAGACCTCGACCCAAAGATTTTTGTTCCAAAGAGTTTTCTCTACATGATTGATCAAATGAAAAATTATGGTTTATCATATGATGAAATTACAAATCACGAATTTGAGCATAAGACAAAAGGTAAGCTCAGCAAAGTTTATAAATTATACCAGCAGAGACTTAAAACCTACAACTCAGTTGATTTTGGTGATCTTATCTTGCTACCATTAAAGATATTAAGACAGAATTCTGAAATCTCAGACTTTTACAATAAAAAGTTTAAGTATATTCTTGTCGATGAATATCAAGATACAAATGCTGCTCAATACATGTTACTCAGATTACTATCAAGTGAAAGAAAAAATATTTGTTGTGTAGGTGATGAAGATCAATCAATCTATGGTTGGAGAGGTGCCCAACTAAAAAATATTTTAAATTTTGAAAATGATTTTAAAGGTGCTCAAATAATTAGATTAGAACAAAATTATAGATCAACTGGAAACATTTTAGATGCAGCCTCAAGTCTTATTTCAGAGAATAAAGAAAGAATTGGTAAAAAATTATGGACCACCGATTCTACAGGAGAACCAGTTGAAGTAATAAATCTTGAAAATGACGAAATGGAAGCTTTTTTTGTTTCTGAAAAAATAGTCAATTTACAGAATGTCGGCATTAAATTATCTAAGATGGCCATTCTTACAAGAGCTAGTTTTCAGTTTAAAGACTTGGAAGATAGATTTATTAGAGAAAATATTAAATATAAAGTTGTTGGAGGATTAAGGTTTTATGAAAGAGCAGAAATTAAAGATGCCCTTGCCTTTTTTAGATTGTTAATAAAAAGTGACGATAATTTATCTTTTGAAAGAATAATAAACATACCAAAGAGAGGCTTAGGTTCAGTTTTTTTAAGAAAGTTAAATGACTTCGCGAAAAAAAATAATTTATCCTTACTTGATTCTCTTAGAAAATATTTAGAAACAGAAACTTTATCAAAAGGTCCGCGTGATAATATAACAATGTTTTTAAAAGTATTAGATAAGCATAAAGAAATGCTAAAAAACAAAGATCATTTTGAAGTTGCCGGTGCATTGTTAGATGATATTGGTTATACAGATATGCTTAAAAATGAAAAAACTATTGAATCAGAGGGAAGATTGGAAAATTTAAAAAAACTAGTTGTTGATATAAGAAGTAGGAGTACATTAAATGAATTTCTTGATGAAGTTAGTTTGTTAACAGATGTATCGAATGAACGCGAAGGAACAGAAAAAATTTCAATTATGACCTTGCATAGTGCTAAAGGTTTAGAATTTGATTATGTTTTTTTACCTGGGTGGGAAGAAGGAATATTCCCAAATCAAAGAAGCCTTGATGAAAATGGTAACAAAGGTTTAGAGGAAGAAAGAAGACTGGCATATGTAGGAATTACAAGAGCAAGAAAAAAACTCAGTATTTCATTTGTTAACTTTAGAAAACAATATAATTACAATGTTTATCGATCTATTCCTTCAAGGTTTTTATCAGAATTACCAAAAAAAAATTGTGAATTAAAGCTTAATCAATCTTTAAATGAAAAAAGAATAAATAAAATTGACCACATTAAAAGTAGTGAATTCTCAGTAGGTACTTTAGTTAAACATGATGATTTTGGAGAGGGAAAGGTTTTAGGAATAAATGGAAAAAAACTTCAAGTTAAGTTTAAAAAATTTGAAGAAATAATAAGTATCTTTTCAGACTTCGTTAAAAAACAGTAATGTTTTTTAAGATTTTAATAAATGTTTCAGATAAAAGATTCAGAAAACTAAAATTAAAAAATCTATTTGACAATTTAACTTTTTACAAAAATAAAAGAAATTGGGATGTTGAAATTTTCACAAATGATTTGGTCAAGGATCATTTTTTTATTTCTAGATTGCTTGGACTAAAGATTGTAAAAGTTGAAAAATTGAAAAAAAAAAGTTTACTTTACTATACTAAAAATCAATCTTTCAGTACTACAACAAAAAAATTTGAAATTTCAAATTTTAAAAAAGAAACATCAAAAATAAACATTTTTATTCCTTCTAGCACAGCTTTTGGTTCAGGTTCACATCCAAGTACGTTTTTAGTGATACGTAACCTTGAAAAAATATTTATGAAAGGTAAATTTAAAAAATTAAGTTTTTTAGATGTAGGGACTGGTACAGGAATTTTAAGTTTTGTTATTTATAAATTGTCCAACAAAAAAATCCATGCAACAGATGTTGATTTAGAATCACAAAGTTGCTTTTACAGAAATATAAAATTGAACTCAATTTCTAATTTTAGATTTTACAGATGCAATGGTCTAAATAATAATTATCTTAAAAAGAAAAAATTTACCTTAATAGTATCCAATATACTTTTACTCCCATTAAAAAAACTTGCTAAGGATTTTAAAAAACATCTTGAAAGTGGTGGGATCTTAATTGTATCAGGAATACTTTACAGCCAAAAGAACGATATTGTAAATTGTTATAGTAAATTTAATTTAAAATTAGTAGAAAGTATACATATAAAAAGTTGGGTATCTTTAATTTTTAAAAAATATGCAATTAATTAAAAACAATCTTAAAACTTTATATTCTTTTTTAAAGAAAAAGAAAACTGATTATTATTTTGTTTCAACCAGTGACGAGTTTTTGAATGAATATGTTCCAGATTATAATATGAGACTAAAATGGCTTACAAACTTTTCTGGGTCTAATGGATACGCATTAGTATCTGAAAAAAAAAATTTTTTTTTTACTGATGGAAGATATTTGCAACAAGCCAACAAAGAACTTCCAAAGAATTTTAAAATTTTCGATTTAAATAAAGAAAATTTAATTAAGTTTTTTGCTGGTCTTAAAAATAAAAGTGTGCTTGTTGACACTAAATGTTTCTCAAAAAACCTTATCATTGAAATTTCAAAAAGTCTTCAACAATCAAATAGTAAACTTATTCATGATAAAAAAAATTTGATTGATTGTATTTGGTTGGAAAGACCAATAGAACAAAAAAAAAAATTTTTCATTTTAGAAAAAAAAAATTGTGGTGAAGCTTTTGGAGAAAAGCTTAAGAAAATAAGGCCAGTCGATAATAATATTTTGGTTGTTACATCCCCAGAATCCGTATGTTGGTTATTAAATATTAGAGGGTATGATCTAGAAAATACTCCTTTAGTTTTTTGCAGAGCTATAATTACAAAAAAAGAAATTGAGTTTTATGTTAACAAAAAAAAAATACCTAAAGATTTTGTATTAACCTATAAAAATTTAAAAATACACGATATATCTTTATTTGATCAAAGGCTTAAAAGATTTAAAAAAAAAAATGTGCAAGTTGATAATCAACTTTCCTATTTTTTCTACAAAACTCTAGGAGGTAATAAATTATTTTTTAAAGATGATCCATGTAAAATTTTAAAGTCTCAAAAAAATAAAATTGAAATTTCTCAATCTAAGTCTGCCCACCTTTATGATGGGATTGCTTTAGTCAAATTTTATTATTGGTTAGAAGAAAATTATAAAAAAAATAAAATAACTGAATTTGAAGCTTCAGAAAAACTAGAAAAATTTAGAAAAGAAAACACTAATTTTTTTTCCCCAAGCTTTCCCACTATATCGGCTACAGGAGCTAATGGGTCAATAATACATTATAAGCCGAACAAGAACAGCTCAGTCTTAAAACACGGTGAGCTTTATTTATGTGATTCCGGTGGTCAGTATTATGGAGGAACAACTGATATTACCAGAACAATCTATCTAGGCGACAAGCCACCAGAGACATTAAAATTAATTTATACTAAAGTCTTATTGGGACACTTGAATATTTCTATGTTAAAGTTTCCTGCTGGGACAAAAGGTTATCAACTGGACTCCATTGCAAGGTTTAACTTATGGAATGATGGGTTAGACTATAATCATGGAACTGGTCATGGTGTTGGAAGTTTCTTAGGGGTACATGAGGGTCCACAATCTATATCTAAAAATACCAATAATGTTTCTTTGAAGCCTGGAATGATAATTTCTAATGAACCTGGTTTTTATAAAAATAAATCCTTTGGTATTAGAATTGAGAATTTAGTTTTAGTAAAAAAGTCGTTATTTAATAATTACTTTGAATTTGAGACGTTATCATTGTTTCCATATGAGTTGAAATTAATTAGTTTCAACTTACTAAATAGTGCTCAAAAAGATTGGCTTCGTCAATATCATAATAAGGTCTATACAAAAGTTTCAAATTTACTTGATAAAAAACATAGTGAGTGGTTAAAGAAAAAGATTCAAATAAATAATTAATTTTCAATTAGTTTTTTTGCTGCTTTTATTGCTTCTTGTGTTATTACTTTCCCAGAAAGCATTCTGGCAACTTCTTTAATCTTTTCGTCTAGGTTAATTTTAATCACATTAATTTTTGTATCTTTGTTATGATTAACTTTTTTCACAACAAAATGGTTGTTACCATATGCTGCTACTTGAGGTGAATGGGTGACAACGATAACCTGTCTTGATCCACCTAATTTTTTTAATCTTTCACCAACAGCAGATGATACAGCCCCACCAATACCACTATCAACCTCATCAAAAACCATAACTGTTTGATTTTTCTTTTGTGCAATAACTTTAATAGCAAGAGCAAATCTACATAATTCTCCACCAGAAGAAATATTCTTAATTAAATCCATCTCAGATTTTGGGTTAGTTTGTATTTTAAATGTAACTTTATCAATTCCAGATTTATTTGGCTCAGAATGCTCAATGAAGGTTTGAAATTTTGCATTTTCAAGTTTTAGTGCTGGTAATTCTTTGTTAATATCTTCGTCTAGTTTTTTTGCACTATTTTTTCTAGATTGTGAAATTTCTTCTGACATTTGAAGGTAATTTTCTTTTATTTCTTTAAAGTATTGTTCTTTTTCAATTAATATTTCATCAAAGTTTGTTACTTTATCTAATTTTGAATTTAACTTTTCAGTAAAACTTACCAAATCATCCTCTTTACAGTTGTGTTTTTTAGCTATTTTTTTGTAGAGTTGTATTCTATCTTCAATTTCATCTAATTTATTAATATTGAAGTCCTGGTTCATTAAATTATTAATATTATTGGAAACTTCTTTTGTTTCTAAAAAGATTGAATTTAGATTCTCTATATCTTTTTTAGAGTCATTGTCCAATAAATGTTCAATACCTTTAAGTGAGTTTAAAACTTTTGAAAACAAAGCCTCTATTCCTGGTGGGTTTTCAGAATAAAAACTTTCTGTTACAGAATTTAAGGTTTCTGTAATCTTCGCAGAGTTTTGCAAAACTATTTTTTTATTTAGTAAATCTTGAAATTCGTTAACAATAGGATTTAAGTTTTTAAGTTCATCAAGATCATATTTTATATTTTCTTTAACTTTTTGTTGATTTTGTTTTTCTTCATTTAAATTTTCAAATTCTTTTTTTGCATCAGTTAAATTTTTCCATAGTTTATTTAATTTTTGTAAATTATTTATGTTGTCGCTGAAGTCATCTAAAATGTTAATGTGGGTACTAGTGTCGAGAAGTCCTTGTTCAGAAAATTGGCTATGAATCTCAATTATATCACTAAATAAAAGTTTTAATGTACCAGATGTTACTAGGTTTTCATTTATAAAACATTTACTTCTACCATCATCTGAAATAGTTCTTTTTACAATTATTTCATTGTCGTAATTGATTCCTAATTCGTCCAGCTTACTTTTTACAAATATGAAGTCATCAACATCTACTAATGCTGAAATACTTAAAATTTTTCCATGCTCAGGTCTCAATCCAGATTTTGCTCTTTCTCCAGTTATTAAATTTAGTGAATCTAATATCATTGATTTACCTGCGCCAGTTTCCCCTGTTAAAACACATAAACCTTTATCTAATGACAAATCAATCTTATCAATCAATAACAAATTTCTTATTGACAACAATTTTATCATTTTACATTAAATCAAAATCTTCAGCTTTGAGCTTTTTAAGGTCAAGTTCTTCCTTTTTAAACTTTATAAAATTTGCATTTTTTAAAACCAGCCTTTTTGCTTCTTCAACCCATTCAGTTTTCTTAAAGTTATATTCAAGAATTTTATATAGATAAATTGCCTGTTTACTCAACCCTAAAGAGGTATAACATTCAATTAGTCTAAAAATCGCCTCTGGTATATGTGTGCTTTTTTTAAAATCTAAAACAACTTTTTTATACCTCTTTACTCCAGCTAAATAAAAACCTTGTGATTGGTAGAATTTCGCTATTTCTATCTCTCTTGCAGCTAGATGATTATTAAGATTATTTAGATGAAGCCTAGCTTTTTTTGAATATTTCGATTTAGGAAATTTATTGATTAACTCTTTGAATTCTTCAATTGCTTTTTCTGATGTTCTCTGATCAAAGTTTACTGCTGGCTTTCTTTCATAATACGAATAAGCTTTAAGATACATAGCGTAAGGAATAGATTCATGGTCAGGATTAAGTTCTATAAATTTTGTAAGAGTAAGAATAGCTTCTTCATATTCATTTGACATGTACTGGGCAAATCCTGACATTAGCTGACTTTTAGAGGAAAAATTAGAGTATGGGTGTACGATCTCTAGTTCGGTAAAAACCTCAACTGCATTTTCAAAATCTTTTGCTTTCAGATATTTCATTCCTTCTTTGTAAAGTGCAATGTCACTTTTAATATTTCCTGCGTTTACACTAGTTTTACTTGTTGATGAGCAAGAAAACATTGTCAAAAGTAATGAAAACACTAATAAAAGCCTTAGCATGTTCAATATTATTAATATTATTTTATTTTTTTGAAAGTTTTATTTTAAAATTAGTTAGAACAAACTAATTCCCAATTTTTTTCTGACTCAAAAATCTTATTAAGAAGTGAAATGTTTAAACTATGACCGCTGTGTGAAGTATAAAAAGAGCCGAGCATTTTGAAACCTGATAGTGATATATCTCCAATAAAGTCTAATACTTTGTGTCTCACAAACTCGTCAGAAAATCTAAGCCCATCACTGTTAAGTATTTTTTTATCATCCAAAACAATAGCGTTTTCAAGACTACCTCCTAAGGCTAATTTCATAGTTCTTAATTTTTCAACATCCTTTAAAAAGCCAAAAGTTCGCGCATTGCATATTTGTGATCTGTAAATATCAGGGGTTAAAATTAAAGAAATTGATTGTTTACCTATTAATTTATGATCATAATTTATTTCACATGAAATCATAGTCTCATCAAAAGGGGAAACTCTTGCAATTTTGCAACCGTCTTTGACTTCAATAACATTCTTTATTCTAATAAATTTTTTAAACTCTGATTGTTCATTAATACCAGAGTTTTCTAACTTTCTTACGAATTCATAAGAAGAGCCATCACAAACTGGAATCTCATTGCTGTCTAAATCGATAAAAATGTTATCAATTTCTAAGCCATAACAAGCTGACAATATATGCTCAACTGTTGATATTGTATTCCCTTCTTTGTCGGACAAAAGGGTGCAAAGTTGAGTTGATTTTACATTTCGAAAATCTGCCTTAATTTTTAATATCTTACTATTGGGTTTAATAACCCTGAAAACATAACCAGTATTAATTGGTGCCGGTTTTAATCTCATTGAAACATTATTTCCGGTATGTAATCCAATACCTGAAAAAGAAATCTCTTCATTAATAGTTCTCTGTTTTTTTGCAACTAAAAACTTGGGAAGACTGCTAATATGCGTAGCTAAACTTTGGCTAGCTTTTAAGTTGGAACTTAACATATATTAACTATAAAAAATAACTTATTTTAGACAATTCACAAAAAGTTTCATTTTGTTTCAAATCTAGGCATAACTTTCTTCAATCCAATTATCAATTTTATCAATCATTTTAGTTAATTTATTATTTGAAAATTTTGGCATTTGATTGTTTAGATGAAATTGTTTTACTAATTTTATCATTCCAAAAGAGGTACTAAATTCTGGTCTGTCAATAAAAGAATTGTACTCAGAAATACTTTTAATTACACGTGTTTTTCTGTTAAAGATACTTTCACAAATGTTCTTAATCCCAAAAATCTTGCTTGCACCTCCAGTCAACACTATAGATTTAATGGCAATTCTTGTGTTTATGTTATCAAAAACTTTGTCTCTTACAATTTCTAGAATTTCATCATATCGAGGCTTAATAACTCCATAAATAAGATTTTTGTTAACTATTTTTTTTTTCCTTGAATCCAGGTTAATTTCTATACTTTCATTAAAGGGCGAGACAACAGAACCATACATAATTTTAGTCAATTCTGCTGTTTCTTCGCAAATTTGAAGTCCATGACTAAGATCTGTAGTTACGTTATTTCCAGCTAAAGCAAGATTTTCAACAAAAATTATGTTATTTTCCAAATATACTACAATCTTCGTAGTATTACCTCCAATATCAATACAAACAACTCCATTATTTTTTTCTTCTTCAGTCAGTGTAGACATTGACGAAGCAATACCAGATTCAAAAAACTTTTTAATATTGATTTTATTTTTTTCAAAAGATGAACCTAAATTTTTAATGTAAAAATCATTCACAAAAATATTGAAGCTTAATAGGCTTAATTTATTGCATTTTTTTCCAAAGGGGTTGTTGGTAAGAGTTTTTTCATCAAGAATAAAGTTATTAGGATTAGAGTGAATTAAATATTTATTTTTTTCAACTGCCTCGTTTAGACTTTTTATATAAATTTTTCTAACCTCTTTCTTTGAAATTCCAAGTTTGCCTGAGTTAATATCTGTTCTTTTCTTTTTAACTAATAAATTTGGATCTGTAATGTTACAAAAAAACTCTTTTCTCATTTTCTTATTACTAATTTTTTTGATTAATAATTTTACTACAGAAGAAAAAGCATTGATGTCAGTTAGATGGTTGTTTTTGATACCTTTACTTTTATGATGTTCAATTTGATTAATGAATGGTTTGTTGTCAAAGATCTGAAAGGCAATTGCTGCTATTTTATGAGAACCAGCGTCAATAACTATATATTGCTTATTATTTTTTAAGAACTTAAACATTTATTTTTTTTACTTACATAAATTCGCTCAAGTACTCTCATATCATAATATTTATAGTCATAATATATTTTTGAACTTTTTATTTTCTTTTCAAAGAAACTTAAAACGTAGCTTAATTTTTTCTCAGGTAAGATTATACAAGTTTTATCGTGAAGAATTATTTTCCAACCTGTATTTTCAAAATAATATATATTTTTAATTGATGACTTAAATTGATTATTTTTTTTTAAAACATTATTTAGATAAGAAAACTTTTTTTTATTTATGTATCCGGATATTTGTATTAATCGATTTTTATCAGGTCCAAATAACCTTAAAATATTGCCCTCATCGTCGATAAATTTTTTTTTATTAGAAAATGACCAAACCATATAGGGTTCTTTTTCCACAATAGATATGTAAAGCACACCATTTTTTTTTAGAGAAAAATTGTAATATTTAATTTCATTTATTTTTTCAAAATCTTTCTTCAATCTTTTTGGATTGAATTTCCAAAAATAGTCTCCCTCTTTTAAATATATAGAATTAAGAATAACACTTGGTGATAAATTTTTAAGATTATTTACTTGTATTTTTGATATTTTTTTATCGAATGCGTTTTTAATAAATATCGAAGGAAGGTCTTTTTTTAGAACAGTTAAAAATGTCATAAAGATAATTAAAATAAAAATTAAATTTCGCATATAGAGGCCTTTAATAAGATCTTACAAAGTTTAAGAAATGAGATACCCTTTTCTCTTGCCATTTCAGGAAGTAATGAATTTTTTGTAAGTCCTGGCTGTGTATTAACCTCAAGCAGGTATGTTTTATTTGTTTCTTCATTATACCTAAAGTCTAATCTACTAATACAATTACAACTTAGGGATGAATGAACTTTAAGTGAATTTTCGATTAATTCTTTTTCAATTTTCTTTGGAAGTTTTGGACTAATTATGTGTTTTGCAATATTAATATATTTATTATTATAATCATATAATTCTTCACTGAATTTAATTTCCATTACTCCACATATTTTATTTTCCAGAATTCCAACTGTTAATTCTCTTCCAAAAATAAACTCCTCTATTAACATTTCACACTTATTTATTTTTTTTTTATTTAAATATTTAATTAAAGATTCTTTATTATTTACTTTTATTAAACCATAACTTGAGCCACCATTAACAGGCTTTATAATGAGAGGAAATTTTAATTTTTTATTATTAATATTATACTCACTTAAAAATTCAGGAGAACGAATTCCTAAGCTTTGAAATAACTTTTTGGAAATAATTTTGTTCATTAAGATGGCTGAAGTTAAAACTCCAGAGTGAGTATAAGGAATCTTTAAATAATTTAAAATTGATTGAATTTGTCCATCTTCCCCAAAATATCCATGTAAACAATTAAAAATCACGTCAGGATTAAATTTTTGAATATTTATAAGAAGTTGCTCAGCATTATCGGAAACATCTAGTATTTTGGTTGTTGCTTCATTTTTAATTGTTTGATAAACATGATCGGCTGAACTTTGAGATATATCCCTTTCCTCTGAAATACCTCCACTGAGAATAAGAATCCTTTTAAATTTTTTTAAACTGACCAACTCTTTTTAACTCCCAATCAAGATTAATATTATATTTCTTTTTTATTTTGGTTCTTATCTCCTCACCTAATAATTCTAGATCAAGTGAATTTGCATTACCGTTGTTAATTAAAAAATTTGTATGTAGTTCTGATACCTTTGCTCCCCCTATAATTTTACCTCTAAAATTTATTTTATCTATAAGTTTCCATGCAGATTCATCAGAAGTATTTTTAAAAGTACTTCCACCCGTCCTAAAATTTACTGGTTGATTGGAGGTTCTTTCATTATTTATTTTCTTTAATTTTTGCTTAATAATTGTTTTATTTTTTGTTATGGCTTTAAACTCTGCTTCAATAACAATTGAATCTTTAGGGATGGAAGAAAATCTATAATCAAACTTTAAACTTTCTTTTGGAAGTTTTTTGATATGTCCATTTCTGTTTATAATTGTGCAAGATATAAGTTTGTCACTTATTGAAGATCCAAAACAACCGGCATTCATTACAATATTTCCACCTAATGTCCCAGGAATACCTCTTAGGAATTCAAAGTTTCCTATTGAATTTTCATAACAAAATTTTGAAATATCTAAATCCCTGGTAGCACTACCTATATTAATTATTTTTTTTTCTTTAGTGTAATTAATTTTTTTAAATTCCTTACCCAATTTAATCGTAATTCCATTAATACCGCCATCTCTAACTATTACGTTAGAACCTGCTCCTATTAAAAAAATGGGATGTGATTTTGGAAGAATCTTTAAAATGAATTGTAAGCTTTTTAAATTATTAATGACTAGCAGAATTTTAGCCTTACCACCAGTGCCAAACCATGTTTTTTTTCCAATATCATAGTTGATTCTAATATTAATTAAGTCTTTAAAAAAATGGTATATCAACATTCTTTTTTAAAAAAGTTTTTAAATTGGTATGCTGTTTTGCTACTAAGACCAGCGCCCAAAAAAATAATATTATTACCAGGAGTCATTTTTTTTTTAAGTGTATCAAAAAAACTTTTATTGGGTTCAGATAAGTATACTTTTTTATATGAATATTTTTTCCTGAGTTTCTCGTAAAAAAAAGTACTATCAATGTTCTTTATTTTTTTTTCTCCAGCACTAAATACCGGCAGTATAAAAATGTAGTTGGAATTTTTGAAGCAATGAACAAATTCATTAATCATTGTTGACATTCTTGAATATCTGTGAGGTTCAAAAATAGAAATTATTTCATTTTTTGTAATTTGTTTAAGAGATTTAAGGGTTTCTTCAATCTCAACGGGATGATGGGCATAATCATCAATTATTAAGTTATGTTTAGATTTATGAAGTATTGTAAACCTTCTTTTAACTCCAGAAAATGTTTTTAATGCTTTTTTAATTTGTGGGTATGAAACTTTTAATTCTCTTGAGACACTTATTGATGCTAAAATATTTTTGATATTATGGTCTCCCAAAAGTGGAGTTAAAAATTTTTTATATATTTTTTTTTTTTCAAAATTTTCTATTAGGTCAAATGAGGTTAGATAAGAATTTTTCTTATTAATAACTTTTATATTTGTTGCTGAATAATTGCTTTTTTGTGATAACCCATATGTTACAATTTTCTTTCCATAAATTCTTTTTTCAATTTCTCTTACATTCTTACAATCTATACCTAGTGAAATGAAACCGTAAAATGGAATATTTTCTGAATATCGAAGGAATGAGTCTTTTAGATGTTTCAAATTCTTGTAATAATCAACATGTTCAAGGTCTACATTATTAATTACACCTATTGTGGAAGGTAAAAACATAAATGAACCATCAGATTCGTCTGCCTCTGCAACAATCCACTCTCCTTTTCCTAACTTTGCGTTAATCTCTAGGTTATTAATAATGCCTCCACTGAGAATGGTAGGGTCCATCCCTGAAGCTTCAAAAATTGAGGATATTAAAGAGGTCGTAGTAGTTTTTCCATGTGAACCAGCAACCGTAATTGATGATTTTAGCCTCATTACTTGAGCTAACATCATAGCTCTTGAAAATACGGGAATTTTAAGTTTTTTTGCTGTAAGAATTTCAATATTATTTTTTTTTATTGCAGATGAATAAACAATTATATCAGCATTATTAATATTATCTGCATTGTGCGAGCTAAAGATTTTCATTTTTTTTTTAAGTTTTTTGACTATCTGGTTTTGAGATAAATCACTTCCTGAGACCTTAAAGCCTTTTTTATGAAGAACCTGAGCAATCCCGCTCATTCCAATTCCACCAATACCAACAAAATGGATGTGTTTTTTTTTAAACATTTATCATTTTAGCATATCATTAATGATGTTCACTAGAGACAATTTTTTTGTTTTTCTTTGTTGTTGTATTTTTTTAATTTTTTTTTCAAAAAGATTAAATTTTATTATTTTGACTAGCTTATCATTATTTATGTTTGATTGATTGATGATTTCACAATTATTTGTTCTTTTGAATTCAACAGCGTTATAAAATTGATGATTATTTGCTGACGTAGGGTGTGGAATGAGTATACAAAATTTTTTAAAGAACTCTATTTCCGCTAAAGTTGAAGCTCCGCATCTACTAATTATGAGATCTGAATTATTTATTTCATCATAAATATTTGTAAAAAAGCTTTTTATTTTAAATTTTATATTTAAATTTTGGTAAAAATTTTTCATACTTTTTAAATCTTCTTTTCTTACTTGGTGAACAATAAAGATTTTTTTTAAAAGATTATTATCAAATCCTAAAAGGACTTTTTTTATAATTTCACTAAAAACCTGAGCTCCCTGACTACCACCAATTATGAGAATTGTTTTTTTATTATTATTTTTTTTATTTTTTTTTACTTTCAATTTTCTAATTGGTATTCCTGACAAAATTGCAGATTTATGTGCAAAAATTGTATTTTTATAAGTGATAGCTATTTTAGTAGAAATTTTTGATAGAAATCTATTTGTTCTACCCATCACAGAGTTCTGTTCATGTATCAATATTTTTTTATTTAAAACTTTTGCAGCAAGAATAGTTGGTATAGACGTATACCCCCCGAAACCAACAACCAACGAAGGTTTAAACTTTAAAATTAAACAAAAAGAATAAATAAAACCGTGAAGAATCTTAAAAATTGAAATAATTATTGTAAATAAATTTTTCTCTAATTTACTAGACGAAATAACATGATATTTAAAGTCTTTATCTAATAAAATTTTCTCAGTTCTTTTATCAACTAAAAAGTGCGATTGTGATTTTTCAAAAGATTTTGCAACAGCAATTGCTGGAAATAAATGGCCGCCAGTGCCACCAGCTACAAAAAAAATAACTTTATTCATTTTTTATAACTTTCAATAGTACCATAACAAAACCGATTATGATTGCACTAGATAAAAAAGAAGACCCCCCGTATGATATGAAAGGTAGAGTCATACCTTTTGTTGGCAATAAATTTATACTAGTAGAAATATTTATAATAGTCTGAAAGATAAAAATATTACCTAAACCTAAAGTAGAGTTAAGAACGAAAAAGTTATTAGCCTTGTTGCAAATAACAAAAATTCTTAGATAAATAATTAGATACAAACAAATAATTATAAATATAGTTAAAAAACCAAATTCCTCACCAATTAAAGCAAATATGAAATCTGAATGTGCATCTGGTAAACTTTTTGATATATCCCCATTTCCTAGTCCTTGACCTAATAAACCTCCATTGGTAAATGACTCTAAAGATTTATTTATTTGATAATTGTCACCCACATTTCCTAATATGAAGTTATTAATTCTAAAACGCACATGGTCTAAAAAAAAATAACTTGTAATAAATACTCCTGAAAAAAAGACGATGATTGGAATTAAAATTTTTACATCTAATCTTGAATTAAAAATTTGGATCATCCATACCAAAAATAAGAGTAAAAACATTCCAAAGTCAGGTTGTCTAAGAAGAATTATCCCTATCAATACAAAAATAAAAACATTTATAATAAACGAAAGGTCATTTTTAGTTTTGAATCTTGATAATAAAAGTGAACTAACAACTATAAAACTAGGCTTAATAATTTCTGATGGTTGAAATGAGAAACCAAAAAATTTGATCCATCTACTAGCTCCCTTTGTTTCTGGAAAGAAAATAATAGTTGATAAAGATAAAAGTAAAGAAAAACAAAAAAAAAATATGCTTATAAAAATTAGGTTCTTAATTGAAAAACTTGATAAAAAACAAATAATTAAAAAACCTAAGAAGCAAAAAATGAGATGTTTTTTGAAAAGTAAATCGTATTTTTCATCTATACGCGTTGATGCGCTGAAAACGGCAAAAATTCCAACAAGCATTAACAATATTACTGAAACAAAAATAAATTTGTCTAGGTTACTTAAAAAATTAAATAAATTATTTTTTCTATCCTGCATTTTTTGTAATTTCACTGACTAAAGTTTTAAATTTATTTCCTCTTTGTTCAAAATTTTCATATTGATCAAAAGATGAACACGCAGGTGAAAAAATTATATTAATTTGTTTTTTTTCTTTTAATGCTTTTTTAACTGCGCTAAGAAAAACACTTTCAAGTTTATTTGAATATATACATTTTATTCCCTTTTTTTTAAGAAATTCGTTGAATTCATTTCCTGATTCTCCAAAACTAAATGCATGCTCAACATTTTCTAAAGATTTATCAATTCCTTTTAACCCTCCTAATTTCTTTCTTCCACCAAGAATCCAGTAAATATTCTTGAATGAATTTATAGCATTTCTTGACGATTCAATGTTAGTTGCTTTACTATCGTTATAAAAAAAAATATTTTTAAATTTTCCTACAAATTCTAAACGATGCTCTAAACCAATTATTTTTTTTAAGGAATGCTTAAATTGTTTTTCATTTTTTTTCAATAAAAAGTTAACTACATAAGTAGCAAGAAAGTTTTCAAAATTATGTTTAACTTTTGTAAACATTAATTTGTTATAATCAAAAAAGATTTTCTCATTACTTAGTTGATTTACTATGATCACACCTTCTTTTTGGTATTCTAAATACACTCCATCTCTAATTTTTTGTTTTGTGCTAATTTTTATAAGTTTAGAGGAAAAATGTTTTCTAAAAGTTTGAGCAATTTTTCTACAATTACTATCATCTATGCATATTATAGAAAAGCAACTTTTATTCTGGTTTTTAAAAATATTAAGTTTTGAATTTATATAATTCCTAAAATTTCCATGCCAATCCAAGTGATCTTTTGAAATATTAAGAAGTATTGAGATGTCAAATTTTAGTGAAAGGATTTTGTCAAGTTGAAATGAAGAAGCTTCTATTACAAAAATATCATTAGAACAAGATTTTTTGATTACATCTCCAATTGGAAGACCAATATTGCCACAGGCAATTACTTTTTTTTTTTTAAGAAATAAACTTGATTGGATAAATTTAGTAGTCGTTGATTTTCCATTTGTTCCCGTCACACCTATTTTCAAATTTTTTAAATTGAAAATTTCTATAAGTTCAAGGTCTGATATTATTTTTACTTTACTTTTTTTTGCCTTCTCAATAATAGGACTTATGTTGTTATTTCTATGATTAATAATCGGACTTGTGATAATATAATCAACTTTTTTGAAGTTAAC
The DNA here is from genome assembly GCA_902618535.1 of uncultured Alphaproteobacteria bacterium. GTDB lineage: Bacteria > Pseudomonadota > Alphaproteobacteria > Methylaequorales > Methylaequoraceae. Next base: position 55,413 of record CACNAV010000003.1, on the reverse strand, counting down.
GGTGTTGTAATTGTCAATATTCAGTTTTCTTTGTGTGGCTTTAATTCTTTTTTTTAAGTCATCGTCCCAGCAAAAAATAGATTGTGATTGTTTTTTTAAGAATAATGCTGCTGACAAACCAGAAACTCCAAGACCAAAAATAAAGAAGCTCTTATTTTTTTTTGGACCATTCATCTTAGTTTTAAGCTAGCTAAGCCAAGCAATGCAAGAATTATTGCGATAATCCAGAATCTTATGACTATTGTGGACTCTGACCATCCTTTTTGTTCAAAGTGATGATGAATAGGTGCCATTCTAAAGATTCTTTTACCTGTAAGTTTAAAAGAAATTACCTGCGCAAAAACTGACAAAGCTTCTAATACAAATACACCACCAATAATAACCAAAATTATTTCATGTTTAGTTGCGACTGCCATTGCTCCTATTGTTCCACCCATTGATAATGATCCGGTGTCTCCCATAAAAACCATTGCTGGGGGGGCATTGTACCACAAGAATCCAAGGCCGGCTCCAATTAAAGCTGCACAGATTATAACTAATTCACCTGTATCACTGATGTAAGGAATTTTTAGATATTCTGAGTAAATAAGGTTTCCTGTAAAATAAGTTATAAAGGCAAAAGATAATGCCGAGATCATTATTGGTCCTATAGCAAGTCCATCGAGTCCATCGGTAAGGTTTACAGCATTAGCACACCCAACTATAACCAAAGATCCAAAAAAATAATAAAAAATATCCAAATCTATGAAAAAACCCTTGGTGAATGGGATATATACAACATTTACTAAATCTTGGTTAATTGTTAAATTAAGCATGAAAATAAAAATAAAAGAAATTACAAATTCAAAAATTAACCTTATAGACCTGTTAATTCCCTCTGGAGAATTTGATTTAAGCTTTTTATAATCATCGCATGCTCCTATGAGTCCAAATAAAATAGTAATACTAAAAACTAACCAAAATAAATTACTACTAAGGTCACCCCATAAAATAATTGAAAAAAAAAGTGAAATTAGAATCAACATTCCGCCCATTGTAGGAGTACCAACTTTACTTATTAAATGACTTTTGGGACCATCCTTTCTGATGGGTTGACCTTCTTTTTGAATTTTTTTTAAAATTTTTATTAATTTTGGACCCAGGAGGAAGGATATGAAAAAAGCAGTAAAAAGTGCACCTCCTGCTCTAAAAGTTAGATAGTTGAATAGATTAAGAAAATGAAAGTTTTCAATAAGGGGGATTAAAAAGTGATAAAACATAAAATTATTTTTTTTTTAATCTTTCACAAATTTTTGATAAATTAATCGAGTTAGATCCTTTAATCATTACAATATCATTATCATCTAATTCTTCAATTAATCTTTCGTACACACTGTGGTAAGTTTTAAAATGGAAGACTTTCATATCATTTTTTACTTTTTCAGCGATTGTTTTTGAAAAAGAGCCAACAGTTACCAATAGCTTGGGTGATACATTTTTTACTGTTTCCGATATACTTAAGTGTAATTTCTCTGAAAACTTTCCAAGTTCAAGCATGTCGCCAATTACTAGGACTAACTTTTGATTATTTTTAAGAATGTTCTTAGCATTAATAATAGAATGCTTTAGGGTGTGAGGACTTGAATTGTAGGATTCATCGATTAAAAAAAATGATTTTTTATTTTTAAAAATCTTTATTTTTTCTCCTCTTCCTTGCAATGGTTTTAGGTTTTCAATTTCTTTCCTAAAATCATTAAAATTAAATTTCAATATATTTAAAATGATTAGGACTATTAATGTATTTTCTTCCCAGTGCTTAAAATAATTTTTTTTTTCAAGTGAGATTTTTTTTCTTAAAATAGAAAAAACAAATTTATTTTCATTAATTCTTCTAAAACTTGCATCTGATTTTCCTTTGACCCCAAATGAAATAATATTTTGGGTCTTAAGTGAGGCTTTTTTTGCTAATAGCTTAGAATATTCAGAGTCATTTGGAATTAAAGCAAATGATTTTTTATTAAGATAATTATAAATTGATGCTTTTTCTTTTGCTATATCCTTTGGTTTTTCAAAATTTCCAATATGGGCTAAACCTATATTAGTAATAACAGAAATTGTAGGTGAAGAAATTTTGGCAAGTTTTTTTATCTCTCCTCTTCTATTCATTCCAAGTTCCAAGATGCATACTTTAGTGTTAAGTGGCATATTAACTAAAGAAAGTGGCATTCCTACTTCATTATTAAAATTTCCAGGATTTACATAAGTATTGACTTTTTCACAAAGGACTTTCCCTGTCCATTCTTTTAAGGATGTCTTTCCACTACTTCCTGTAATGCAAACCATATGAAGATTCTTATTTCTTTTTCTTGCATAAGATGCTAGTTCCTGAAGTGACTGCTGGGTATTCCTTACAAAAATTTTGTGAATTGAACAATTTTTAACCAAAGAATCTTTTTTCCTCTCAACTAAGCAAGCTTTAACTCCAAAATTTGAGACGTCATCAATAAAATTATGACCATCATAATTTTCTCCTACAATCGGAATGAAAAAGTCTTTACTACTAATTTTTCTTGAATCTATTGAAATTTTTTGAAATTCAATGTTTTCTGTATGATTGAATTTTTTATTTAAAGCTTTATAAATTTCTTTAAGGTTCCAGGACATTTTTATTTGTTTATAAATTCTTTAACTATTTGTTTATCACTAAAAAAAAACTTTTTATTTTTAATAATTTGATATTCCTCATGACCCTTGCCAGCAATTAACAAAAAATCATTTTTTCCTAGAATATTTATACAATATTGAATGGCTTTTTTTCTATTAGGTACTTCTTTAATATGAATTAATTTCTTTTTTGGAATTTTTGAGATCATTTCTTTTCTAATTTTATGAGGTTCTTCATTTCTTGGATTGTCATCTGTGATGATTATTTTATTAGAAAATTTTAATGCTTCTTTGGTCATTAATGGCCTTTTTAATTTATCTCTATCACCTCCACAGCCAATTATAGTTATTAGTTTTCCTGGACAGGACTTTTTTAATGCGGATAAAACATTTTTTAAAGCATCTGGTGTATGAGCATAATCAACAAATATATGAAGGTCTTTAATATTGCTAATTTTTTCAATTCTTCCAGGAGGATTTTTTAATTTTTTTATAATTTGAAAATGTTTTTCTTTTAAACTTTTTCCAAAAACAATCAATAAAGCGCAAATTTTATTATAAATTTCATAAATACTAAAACTTTCAAAAAAAATATTAAATTGTTTTTCATTGATAGACAAAAATATGTTAAATAATTTATCTTGATTTTTAATTTTTATAATTTTCAAAAAATTTGCTTTTTTACCAAAATCAATTATTTCAATTTTTTTTTTTTTACAAATTTCCAAGAAAAATTTTGAGTATTTAGAATCAGTATTAATTATTCCTATGGAATTATCATTTGTGTAATTTTTAAAAAGAAGTCCTTTTGAGTATTTATACTTTTCAAATGATTTATGGTAGTCTAAGTGATCAATTGTTAAATTTGTAAAAACCACTTTGTTAAATTTGAATGGATAGAGTCTATTTTGATCCAACCCGATGCTTGATGCCTCGATAACAGCCTTTTTGCATCCTTTTTTAGATATCAAGCTTAAACTTTTATTAATTTCATGAGGTTCAGGTGTTGTTAGATTTGTATCATGAATTTTTTTTTTACCATAAACTATTCCTAGTGTTCCAATACTACAACAGTTTATTTTTTTAATATTCCAAATTTGTCTTACATATTCTGCTATGCTTGTTTTTCCATTTGTTCCAGTTATAGCAACAATTTCATTTAATGATTTTGGATAAAAAAAATATGAGATTTCTGCAATTAGCTTCCTTACGTTTTTAGTTTTGATTATTGTTATATTGTTATATTGATTGTAAATTTTTGAATTAGATTTACTTGAAAGAACTATTACTAAATTTTTAAACAAAATAAGCTCTTTTATAAATTCCTCTCCATTAAATTCATTTCCTTTAATTGCTCCAAATAAAAAATTATCTTTTATTTCTCTAGAATTATTACTAATACCTTTTAAATTAATATTTTTGAAATTTTCTATCGTAAATGCTGTTTGACAGTTTTTTAAAACTCTTTCTAATTTCATTCTAAATTCATTTTCATGTAATTATTTCTATTTAAAATTGGAGAAACTTTTTTTAAGATTCTCGAAAAGGTTGGTGCAGCAGTATTTCCGCCTAAGCTTACCAACGATTCACTTATATTTCTTCTTGGTTCATCAAAAAGAACAAATGCTATAAATTTTGGTTGATCTATAGGGAATGCACCTATAAAGGAGGTTATAACTTTTTTTTCTGAATATTTCCCGTTTTCTAGTTTTCTTGATGTTCCTGTTTTTCCTCCAATTTTTATTCCATCAACATTGGCTTTTTTACCTGTTCCGCTTTTTACAACTTCGTTCAGTAAGTGATTTATTTTCTTTGAAGTGGAATCTTTAAAAATTCTTTTTCTTGAATAGTTTTCTTTTAGATTTACTCTGGGTTTTATTTTGTACCCTCCATTTACTAAGGCAGCATAAGATGAGACAAGGCTTATTGGTGAGATGGATATTCCATAACCATAACTAATAAATTTTGATGCTTGTGAATCCCAATTTTTAGGTAATTTATTTTTTACAACATTAAGACCATAAAGTGAAATTTGACCGTTAATATCTAAACTTTCAAATAATTCTTTTTGTTTTTTTATTCCCAAATCTTTAATTATGTTAATACTTCCTACATTTGATGATTGTGAAAAAATTTCCTTAAAATTAATTTTATCCTTTTTTATATGTTCATCTAAAATTAGTTTGTCTGGAGTAATTTGGTAGCCATTTTCTATTATAAAGTTTTTATTCTCAAGATTTGAATTGTTTTCGTAAACTAACGCTGCATTAAAAATTTTTAGTGTAGAGCCCATCTCGTACCTTGCTTCAAAAGCCAAGTTGTTCTCGCTAAAAGCCTTGATATCTTCTGGGTGGTTTGGATTGAAGTCTGGAAGAGAGACTAATGAAATTATTTCTCCATTATTAACATTCATTATAATTGCAACAGCAGAATTAGCATTGTAAAGTTTAAGACTTCTTGCTAGTTCCTCATGAACCTTATGTTGAACTCTTAAATCTAAAGTTAAAGATATATTTGCTCCTTCCTTTAAGTAATGATCTAAGTTTCTTTCGATTTTACTCTTCAGTTCTGATGATTTAAAGCCAGTTAGATGAGAAAAAAGGTTATGTTGTAAGTAAATTCTTTTACTAGATTTGTGAAAATGTATACTTGGATCTCCAATTTGTTTTAATTGTTTTTCTTCATTCAGTGTTATGTAGGGCTTTATCTTAATATATTGATTTTTTGAAAAAATATCTTCAAAATAATTTTCTTTTTTATCAGGGAAAATATTTTGAAGTTTTTGTTTTAATTCAGCTTTTCTGAGGATTTTTCTTGTGTCTATATAGAAATCTTTGGTGTCAATGTTCGTTGCAATTAATTCTCCATTTCTGTCATAAATTTTACCTCTTTCTTTTTTTTCTAAATTTGAGAAAGAATAAAGGCTTTCATTATTAGCAAAGAAAATTTTTTGAAGATTAAAAATTATTAAAAAAAAAAAAAAACAGATAATCAAGAATACATATTTATTAATTTTTTTAGCATGATGAATTAAGTGTTTTTTTTTTTCAACCTTAAATAAATCGTTCGTATCGTTAAATCTTAAATTTGTAGAAAAGTTTTTGTTCTTTGAAGGAAGGACATTTTCATAAATATATTTGTCTGTTGGTTGCATTATTTATTTTTCTAAAATAACCCAATCCTCATGTTGAATGGGATTTAGTTTAAATTCTTTATCATTAATTTCCTTCAATTTCTTGGGACTTGAAATATAAGCAAAATCAATTTCTAGCTTTTCTATATCTTTTTCAATTTTGGTCATTTTTTTTTCAAGAATTTTAATTTCGTTGTTTTGATTAATTATAGTCAATTTAATTGCTACGGTTACAATTGTTAAAATTATTAAGTTTGTGAAAAAAAATAATTTCATAAGATTTCCGCTACTCTCATTCTTGCTGATCTAGACCGTGGATTAATTTTGACTTCCTTTTCATTAGGGGTTACAGGTTTTTTTGTTAAAATTTTCAATAAACCTTTATTTCTTGAAAAAAAATTTTTTATTACTTTATCCTCTAGGGAGTGAAACGCTACCGTAATTATTTTCCCATTTTTTTTCAAAAATAGAAGACTTTTTTTTAAAGTTATATCTAATTCGTTTAGCTCATCGTTTATAAAAATTCTTAGAGCTTGAAAAACTCTTGTTGCAGGGTGTTTTTTTTTATAGCTATTTACTTTTTTAATTAATTCAACCAATTCAAACGTGGTTGAAATTTCTTTTTTTTTTCTAAATTCGATAATTTTCCTTGCTATTTGTCTTGAATTTTTTTCTTCACCATAATAATAGAAAATATCGCTTAGATTATGTTGGTCAAATTCATTGATAATTTTTTGTGCAGTTAAATCAAGGTTCTCAATATCCATTCTCATGTCAAGTGGCCCGTTGTTAGAAAATGAAAAACCTCTGGTTGGGTTGTTAAGTTGTGTATTGGAAATACCTAAGTCAAAAATTAAACCATCAATTTTTTTGATATCATTGTTTTTTAAAACTTGATCTAGTCTACTAAAGTTATCGACACAAAAAATGAAATTTTTTGGGTATTTTTTCTTTAGTAATTTAGCATGTTCTATAGCATCTTTGTCTCTATCAATTGCAATTATGTTACAATTAGTCTTTTCTAATATTTTTTTGCTGTATCCGCCTTGACCAAAAGTACAATCAACATAGGTTTTTAATTTTTCTGGAGCCAAATAAGATATAATTTCATCAACCATTACGGGATGATGCTTTAGTTTTGAATGCATTTTTAATTAGCTTGTCTTCTCAAGAATGCTGGTATTTGCAACAGGTCGTCCTCTTTACTATTTTGAAGCTCCTTTTGTTCATCATATTCTTCGTAATCGTCGATCATTTCAAATTCAGGTTTTATTTCTTCAATGCTTTGATTTGAGAGGCTCTGTAAAGTATTTTCTTCCATATTTTCTGAGCTATTATCCGTATGTGTAGAATTTTGTTCAGAGTTGTCAATTTTACTCTCGTTTTTAACATTACTTTTTAATCCAAAAATTTTCGAGAAGATCGATCTTTTTTCTTTTGGTATATTTTCTGATTTTTTTTCTATTTTAAGATCATTTTCCTCCAATTTTTTTGATGTATCTTGGAGGTCTACAAAGAAACTAGTTTGTATTGCTTCTCTATTTTGCATTATCATATTTTTTTCGTCTTTGTTATCTATTTTTTGGTTATGAGAATCTTCTATGTCCCTTAAATTGGTTACATTGGATTCTTCAACTATATTTTTGTAGTAATTTTCACAATCAATTCCAGTTGAAATCACAGATATTTTAAATTTTCCGTTAAAATTTTCGTCTTTTTGAACCCCCCAAATTATGTTGGCCTCATCATCTGATTCTTCCTGTACCCTATTTATTGCCAAATCAATGTCATGTAAAGAGGTGTCGTCACTGCATGTGACATTGATAAGTACCCCTTTAGCACCCTTCATACTATTGTTTTCCAAGAGTGGGTTTGATATTGCCATTTCGGTAGCTTCCATAACCCTATTTTCACCCTCTGAAACTCCGGTACCTAAGTGAACTTTTCCCGTTTCGCTCATGATTGCTCTTACATCAGCAAAATCATGATTCATTATTCCTGGGTTGACCATCAAATCTATAATACTTTTTACTCCATCTATCAAAACGTTGTCAGCAAATTGTAAAGATTCAACGAAAGAGGTTTGAGGTTTTGCAAGATGAAATATATTTTGATTTGGAATGACAATAAGATTGTCTACATACTTTTGTAATTCCATTATACCATCTTTAGCCCTTTTTATTTTTCTTTTTCCTTCCATTTCGAAGGGTTTTGTAACTACACCAACAGTTAAAATACCCAAGTCTTTGGCAATTCTTGCAACGACAGGTGTTGCTCCAGTTCCTGTTCCACCTCCCATCCCTGCGGTTAGAAATACCATGTGAGCACCCTCTAGATAATCTTCGATTTCACCTGCTACTTCGTCTGCTGATTTTTTCCCCATCTCAGGATCAGCACCAGCACCCAGTCCCATGGTACATGAAGGTCCCAATTGAAGAGTTTTTTCTACTTTGGAATGCTTTAATTGTTGACTATCAGTGTTAACATTCAAAAATTCAACTCCCTCAACACCTGATTCTTTCATACTGTTTATTATATTGCCACCAGCTCCTCCCACCCCTACAACAAGGATTCTTGGTGACATGTTATTAACTTGAGATGGCATTTGAAGATGAAGTGTCATATTTATTCTCCTTATTACATTCCTTTTGGTATAGGCCTAAGACGAGGATTAATTTTTTTTTCCTGAGCATTTTTAATCATATTTATCTTTTTGCTTTCATATGATTCAGGATTCCACAACTGAAAAGTTGGGCCAAGTCCGACAAACATAACATTTTTGTCAATTTCGGCATGATTTATAAGTTTCTTCGGAAGAGTCACTCTTCCATCTTTATCAAACGGTAATTTTTCGGCTTCACCAAAATACATAGATATTAAATCAAATTCTTCTCGGGAATAATTTTCACTATCTAAGCTATTAGATATATTTTCCATCCTTTGTATTCCACAGGCGTCAATTGACCTATCGTTATAAGAGGGAAAGGCGATTATTCCTTTGAAAGACTGGTTTTTTAATGAATTTCTAAAAGTTGAAGGTACAGAAACCCTGCATTTAGAATCCATTCTATTTATTATAGTAGATAAAAATAAAGCCATAAATCACCTACATGGGATTATATGGGATAATATGGTATATTATGACACTTATCAAGTCAAAAAAAAAAAACTAGACGGTCTGTAAGCCGGATTCTGTACCTCAGTTTAATTTTTAGAGGTTATGGTCATTAATCTTGGATTACTGTTACCAGCAATCTCTAGCGTCCTACCATGCTTGGTGCAAAACCACACCTGTCTTTATCTTTAGACATAAGCTTTTTTGGACTTGCTCCCAAAGGGGTTTACAAAGCCATTTATGTTACCACAAATGCGGTAGGCTCTTACCCTACCATTTCACCCTTACCATTACTTGTGGCGGTTTTTTTTCTGTTGCACTTTCCCTAGGGTTGCCCCCGCCGGCTATTAACCGGCTTTGGTGTTCTGGTGAGTCCGGACTTTCCTCCTTTAAAAGGCGACCATACAACCGTCTAGTACTATTATAAGAATTTTTTTTTTCTGATTAGTCAATTGTTTTTTTTAGTAGATCAATCGTTTTGTTTAGACTTGTATGATTAGGCTTAGATTTGACCATGTTAGGTAAATGATGTCGGTGAAAACTTTCAATTACAAATTTGTTCAAACTTATATTGTTATTTATTTTTAAATAAGGATAACCAATTCTTTGCAGGTTTTTTAGAAAAAGCTTTTGATTATCTTCATCTAATTTTAAATTATTCAATCTATTTTTTGCCCATAAACCAAGAGATTTTTTACTTAAAAATTCCCATGGAAAATAAATTCCTGGGTCAATTTTTCTATCTGGAGCAACATCGCTGTGCCCAAGAATATTTTGTTTACCAATTTTATATTTTTTTTTCAGAAAAAGACTCAGTTTTATTAATGATTCTATTTGTGTTTTTTTATACTTTTTTCCTAAAACCTCTCCTGGATAAACAATTTCTATTCCAATTGATCTACTATTTATATCTTTAGACCTTTTCCACATAGATTCACCAGCATGCCAAGCCCTTTTTTTTTCATCAACTAAGTTATAAATTGTGCCATTTGTATCAATCAAATAATGACAACTCACTTTTCTTTTTTTATCGGTCAAAAGTTCAATGGCTTTTGCTAAATTATCAGTTTCAGTGTAGTGGAAAATTAAAAAAGATATTTTTTTTTTTCTTGAATCAAAATTACTGGATTTGTATCTATGTGATATATTTAGTTGACATAACATTTTTATTGCTTTTTAAATAATAATTCAAATTTAAACACTATGCACATCAAAACTTTAATTTTAATATCAATTCTTTTTTTTAGCTCACTCTCGGCGAGGGAAAAAGTTTTTTCGGTAAAAGAGTTAAGTAACATGTTTATTCAACCTTCTGAAAAATCCCCTATAATTTATCCCATAGAAATGGGAAAAGAATTTCTATTAAAAGATGAAGACGGAGAGTGGTCAAATGTTCTTGATGAAAAAACTGGTCTTGTTGGTTGGGTTAGAAAAGATCAATTATCACCTAACAAGCCAAAAGGAAATTTTAAGGGGAAAGATTATGATCAATCATTTAAAATCTTTAAAGAAAGAGTCTTAGAAATGAGTGCATCTATTAAGGATGCTATATCAGTCGACACTTTTTTAGATGTTAAACATCTAGGCGGCGCAGCAGCTGCAGTTATTGCAGATGATGAATGGTTTAACGGTAAAAGACATGCAAATCAGGCTTTTCAAGTTTACGATTTATGGAAAAACCAAAACCAATCTCCATCATTTCTGTCTTTTAGGAATGAATCCAATAAAGAGCAATTTATTATTTTATCAGGCCCTCATCGACCACGATATCTCAAATCTAATTAACAGTGCTTAGATTTTTAAAATTTTCTTTCTTTATTTTCACTTTTTGTTTGATCATTGTTGCTATTTTACCGTTCTTTATTGATAAGCAAAAAATTGCTACCTTAATTGAGGATAGACTCAAAAATGATTTTGAAGTTAACTTAACATTTGATAAGAATATAAGCTTAAATTTTTTTCCTAAACCAACATTAAAAATTTATTCAATTAAGTTTATAGAAGACAAAAGTAACATGGAGATTGTTGCTGATAAAATAAATTTGGTTGCTACGTGGAAATCACTTTTTAATTTAAAACCAGAAATTGAATCCCTTGAAGTCTTTTCACCAATTTTAAACTTTGAAAAAAAAAGTAAATTCACGAAATCTGAAAATTTTATTTTGGTGAAAAATAAAGACGAAAATTTGATTAAAAACTTAAAGTCAAGACTCGAAAATTTTAATATTATTAAAATTAACCAAGGGGTTATTAATTTTCCTGAAGTTTCTTTTAAAAACGTTAATCTAATATTTAAAAGTAGGAATGGTTTAAAAGTTAAAGGGGACTTAGAGTTTCCCAAATTAGCCTCCAAGCTAATTTTTGATTTAGTTGAAAAAGACAATTTTTTTGATTTTATAATTCAACAAAAAATAAATGACAAGAATATTATTCAATATAGGGGTGACCTTAGGTTTGCAGGAAAATATTTTTTAATTAATGGGCAGGGGAGAAGTAATTTTGTAAATGCTAATGAAATTTCTAATTTGTTTGGAAATTTAAGTTCTTTTTTTATTTCAGGTAAAAAATTAGTTAACATTCCATTATTGGCAAATGAGATCAATCTTGATTTTAAAATAGATAAATTAAAAATTAATGAGGCTTTTTTAGACTCTACACAATTCGATTTAAAACTTTCAAACAATGTTTTAAAAATTAATGCCTTTAATTCTTATTATAATGACGCAAATATAAATGGAGATTTGACTTTTTTTTTAACAAAAAAAAAATTCTCTGGAAGAAACAAAGTTCAAAAACTTTTGATAACTAAAGAGTATTTTGGATTATCAAAAATTGATTTATTTGACGGTGTTGTGGATTGTTCGTTAACCTATAAAGGAGATATCTCAAGTAATAATTTTGAAAAAATTGTTAAGTCGATAAATTCTAAAGGAAACTGTTCAAGTGGAAAAATAAAGGTTAGTGGTGTAGATTTTGCTCAAATTGCAAAGACAGTTGACCAAATAAATGATTTTCCAAGTTTAATAAAAATCATAAATAAAAAAAATTTTGGTAAGGAATCTAAATTCGAAAAGATTACTCTTAAATTTGACATTAAAAATGGCTATTTTTACATAAAACCATTAAAGGCGTTTCATAAAAATTTGACTTTAAATTCTACTGGTAACTTTAATGTACTAAAAGATTATTTGACACTAGATTCAAAGGCGTATTTTAAAACAATAAAATATAAAGATCTACCGGCTGTTGGGATAAGTATGGTAGGGCCATCTTCAACACCTGAGGTCTCTTATGATTTAAGTGAACTAAAGCAAAAAATTTTTAATGAAGGTGTAAAAAAAATTTTAAAAGAAAAAAAATCTATCATTGTTGATCCTGATGCTATAAATGATTTTTTAAAGAAGAATTTGAAAAAGGAACTTGATCCAAACAAAATAATAGATCTTTTTAGCAATTAGTCGCCTTTGACCATTTTTTTTGGATCAACAATTAGGTCAAATTCTTTGGAATCTAAATAGTCTAGTTTTATAGCGGCATCCTTTAATGTAATATTTTCGGTATAAGCTTTTTTTGCAACCTCGGATGCTTTTGTATATCCAATTTTTGGGTTAAGAGCGGTCGCAAGCATTAATGAATTCTTTAAATTTTCATCAATTTTCTTTTTATTTGCAACAATATCTTTTAAACACTTATCACTAAATGAATTTATTGCATCAGATAAAAGTTCAATAATACGTAGAGTATTAAATAATAAAACGGTTTTGTTGGCATTAAGTTGAAAATGTCCTTGACTTCCTGCAATTGTATTTGAATGATACAATCCCATTAGATGTAGACAAACTTGAGCCATAGCTTCGCACTGAGTTGGGTTAATTTTTCCAGGCATTATCGATGAACCAGGCTCATTTGAAGGTAAAACGAGCTCTCCTATTCCACATCTAGGTCCCGAGGCTAGAAGCCTAATGTCATTAGAAATTTTATAACAAGCGATTACAAGTGTGTTTATTGAACTGGAGAAAAAGATAATGGGTTCATGAGATGATAAAGCCTCAAATTTATTTTTTGACTCTTTGAAGGGTAAGTTTGTAATAATTTGAATTGCTTTAATGAACCCTTTAATGAATTTCGTTGATGTATTTATTCCTGTCCCAACTGCAGTTCCACCTTGTGCAAGATAAAGGAGTTCCTCATATGCTATTTTAATTCTTTTAAAAGCATTTTTTACCTGATTTAAATACCCCCCAAATTCTTGATCAATTGTAATTGGTGTTGCGTCTTGTAGATGTGTTCTTCCTACTTTAATAATATTTTTGAATTCTCTTATTTTTTTTTCTAGAGTTTTTATGAGATTATTAATCGCCGGAAAAAGCACATCGTTAGTTTTCATGCTTATAGCAATATGCATGGTTGTGGGAAATGAGTCGTTGGAAGATTGACCCATGTTACAGTGATCATTAGGGTGGATAGGAAAATATTCACCAAGACCTTTACCTAAACTTTGGTTCCCTTTATTAGCTATAACTTCGTTAAGATTCATGTTAGTTTGAGTTCCTGAACCAGTCTGCCAGACTGACAGAGGAAAATGATCATTAAGTTTTCCCTCTATAATTTCGTCACAAACTTTTATGATTTCTTGACCTAATTTGTTATCAAGTTTTTCTAAGGCAATATTACTTATAGCAGCTGCTTTTTTTTGCATAGCAAATGCTTTTATAAAAAATATAGGAATTTTATCAGAACCAATTTTGAAATTTTCTAGGCTTCTTTGAGTTTGAGCTCCCCAGTATTTTTGCCTGGGTACATTTACTTGCCCAATGCTATCCCTTTCAGTTCTATAATCAGTCATTTTTTTTTCTAAAGTCATCTAAGGTAATAATTTTTGTTGTTCTTGATTTTTTGACTTTCTTTTCATTATCGGTTTTACCTTTTTCCTCTTTTAATTCAAGTTGAATACTAAATTTGACAAAAGGGTCATAAAATTTTGTAATAGCACTAAATGGAATTATTAATGTTTCTTTTTTTTTATTAAAAGAAAGTGCAACAGAAAAATTATTTTTTTTTACAGATAAATTCCAGTATTGATTTTGAAGAACAATTGTCATTTCGTTAGGATATTCTTGAAGGAGATGTTTAGGAATTTCTACTTTAGAATTTTTTGTCTTGAATGTTATATAAAAGCAGTGATTAGATGAGATTTTTGATTCTTCAAGATCCCTTATAATATCTTTAATTACCCCTAAAATAGCAGTATTTATTCTTTCTCCATAATCAATGAAAATTTTTTTCATAAAAATTTTAACCCAGATTAATAATATCCTAGAGTTAATTAAAAATGAATATAAGTGTAAAAATAGTTAGAATTATAAAAATAAAAACAAAAACTCTTAAGATTCTATAGAATTCATACATTACCTAAAAATAGTTCATAATTAACTTATGAGCAATAAAGCCTAAAATCAAAAAAAATAAGGCGAGACAATATGTAGTTATAAAATTTAACCCCAGTGTCTTAGCAAAAAAAAATGGCAAAAAAAATGTAAGTGACGCTGGTATTCCAATAACAATACTTTTGGCAAATAAGATAGTTTTGTCTAGATTTTTATGTTCCGCATAAGAAAATGCTATTGACAGTATACTTAGTAAGGGTAACGCAATTATAAATCCCGCAAGGATTGGTTTTTTTACAGATAACCAGCTAGCAAAAGAAATTATGACAGCTGAAAATAATACTTTTACGAAAAAAACCATCATGGTGTCTGTTTGAATACTTAACCAAAAAAGTTTTTAATTTTAGAAATTGGGTTTCTCAGAGGTTCGTATACTCTGTCAATAAAAGCTATGTGATCAGTAAGTTTTTTTTCTAGTTTAGTAATGGAGCGTTGAAGTCTGTCAATTTTTGCTTCTAGAACCTTAATCTGATCTGATTGATTAGTATTTTTCATAATTGTTAATTTAGTATCAAGACACTAAATAGTAAATATTTTTTTTTTATAATCTTGGATATTTTAATATATATTTTTTACTAAACTTTTCAGGAAAAACTTTTGGTTCATTCTTCTTAGAAAAAATTATGAAGATTGTTACAGCAATTATAAAGACTATATTTGTATAAACAAAAAATTTAAAAATTAATGGAAACATAGTAACTACATCGACTATGTTCGAATTTTGTTTAGATTTATTCCCACTCCAGTTCAGTATAGGTTTTTGTAACATTTGAACTATGATAAGAATCAAATAGCAACCATTTTTCTACGTTTTTTGGTGCAGCAAGATTTTGAGCATCTCTTAGGGTTCTGCCTGATTTATGAAATTTTCTTACCTCTTTGATTAGTCTGTCAAAATAATTCATCATTGGTTGTATAGCTTGATTTTTTTTTTTCAAAGGTCCGTGTCCAGGAATAATTGTATCGATATCCATTTTTAGTGCTTCATCTAGATTAGATTTCCAACCTTTAATACTAGCCCGAATTGACGGTGTTCTTTCGACAAAAATATTTTCTGACCAGAAAAATCTAGTTTTTTTGTCATAGATTGATAGATCATTGTCGGTGTGACCACTTTTCCATGCTTTAATTTCAATTTCTCTGTTTCCAATATCAATTGTTTTAATTTTACCGCTCTCTACTGTTTGATTAGGTATGATTAACTTGGTTTTTTTTATACTATCTTGTCTGATTAAATTAAATTGAAGATTTTTATAAAACTCAAAGTTTGTGATTAATGCTCTTTCAAGGTTCTCATGCCCAATTATTGTTACATTTTCCCCAACAAAAGCTTCTGTACCAAAGAAATGATCAGGATGTGAATGTGTAATTACTATATGTGAAATTGGTAGATTTGATGTTTCTTTAATTTTTTTTAGAAGTTTCATTCCTATTTCAGGAGTACCACCAGTGTCAATAACCACAATTGATTGAGACCCGACAATAAATCCAATGTTTGCGATATCACCATTATTTTTGGAGTTCGAATCTTCTTGTTGCCCAAAATGTACGAATAAACCTTTAGCTACTTCATTGATTTCAAAACTAAAACTGTTCTTTACAGTAAAAAAAATTAAAAATAGAGTCTTGAATAAAAAGCTAAGGCTCATTTTAAATTTTTTAGTTGAAAAATTTGGAATGTAGTGATTCATAGTAATAGTGAAAAAATTGTTATTAAAAATTATTCTTTTTTTTTTAATTTCCCATAATCAAGTTATTTGTAAAGAGTTTATTATCTTACAATCAACTACATCTGCCAGAGATTCAGGACTTTATGATTTCATACTACCCAATTTTTTTAAAAAAACACAAATTGACGTCAGGGTAGTTGCAGTAGGAACTGGTCAAGCAATTAAAAATGCAGAAAGATGTGATGCTGATGTTCTAATTGCCCATCATAGAGAATCAGAGGAGAAATTTCTAGAGGAAGGGTATGGAGTTTGGAGGAAAGAATTTATGTATAATGATTTTGTTTTAATCGGTCCTGACTTTGATCCAGGAAAAGTGAAGGGAAGTCACTCAATAATTAGCGCATTAAAATCTATTAGTGACAATGAGATTAACTTTATTTCAAGGGGTGATGACAGCGGAACACATAAAAAGGAAGTCCTACTTTGGAATTCATCTGGTATAAAACCGGATCCAAAAAAAGACAAATGGTACTTGTCAGTTGGACAAGGTATGGGTGGCGCAATTAATATTGCAGTTAACAAAGAAGCTTATATTCTATCTGATAGGTCAACTTGGCTGAGCTTTAAAAATAAAAAAAACCATGTAATACTAGTCGAAAATGAACCGCTTTTGTATAATTTTTACGGAGTAATTCCAATAAATCCCACAAAATGTCCAGACGTTAAGTTTGACAAAGCAAATATTTTTATTGATTGGCTGATTTCACCAGAAACAAAGAACCTAATTTCTTCTTATAAGCTTAAAAATCAACAATTATTCTTTCCTATCAATTAAAGCTTGATTTTTAAAAAGTGTTATAATATAACAGTGTTATAACATAACAACTCATTAGTATTATCATTTGTTAGAGGAGAACTTCTTGTGATCAAAAATCTTTTTATTTTGTCAGTTATTATTATGTTTTCATATGCCGTCGAAGCGGAAAAACTTGAGTCTATCTTTATTGCACCCGACGTATTTGTTACCTCTAAAATTAAACCTACAAAGGATTTTGAAAGTGAAAGAGGAAACATTATGTTTGAAGGCCACGAAATTGAAAAAAAAAGAAAATACTCGATTGGTGATATGTTAAAAGATTTACCTGGTATCTCTTCAAAAGGACTGGGCAATGCTTCGCGACCAATAATACGAGGTATGACTAATTCGAGAGTTAAAATTCTTCAGAACAGTAGTGGCACAACAGATGTATCTGAATTTGGTGAAGATCACATAGTCGGTTACGATCCAATGCTGATTGATAAAATTGAAATTATTAAAGGCCCTGGAACATTATTATATGGTAATAATGGATTTGCAGGTGTTGTTAATATAATAAATCCTCTTATAGCTATTGACAAACCTTTAAGTGAAGAAAATGTGGAGGCAAATTTTGGCTACGCTACATCTGGCGGTGAACTTAAAGGAAGTCTCAAGGCTTCTCAATCAATTGAAAACTTTATTGTTAGACTAGCTGGTAGCGGACTAAGTTCGGGTCCGTACGACTTAGCAAATACCTCAGATAAACAACCAAATTCCTCAAAATTTATGGCATCAGGAGGTGTTGGTTTAACATATAATGATGGTGAGAATTATTTTGGGTTTTCTTTTGATAAACTTGAAGCTGTTTACGGTAACCCTGGTCCTGAGGGTGAAGAGAACATGACCTCTTTAAACCCAACTAAGAATACAGTTAATTTCCAATCTTCATTTTCACTTAACAATGCCTACTTTAGTAAGTTTAACTTACAAGGTGCAGTGTCTGAATATAATCATTCTGAAAGAACTGGTGACGGAAATAATCACAACATTAATTTTTTTAGTGATTTATATGAAATTAAAACTTCTCTTAATCACAATTCAATTATCGATGTTAACAGCGAAGGTTTGATTGGGTTTCACTTTCAAAATTTCGATCAGGGAGCCTTGGGACAAGAGGAAAGTCATTTAGTGCACACAAGAACATCTAGTTTTGCATTATTTGCTCTTGAAAGCTTTAATTTTGATTTTTTTGATTTAGATGTAGGGGGGCGTTTAGAATCAGTAAATTTAAAAAATACTAGTATGGAAAAAGGATTTTTTCCTGGTGCATTTTCTTCAACAATCAAAAGAGAAATTTTAACTAACAACAATTTATTTGGTGGATTTGACTTTACTCAGAGAGCACCTAATGCAGTTGAATTATTTGCTAATGGTCCACATCATGCACAAGAACAATTTGAAGTCGGGGATAGCAACATGGATGTTGAAACTTCTTATAACTTTTCTTTAGGTTATAGTTATAATGATGGTCTTGATACATTAAAAATTGAAACATACTATAATTATATTGACGATTTTATTGCAGCAGATAGAGATGGAAATACGACAGAAGTAGAGGGTGAAGATATGAACAATGTTAATTTTACCCAATATAATGCTTTCTTCACTGGTTTAGAAGTCAGTGGTCAATATGCTTTAGCAAAAATCAATGACTTTGATATTATTTCAAATGTTATGATTGATTTCTTAAAAGGTTACCGAAATTCTAATGACAAAGCATTATCAGGAATTCCTCAAACAAAGATGAACTTTGGTATTAAGGCTATGGATGAAAATTGGGATGCAAATCTAAATTACTATCATTATTTTGATAAGGACTTTATAGGACCATTTCAAACAAGAACTGGGGGGCACTCAAGATTAGATTTTGATCTAACTCGAGACTTTAACTATTCTGATCTCTCGGGTCATTTAATGTTTACGGCCTCAAACTTACTTGATGTTGTTGGAAGAAATCATTTGGAAGCGAAAAAAGCAAATGTACAATTACCTGGAAGAAGTTTCATGTTTATGCTTAAGCTGTTTTACTAGTAAAAAAGCATTCTTTTAAGTAAATTTGTCTGGTTTAGGATTTCTTTTTTGTTTTCTCTAAATATTGTCTTATATAAATTTTAAGTTACTATACTAGAATGACATTAATTGAAATTTTAGTCGTAGCAGGCATGTGGCTTCTTGTTTTTGTACTTTATAAAAAGTTAAAATAATGATTGTTAATAAAATAAATTTAAGTATTTTTTTCATAGTTTTTTTAATTTCTATTTCCGGATTTTCAAATGTCGAAGTCAATTCCTGGAGTGAATTAATAAAAAGAGGAAATACTTTTTATAGTAAGACAAATAAAAAACCATTTACTGGAATCTTGAAAAACTTTCATGAATCAGGTTCTGTTTCTCTAATTGACCATTTTAAAGACGGTAAACAACACGGTGACTTTAAAACATTCCATGAAAATGGTGAAATATCAATGAAAGGACAGTTTTTTGAAGGAAAAAAGACTGGTGATTGGTTTGAGTTTCACGATGATGGTTCAATATATTGGAAATTAAGTTACATAGATGGTAAAATAAAAGATGGTTTATTCCAGATGTTTCACAAAAATGGGCAAATAAGATCAGAAGTAACTTATAAAAATGATAAACCTAGCACTAATTGGACTTATTATGATGAAAATGGGGAAGTAGAGAGAGTTGACATTTATCGAAATGGTAAATTTTTTTACGAAAAACATCTTAAGTAAACTACTTAACTACAAAAAAAATGAATAATTTGAATAGGCATGGTGTTTGCAAAATAAACATCCATGGATACTGTTGAAAAACATATTGGTGAAGTAAAAGCAAAGCACTGAGTCTTCAGTTTTTGTCACTTTGATAAATACATAGGCCTTTCACTAAGGGAATACGGTGAGTTTTCAGAAATTGAGCTATCATTAATGTCAAAGTTTATTATGAAAGATGATGTGGTTTTTGACATTGATTCAAATATTGGTGCTTTTACAGTTCCATTTGCTAAAAAAGTTGGAGAGTTGGGTCAAGTATATGCTTTTGAACCACAAAAAGTAATTTATGATCTTTTACAAGACAATGTAAATAAAAATAAACTTAAAAATGTAAAGATTTTCAATGTTGGAATGGGTAAAAAAAAAGAAGAATTAGAATTAAATGAAATTGATTATTCGAAGGTTGGAAATTTTGGTGGTGTAAGCTTTAAATATGACAGTAGTCCGTTCACAAAAAATATTAAAAATAAAAAGTATAAGGTAAAAATAACAAATCTAAATGAATTTATGGAAATTGAAAAATGTAACTTTATAAAAATAGATGTAGAGTTAATGGAATTAGATATTTTAACAGGAGGTAAAAATTTTTTAAAAAAATTTAGACCAATTTTGTGGATTGAAAATCACCAATTTTATCCCAACGAAATAAACAAATTTTTACTTGAAAATGATTACAATGCATACTGGGCGTATTCAAATATGTTTAACGAATCTAATTATTTTATAAATAATAATAATTATTTTGGAGAACTTGCGACACTTAATACTTTGGCTATTCCAAAAGAAGATTGTAGGTTTTCTATGGACAAACAATTCGATAAAATAATAGATCTTTACACAAAACCAAAAATAGTACTAAACAAATTAATCAAATAAGTTTAAAAAATATATGGATGAATCTAAAACAAATTTGTGTTATTGACGTTATATGTTATTTAGAATAGTCCTGAGTTTAATCTATTTGTTAACAATAGAAATAGCTACTGCCGGCGCTTTTGAACATAATTATGACACTAATATTTGTTCACAAGAACAAGAATCAGAACGTAACTTAAAATGTGATTTTCATTGTTTTTCTGAGGGCTTAATTGATAATAACCTACTGACCTCTGAAAAAAATGATTTAGACAGTATACCAAAGCTAAGTATAAAACTTCATATAAGTAATATTAATTTCAATTTAGAAATTTTTCCGCGTACAAATTCCCCTCCTTTTTTTTCCTGATCCAAAAACAATAATTTTAAACAAATAAGGAGGTTTAAATGATTATTCTATTAATCATAATTTTTAGCATTAATTTAAAAAGCTTATTAGCACACGAAAAAATATTTGCTGATTCTCATGGTCCAATATCTATTATGGGTGATCATATTCATAAAAAAAATGAGTATATGTTTTCATATCGCTTAATGAAGATGGAAATGAAGAATCTGTTTCAGGGCAATAATAAAATCAGCAAAGTTCATACAATGTCATCACCTAATGGTGCGAGCAATAGTTCTGGAACCTATATGAACGCCCCTGACTCAATGTCAATGGATATGCATATGTTTGGAGCAATGTATGCTCCATCCGATTACATTACGTTAATGTTAATGGGTAGCTATCATAATAAAGAAATGACAATTCAAAGAATGCCAATGGCTGGAGGAAGAAAGTTCGATGTCAATTCCTCTGGATTCGGTGATATGAGATTAACTGTACTTTCCAGGATTCAAGATATCAAAAAATGGAAAAACCACGTTGGCTTAGGTATGAGTATTCCAACTGGTGATATTAACAAAAGAGACGTGACTCCAATGTCAAGTGATGCAAGACTTGGATACGCAATGCAAAATGGAACAGGTACTTTTGATGCTTTTTTTTTAATTAATAATCTCAATGAATTTGGGAAATTTAAAGTAGGAGAACAGCTTTTTTTCAAATTACCAGTTTCTAACAAAAATGACTATGGTTATAGATACGGGAAAGATTTTGGTTTGAACCTTTGGGTTTCGTACAGATTTTTTCAATATTTAAGTGGCTCTCTGAAGATTAACTATCAATACAAGGGAGAAATGGAGGGATTTGATAATGAAATGAATAAAAGAATGAGTCCTGCAATGGATTCAAAAAACCAGGGTTTTAACAAAGTAAACCTTGGTTTAGGGTTTAATTTTGTTAATAATGGTATTTATTTTAAAAATAACAGATTTGCTTTAGAACTTTTAATTCCTATTTACAGAGACTATAAGGGCATCCAGATGGCTGATAGTTTCAGTTTTATTCTAGGCTGGCAGTACTAAGGTTTAGTTATTCAGATAATTTTAAATTAACAGCTGAGAACTTACCGTTGTTCTCTTCAATCTCGTAGCTTAGCTTCTGACCTTCAGATAAAGAACTAACACCAGATTTTTCGAGAGCAGTGTAGTGAACGAAAACGTCTTTTTCGCCTTCATCAGGGGTGATGAATCCATAACCCTTGGTAGAACTAAACCATTTAACTTTTCCTGTCTTCATATTATTCTTTCTTCATATTTAATAGTGACATTAACACTGACATAAAATAGAATATTGTAACTAAAAATCAAAATATCAACTAAATCTCAATGATTTTAAGAGTATAACAAAAACTTATAATTCTAAGCAATCAAAAAAAATATTATTAAGACAATACAATAGAATTTATAAGCTAGATTGATAAATAATTATAAAAAACTTAACTTATTGTATATTTTGATTATCTGTAATACATGAACCTTTTTTTTACCCTTTGTTTACTTATTTTAACATCGTGTGCGTCAAGCAAATTTCCTCACAGTTATTTTGTGGATTGCGAAAAAAAATCCACTAATTTTACCAACCTTTCTTCATGTGCAATTAAAGAAATTGAGAGGGATTGCAAAGAACTTTCAAATTGTTCAAATGAGAATAGCAGATTTGTAAATATTATGAAAAGACTTAAAATCATGGTAGATAACAATGAAATAACCGAAAATGAGGCAATGTTTAGATATCTTAATATAATAGATTCGGAAGAATTAAGGCATAATGCAACAAAAAAAATGTTTTTTTCACATTATCAACATTACTCTAACGATTTTTATATGAGAGGAATTCCTTCCTGTTACTTTTCAAGGTCAAGCTTTTGTTATTAAAATTTTTTTTTTGTTACAATAAATATTTGTAATTATAATGGATTTGTTAGGTATTACAGCATTATATATTTTTTTATATGTACCAATTTTATGGATATGTACTTACCCTGTTTATTGGTTGAATAAAAAAACGAAATCCAAAGTAAATCCGTTTCTAATGAGTCTTGAAATAGAGTTTCTGGGAAATTCATTAGCTTCTTTAGTTCGTGTTTTACTGGGAGGAGTTTATATCATTTTCTTTGGTTTACTTTACTGTATTGTATTTTTTTTAACATTAATGGTAACAGGAAATTTTATCTTCTCATCGTTTGGTATTTAATAAGAACACATTATTCTATGTGATTATTTAACCAAAAAATAAATTAAAAAGATTCGCAAAGGTTTTATTATCTTTATAAACTAATTCTTTTTCTTCCATATCAAGACTATCTTTTCCACCATAATATCTAGATATCAAAGAAATAATTTCTATAAAATCCTCAACAATTATTTTGTCTTTATATAAAGTATTTAAAATTGTGATTAGTTTAGTAACCAATGCTATAAAAAAAATTAAATAAAAACCGTCTTTAGAGTCAATATCTTCATTAGTGAGTAACTGAGTTTTACCGAAGAATTCATGTATAAAAAATTTTTTGAATAGATTTGGATGCTTTAAAATAAATTGGTTGAAATTATGTAATTTATTTTTTTCGTATAATAATTTAATTTTTTTTATGTCTGTATTTAAAAAATAATCTGTATAGAGTTGGTCAATTAACTCACTAAGTTTATTATTAATTTTCTTTTTTAGAAAACATCTAAAAAATTTCTTTAAGAATTCTAGTTGCAATTCTGTATCTATTTTTTTTTCAATTTTATTATTTAAAAAAAAACTTTTAATATACTTAAAAACTTCATTCAGTTTATGAGGTTCTATTTTTTTTTTAGAAAATTCATTAATAATTTGATTTGTGATCATCAAACATTTTTCTAAAGATATATCATTTCTGTTATACAACTTATAAAGGAAATTAAAGATTCTTTCTCCGGAAACTGCATAGAGATTGTTTCTAAACTCGTTGGGAATAATCTTTAAATTGGTATCAACTAATTTTTTCTCATTATCAATGATTTTAAATTGTTCATTGTCTGCAAAAAAAATTCTCGATACTTCAGGACAACTTAGTAAACATGATGACAATTGTTCAGACCCATAATCAACTTTTCGCCTTGGAAAATTTGAACATGTTGGAGATAGAAGTTTTTCTGAATATTTTTTTTGAATATTACAAAGATTATTTTTGTCTAGAAAAGAACATCGCTGATCGTTGACATTTTTAATTTTTGCGAATTTGTCATATGTTGGTTTCTGATTTATAGACATGCATTTGTTTATATTACTATCATGCAAGTCTCTATATTTTTGGAAAGTGTTAATATCTAGGTCTATTTCCCAACCTACGCAACATGAATTAGGACATTCTGATCCAATACATTTAAAATCATCGTAATAGGATGTTTTATACATGAATTAAAGGAGCAAATTTTATACCAATATACCCTTTGCTTTTTTAAGTATGTTTTGAAAAAATTTTATTTCTATTAATTGTTTTTATTGTATTGGAGTTTTCTGCAGTTGCATTTAACAAATATCGAATACACATTAGTGTCTGCACTTTAACTCGTTTCATTTTCCTTTATTTATGAAAAGTGAATCCTCTGAAACCCTTTGTGAGTTTCCCTAAAACAAACAAGGGGGAACAATTGCCCCCCCTTGCCGATGAGACTTCTGTGTCTCGGTAAATGTCTTAAGACCCTTTGTTTCTAGGTGTTTATTAAAAAGTGTGTGCAAAAGTGTGTGCAGATTAGGTCTATTTTATGCACGACTTCTGCACAGACTATTTTTTTTATTGCAATTTAGAGTGAACAATTATTAAGATAAAATATGTATAAATCTATTTTTGTTTTATTCAACCTACTTATTTTCTCTAATCTTTTATCAAAAGAAAATTGGTCACATGTGTTAGAAGCAGATTCTGAATTGTTTAAAAGCAGATTTGATATGTACATTGATGTTAATTCTATAGTTAAAGAGGAAAATTTAATTTATTTCACTGAAAAACATGTTCCAAAAAAAATTGCAAATGTGAATGGTGTAAATGTTGGGGCATTTAAAACAAAATTTATGGGTGATTGTGACAAAATGATTGGAAAACCCTTGCAAATCGATGTATTTAGTGATCATGAGAGTACGAAACTGCTCGAATCACAAAAAGGCAATCCCAATACAAAGATGGAACCGTTTGGTAATCCAGAATTAAGATTGAAAAAATATTGCAAATATGCAATGAATGAAAATAAAAGTATCACTACAAAAAGACAAACTTCAAATCCACAAGTTAGGGTTCCTGCTCAGAAACAACAAGTTGTAAGAAACGAATCAACAAATGCTTTTGATAAGTATGAAAAAAGAAATTCTATGATTAGATTAAAATGCGGCGAAGTTATAGAAACGCCAGGAAAGACTATTTTTTCAGAATCTGTATATGCGACTGATGGAGAACATTTGTATGAGGATTCTCCCATGACAAAAATTGTTCCGGGCATTGTATTCGAAGCAATGATTGTTAAGTCAATACAAAAAAAAAGTGGGGAAAATACTTTTCTTGTTAAGGGTGGAAATATTGTTGACAAAAACGAACCACTTGAGTTTTACATAAATTTTTCCCAAAAGCAGGTAATTGACAATGATAAAGAATTAGATTGTTATCAAATGAGATAAATATTTGAATTTAATTTTTTATTAATTTGTAACATTCAAGGAACAAACAAAAGTGTGTGCAAAGTGTGTGCAGAGTGTGTGCAACTTATTACACTATTGTTTCCCTTATTTTCTGTTGAGTGAATTCTCTGAAACCCTTTGTGAGTCTCCCTAAAACAAACAAGGGGGAACAATTGCCCCCCCTTGCCGATGAGACTTCTGTTGCCCGGTGCCTCACAACCGCGCTAGCTTAATAAATTAAGCAGCGAGTGCCATTTCATTATCGTTGGCATTTATAAAGTTTGGTCCGATAACGTTGGTACCATTCCGAGCAAAGTTTTTGAAAATTCCACGCACGTCGATCCTATTTCGCCCCCCGTTATTTTTTTGGTGGAGGCGCCGGGTACCGCCCCCGGGTCCGTCTCGATTCACAATTCAAACGTTTATTGCTATAGCTTAAAAAAGCAATTTAATAATAAATAAAAAAAAAAAAAAATTAAACGTATAATTTTTTTTGCATAGTCTATATTTTATAAATCTAATGAAAAAAAATACTAAACAATCGGTTAAGCAAGCAAAAGAAATTAGTAACTTAAAGTTTTCTACAAAAAGAGTAACAGTAGCTAAATTAGAAAAAATTCTTTATAAACCCCATAAAGTTTTAGATCATGGTTTTATAAGAGTAATTGATTACATGGGAGACGATTCTTCGATTGTTCAAGCTGCTAGAGTATCTTATGGGAAAGGAACCAAAAAGTTAAACCAAGATAAAAGTTTAATTAATTATCTTTTAAGTCATAAACATTCAACTCCCTTTGAAATGAACGAGATAAAATTTCATATTAAACTTCCTATATTTGTAGCTAGACAATGGATTAGACATAGAACTGCAAATGTTAATGAATATTCAGCTCGTTATTCAATTCTTGATGAAGAATTTTATATCCCCAAAATTGATGATGTAAAACCTCAATCACAGCAAAACAATCAAGGTAGGTCTGGAGAGATTGATAAGAATTTAGGAAAACATTACTTATCATTGATGAGAGAAAATGCAAAAATTAATTTTTCATCATATCACCATTTATTAAATTTAGATGAAGATGGAGAAATTTTAGATGAAAAAAGGTCAGGAATTGCCAGAGAATTAGCAAGGATGGTGCTACCCTTAAATTCTTACACACAATGGTACTGGAAAATAGATCTACATAATTTAATGCATTTTTTAGCGCTAAGATTTGATCCTCACGCTCAATATGAAATAAGAGTATATGCTGATGTTATGATTGAAATTTTAAAAAAATGGGTACCTCTGACTTATGATGCTTTTGTGAAAAATAGACTGAGTTCACTAACGCTATCCGCTGATGCTATTGAGTACATAAAACAAAAACTTAATAGAAAAAGAGCATCTGATTCAAGCTTAAGTAAAAGAGAATTACAAACTTTAAAAGAAGTCTTTGACTTGTAGATATTTTAAGATGAAATGTCGACATTTTTAATTTTCACCTTATTCGAGGCATCAACTGTTTTCTCTCCTATTTTTTCAAAAATCTTGAATACCTCACTTTTTTGGTCAAATGTAAGTGGCTTGCCCGTATCTCCGGATTCTGAAATTTTTGTTAAAATTGGAATCTCTCCAAGCAGATTTAAATTTTGCTTTTTTGCCTCCGAAGCAACTCCGTCTTTTCCAAAAATATAATTTTTACGACCTCCACTCTCAAAAAAACTCATATTTTGTACAATACCGAGAATAGGTACATTTACTTTTTTAAACATGTTAATTGATTTTCTAACATCAATTAAAGATATTTCTTGAGGAGTTGAGACTATTACGGCACCTTTCAAAGTAAAGCTTTGGCACAGTGAAAGTTGAATGTCGCCTGTCCCAGGGGGTAGATCAACTAATAAATAATCAAGATCTCCCCAATCAACATCATTAAATAGTTGTTTAATTGCACTAGATGCCATGGCCCCTCGCCAGATTACTGCCCCGTTATCAGGAATCATGTTACCTATAGAAATAGATTTAATGCCATACTTTAAATATGGAATAATTTTTTTATTCTCTGTAACACCAGGTTTTTCTTTTATTCCAAGCATTTTGGGTATTGATGGACCATAAATATCAGCATCAAGCAAACCTATATTGAGATTTTTTTTTGCTAGGGAAATAGCTAGATTTACTGTAACAGTTGACTTTCCTACACCACCCTTACCAGAGCCAATAACAATAATATTTTTAATCATAACAATTATAAATCATATAAATATACTAATATCTAAAATATTTCTTTGCATAGTCAAAACAATTCTTATATAAAAATAATGATTCTTAACTATGTTATATAAAATGTCTTGGTCTTCAAATAACGGTGATGATAGCCCGTGGGGCAAAAATTCAAAAGATAATTCTAAATCATCCTACAATGGTTCTGGAAGAAAAAATAATAGCGACGATTTTTTTGATAATTTCCAAGATAAATTAAAAAATCTTTTCCCAAAAAAGAGCCCTGCAAGCTTGTCGCTAATTTTACTAATTTTGGTTTCCATATGGGCCGCAAGCGGCTTTTACAGAGTCGGAACAGACGAACAAGGTGTGGTAACAAGATTTGGTGAATATGTAAGAACCACTGAACCAGGATTACATTATCACTTACCTTTTCCCATTGAGTCTGTAAATAAACCTAAAGTTACACGCGTGAATAGGATCGAGGTGGGTTTTAGAACTTCTCAGTCACAATTCAGTCAAAATCAGCAAACTCGTCAAGTACCTGAAGAAGCATTAATGTTGACAGGAGATGAAAATATAGTTGATTTAAATTTCACTGTTTTCTGGATTATAAACGATGCAAAAGACTATTTATTTAATGTAAGAAACCCAATTGCAACTATCAAAAGTATCGGGGAAAGTGTAATGAGAGAAAAAATTGGCCAAACCCCAATTGATCCTATACTTTCAGAGGGTAAGTCAATTGTTGAAGAAGAGGTCAAGAACAAAGCCCAAAGTGTATTAGATTATTACAATTCAGGAATCTTAATAACACAAGTACAACTTCAAAAAGCTGATCCTCCAGAGTTAGTTATTGAATCTTACAGAGATGTTCAAAGGGCTAAAACAGATGAACAACGACTTAAAAATGAAGCTGAAGCTTACAGAAACGATATAATTCCAAAAGCCCGAGGTGAGGCTGAAAAAAAAGTTCAAGAAGCAGAAGCTTACAAACAAGAGGTAGTTGCAAAGGCACAAGGTGAAGCCCAAAGATTTTTATCTGTTTATGATTCTTATAAGAACTCAAAAAATGTTACTAGAGAAAGAATTTACTTAGAGACCTTAGAAAAAACACTTGGTAAAATCGATAAGATAATTGTTGATAAAAATGCAGGAAGTGGAATTGTTCCATATCTTCCACTACCTGAATTAAAAAAAAAAGAAAGAATGAAAACTAATCAGGACATATCTAATGAGTAAATCAACTATATCGATTGTAATTTTAGTAATTTTGGGTTTTTTAGGTATAAACTCACTTTTTACAATGAACGAAACACAGCAAGGTCTTGTCCTTCAGTTTGGAGAGCCAAAAAGAGTTATTAGAGATTCAGGACTTAATGTAAAATTACCAATCATTCAAAATACCGTAAAATATGATAAAAGAATCTTAGAATATGACCTTCCCATAGAGGAAGTTATAGCTGTTGATAAGAAAAGAATGCTGGTCGATTCCTTTACCAGATTCAAAATAACTGACCCGTTAGAATTTTACAAAACAGTAGGAACCGAATCTAATGTAAGAAATAGGTTAAATTCTAATGTGATTTCATCACTGAGAAGAGTCGTTGGTAGGGTGACATTAGATGAACTTTTATCAGAAGATAGAAGCAAAATAATGGAAGACATCAAGCAAGAAGTAAACAATGAAGCTTCTAGGTTTGGCATTGAAATTGTTGATGTCAGAATACGAAGGGCTGATTTACCTGAAGCCAACAGCCAAGCTATTTACGAAAGAATGATTAGTGAGAGGGTCAGGGAAGCAAAAGAATTTAGAGCTAAAGGTGCAGAAACAGCTCAGAAAATAAGAGCAGAAGCTGATAAAGAAAAAACCGTTATTTTAGCCGAAGCAACTAAAAAAGGTGAAATTCTTAGGGGAGAGGGTGAAAGTGAAGCTGTTGATGTGTACGCGAATGCATTTCAAAAAGATCCTGACTTTTATTCGTTTTACAGATCAATGCAGGCTTACGGTAATGTTTTGGGCGAAGAAGGAACAACAATGATTTTGTCTCCAGACAGTGAATTCTTAGAATTTTTCAATAACTCAAAAGGTTCAAATTAAAAAAATGCAAAAGTGTTTTCAAAGATTTGTTTTTACAATTTTTTTTATACCAACTTATTTTTTTTCATACGAAAACTCCAATACACATCCACTTTCAGATGACTTTGCTGATTTAGTTTCGGAATTATCTCCATCTGTTGTGAATGTATTTACAGTTCAAAAACCAAAGCAATCTAATGAAAATCAAATGCCATTTGACAATATACCTCCTCAATTTAGAGACTTTTTCAAAAACTTTCCTCCTGGTTTTCCATTTGGACCTCAACCAGGCCCACAACAGTCACCACAAGAAGAAAGACCTCAAGCGTTAGGTTCTGGATTTGTGATAGATCCATCTGGATATATAGTAACCAATAATCATGTTATAGAGCAAGCTAACGAAATAAGAGTGAAATTTCAGGACGACACGGAATTAGAAGCTAAACTAATTGGTACTGATAAGCTTACTGACCTTGCTTTATTAAAAGTTGAATCAAAAAAACCTCTTAATTTTTTAAAATTTGCAGATTCCGATAAAGCAAGAGTTGGTCATTCTGTAATTGCAATTGGGAATCCTTTTGGTTTAGGAGGCACTGTAACATCTGGAATTATTTCTGCTTTCAACAGAGATATTAATGCTGGCCCCTTTGACAGTTTCATACAAACAGATGCTTCAATCAACAGAGGTAATTCAGGTGGTCCTCTATTTAACTTAGATGGAGAAGTATTAGGAATCAATACAGCTATTTTTTCACCGACTGGTGGCAGTGTTGGGATAGGTTTTTCAATACCCTCAAATCTTGCTCAACCAATAATCCAACAATTAAAAAAATTTGGTAAAACTCAAAGAGGATGGCTTGGCGTAAGAATTCAAGAAATAACAACAGATATTGCAAAAAGCCTGGGTCTAAAAAATGAGGAAGGCGTTTTGATTTCAATGGTTAACCCTGGCGAGCCTGCTGAAAAAGGAGGGCTTAAGGCAGGTGATGTTATTCTGGAATTTAATGGAAAAAAAATTAAAGATGTTAAATCATTGCAAAGGTCAGTTGCTGAATCAGCTGTTGAAAGTAAAGCTAAAGTAAAAGTGTGGAGAAATAAAAAAATGAAAACTTTTAGTATCAAACTTGGTGAACGTGAAAAGTTTGATGAAACTGTAAAAAGTGAAGAGAAGAAGGATGATGAAGTTGTGATAAACGAAATTGAGCTAGATGATATTGGAATCAGGATGAAAGGCTTAAATTCTCAAACTAGGGCATCATATAATATTCCTAAAAATGTTAATGGTGTTGTTGTTACTGCTGTCAAAAGAGACTCTTTTGCTGCCAAAGCCGGGTTGAATGTAGGTACCGTAATATCTCAAATATCTCAAACTAGTGTTAAAGACCCGTCAGAAGCAAAAAAACTATTAGAAGGCATGAAAAAGAAAGGCGCTGATGCTGCGCTGATTCAAGTTTTTGAAAATAATTTTTCCAGATTTATAATTCTTAAATTAAAGTAAATATTGTTTCCCGTTGCTATTTTTATTGGTGGCCCAACTGCTTCTTACAAGACAGAGCTTGCTTTCGAACTTCAATCCTATTTTCCTAGTTTTATTATCAATAGTGATAGTATGCAAGTATATGACCAACTCGAAATTCTTACCAACAGACCAGTTAAGCAATTAAGGAAAAGATATGATTGTGACTTATTTAGTTATGTAAAATACCCAAATAAATGCAATGTTGGAAGTTGGCAAAAAAAAGCACTTTCTGTTATTAAAAATAAAAAAAGTAAGATTCCAATTTTTGTTGGCGGGACCGGACTTTATATGGATTCTATTGTTAATAATATTTCAGACATACCAAAAATATCCGAAACAGTAAAAAAAAGTATTCAGAATGAATTAAAAAATTTTGGAATTAACTTCTTATATAAAAAATTAAAAAAGTGTGATGAAGAGTACTATAAAAAACTATCACCAAACGATTCACAAAGAATAATAAGAGCTTTGGAAGTTAATCTCTCAACACAAATCAATTTATCAAAATGGCACAAAATGGAAAAAAAAAAAATTTTTAAAAAAATAATATATGTTGTTGTTAAGACTGAAAGGGAAAAAATTTATTCAAGAATAAATTCAAGATGTGAGGAAATGATTAATCTTGGGGTTTTAGAAGAAGTAAAATCTTTTTTAGAAATAAAACAAAAGTTGGACCACCCAATTCACAAATCAATTGGGTTGCGTCAAATAACAAAATACTTGGAGGGTCTAAACTCTTTGGAAGAAACTATGAAAGATTTTACTTTAGAAACAAGAAGGTATGCAAAAAGACAATTGACTTGGTTTAATAACAAGGCTAAAGAAGCTATTCATTTGGAAGGTCCAAAAATTAAGGAATATATTTTTCGGGAATTAAAACTTTAATTTATGGCTTGTTGAGTAATTATTTTTTTTAGTTTACTTTAATAATTATGAAAAAAATAACTGGAGCAGAGATAGTAATTCAAACATTGATTGAAGAAAAGGTTGATGTTATTTTTGGTTATCCTGGAGGAGCTGTACTTCCAATATATGACGAGTTGTTCAAACAAAAAAAAATTAGGCATATTCTTGTACGACATGAACAAGCAGCAGTTCACGCAGCAGAGGGTTATGCACGTTCAACGGGAAGGGTTGGAGTTGTATTAGTTACCTCTGGGCCCGGAGCTACTAATACAGTAACAGGATTAGCCGATGCGATGATGGATTCAGTTCCTTTAGTCTGTATTTCCGGACAAGTTCCAACTCATATGATAGGTAATGATGCTTTTCAAGAAGCAGATATTGTTGGAATAACTAGGCCATGTACTAAGCATAATTATCTCGTAAAAGATGTAAATATTTTACCTAACGTAATACACTCTGCTTTTTTTATAGCTAAAAATGGAAGGCCAGGGCCTGTTTTGGTTGATATTCCAAAGGATATTCAAACCTTTAAAGCGGTTTATAAAGGAAAAAAGAATACAAAGGTGATTTCTTACTATAAACCCAATTTAAAACCAAATATAAATCAGATTGATCAGTTTATAAAATTATTGGAAAAATCTGAAAAACCAATTTTTTATGTTGGCGGAGGTGTCATAAACTCTGGTGAAGTAGCTTCCAAAAATCTTTTTAAATTAATAAAATCAACTGGCTTTCCTTGCACCCAAACATTAATGGGTCTCGGTGCTTACCCAACGTCTGATAATCAGTGTGTTGGAATGTTAGGTATGCACGGAACCTATGAAGCCAACATGAGTATGTATAATTGTGATCTGATGATTTGTGTAGGAGCGAGATTTGATGATAGAATTACAGGAAAAGTTTCAGGTTTTTCACCTAAATCAAAGAAAGTTCACTTTGACATTGATGCATCTTCTTTCAATAAAAGCGTAAATGTTGATTTGACTGTTCAAGGTGATTTGGCAAGAATTCTTCAAGCTATAAATAAAAAAATTGAGGAAAAAAAAATAAGTTTTAAAAAAGCAAAAATTAAAGATTGGTGGATTCAAATTAATAAATGGAGGTCTAAGGATTGTTTAAAGTTTAAAAATTCTGATAAAATAATTAAACCCCAACATGCATTAAAAAGATTAGATTTTCTCACTAAGAAATATAATCCATTTATCACTACAGAAGTGGGACAACATCAAATGTGGGCTGCACAATTCCTTACTTTTAATAAACCGAAACATTGGATGACATCGGGTGGTTTGGGGACTATGGGTTATGGTCTTCCTGCAGCAATGGGAGTGCAGATAGCACATCCCAACTCTTTAGTAATTGATGTCGCTGGAGAGGCTTCAATACTTATGAATATTCAAGAAATGTCAACTATTAAACAGTTCAGATTGCCAGTAAAGATTTTTATTTTAAATAATCATTACATGGGAATGGTAAGGCAATGGCAAGAACTCTTACATGGGAATAGGTTGTCTGAATCTTACATGGATTCATTACCCGATTTTGTAAAATTAGCAGAATCGTTCGGAGCAACTGGGTTGAGAACAGAAAAGCCAAGTGAAATTGATGATTTGATTAAAGAAATGATCAACGTTAAAGGTCCAGTAATTTGTGATGTAATAGTGGACCCAAGCGAAAATTGCTTTCCAATGATTCCGTCAGGTTCTACTCATAACCAGATGTTACTAGGACCCAATGATAAAGTCGAGGGTGAAATATCTGAAGATGGAATGGTTTTAGTCTAAATGAACAAAAAAAACCTAAAGCATATATTGTCAATCATGGTTGACAATGAACCAGGTGTGTTGGCTAGAGTTGTAGGCCTTTTTTCAGGTAGAGGCTATAATATAGAAAGTTTATCAGTTTCTGAGGTAGATTCGCATAAATTCTTATCGAGAATCACAGTTGTTACATCTGGAACTAAAATTATTGTAGATCAAATAAAAGCTCAGCTCGCAAAACTGATTCCTGTACATAACCTGGTAGATATCACTGAACTTAAAAGCTTTATTGGAAAAGAGTTGATTTTAATAAAATTGGATGTAAAAAATAAAAAAACATTTGATTTAAAAAAAAAACTTGAAAGATTAAGTGCAAAAATTTTAGAAGAGAATGATTTAGAAATAATTGTTCAGTTTACTGGCTCACCAAATGAGGTTAAAAAGATGGAAAGTATTCTTCAACCCTATAAAATTATTGAACAAACTAGGTCTGGTCTTGTTTCAATGGCAACTGGTACTGACTATATAAAAAAATAGAAAGGTAAAAGAATGAAGGTTTATTATGATAGTGACGCTGATCTAAATTTAATTAAACAAAAGGAAATTTGCATAATTGGTTATGGAAGTCAGGGCCACGCGCATGCTTTAAATTTAAAAGATAGTGGTGTAAAAAATATAAAGATAGGCCTTAGAGGCGGCTCAAATTCAATTAAAAAAGCAGAGGAAGATGGCTTTGTAGTTGAAGAGGTAAAAGATGCTGTAAAAAATGCTGATATTTGTATGATATTAGTGCCTGATGAGTTGCAAGCAGATTTATATAATGATTTTTTGTTTAAAAATCTAAAAAAAAACTCTTCTTTATTATTTGCACATGGTTTAGCAATTCACTTTAAGTTAATTAACCCTAGAGATGATTTGGATGTTTTTATGATTGCTCCTAAGGGGCCAGGTCATACAGTCAGGGGACAATATTTGACAGGGGCTGGAGTGCCCTGCTTGCTGGCAATTCATCAGGACTCTTCGGGTAATGCTCTTGAGCTCGGGCTATCCTACGCTTCAGCAATTGGGGGAGGAAGGTCTGGTATAATTCAAACAACTTTTAAAGAAGAGTGTGAAACTGATTTATTTGGAGAACAGGCTGTCCTATGTGGTGGATTAACAGCTTTAATCCAATCAGGATTTGAAACATTGGTTGAAGCAGGTTATTCACCAGAGATGGCTTATTTCGAGTGCTTACATGAAGTAAAACTAATTGTTGATTTAATATATGAGGGTGGAATAGCTAATATGAGATATTCAATCTCTAATACAGCAGAGTATGGTGATTTGACGAGGGGTCCTCGTGTGATTAATTCTGAGGTAAAAAAAGAAATGAGAAAAATTTTAGATGAAATTCAAACTGGTAAATTTGTCAGAGATTGGATTCTTGAATGTAAATCTGGTCAATTGAACTTTAAGGCTGAAAAAAGGATTCAAAATGAAAAAAAAATTGAGATTGTTGGTGAAAAACTTAGATCGATGATGCCTTGGATTACTTCAAATAAACTAGTAAATAAGAATAAAAATTAATATTATTTCAATATGGAAAAGATAATAATTTTTGATACTACTCTGAGAGATGGAGAGCAATCTGCAGGAGCATCAATGTCCGTGGAAGATAAGTTATTAATTGCCAAAAACTTGGATTCAATGAAAGTTGATATTATAGAAGCTGGCTTTCCCTACGCCTCTGATGGTGATTTTAATGCAGTTAGTAAGATCTCTAAAATATGTAAATATTCGACTGTATGTGGTTTAGCTAGAGCCAATAATAAAGATATTGATTCAGCTGGTGGGGCATTAAAGCACGCTAAAAAAAACAGAATACACACATTTATATCCACAAGTGATTTACACATGAAATATAAATTGAAAATGGATAGAAACGAAGTAATAGATGCAATCAAAAAAAGTATTAAAAGAGCGGCTAAATATACTAGTGATATAGAATGGTCACCTGAAGATGCATCTAGAACTGATCTCGATTTTTTGTACAAATCAATAGAAGTAGCAATTACAAATGGTGCTACAACAATAAATATTCCTGATACTGTGGGTTATGCGATTCCAAGTGAATTTGGTGAATTAATTAAAAAAATTAAAAGTAATGTAGTTAATATTGATAAAGCAATAATTTCTGTTCATTGTCACAATGATCTGGGTCTTGCTGTTTCAAATTCATTAAGTGCAATTATTGGAGGGGCAAGGCAAGTAGAATGTACTATAAATGGTATTGGAGAAAGAGCGGGTAATGCTGCACTCGAGGAGATTGTTATGTGTTTAAAAACTAGAAAAGATAGCCTTCCTTATTATTCTGATGTAGATACAAAAAAAATTACAAATATATCACATTTAGTGTCTACTATTACTGGTTTTACTGTCCAGCCAAACAAGGCTGTTGTTGGAAAAAATGCTTTTGCGCATGAATCAGGAATACATCAAGATGGTATGTTGAAACATACAAATACTTATGAAATAATGACACCAGAATCAGTAGGCTTGTCCTCGTCTGAACTTGTTCTTGGAAAGCATTCTGGAAGACATGCATTTAAAGTTAAATTAAATGAATTAGGTTATGAATTTAGCGATAATAAAATAAATTTATTATTCAAAAGGTTTAAAGAACTCGCAGATAAAAAAAAGCAGATTTTTGAGGAAGATTTACTTGCTTTAGCTGATGAGGAACAATCTATATCCAAAGTGAAATACATAGAACTTTTAGATATATCTATTAAATGTGGTTCTAGTCAGAAATCTTCAGCAAGTGTAAGATTAAAATATTTAAACAAGACACTTAATGGGGAGTCAGACGGTGCTGGTCCAATAGATGCTGTATTCAAAGCCATTAAAAAACTTATTACAATTAAAGCCCATTTAGCTGTTTATCAGGTTAACGCAATTACCAAGGGTACCGATGCACAAGCGGAAGTTAGCGTTAGGTTGGAAGAAGGTGGCGTCAGTGTTCTAGGGGTGGGTAATGATATAGATACTATGGTAGCTTCTGGAAAAGCTTATATAGATGGATTGAATAAATTGATTAATAAAAAAAATAAAGCAAAAGATTCCAAAAAGATTTTAAATTCCTCAAATAGCACCATCGATAAACATGTTATATAATTAAATTGATTTTTTTAGTAAATGTAATAGTTTGTAATAGTTTATGAGAAACTTTTTTTCCTTTTTTTCACAAGATATAGCAATAGACCTTGGTACAGCTAACACTCTAATTTATGTAAAAGGAAAAGGTATTGTTCTCAATGAACCCTCGGTTGTTGCATTATCAAATGAAAAGAAAGATTCAAAACCTAAAGTTTTAGCGGTAGGACATGAGGCAAAAACAATGTTAGGTAGAACACCTGGTAATATAATTGCAATTCGCCCAATGAGAGACGGTGTTATTGCAGACTTTGATGTCGCTGAGGAAATGATAAAACATTTCATAAAAAAAGCTCATAACAATAGCAGTTTTTTTAGTCCTGTCATTGTTGTCTGCGTTCCTTCAGGCGCAACATCTGTAGAGAGAAGAGCAATTGAAGGGTCTGCTGCTGCTGCTGGTGCTAGAAAAGTTTATCTTGTTGATGAACCGATGGCGGCAGCACTTGGCGCGGGTCTTCCAGTGACAGAACCTTCTGGGTCAATGGTTGTTGATATAGGTGGAGGTACAACTGAGGTAGCGTTGTTAGCACTAGGAGGGATTGTTCATGCACACTCTGTTAGAGTGGGTGGAGACGCCATGGATACCGCTATAATTAATTACATAAGAAGATCCCATAACCTTTTAGTTGGGGAAAGTAGTGCAGAAAGAATTAAAAAAGCAATAGGTGTAGCAGCACCACCTTCTTCCGGTGACGGCAAAGTACTTCATATTAAGGGAAGAGATCTCCTTAAGGGTGTGCCAAAAGAAGTTGTCATTAATCAAAGGCAAATATCAGAGGCACTTCAAGAGCCCGTTTTGGCAATTATTGAGGCGGTAAAAAATACATTAGAAAATTCGGATCCAGAGTTAGCTGCAGATATTGTAGATAAAGGAATAGTTTTAACTGGTGGTGGTTCTCTTCTTGGGGATTTAGATCAAGTGATTAGGGATTCTACTGGTTTGCCAGTCACGATTGCTGATGACCCATTAAGCTGTGTTGTTCAAGGAACAGGGAAATGTGCGGAGAATCTTCAATCATTAAAATCTGTTTTGACCAGTAGCTACTAATATGGCTAGAAGAGCCACTTTTTCATCCAAAAGTTTTAAACCCAGTCTTATTAACTCTTATGGTTTAGAGATGTTTTTTTGTCTATTGGTTTGTATTTTTTTTTTTTTTTCATCAAATCAAAAAAGTAATTTTTTTATTAACATAAAATATTATGTAATTTCTTTTAGCGAACCTGGGCTAAAAATCATTACGTTACCATTCGAATACATCAATAATTCTTTTTATTACTTAAATGATTTAACTAACTTGAAACAATCTAACAAGGAACTTGCTCTTGAAAATAAAAATTTGAAAGAAAAATTAAGGCTAAGTGACTTTTATGAAACTGAAAACTTTAGACTTAAGAAACTTCTTAATGTTGAAAATAAGGATTATGCCAGAAAAATTACATCCAGAGTTTTAATCAATCCATATAGAAGTAATGATCTTACATTTTTTATAGATGCTGGAACTATCGATGGTTTAAAAATTAACGATGTAGTTTTTAATGAATACGGTATGATTGGTAGGATTTCTGAATTAGGAAAATACTCCTCCAAAGTCCTGTCTATTTTAGATGAGGACTCAACAGTTCCAGTTATATCAAAAGTAACTAAAAAATCATTTTTTATCAAAGGTGGCGGAGAAAAAAAACTTCATTTAAAACACATAGAAAAACCATTTGAATTAGAACATGGAGAACTAGTTTTAACAACAAGTGCTGCGGGTTATTTTCAAAAAGGAATATCAGTTGGGAAAGTTATCAAAACATTAGACGATGTTTATATAGAGCCGTTTGCTAAAATTTCTGACTCTATTTATGTTAATATTTTGATTTTTGATTTTAAGAATATTCTGGAGTAATCAAATAAAGTAATGATTAGTAGAATTTTAACTAAGTTATTTCCATTTGTTTTTGTAATCTTTTTTATATATTTAGAAGCAGCGCCGATTTATTTTTTTGATAATGAGTTAGTAAAACCTCTGATGACATTCACAATAATTTATTCGTGGATTCAGCATGATAGTGATAAATTTAGGCCTATATGGCTTCTTTTTTTTGGGTTATTCTATGATTTTCTCAAGGATGGGATTGTTGGAATTACCCCTTTATTTTTTTTGGGCATGTATCACTTGAGTAATAATAATGTCGGATTTATAGCTGCAAATTATTTAAATAATATTTGGATAAAGTTTTCTATTGTTTTAATCTTTTATTTTATGAGTTTATTTTTGATTAATTTTTTATTAGAGGATTTTTCTTATGCAATCTATAAAAACTCGATTAGTGTTGTTTTATCTATAATTTTGTTTCCGCTTTTTTATTCTTTAGTACAAAAATTGAGTGTAATGTTTGGAAGATTAAATGATTGATAGTAAAGATAATTCTCAATTACTGCGTAAAAGGTCTTTTGTTTTGGGTGGCTTAAAAACTTTGTTCACTTTGATTGTTTTTGGGAAATTATATCACCTCCAAATTCTTGATAAATTAAAGTATGGAAAATTATCTGATTTAAACAGAATAAAAGTTAAAATTCTCTATCCAGAAAGAGGTATAATTTACGATCTTTATAATAACCCAATTGCTCTAAATAAAGCAGATTTTCAGCTTAATATTTTTAGAGAAAAAGTAGATCTTATTAATGATTATATATCTAGCCTAAGTAATGTGATTAAATTTTCTGAACAAGACTTAGCAGATTTAAAAGAAAATATTAAAAATAAAGATTTGTCTGATTTTATAATTATGAAAAAGAACTTAGATTGGAGTCAACTTGAGAGGTTTGAATTAATTTCTAATAATTTCCCTTTTTTAATTATTAACCAAGAAAGGGCAAGATCATATAAAAATAATTTTATTTTTTCGCATGTTATTGGGTATGTTGGATATAGAAAAGATTTAAAAGATAAAAAACTTAATAACTTAAAGTTTGGTATTTCAGGAATTGAGAAATTATTTGATAAAAAGTTATTAGGTAAAGATGGATGGATCAAACTTGAGACAAACTCAAAGGGAAGAATTAAAAAAGAATTAAATAAAAAAATTTCTATTCCTGGAGAAAATTTAAAAACTAATCTTATTGCTCCCATTCAAGAATATGCTTATTCCTTGTTTAAAGATATTAATGGGGCTGTTGTTATGATTGATTGTGAAAATGGAGGAGTCAATTGTCTTCTCTCAACCCCTTCATTTAATAACAATGAATTTAGTGATGGCGTTACTGCTGAAAAATGGAAATTACTTGTTAATGATGAATCAAAACCACTTTTAAATAGGTGTATTGCTGGCCTGTATGCGCCTGGATCGACATTTAAATTAATCACAGCTTTGTATGTATTGGAACACCTAAATTTTAATCCCAATACAAAATATTTTTGTTCAGGTTTTACCGAATTTGGTGATAGAAATTTTCATTGTTGGAAAGAGGAGGGGCATGGCTTAATTGACTTAAAGGATGCAATTAAAAAATCTTGTGATTGCTATTTTTACAATCTTGCCAAGTTGATTGATGTTGATTCTTTGTCTGAATTTTCTAAAAATTTTTCCTTAGGTGTTTCAACAAGAATTGATATTCCAAACGAACTAATTGGAATAATGCCCAACAGAAAGTGGAAGAAAAAAAATAAAGGCGAAAGATGGCAAAAAGGTGAAACTCTTATCACAGTAATTGGTCAAGGGTTTATGTTGGCTACACCGTTACAAATAACTAATATGACGGCGACTTTAGCTAGCGGAAAAAAAATTAAGCCCAAAATTTTATATAGTCCAGATAATATTTTTGAAAATACTGAGGTTTCTATGAAGAATTTAGCCTTTGTGAGAAATGCCATGTATTCAGTAGTCAATGAATATGAAGGTACAGCCTATTCTTCGAGAATATCTGGAAAATATAAATTGGTTGGTAAAACAGGAACCTCACAGGTGAGAAAAATTTCAAAAGAAGAAAGAGAGTTGGGAGTTTTAAAAAATGAGGAAATTGTTTATAAACTTAGAGATCATTCAATTTTTACGGGTTTTGCCCCTCACAATAACCCAAAATTTGCAATAACTGTTATTGCAGAACATATGGGTAGCGGATCAAAAGTAGCTGCACCAATCGCCAAAAAAGTAATGAAATTTTCTCTAAAAAATTTTTTGAAAAAACAATGAATGAAATTTTTTTAAAATTAAAAAATTTAAATTGGCTTTATTTTTTTTTAGTTAGCTTTTTATCTTTTGTTGGAATTGTAATGATTTATAGTGCTACATCAGCAATGGAAATGAATGTTTTTTTTAATCATATAACCAAAGTTTTTTTTGGTTTAATAATTATGATTATAGTTTCTCTCATAGATATGGATTTTTGGAAAAAAAATGCATTTTACTTTTATTTAATTTTTTTAATTTTACTAGTGTGGGCTTCCTTTTATGGTCACATAGGGAAGGGATCAAGAAGGTGGATTGAAATATCAGGTTTTTATTTTCAACCTTCAGAATTTATGAAAATCTTTATTATTTTATCATTAGCAAAATTTTTTGATGAAAAAAAAATTAAAGATCCCAGCGATTATTTTTTTTTAGTTTTACCAATTTTGATTGTACTTCTTCCTGTAGGATTAATTTTAAGACAACCTGATTTGGGAACTGCAGCGATTATACTTTTCATTTGTTTTTTAATTTTTTTCATAGCTGGTTTAAGTTGGAAATTTTTTGCTTCTATAGGATTTGTAATGCTTATGATTGCGCCCTATTTGTGGTCTCTTTTAAAGAATTATCAAAAACAACGAATACTTACACTTTTTAACCCTGAAAATGACCCTCTTGGTTCAGGTTACCATATTATACAGTCTCAAATTGCAATAGGATCAGGTGGAGTCTTTGGAAAAGGTTGGATGAAAGGAACACAATCTCACCTTGATTTTTTACCTGAAAAGCATACTGATTTTATTTTTTCAATGTTGGGAGAAGAGTTTGGTTTTCTAGGAACACTTT
Organism: uncultured Alphaproteobacteria bacterium; assembly: GCA_902618535.1. Lineage (GTDB taxonomy): Bacteria > Pseudomonadota > Alphaproteobacteria > Methylaequorales > Methylaequoraceae. Next base: position 13,195 of record CACNAV010000003.1, on the reverse strand, counting down.
CTGTAGTTGGACTTATTATTGTTATCACGTCGATAACATATAATATTGCGAATAAATTTAATCGTGATTTTTTTAACAGAGTCCTTGCCTATGGCTTGATTTCTAATTTCTTTTTTGCAGCAATGATAAATATGTCAATGGTTATTGGACTTCTTCCGGTTGTTGGACTGCCTCTTCCGCTAGTTTCGTATGGCGGTTCTTCAATGATTACTTATTTTATTGGTTTTGGTCTAATTTTATCAATGGATAGGAAATTAAAAACAAATTATTAAAGCCTCTATTTTATGTCTCCTTTTTCAGATAAAAGTATAGCAATATTCTTAGTTTGTTTGAAATTATTAAAGATGATAATTAAAATAACTATTATTGGTACGCTCAAAAACATTCCAGATATTCCCCAAAGTTTTCCCATGACTGATAAGAAAATTAAGAGAACTATTGGACTAATGTTTAGTGCTTTACCCATTAATCTATTTTCCAAAAGGTTTCCAATCAATAAATGAGTAAGAAAAAGTAAAGCAAAGATTATAATTGAGTACATGAAATTAAAATTTTCTACTATAGAGAAAATTACTGGCAACAATATTGATATTAAGGAACCTATGTAAGGAATAAAATTAAGAAAGAAAGAGAGAATTCCAAAAGCAATGGCTAAATCGCTGTTAAAAAAAATTAAAATAATAAAAGTACACATTCCAGTTAAAAAACTAGTAAAGGCTTTTATTCTAAAATAATTGTATATATCTTCATTTATATTTGAGAAAACTTTAAGTTTATTTTTATTTTTTGTTATTTTACTTATCTTTAGTTTGAAAAACTTTTTTTCAATTACTAAAAAAATTAGCAAAAAAATTATCATTGAAAAACTACCTGCAAAGCTAGTTACCATATTTAACACATAAGTGAAAATATCCATTAAATTAAAGTTTTCCATAATTATTGATTCATTAAATAAATTATTTAAAGGAGTCTTTGAAAAATAAAATAGCAGTTGATTTAAATTTGCTTGGTATAGATCTATGTTTTCTATGATATTAGAAATGTTGGCTTTTAAAATTTTGAAAAAAAAATAAACAAAAAAAATAAAAATTGAAAATAATATAACGTGGGATGAAAATTCACTTATTTTTATATTTACTTTGTTTGAAATACTAATTAGGTCATTTGAAATAGAATTTAAAATAACGTAAAAAAATAATGAAAAAAATAGGGGTATTAAAATGAATTTACCAAAATGTAGCAGAAAAAAAACTACTACAGCGGTTACCAATATATTCAAAAAGTTCATTTAAAATTTTTGGTAACTTTCAAGAAGTTGAACCATTTTAGTTGTTCCAAATAAATCTGTGTCAGTTTCCTCTATCCTTTCCATCTTGATTAAACCAATTGCTTTTGAATACCATTCTTTGGAGTAAATCTTTATACCAATAGATCCTATTTCATTGTTACCAATGAAGTTTGTTTCCCCGTTACCAATAATTAATATGCAATCCTTAAAAGTTCCAGAGGGTGTATTAACTGTTTCTTTCATAGAAGCAACTTTGTAGTTGAGTTTAAAATTTGTTGTAGCCCTATAGTCATAGTAAGGATACTTTCTTAAAATTAAATAAGTTTCACTGTCTACATTCCAAGTTTTCTCAAGCGTCAATGGAATAGGTAACACCATCCTTTTACTTTCAGTTTTTATGCTCTTTTCTTTAAGAAACTTTTTTCCAACTCTGTAGATACCATCATCAAGAATTTCATAATAAAGTGTTGTTCCGTCTTCCCTTAGAATAGGAAACAGCTTTTTTTTTTCCTCATTTAATGATATTTTTTTTTCACCCATCGATAGATGAGTTTTTTTGTATAAGGCCCTGTTTTCAACTTCGGGGATTATTTCTACACTGTAAGACCATGTTTTAACCTTATCTAATGGAAAGTATTGTGAGGAATTTTCAGAACAAGAAACTATGAATAAAATTAATACTAAAAAACGCATTATTTCTCAGGTAATAGCTGGTTAGGCATATCAAAAAAGTTTAATGTTGTACTTACCGTAGTAGTTTTTTCTTTTTTTAGAACACTTGAAATTATTCCTTTTTTTTCATCGTCTAAATTTTCTCCCATTTGAGGTACACCATTTTTAAGATTGACTAATGATTTTGAAACTTTTTCATGTAATTCTTTGTTGTAATTTATTTTAAATGATCTTGGTACTCCAAGACCAGCTAAATCGTCCATATTAGTTACCCAAAGGTAAATTGCCCCTTCAGTATTTAATAATGCGCTCGGCTCATATATTTGAGCTGAGATAAGCCTAAATCTTTCCGGAAGTGAGGCACTAGTAGGCCAACCCACTAAATTTGTGAATGATTTGTATGTAAATATGTAAAAACCTAAAGTTAAAACTATTAATGAGGACTTTATAATCCAGTGGTAGGTTGTTCTTAGGTTGAATAAAATAAGTAAAAAACCAATAAAAACGTAACATATAATAATAAAAAATACTTCTGTGCTCATTTGTTTTAGCTCTCCGGTACAAGTTTTTTGAATAAGTTACCTGTCACATTAACTATTCCGTCTTGTGTTATATTAAATCTTGTTGCAGTTTTTTCTACACCTTTTTTCTCTAAATTAATTGTTCCGTAATAAATCACCTCAAGTTGAGGGTTTACCTTTTCAACTTTAACATTTACATCGATTGGTTGATTGGTTTTTGTTGCATAGTAATGAATATTTACAATATACTCGCCTGGAACAACGGCACGTAATGTTACTACTTCTTGATTAAGTGGGTTTTGTATTTCTTCACCATTTACCATAATAGTATCGTTTAGCAATCCTCTGTCATCTCTATCTAAATGAACAAACTCGGATTCTTTACTTCTGAACCAAACTAACCCCCCGGTTGGATTTTGAACATAAGTATCAATATCATCAGGATTATTATCAGCCCAGCTTACTGTTATTATGTATTCTGCCTTGGGGTTAATAACCCCAGTTTTGGGAATAGGATTCATGAAAATTATAGCAAGAAACATCAGTAATGTAAAAGATAACAATACGTTGAATAATAAGTCTGTAAAGGGATCAGCCCTTAATCTTCTTCCGGAATAAGACATGTCACATACTGTTGTCTATACTAACTTCTGAGATTTGATTTAGCACAGAAAAAAGTTCCTCACAGCCAGATTCTAAATTGTAATATTGAACTGCAATCAAAACTCCTGTTACAAGCGCAGAGAGTGTTGTGTAAAGTGCTACACCCATACCGCTACCCATTGTTGTAAGAACTCCCTGAAGAAGGGTTACGTCAAAAGTAGTGATATCAGCTAGAGAACTTAACATTATTATAAAACCAATTACAGTACCTATTAGACCTAGTTTAAGCATAATATCTGAACAAAACCATCCAAACTCAAAAAAACCATTAGCTTTCTTTACATAAGTATCAAGAATTTGTACATGTGAAGATGCTCCATTTTTTTTTAATCCAATTAAATCTTTAAAATAATCACAAACAATGCCGCCGGATATTTCACCCTTAGATGTAAGAATAAGGCTTTCATCAATAATCTTTAATTTTACATTTTCATTGAGCAGGCTTTTTTTTATGATGTGAGCTTTATTAAGTTCTTGTGAAACTTTAAATGTAAAGAAAGCACAATGTCCGCTCACTAAAATGAAAATTAATAGAATTAAGCTGGTAATATAACTTTTATCTGAAGAAAGAATCTTTAAAATTAAGCCTTGATCAAATGCAAAGAAAATAAAAAAGAAAATAAGATTAAATTGAAGTAACCACTTTAGAAAAAGTTTGTGTGCTTTAGTCATAATTAATACTTTATAAGAGTTCGTACAGGTACGGAGAGTTTATTTCTTCCATTTAAGAAAGATAGTTCTATCAGAGATCCAAAGCAAGAAACATTTCCACCAGCTTTTTCAATTAGTTTTACTGCTGCATTTGCTGTGCCGCCGGTTGCCAAAAGATCATCTATTAATAATAATTTTTTATTTTCAACATTAATGTTGATTTCAAGAATGTCTTTGCCATATTCTAGGTCATACTCAAAAGAGATTTTTTTACCTGGTAATTTATTTTTTTTTCTAATCATCATCATTCCAAGTTTTAGTTTGTAAGCTAATGCTGATCCAAAAATAAACCCTCTAGCATCAATAGCTGCTATAGTATCAAACTTAAACTCAGTAAATAGTTTTTCAAAATGGTCTAAAGATGAAGCAAAGGCTTCTTTACTAAAAAAAAGAGTGGAAACATCGTAAAAAAGAATACCTGGTTTAGGAAAATCAGGTACTTTTGTTATGAAACTTTCTATTTCCTCAATTTTCATAAATAAAAATTATTTTAAAGTCTTTAGGTAAGCAATCAAATCTACAATTTGCTCTTTTTTTCTGAGACCAGCAAATATCATCCTACTTTTTCTAACATCTTTTCCGAAATACTTTGTTTTTTCCTTGTTCGTACCAATCCAGGCCGCTAATGTTTCATCATTCCATTCAATGCCAGAGCTCTTCAACCAATTAGAGTATCTATAACCCTCCTGAATACCGGCTTTAGCTCCAACAATATTCCATAGTTTTGGACCTGTTTTATGTTTTGCAGTACTGGCCACATTGTGACAGGCTGCACATTTTTTAAAAATTTTCTTTCCATTTTTTGCATCACCTGCAAAAGCACTTGAGAATAAAAAAGTAACTCCTAACAGTGAGGTAAGAAGAATTTTTGTTTTCATAACTTTAATACTAAATTTTATTATTTACAACTTTCAGAATATATATATATATTTTAAAAACAACCGGAAAATCAATGAAAAGTTCGTCAGAAACAGAAAAAAATTTTATAAAAAAAGGCTTTTATCTAATAAATGATATTGGGTGGGAGGAATTTTCCGTAGAAAAACTCTCAACTAAAGAAAATATTCCCATTGAAGATTTAAAAGATTTCTTTAAATGCAAATATTCTATTGTTGATAAATTTTCAAGAATGGTAGACAAAAATATTGAGTCAAAATTAAAAATTGAAGATTTTAAGGATTCTTCAAAAAAAGACATCCTTTTTGAATTGATAATGATGAGATTTGATGAAATGGAAGAATTTAAAGGCTCACTTGCAAAAATCTTAGATGCTTCGAGAAATAAACCACTATTGATTTCAATAATTACCAAAAACGTTATGAATACTATGGATTTTTTTCTTGAGCTATCAGATTCTTATAATAATTATGCTTTTGATGTTTTGAAAAAAAACTTTTTATTCCTAATTTATTCCATTACTTTTAAAACCTGGTTATCTGACAATACAGAAGAGCTCTCAAAAACTATGGCTGAATTAGATAGACTTTTATCAACAGCCGAAAATTTCCAACAAAAAGTTAGTAGTTTTCTTCCAATTTAGCTACTTTTAGAGCTTGTTTTTGACGTTGCTTCATTTGTTTAACAGTGAAGTCATCTATGAGTTCATTAAATATTTTATACCAATTTAACTCAGCATCAAGATGAAGAAAAACTGAACCAAGACCGATGGCCGCTCTATCCATAAAAACAAATTCTCTCGGCGGTTTAACTCCACCAATTTTTTTTAACTCTCTATGTACTTTATTAGCTGCTTCTGCTCCATAAGCTGTTGAATTAGTTTCTTGCATTTTTCTGACTTTATCTTCTAAAAGTGGAGAATACAAAAACTTTGCCCAAATATTTAAAATTTCAATTAATTCTTTACTTATATTTTCAAAACCCCAGCTTTCATAGGCATTTACTGCTAGATCTTCATCATTATGCATAATTGCGTGATATAAATTAATTACTCCTTCAACGAAAGATGGCTTAAAAATTCTAATACAGCCAAAATCAAGTAAATTGATCTCAAATTTATTATTGGCAGAATAATTTCCTAGATGTGGATCGCCGTGAATAGCACCGTACTTATAGAAGGGGTGGTACCAGGCATAAAACATATTTTTAGCAAGCTCTTTCCTGCTATCTTCGGACTCTTTTTTAAATTCTAGTAATTTTTTTCCTTCAAGATAATTCATACTAAGAAGTCTCTTAGTTGAAATTTTATTTAAAACATAAGGTATGTGAATTTTTTTGTTTTTATCAAAAATAAAACTAAAAAGTTCCATATGTTTTTGTTCTAGAGAATAATCAAGTTCCTCTCTAACTCTTGATGAAATTTCTTTTTGTATTTCAGACGTGTCTATAGTTGAATCTATTTTTTTATAAAGTGAAAATAGCAGTTTTAACTGTTGAATATCAGCCTCTACTATTGACAACATATCAGGATACTGCAATTTACAAACTACTTCATTTCCATTGAATGAGGCTTTGTGAACTTGACCAAGTGATGCAGCGGCAAAAGGTTCTTTTTCAAATGAATCAAAGAAATCAAACCATTCATTTCCTAATTCATTTTTCATTCTTCTTTTTACAAAGTTCCATCCCATGGGAGGAGCACTAGACTGAAGTTTTGTAAGTTCCCTGGTATATTCTTCTGGAAGGAGATCCGGAACTGTTGATAATAACTGCGCAATCTTCATTATCGGTCCTTTAAGATTTCCTAAAATTCTCGATAAATCTTCCGCATTTTTTCCATTTTTAGAATTCAAAATTTTAGATCCAAGGTAATTTAAAGCAAGAGTTCCAGCAGAAGTACCTAAGTCAGCGTATCTTTTAAATCTTTTTGAAAATTTGTTTAATTCATCCATAATGAATAAATTAATGAAAATAAAAAAATATTAAATGAAAATTAAAAGAAAAATTAAAAATAACGACAAAATAAGATAGTTATTAGCAATAAATTCCATCACCTTGATAGCAATATAGTGATCTTTTACTCTTATTTTAAGTTTTTGCATGAGGTAATCCTGCAAAAAGTATTCCATATTTAGTTTTTTCTATGTGTCAAAAAATTCACTAAATTTATAAGTTTTCGTTTTTCTTCATTATCAGGAAATGTTCCAAGAGAATCTTTAGCCATAATAGAAAAATGTCTAGCTTTTTGGAGACAATCGTCAAGAATGTCATAATTTTTCATTTTTTCACTTACCCAGTTGAAGTCTGAGTCATTTAATTTTTTATTTTGAACCATATGTTGAATAAGGTTTTTTTCTTTTTTGTTTCCTCTTTTAAAAAATAAGATTAAAGGGAGAGTCATTTTATTTTCTTTAAAGTCGTTACCGATTTCCTTTCCAGAAATTTTTTCCTCAGAAAAATAGTCTAAAGTATCGTCAATAATTTGGTAAGCAATACCCAGAAAATATCCGAAATCCTTTAAAGATTTTTTCTTTGTAAAATCAATTTCACTTATTTCTGAACTTAATTGACAGGCTGCTGAGAAAAGTTCGGCGGTTTTAAAACCAATGATTTCCAAATAGTCGGATTCACTTACATTTAATTTACCTATTGACATCAACTGCTTAACTTCTCCAAAAGAAATTTTTTCAGAAACATTTGAAACTATATCGATACATTTGAGTGAGCCGTCATTAATCAAAATCTTAAAGGCTTTACTTAGTAAAAAGTCACCTACTAAGATACTTGATTTATTTCCCCAAATGAAATTGGCGGTTTTCTTTCCTCTTCTTTTTTTACTTCCATCCACTACATCATCATGCAAGAGTGTAGCAGTATGAATAAATTCAATCACAGATGCTAGTGTTAAATGTCTGTTGCCAGAGTAATGACATAATCTTGCAGTTGCTAAGGTTAATAATGGTCTAATTCTCTTTCCGCCGGATCCAATTATGTGGTTTGATAGCTCTGTGATTAGAGATGAGTCGGTTTCTAAAGATTCAAGGATGATTTTATTTACTTGATTTAAATCTTTTTGAAGCCAGTTGTAAAACTCCTCAAAAGAGTCATTTATTTTAAAATCTTTTAGTTTGACGATCTTCATTTGTATTAAGATTATTTAGAAATTACACATTCAATTTAAAAGTTATTTTTTTTTAATATAGTGTTTTAAAAATATTATAGTAGAAAGAAATTATTAATAAAAATGTTGTCATTCCAAGAAATAATTTTTAATCTTCAAAAGTTTTGGGTAAGCAAAGGTTGTTTGTTGACACAGCCTTTTGATATGGAGATGGGGGCAGCCACTTTTCATCCTCTAACCGCGCTAAAAAGTCTGGGAAATAAAAAATGGAAATCAGTTTTTGTTCAGCCCTGTAGGCGACCTTCTGACGGTAGATATGGTAAAAACCCTAATAGATTACAACATTACTATCAGCTTCAAGTAATCATTAAACCTAACCCAACCGATTCGCAAGAAATTTACTTGGAAAGTTTGTCAAAAGTAGGCATTGATCATAACATCAACGATATAAAATTTATTGAAGATGATTGGGAAAGTCCCACTCTAGGTGCAGCTGGCCTTGGTTGGGAGATTCAGTGCAATGGGATGGAAATAAGTCAATTTACGTATTTTCAACAGGTTGGAGGAATAGAGTGTAAACCAGTTTCTCTTGAACTGACTTACGGGTTAGAGAGATTAGCAATGTTTATCCAAAAAGTAGATAATATTTTTGATATTAAATGGGATAACTCTGGAATGACCTATGGTGATATTTTCAAAAAGAATGAGGAGCAGATGTCTGCTTATAATTTTACATATGCTCAAAAAAAATATTTGTTTGATTCTTTTTCCTCTTTTGACAAAGGATGTGATGATCTAATTAAAAACAATTTACCATTACCTGCCTATGAACTTTGTATTAAAGCAAGTCATACCTTTAATCTTCTAGACGCCAGAGGACTTATATCCGTGACAGAAAGGCAAGCATATATTTTGAAAATCAGATCTCTTGTTCAAAAATGTTGTAATCTAATTTTAGAAAATGATGAGTGATTTGTTGTTAGAAATCTATGGTGAGGAGTTACCAAGTTCAGCACAAATTCTTGGTGAAAGACAGCTTTATCAATCTTTTTTAGAGTTATTAGAAAAACAAAAAATTGTTTATTCTTCCATTAAAACTTTTTCAACTTCAAGGAGAATTTCAATTGTAATAAAACAAATATCAAAAAAAGAAAAAGATAGTTCAGTCGAAATAAGAGGACCTAGTACAGGAGCAGATAAAATGGCATTAATGGGCTTTATGAAATCAAATGATATAAACGATTTAAAAAAGCTTATAAAAAAAAAAATAAAGGATAGAGAATATTATTTTTATATAAAAAAATTAAAACAAAAAAATTTAAGAGATATTTTTAATTTAGAAATTCCTTTAATTCTTTCTTCAATTAAATGGAAAAAATCTATGAGATGGGCATACAACGACCAAAAATGGAGTCGACCGATAAAGAGCATCTTAGGTATTTTTGAAAATAAAAAATTAGCTTTTCAGTTTGCTGGCATTAATTGCAATTTTTTTACTTATGGTAACTATCATTATTCAAAAAAAAAGATTAAATGTACTAACTTTGAAGTTTATAAAAGTCAGTTAAAAAAATTATATGTTATATTAGACCCTAAAGAGAGAAAAAATAAAATCTTAGATAACTTAGAAGAATTTTGTAGAAATAATAATCTTAAATTCACTTTTGAAGAAGGTTTAATTGAAAGGATTTCAAATTCTGTTGAGCGTCCAAACCTTTTTTTTGGAAGTTTTGATAATAAATATTTCAAGATACCTGAATTTATTTTGGAAACAATAATAACTGAAAAGCAAGATAACTTTTGTTTTAAAAATAAAAATGGAGCCTTAAGTAATTTTTTCGCATTCGTATCTAATAAAGAAAAATCAAAAAAAAAAATTCTGGTTGAAGGTAATTTAAATGTTTTAAAAGCTAGATTTTTAGATGCTGAATTTTTCATAAAAGAAGACCTCAAAATCAAACCCGAAGAAAGACTTAAAAGCCTTTCTTCAATAGTTTATTACGAAAATCTTGGTAACCTTCACCAAAGATCATTGAGAATTAAAAAGTTATCAGAGATTATTGCTGAAAAACTTGATTATAATATTGAAAAATTTAGTAAGTATTTAATTTTTTCTAACATTGATTTAACCTCAGAGGTTGTAAAGGAGTATCCTTCATTACAAGGGTTGGCAGGTGGATTTTATGCAAAAAAATTTGGATTTCCAAAGGACGTCCAAGAAGCTTTTTCTAACCAATATAAGATTTCAATATTAAGAAATGAAGTTGATTTATCTGTTCTTTTATCCTTAGCCCAAAAGATTGATAGTATTTTTTGCTTCTTTTCTTCCCAAAAAAAAATTTCCGGATCGGGAGATCCTTTTGGAATCAGAAGAATATCAATTTCATTAATTAAAATTTTAACTGAAAATAAATTAGATCTAGATCTTTTACAAATTTTTTATTGTTGTCAAAAACTAAATCTTGAACAGAGAATTCAGAGTATAAATGATCTCGAACTAATAATAAACTTTTTGAATAAAAGAATTGAAGTGTTTTTTATAGATGAGGGGTATAAAGCTGAAGTTATAAAATCTTGTTTAAATTTAAAAAGCTTTAACCCTCATTTAATTTTAATTAAAACAGAGAATTTAACTAAATTTTTAAAAACTGAAATAGGCAAAAACTTTATTAAAGCATTCAACAGACTTAATTCAATTGTTGAAAATACAGAAAACAATTATGAACTAAATCAATCTCTTTTGAAAAAAAGAGAGGAAATTGAATTATTTGAAATTATTAAAAGCTTTAAAAACAAAAAAGAAACTAGCCATTTTAGAATCGATGGAGTTTTTTATGAAAAAATGTCATATGCAATTAATAGCTTTTTAGACAACATTATTGTTAATGCTGAAGAAGATGCATTAAGAATTAATAGGAAGTTGCTTTTGGCTGAATGTAAAGATATTTTAAGTTCCTTTTTTAATTTTTCTATTTTGCAAATTGATGATTAGTTTAAAAAAAAAAATTGAACTTTCTAATATTTTGGAAAAAATTGAGGTCGATGGTGACTCTTTAGAAAATATAAAATTATTAGATAATTTTCATTCCAAGCCAAAATCGCATGTTTTAGGAATTACAGGTCCTCCTGGAGCTGGAAAATCCTCGCTTATAGATAAATTAATAACTATCATAAGAAAAAAAAAAAAGACTGTAGGAGTTATAGCCATAGACCCATCATCTTCTAAATCTGGCGGTGCGTTGTTAGGTGACAGAACCAGATTTCAACTGGATCCAAATGATGGAGGCGTTTATGTGAGATCAATGGCTGCCAAAAATTATTTAGGTGGTGTTTCAGAATTGACGTATCCTACAATGACAGTAATGCGATCTAAATTCGATTTTTTAATTATCGAAACTGTTGGTGTTGGTCAATCTGAAACAAGTATTAAAGATATTGTAGATACAGTAATTTTGTGTGTTCAACCTGGAAGTGGTGACACGATTCAATTTATGAAGTCAGGTATTTTTGAAATTCCAGATATAGTTGTAGTTACAAAATGTGATATGCAAAAACTCTCAAATCAAACGTTCTCTGATTTATCGGGTAGTAGTAGTTACTTTAAAAATAAAAATGAATGGGATATTAAAATAATTTTAACTTCCTCACATAAGAATATTGGTCTTAATTCGCTTGAAAAAGATATTGAAAATAGATGGAAATGGTTGATTAGAGATAATAGGCTTAACAAAAATAGATACTCGCAAGATATTGAGTGGATGAAAAATTCTATTATTCGAGAATTTGGATTTGCAGGTTTAAAAAAAGGATTTGAAAAAATTAATTATAAGAAAAACCCTTTCTCAGAATTGGCCAGAATCTATAAAGATATAAAAAATTAATCTTAAACCCACCATGGCTCTTGAATTATAATCTTTGAGTCACCTGAAAAAAATTTTTTTGTATTAATATTGCTTAATGCTTTAGTGTCTAAAAAAGCAATACCATCTTTTTTATTGTGGCTGGTTAGTTTGCCAACAGTTTCATTATCTAAAGTAATCTCATTTTTTAAATTGCTTCTAAAATCAATCAAAACTTTAAAGATTTTTTTTTTAACAATATTTCTATGCTTCATTCTAGCTGTAATCTCTTGTCCCATGTAGCAACCTTTTGTCCAAGAAATACCATTAAGTTCATCAAACCTCATTTCAAGTAGAAGAGATTTTGCTTTGGTTGCATCTATTGAAAAATCAGGAATACAATTGTTTAGTCTAAGTGTTTGATACCTATTTTCATTAATCTCAACGTATTTTTTTTTAATTTCATTAAGAAAATTTGAATCTGCGTATGTTCTCGAAAAAAAACTATTATCAAATCTAGGATCATAAAAGCTGAAAATGCTTGAGGAGTTCCTTTCTGAAAAATTCAATTTTTTTTTTGAAAGAATTATATTGTAATCAGAATTAATTGAAACTTTAACATCTAACCTAAGTTTAAACATCATAAATTTACTTATAAGTTCCTCTTGTGCACTGATATCACATTCTAAATAAAACTTTTCTTTAAAATTAGAAATGAAAAAATCATACTGAAACTTTCCTTGAGGGGTTAGAAGAGACGAATAAATTGAGGGTTTTTTTCTTAACAACTCTATGTCGTTTGAAATTATACCTTGGATGAATTTAAATCTATCTTTGCCTTCAATTAATATTATTCCTCTTTTTTTAAAAAGGTAGTATTCTTTGTCGTCAAACATGTTATTTAATTTATAAATTTTAAATTATTTAACAAGTTTATAATGACAAAAAAAGTCTTAGTAATCTCATCAAACAGGCTAGGCGACTGCATCTTATCATCAGGTTTAAACAATTTTTTTAAAAACGAATTTAAAGACACAAAAGTTTTTTTTGTTTGTGGGCCTATTCCTGGTGATTTTTTCAAATTATGTAAAAATATTGATAAAATTATAATTCTAAAAAAAAGAAAATTTTCATTACATTGGCTTTACCTTTGGAAATTAACTTTTTTTAATTATTGGGATTATATAGTTGATCTAAGGGGGACTTTAATAAGCTTTTTTTTATTTGCTAAAACAAGGAAAATTTACAGTGTTAGAACAAATCATCATAAAGTAGAGGAAATTTCAACATTATTTCCTGGAAGGAATCTTTCACCCAATATATGTTTAAATGAAAATAATGTTAAAAATAAAAGCTTTTTAAAGCTAACTCAAAAAATTGCTTTAAATAAAAAATTAGTTATTGTTGCTCCGAGTGCAAACTGGATTGGAAAAACCTGGCCAATTCAAAATTTTTGTTCCTTATTAACAAAATTGTGTAAAAA
>CACNAV010000002.1:82500-151520 GCA_902618535.1 uncultured Alphaproteobacteria bacterium | reverse complement strand
ATGAAAATTATGGAAGTCAGATAAATGATTTAACTATGGAAAAAATTGAATCAATTCTTGGTGCAGAATATTTTGAAAAATATAAAACTGAAGAACTAGATCTTAATATTTAGGCATTAAAGTTAATAGAGCTTTTTTTACTGCTATTTTCAATTTCCAAATACTTAATTCTAGAGGATAAAGGTTTATTTTCTAAGATATTATTTTCATCCTCACCTGGGGTCCATTGTGGGTAGGAAAAATTAATTTCCCTAAATTTTTCTTCTCCTTCAGTTGATTTTTCCTTAACTTTAGGTTCCGTAAAATTTTTATTTTTATTGATATCCTTTAAAATAATGCGATCGGTTTTGTCGACATTTTTATTTTTGATATTATCTAAATCCATGCTTTTTCCTATAATATTTACTTCTGGTGCTCTAGGGATTGCGTCTAATTTTTCATTATTTTTAACATTAGAAAAAGCATACTTTTGACTGTCATTCTTTTGATGAATTCCGGAATATTGAATATGGAGTTTTTTATTATCATCTATGCTTTTATTGTTATTTTTAGCAGTTTGTCCTAATTCTTTATCCTCTTCTTTCCATATATTACTGATACCTGTTGCATCTAATGCTAATTCAGTTGGGGTTTTATCAAATATCTTATTGAAAACCCAATTTCCAAAACCAGCAATTGCACCAAAAGGTCCTCCATATAAAAACCCTCCCAAACTATTTTGTATCAAATCTCTATCAGATTCATTGTTTTCTGCGTTCACACTTGAATAAATTCCACTTATCAATGGAAGGTTTTGCAGAGGGTTGACAAGACCTTTAAACCAACTCCAAAACGAAAAATCCTCTTCTTTATCAGAAATTTTTATAGCTTGATTTTTTTCAATTAATTTTTCAGAATTCTCCTTACTTAAATCAATTTTTTTATTATAAAATGGGCTTTTTTCAATAATCATAATAATAATCAGTAATTAATTTCAATTTCTATTCTTCTATTTTTTTCACGACCTTTAATGTCCTTGTTACTTGCAACAGGCTGCGTTTCACCGTAGCTTATAGCTTTCATTCTATCTGGTTTAAGTTTACCCGAGCTTGCTAATTCTTGAACCACTGATGATGATCTTGCAGCAGCTAAATCCCAGTTATCTCTATAAATGGATCCAAAAGTTAATGGTTTATTGTCTGTATGACCTGACACAAGTATTTCACTTCTACCTTTTTCATTAACCTCTGCAATTTTTGCCATTATTTTTTTTGCTTTACTTGTAAGATCAGCAGAACCAGATTTAAAAGCACCACCAGATCCAACTGTTATAATAACTTTATCATCTTTTCTTTCTATATCTATCAAACCCTGACCAATTTCTTCCTTGAGAGCAACCTTAAATTTATCCTCAGCTAATTGAGCTTTTTTTTCTTCTTGCTTGGCAGTTTCTTCTGATTCACCGCTATTTGTTCCTTGCTGAGATTGAGCATCTTGTTTTCCTTTAGCTGCTGAAGCTGTAGCTAACATTGCGAGTTGTTTATCCATACCACCAATTAAAACTTCTGTTTCAGATTTACCTGACCCAGCTTTTGCTGATTCAATAGCATTTAATGTTTCCTGAAGAAGATTTGGAAGTTCTTTCTCGTCGGCTTCAGTAGGTGTGAAATTTACTACTACTTTATCTCCTAAGACTTCAACATCAATATCACCTCTAGAAATTGCATCTTTAATATTTTCAGCTAATTCTTTGGCATCCTCATTGTCGCCATCATCCTTAGTGTTATCTTGTGTTTTTGTTTGAAGCTCAACTTTTGGTTGATCTGTTTCTGTGGTTTGTTGTTTAAGGTTGTCTTGGACTGAGGGTGTTGGATTGGGACTGAAACTTAAAGAAAGAACTGTTGTTCCTTTAGGCTGTTCTACAACAGGCACCACTCTTTGTATTCCGAATGCGTTTTTTAAACTACCGCTAATTTGTTTAAACTTTGGAACGTTAAATTCAGCAAAAGAGAGAATTAAAACGAAAAATGCCATTAGAAGAGTTGCCATATCAGCAAAAGTTGCCATCCATGCGGGGGCTCCTTTAGGAGGGCATTCTTCACATTCATGCTCCTCTTCCTCAGTGGTTTCCTTTTTTTTTTCTTTAGCCTCTTCTGCCATTTGTTTTAATTTCCTAGGTTGCGGCTGACTCAATCAGTTTTTGTTTTTCTTTAGGAGGAAGATTTGCAACTAACTGATCTTGAATATTTCTTGGACTTTCGCCTCTAGAAATAAATTGCAAGCCTGTAATTATCATTTCCCTGTAGGTAGTCTCGTAAGCGGAATATCCTTTTAATTTAATAACCAAAGGCATAAAAATTGTGTTGGCAATCATTGCACCATACAATGTAGTTAATAGTGCAACGGCCATAGCTGGACCAATTGCTTTAGGATCAGCCATATTGCCTAACATTGCCACTAAACCAACAAGTGTCCCAATCATTCCCATTGCTGGAGCTATATCTACCCATGATTGACAAACACCAATATTTTTTTCGTGTCTGGTTTGCATAGATTTTAACTCTTTTTTTAGTTGAACTGTCAATTTTTCTTCATCGGCTCCATCTACTAACATTTGAAGACCGCTATCAAAAAAAGCATCAGGAGTTTCTTGACCTTCCAAAGCCATCATACCATCTTTCCTTGCGATTCCTGCAAGTTCAACTATACGAGTTATTAATTCATCCATTTTTTTTACAGGTGGCTTGAATGCTTTGGCCATAGCTCCGTAAGCCCCAAAATATACAGGGAGTGGAGCTGTATACATAACAGCAAAAAACGAACCACCAAAAACTATTAAAATTGAGGGGACATCTATATATGATCCTAAACCACCGGCTGATATCATAGCACCTGCGATCATTCCAAGAGTTCCCAAAAAACCTATTAAAGTTGCTAAATCCATTTATAATCCATTAACGTTTATATATTTATAAAATAGTATTTTGGTATAGAAACTGCAACTTTAATACCAAAATTGATTTTTTTTTAAATTTAGGCAATATTGTTATATAAAACCATGCAAATAATATTTTTTACAATACTTTTTAGTTTTTTTTCGTTAGGAAACTCAATTTCCTCTGATTTTATGGATAAAGGTTTTTATGTTATTGACTTAAAAAACAAAATTGAATGGCTAAAATGTACAACTGGTCAACAATGGAGCGATGAAAAACAAGATTGTTTAGGTGAACCTGTTAAACTTGATTTTGAGGAAATTTCTCTTGCATTAGACATACTAAATCAGGAGATTGAGGGTCCTTGGAGACTTCCCAATAGAAAGGAACTCGAAAGCTTAGTTTGTAAAAACTGTGATGGAGCAAAAATTGATTCGGTCCTATTTCCTCAAACCCCAGCTCAGCCTTTTTGGACATCTCAACGAAATTGGTGGTCACCTAAATTCTTTTGGTCTGTAAATTTTTTCACAGGTCATAGTTATGGACGTTTTGTTCCAGAAAAAAAGCTTTTTGTAAGATTTGTTAGAGATCGTTAATTTTTAGATTTCATATATTCATAAACTTTATACAGAAAAAGAAGTAGTCCAAAAAAAAGTATAAGAATTGCTGCATTCCATGATGTTACGAAGGAAAGATAATGTAACTTATCGTTAACAGTTAATGCTAAAATGATAATAAAAACAACTGCTACTAAGAAATATCTAATTATGGTGCATATTCTGCAATTTTTCATTGTTTTTTTAAAAGACAACTTACTTTAATTTCTTTAAGAAAGTTACAAACTTTTTTTGCATTATCAACATCATTTGTATGAGAAATTAGTTTATAAAGTTTTTTTTTTTTATCAAAATCTATATTTACAAAAAAGTCTGGAAATTTTGTATCTATTTTTTTCATAACAGAACTTTTCATATCCTCAGCATTCTTCTTTTTTGAAAAGGCTCCAAATTGAATAAAGTAAATATCTTTTTTTTCTTCAGTAATTGGAATATTTATATTTGTTTTCTTACTTTTTTTTGAATTACTTTCTATTTGTTCAGATTTTTCCAAAGAGCCACTATTTTCGCTTTCTTTTTCTTTTACTTCATTGGCGAACTGTTTTTCTATTTCTTTTGTATTTTTTAAGTTTTCATCTACATCGACAAAATTTTGTTCTTTCTCTTTTACAATTTTTTTTTCTACGTCCTCAGAATTTTGGTTATATTTAATCATTTCCTTTTTATCATTTTGAGTGATTTTTTCTTTTTCTAAAGGAAAATTAACCGTCAAATTTTTAACACCTAAAAAAATTAGGAAAAAAGATAAGGGAAAAATAATTAATGGTATTAGTTTTATCACAATTTGATTCTATCAAATATGTCAGAAATTTCTTTGGATTACAAAAAAAAATATAGTTATAGTAGTTTTAGGCATCGATGTCATGTTTCTGACATGATAATGATGTCAAATTTAAATTTTGCATTCTTTTAAAAAAAGTTGTCAAATTACAATGAAAGGAGAATTAGAATGCAAATATCTCAGAACTTAAAGTTGAAACAAAGTCAGTCATTGGTGATGACACCTCAGCTTCAACAGGCAATAAAACTTCTTCAGTTAAATAATTTAGAGCTATCTAATTTAATAAATAAAGAATTAGAAGAAAATCCTTTCCTTGAAAATGAGTCGTCAGAGGAATTAAACCAAGTTTCAAATGATAAAACAGAAGATTTGACTGAATCTTTTTCATCTGGGGAGTCTATTGCAGATGAACCTAAAAATGATTATGAAAATAGATGGGATACAGACTCTTTTCAAACATACGAAAATAAAAATTCTAACTATGACTCCTTTGACCCTGGTTCAGTCTTAGAACAAACTCTTTCAGAAAAAATATCCTTAAAATCTATTTTAAAAAGTCAGGCTCAATTAGAGTTTTCAGATGACAGAGAAAAGAAGATTTCTGAGCTTTTAATTGACTATATTGAACCAAGTGGATGGTTGCTGCAGTCTATTGAAGAATTAGAGTCTTTTAGTGGTTATGAAAAAGAGCAAATTAAGAGTGTATTATTTAGAATGCAAAAATTTGAACCTAGTGGGGTATTCGCCAGAAACTTAAAGGAATGCCTTATCCTTCAAATGGAAAACGAAGAAATTATGACTGAAAAAAATAAAATTTTGATTGAGAATCTTGAAATGTTGGGTGAAGGTAATCTAAAAGAACTTCAGAAACTATGCTCAATGAAAGAGGAAGAATTAAAAGAAAGCATAAAAAAAATTAGACTATTAAATCCAAAACCAGGTTTAAAATACTCTGATGAAAGCATAGATTTGTTAAGCCCTGATGTAATTGTTACAAAAAATAAAAAAGATTGGTCAGTAGAACTTAACAATAGCACTCTACCAAAAATTACAGTCAATCAAGAATATGTTAATGAAATCGAAAGTTTAAAATGTTCTGATAATGATAAAAAGTTTATTTCTGAAAACATTAATTCAGCAAAATGGTTACTCAAAGCTATTGAACAAAGAAATATTACCACACTTAAAATTAGCTCAGAAATAGTAAATCAACAAAAAGAGTTTTTTGAAAAAGGTAAGAAGTTTTTAAAACCAATGATTTTAAAAGATGTTGCAAAAAAAATCGACATGCATGAAAGCACAGTTAGTAGAGTTACTTCTAATAAGCTAATTCTTACACCCAGAGGAATCTATGAAATGAAGATATTTTTTAGCGCTTCTATTAATAGCTTGACAGAAGGTGAAAGTCACTCTGCTGCATCAGTTAGAGAATCACTAAAAAAACTGATTAGCTGTGAGCCAATGAACAATCCACTGAGTGATGAGGCCTTAGTAAGTAAACTTCAACATGAGGGTATAAATTTGGCAAGAAGGACAGTTGCTAAATATAGAGAATTATTAAATATTCCATCTTCATCAATTAGACGAAGAATGATGAAAATTCAAAATTTAAATATTTAATATTAAAAAATCAAAATTAGTTAATTTATTTTGGAGAATTCATAATTAAAAAAAAATTATGTAAATTTTATAATTTTAACTATTTAATTCAGAATAACCAATTTTGTAAAAGTTAGTTATATCTTACCCTTTTGAATTCACTTTCAAAAGCTTCAAGGAAATGAATCATTGGAAAGGTTTCAGTTTTTTGAAGTTTGTCATTTTTGAAATGTGATATTTTAATAAACATACTGTTACAATTTAACTTTTCATCAATATTAACATTTTTTAAACCTTGTTTATTTAGACTCATTTTTTACTCCTTGTTTATTATATTTTTGCAAAATTCCTGCCAAATTTAGCTTTCTAAACGATTTAATTGATTACTTAGTTCTTTTCTAAAATATTCTATCTTTTCTCTATTTCTTTTATTCTCATCATTAAAATGTAAAATAATTTTTTTCTGCCTTACATCTGCCCAATAATTTTTTACTCTATTTAAATATTTCTCTTTTCTAGATGGTACTGAAGAATGATAGCGAGAAATTGCCTCATTCCATCTTTTATACTTAAAAAATAGTTTTTTTAGGAATTTAGCAGCATATTTGACATTAGAATCAGGATCTAGCATGTTCTCAAGGCTATCAAATTCATCCATATGGTATTTCATGCTTATTTGCATGCATCCAACATCAATATTTTTATTTTTATAATTTTTTTTTAAAAAATTTAATACATCATCCTTATTATCAAAAAACATCGGTTTTCCGGAAACATTTAAAGTCCAGGGCCATGAAACAAAGTTGTTGTTTTTCTTTATCCCTGACTCAACCAATGAAATTGATGTTAATAGTTTGTCCGGAATATTAAATTGTTTACCGTATTTCTCTGTAAAGTTAAAACAATTAGTTAAGGAATTTGAATATGTAGGTTTAAAAAAAATTAAAAGGCACAACAAAAATAAATTTTTTAATATCTTCATAAAAGATAAACAGCAATATTAATGCCATTATCTTCTAAGTATTGAACTACTTATTAACTCTCTTCCGATTGAAATAAAGTTGTATGGGTTTACCGGTTTATCATTAACTTTTATTTCATAATGTAAATGTGCACCAACCGCTCTTCCTGTTGAACCCATTTTTCCAATTATATCTCCTTCGCTAACAAAATTGCCTTTTTTTACAGCTAATTTGTGTAAGTGACCATAAATTGTTGAAACACCGTGCTTATGTAATATTTTTATTGATTTACCAAACGAGCCATTTCTTCCTGCTGAAACCACTAACCCGTCAGCAGGTGCCCTCACTTCTTCCTGCCAAGTCCCAGCCATATCAATGCCGTAATGCATTTGTTTTAATTTTGTTTTTGGGTGAATCCTATAGCCATAAGGACTAGAAACATAATAATATTGCATTGGTGGTTTAAGTGGAAGAAATATAATTGCATTTTTTAATTCTTCAATAAATTGAAATCTTAAAGACGTGTGGTCAATTAATTCATCATTGTCTATAGTAAAGCTCTCTACTCCAGGTTTTAAAAATGACTCAATTTCACTTAAATTAATTTCATCAGGCTTAAGCCTTAATGATTTAAAAACGTTAACTAGTTGTAAAATTTCCTGATCTAACTTATTGGTAAAATTAATAATTTTTAGCTTTTTTGTTCTCGGAGCAACGTAAGGCACTACTGGTAATTTATTATATGAAAAAGAGGATCTTTTTTTATAAGGTTTAACATCTGGTTTTTTTTTACTTACAGTGTGCTCCATTGCAATCATTTCAGGACTAGCTAACTCTGAAAATTGATCAAAAACAACTTCATCAGAATGATTAATTTCATATTGAAAACTTCTTCCAAAATTTGAAACAAGGTTCTTAATATTATTTAATTTTTCCTTTAATTTTATTTTTGTATCTGTTTTTTCCTCTGAAACTTTAAAATCTGAGGATTGAAATTCAGTTATTATTTCATTAGTATCTTCAACATTTTCTTTATTGATTGCACTGTTCGCTATAGTTTTCAATGTTTGAATTTCTGAGTCAGTAAATTTTTTATTAATTATTTTATCATTTTTATATGACACATAACTGAAAAAGGAAGAAACTCCAAAGAACAAAAATTGAACCATCTTAATTACAAAAACAACAGATAGAACAAAAGCAGATATGTAATGCTTTAGGTTAAAAACTATTTCTATAGGTCCTTTTTTTGTAAAATATAAAAACCTTCTTTCTCTGAATATTTCTCTAAAATTATTTGAACTTACTGCAAGTCTTCCGAACTTTGGACTAGATTTAAAGTTTTGATCAAGAAATCTCTTAATTAAATGTTGCATTTGTAATTACTTTAGATACAAAACCACAACTAACATAATATTAGTTAGTAATTGCATTAGCATAATTAAAAGCATTAATTTCCATGAAATAGGGTTACTTACATTTAAATTAAACTGAGGAAAGGGCTTGTCCTCATCCAGTCTTACATTTTTTTTATTGTCATCAACAATATTTTCATTTTGATAATCTTTATAAGTTTTTGTATTTGATGTGCCAGTATTAGCATTCATATTTGAAAAATTATATTCTTTTTTAAAATTTTCATTTTTAGATGTTTCAAGTTTATTCAATAAATTAATTTCATTTTTTGGAATTTGTGTTTTTTCTTCGTTAGCTGTTTTAACTATTTCAACATTTTCCATTTTCTCTATTTTAATACTATTCTTTGGTGGGTTTTTATTTTCTACTCGTTGTTTTTTTAAATTATTAGACGGGTCAGAAGAACTAGTCATTTGAGTTCTCATTTTTTCAATTCTATCTCTTATATCGATTACTTGTTCTGTCATTGTTTAATTTTTAATTTGAATGTACATTATTTTATGCATTTCATGAGCCAATTATAAAATTTTAGTACTTTTTTTTTAAATATTTTTGTGATAAGCATTATAAATCTTTAAATATTTTAAGCAATGTTTTCTAGAGATTCAGATAAAACAAACAAAGTTAGCACTTCTTCAAGTGTTATAGGTGTTGAAATGCAAATCAACGGCAACATAAAATGTAGCGGCAACTTAGTACTTAAAGGTAAAGTTAAAGGTAACATTGAATGCGATCACATTAGCATATCATCTGAAGGATTTCTTAAAGGTAATATAAAATCTCTCAATACCACTATTGGTGGAGATTTTGAGGGTGATGTTTTTGCTGATACCCTCGCAATTGAATCTACAGCAAAAATTAAAGGAAACTTGCACTATAATAACTTAAAAGCTCAAGGTGGTGCTGCTCTCGACGTTCAGTTAATTAAGGGCCTAGAAAATGAAACTAAAGATAAACCTCCAAAACAAAAAAAAACTAAGAAAGGTTAAAGTATGGCGGACAATCAATCCATAATAGGTAGAGGAGCAATATTTAAAGGAAAAATTTCTAACGCATCGACGATTGAAATAAATGGAAGAGTAGATGCAGATATTAAATCTGATAAAGTTACTTTAGGAAAAAATGCTACTCTTGAAGGTTCAATTACCTCAGAACTTGTTGTTATATCAGGTAACTATCAAGGAAAGATAAAGGCAGATTCTGTGTGGCTTACTGATAGCTCTGTGATTACTGGAGAGATAAACTATAAATCTTTACAAATGGATAGAGGTGCTGCATTAAATTGTAAAATTATCCATAATTGGGATGAAAGAAAATTAAAGGGTAAAAAGGCCGAAAATATTGATGATGAAGCTATCGAAGAAGACAACTAGAAATTAATTTGGAGAATATAATTGAGTGATATTACCTACATAAATAAAGACCTTTTAATGGAGGGAACATTGGAATCGAAGGAGGGGCAAGTTGTAATTGCTGGAACTTTTAAAGGTAATGTAACAGCTAAGTCATTAATAATTGAAAATACATGTAAGTTTAACGGAAATATAAATTCTGAACATGTTCGTGTAGAGGGAAATGTTGTAGGTGATATCACAGCTGATCACTTGGAGGTATCAAATAGTGGGAATGTAGATGGTAAGCTTAAAACCAATTCACTTTCAGTTGATTCTGGAGCACAAATATCTGGTAATGTATCAAGAATCGCTTAGTCTTTTGTCACCCGAGTTCTTTTGAGTTTCGACACAATTTTTAAAAAAATCCATTGCTTTTTCTTCACCATCAATTTTTTGAAGATTCATTGCGGAAAATCTTCCTGCTGCTAATGAGACGGCCCATAAATCTTTTTTATTTAGAGCATAATTAAATAAAAGAGATTCTATCTCATCCCTAATTTTTATATATTTATTTTTCTTATAATTTATATTACTTGGGAACTTAATTATATTGTGATTTTTTGTCATAATTGATTTAACGACTAATGTGTTGTAAATTTTAATAAAATGTTTTTAATGAACATTCATGCTTATAATAATTTGAAATAATGACAAAAAAAACAACAAAAAACCTTCCTGTTAAAGCAAAATCTACGGAGTTAATTACGGTTAACCAGGAAAAAATTAGTCCATTGGATATAACTCAGAAACTTCACCATTTAAAAAGTAGAGCTGATGTGAGGAAATATTTACCCGACATACTTGGAAGAGTACTCGCCAGGGTATGGATAGATACAGGATTTAAAGAAGAGTTTTCAAAGGATCCTCAAAAAACGCTTGAATTTAACGGTGTTTATTTACCAGAAGATATGTCTATTGAATTTCAAAAGCCAAATTCTGACAGACCAAGAATTGTTGTTTACGAGCAAAGACCTAACTCCAAATTTAAACTAAGGGTTTTATATTTACAATTAGTAATGATGGCTGGCAGGTGACTTTATTTAGAATAATAATTTGCTTTTTGCTTTTTAACAAAATTAACGCTGGTGAAATCTTAAGTGATGAAGAATATTATAACAAAGGAGTTTCACTCTATGACGAGGGAGCTTTCGACGAATCATTTATTGTTTTTTTTAATTTAGCTGAAAAGGGTCATAAAGACTCAATTTTCAATTTATCAAATATGTATTATGAAGGTGTTGGAACAATTCAAAATTTTAAACAATCATTAAAATATTGCTGGTTATGTGTTCTTAATGGGAATAAAAAATGTTTAAAAAAAGTTGATATAATTAAAAGTAAATTAAGCGAAAATGTTATTGAAGAAATAGCCAATCAAATTCCTACAATATTAGAAAAAAATTTCATTGAATTTAATAATTCAAAATCTGCTTTTAAGCTAGGTTTTTGGTTTGAAAATTTTTCTCCAGAAATTGATTATGAACAGTCTTATTTATGGTATTCTGTATCTGTAAGTGGTGGAATTTATAAAGCAATGAAACTAAGAGATAGAGTCGGTGAGGAAATTGAAACAGATAAAATTGTCGAACTACAAACTAAAGCTGAAGAAATTTTTACAAAAAATAAATATTTTAATGAAGGAAAACAAACGGAAGGTAATATATGAAATTTAAAGTACATTGGATCATTGATGGAATAGCTGAAATTGAAGGAGAATCAAAAGAAGATGCAGAAAAAAAACTTCAGGAATCCTTAGAGGATTATGTAAAAAATTCTGAGGATCTGATGAATAAATTCATCGCAAAATCTATTCAAGGCACTGCTTATTTAGAGGGAGAAAAAGATAACGAAATACAAGATGAAAATGAAAAAAAGGAAGAGTAATTTTTTTTTAATTCTTATTTTTTTTTTACCACTAGAGGTTGACTCTGTAGGTAGAAAATATGAACCAGAAGAAGGCACATTTGACAGAAGAAAAAGAATAGAAATAAGACCTCTTTGTCGCCTGGTAAAAGAAACAATAGTTCCTGATGATGTAATTTGTGAGTACCAATCCCAAAAGAGAGGAGAGAAAAATAAGGAAATCTATCTCGGTGCACCTGGAAACACCTGTCAAAAACAAATCGTTTGCCCTAAAAAATGACAATCTTTTACAAATTAAATCTGAATAGAAATAGAGTTTGGAGACTTTTAGAACCAGCTGAGGATAACGATAATTTATCAAAGTTTATTGATATTTTTTTAGTTAACTTAATTTTTTTCAACATATTAATGGTTATTCTAGAAACAGTTGAGACTCTTTATTTCAAATACAAATTATGGTTTATATATTTTGAGTTATTTTCCGTAACAATTTTCTCTTTAGAGTATATAAGTAGATTTTGGTCATGTGTTGAAAATAAAACAAAAAATGAAACGAATGGAAAGGCTAGGCTTAGATATATTTTTAGTTTTTCCGCTATCATTGATTTAATTGCAATTCTTCCAAGCCTGCTAGCTTTTTTATTTCCAACAGTGGATCTAAGATTTGTAAGAGCGCTTAGAATTTTTCGATTGCTAAAATTTTCAAGATATTCTAACTCAATTAATACATTATTGGTTGTTTTGTGGGATCAACGGAAATCGCTGGGTGCAGCATTTTTTATTCTGTTTATTGTTTTAATCATTTCATCGAGTGGAATGTATATAGTGGAAAAAGATATACAACCTGATAAATTTGGTAGTATTCCTCAATCCATGTGGTGGTCGATAGTTACTTTAACTACTGTGGGGTATGGAGATGTTTATCCAGTTACATCTATGGGGAAGTTTTTTGGATCAATTATTATCATACTAGGAATTGGAACGGTTGCTCTCCCATCAGGAATATTAGCCTCAGCATTTACCGAATATACCAGAAGAAATCAAAAAAAATATGAAGATAAACTTAAGTTTATGTTGTCGGATAATATTATTGATGATGAAGAAAGAAAAGAGTTAGATGACTTGTCAGAAAAACTAAACCTTTCAGACGAAGATATTGCAGCAATCGAAGCTCATTACAAAAATAAAAAAAAGAAGTCTTAACCCACGGCACCGATAAAATGAGATATACCTGTACTTACTCGTCTAGCACATTCATAAAGAGCTTCTAATTGTCTAAAAATATTTTTTTCCTCATTTGAATAATCTATATTCTGCTCACTGAGATAATTTGAAGGTTCACCAAAACCTGAATAAGATGCACTAACCTTTTTGACTGGGAAAATTTTTCTTAAGGTTTCCACTGCATCTAGGACATCAAATCTAATTAGCTTGGCAATTATTTCATCTCTAGACGTACCAGCTTGATCACTAAATTTCGGAACTCTCACAGATAATAGAAAAATTTCATGGATTATTGATACTCTTATGCCGTGCATAAGTAAAAGCTCATCTCTAATTTCCTTCTCAACTACTCTACCTCTACCAACTGCAATTCTTCCCCTATTCTTTCTCCCTAGTATCCAATTTCGAATCTCCATGTATTCTTGATGTAAAGTTCTATATACTTTGTTAAATCTCCAATGAACATCAAACTTTTCAAGAAGATTTGCAACTTCTTTCATATTTTCACTTCTATTTGAATCTGCTGTTCTTGTGGACCAAGACAACCACATACCAGGATCATAACAGTCAACATAGGCCTTAAGAACCTCAATATCACTAAAAGCAAAAGCATATTTTATCATATCCATGATTCGTCTAAATCTACTTGATGTTTTGTAGTATTTATAAAATTGCTTAGGATTTTTTCTCAAAAATTTACCAACCCCTCCTAAAGAATTAGCCAGCATGCCAAGTTGCTGCAGAATGTTATTTTGAGGAATAGCTCTTGTTTGACTAGGGTGATAAACGAGAGTTTTTGAGGAACCATCAACAAATCTTTTTACGGCTCTTGAACCTGTAGAATGTGTTAGATTAACACTAAAAACATTAAGTAAAGCTGCATAATTTGGATCATCCATTATATCTGTATTAAATTGTTTAATAGTATTAACAAATTCAATTCCAAAATCTGCTGAGTCGTAAAGTGAATCGTTTGTTTCTAAATCATTGTTATTATAACAAAAATCTAATATTCTTGCGATTGAGGCAAATGCTAAATCATGATTCATAAAATATTGATAGCCATCCCCCCCTTGAAAACTAATTTCCTGTACTAAATTGATATTCCATTCTCTTAATTTTTTTCTTGTAAAAGGGCAGCTAACATAACTCAACCTGTCTAATAGTGAGACAGGGTGACCTCCTCTTCCAATTGACTCACCATGCGTATTGAAAATTAGAAGTTTCACATTTGGTAAATTATTATCTGATAGAATCTTGGCTATCTTTCTTTGGAGATTTTCGATTGACAAAACAGCTGCTGACTGACCAAGGTATCTTCCAGCATCAGAAAATCCAGTTTGAATACTAAGTTTTTTTCTTTTTATAACATATTTTTTATAATGAACATTTTTTAATAACGATGAAATTACTTCATGACCAGTTGAAAGTCCTTTTTCTGTTTCAAATAAAGGAGAAATATCAATTTTTTCATCCACACCAAAAAGTTTTGAGAAATATAAAGCTGTCATCACAGTCAAAGCATAATCACACTCAGCAATAAGAAATCTTATCGTCTGATTTTCGTCAATATATTTAAACATCTGTTTGATAATCATAAAATAACGCCTAGCATTCAAATTTTCTTCAAGTATGCTCCCGAAATTAATTTTAACTGGAGTTACGTTTTCAATTAGTCTTGATATATGTTGAAGGTAAGTCCTTTTATTTGAAGGATCATCAGGGTCTCCTTTTAAATCAATTTCTTTTGAAATTGCATTATTTAATTGGTTAGCATTTAATCTAACTTGAGTTCTCCCAAGTCCTAAACCGAAGTTTTTAACTACAATTTTTAAAACTATCAGATTTTCTATTAATCTTTGGTAATTTTTGATCTTTTTAAATTTTATAGAGGCAATAATATCATCAATTTTTTCAATCAATAAATTTTCATTTGTAATTAATATATCTTTATTCTTAAATAAAAAATTAGAAATGTATTTAACATCATCAACATTATCCAAAAGTTTCGGGTCAGAAAAATATTTAAGAGTTTTTTTGTTTACTGAAATTGATTCAGAAATTAATTTATGAAGATTATTAACTTTTTTTGAGAGTTCTTTGTCTTTAGAAATTTTTAAAATTTCTTTTATACTTTTTTCATACTCGAGTAGTTGTTCTAACTTAATTTTTAACCTTTTAGAAAAGGTATTACTCCATGAAATATCACCTCTTCCATCAACATCATAACCAACCCAAGTATGTAATCTAAGAATTTGAGGCATAATCTCAAAATATTCATTTGGAAAAATCTCTTTTGTAACATTTATAACAATTTTAAAAAAGCTACCTAGAGCGTATTGAAGGTTTTTCAAAGCTATAATTGATAGTTCGTGTTCAAAATCTAAAGATATGTTTTTTTCAGGTTTTTGTTCAGTTTTAAAAATATCCTTAATAATTGATTTTAATTCTGAATCACCGATCTTTTTTCCTCTTTCATTCTTATTGGTTGCTAACTTAGCTAAATTAACCATTATTTGATGGGTCATTCCAAAAGTAGGGTGAGCAGTAAGTACAATTCCAAAGGTCTCATTTTGTAATTTTTCATTAAAATCATCAAATGAAATTTTTTGTTTTTTTTTAAAGGCAAGTGATTTTATAATTTTGTGTATTGATTTTCTATTTTCTTCCTCACTAACACTTCCCATATAATCTTTTAAACGATCTGCCCTAAAGCCAAGAGAGCCAACTGCTAATCTCTGGATTAAGGCCTCTAAAGCAGAGTAGTTTAATAAATTTTTTTCTAATCTTCTTGAAATATCCAAAGCTAACATTGTAATAGAATTTGAAAAAGGATCCTTTTCAGCACCAGATCTAATTTTATCAAGATCTTTTTGTAATATTTTTCTAAGCATTTGAGTATCTATATCCTTATCAACTGGGAAACAACTCCAAGTTTTTGGGAGAAGAGGTTTTCTGTACAAATCCATCTCTGAGTGAGAGAGTTTTCTTATATTAATACTTGTCATTTTAAAAAAAATCCTTTAGATAAATGTTTATATCATAGTTTCAATCCTTATGAAGTTTTTTTAAAAATTCGATCCATGGCATTATTAAAAGAAAAAGTCCTAAGTGTTCACCATTGGACAGACAAAACATTTAGCTTTAGAACCACAAGAAATATGGGTTTTAGATTCAAAAATGGCGAATTTGCAATGATTGGACTAGAAATAGATGAAAAGCCTCTTTTACGAGCTTACTCGGTTGTTAGCCCTAATCATGAAGACCACCTAGAATTTTTATCTATAAAAGTTCCAAACGGTCCTTTAACAAGTAAACTTCAACATATCAAAGTTGGTGATGAAATTTTAATTAATTCAAAACCAACAGGAACATTAGTTTGTGATTATTTACTTCCTGGGAGAAATCTCTTCATGTTATCAACAGGTACTGGACTAGCTCCATTCATGAGTATTTCCAGGGACCCTGAAACCTACGAAAAATTTAAAAAAGTAGCACTTGTTCACGGAGTGAGGACTGCTAAAGAGCTAGCTTATATGGATACTCTAAATAACCTTAATAAAGACGATATATATTCAGAAGTTACCAAAGGAAATTTTATTTATTTTAACACTGTTACAAGAGATGAATGGCCACGTAAGGGAAGAATAACCACATGGATAAATGAAAAAAAATTATGGAACGCTCTTCAAGTTGAAGAATTTAATCCTGAAGAAGATAGAATTATGATCTGTGGTTCTGAAGAAATGACATTTGAAATTAAGGGTATATTTGAAAAGCTTGGTTCATCAGAGGGTTCAACAAAAGTTCAAGGTGGCTTTGTTATTGAAAAAGCCTTTGCAGAGAAATAAAACTGGTAATGATAAAGTTAGTATATTTTGACTTCAATTTTTGGCGTATAGATATTTTAAGACTTAGTCTCGGGTATTCCAAAGTTCCATATGAGTATAAAAGAATTAAAAGGCAAGAATGGCCAAAAGAAAAGGAAAAATTTCCCTTCGGACAACTGCCGATAATGATTATTAAGGAAAAACAATACGGCCACACCCATTCTCTGGCAAGATTTTGTGCGATAGAATCAAAACTTTATAATAATGATAAGCTAAAGGCAATTGTCATAGATCAAGTTTTGGATTGGGCTAATGAAATAACTAACAAAATTGCGCCATCAATAAGAGCAGCAATGAGAGATAAGGATTTAGAAAAATCAAAAAGATTAAGAGAGGAGTTTATTGAAAATGACCTTCTAGTTTGGTTTTCTTACTTAGAAAAATTATTTGATAAAAGTTCAAAAAAAAAAAAATTCTTCAATGATGAATTTAGTATAGCTGATATCGTAGCCTGGCGAGTTATATATTGGTTTTATTGTGGTATACTTGATAAGATCGATAACAAATTTTTGGAAAAATTTCCTTTAATTCAAAATTTTTTTAAGCAAATGAATACTTTTAAAGCTTTTACTAAACTTGACGAGTATAAGGATATAGTTTCTTAGACTTTTGCATTTCTAAATGAAAGTTTTTTTTCATCCAAAATAAAACTAAAAGTGCTGGTATCCCCAAGAATGTTGATAAAATAAAGAAATTAGTCCAGCCAAAAGATTCAACTAAATAACCAGAAGGAGATGACAAAACTGTTCTGGCTAAACCCATGATTGATGATAAAAGGGCGTATTGTGTTCCAGTATAGTTTTTATTACACAAAGCTGATAAATATGCCACAAAAGCTGCTGATCCTAGACCACCGGAAAAATTTTCCCCTGCGACAGTAAGATAAAGATAAGAAATTTCTGATCCAACGAAATTCAATAATACATAAAGAAGATTTGATAAAACTTGAAAGAAACCTGAAACAATTAAGGCATAAATTATACCTAATTTCTTAACCAAGTACCCTCCTAAAAACACCCCACAAATAGTCATTAATACACCAAAAACTTTACTTGCATTTGCTATCTCAATATTAGAAAAGCCTATCTTTACGTAAAATGGATTTGCCATTACACCGGCAATTACATCACCAAATTTAAAAGAAAATATAAAAATTAAAATTAAGAAAACTTTTATTGCTGAATGACGAAATAGAAACTCATAGAAGGGTTTCAGTAAATTTTTTTCATTTCTATTTTTTGACAAATGGTCTTTTTTAATAGGAAGAAATAAAATTGATAATCCTAGAAAAAAAATAATGAAACCAACTATCATAAAAACTGTATTCCAAGCAAAATAATACTTAAGATAAAGTGACCCAGCTCCTGCGAGTATTCCTCCTATTCTATAACCAAACTGTGTAACCGCAGCACCTGCACCTTGAGAACTATCGTCTAATATTTCTATCCTGTAACTATCAATAACAATATCTTGCGAGGCTGAAAAAAAAGATACCAACAATGCAAAAAAAGCAGTTAATTCAATATTTTGAGCCGGATCACTGAAACCCAGTAAGAATATAGAAAATATAAGAAAAAACTGAATTACAAAAAGCCAAGACTTTCTGTGGCCAACAATTTTATACAAAATTGGTATTTTAAAATTATCTATTAAAGGAGCCCATAAAAATTTTATAGTCCATGGAATCTGAGTTAATGCAAATAAACCTATTGTAGAAATATCTATATTTTCTCTTGTTAACCAAATAAATAAAGTAGACAGAATTAAATAGAGAGGAATACCACTTGATATACCCATTAAAAAAATTAAAAATTGATTTTTATTTAGATATAGGGATGAGAAATTTTGAATCATATATTGAAATTTTACAATTAATTACAATAATAGTTATATGAGATTTTTTATCTATACAATTTTTACTGTTTATATTTTTTTTAACTCACCCAGCATTGCATCTGAAAAAATTCCTAATCTAGTTGGCACTTGGGTTGGAATCAACAAGACCGTATCAGAAGATAGGGGTTATAGATCTTGGGAAAAAAAAGTTGAAATCCTTGAACAGGATGAAAGACGATTTAAAGGTAAGTTTTCTTACACTGATGGAACAAAAAACTTTTTTGGGGTGATCCACCCTGATAACAAAACAATTACTTGGGTTGCGACTAACAGCAGAGGATATAATATGGGTAGATTACTTGGTAAAAATAAAATTAGTGCCTGCTATGTTGAATCTGGAATTGATGCAACCGCCGGATGTGCTGAACTTACTAGAAAGTAATTACTTCATAACAATTCCTTAATTAACAAGGTTGGTTTTTTTAAAAACTCCTTCCTCGAACCTTGCCAATGTATCTTTGCATCATCTATAACTATAAATTCCTTAAAATGTTTTAGTGCACTCTTGACATCAGAAGATACTGTTAACATAGTGATGTTGAATTCTTTACAAAGGGCAGTAATAATATTAAATATCATGTTGGTTTTTACAGGATCCAAACCAGCAGTTGGCTCATCTAATAAAAGAAATCTAGGTTGATGTGAAATTGACCTTGCTATAGCAACCCTTTTTCTCATGCCACCTGATAACTCTGAAGGAAATAAAAAAGCATCCTTAACATTTAAACCAACTTTTTTAAGAAGCTTTTGAGATTTTTTAACAAGGAAAGTTTTATCATTATTTAGGCTTTTAAACATTATATTTTCCCATACTGTCATACTATCAAAAAGTGCGTCTTTTTCGAAAACCATGCCTATTAAATTAACTACTTCATTGAATTCCTTTTTGTCATTAACTGATACATTATTTACTTTAATTTCACCACTAGAAATCTTAATTAAACCTATTATTGATTTAAGTATGGTACTTTTACCCGATAAACCTTTACCTACTATGCATTTCGGGATATTTGGTTTCACTTCAAAGGAAATATCGTGTAAAATTTTTTTTTCTTCAAAATGAAGATTAACTTTATTTAAATAAATTGTATTATACATAAAAAACTTTCTACGATTTTATTGTGAAAATTAACTTTAATCAATCCAACGTAAAATTTAAAAAAGGAACCGTCATCTTAGCGAGCGCTGGACCGGGAGACCCAAACCTAATAACTCTAAAATTAAAATATATTATTACCCTTGCTGATGTGGTAATCTTTGATGCGCTTGTTAATAAAAAAATTCTTAAAATTTGTAAGCCAAACGCAAAACTTATTTATGCAGGAAAATTAAAAGAAAGAAAAGCTTGTACGCAATCAGAAATTAATGAGTGGCTACTTAAATATTCAAAAAATAATAAAAAAGTTTTGAGACTTAAAGGAGGAGACGTTAGTTTTTTCAGTAGAGTGAGTCAGGAAATAAATTTTTTAAAAAAAAATAAAATTAAGACTGAAATACTTTCAGGAATCACATCTTCTCAGGCTTCTTTAAAGAGTGCCAAATTAGATTTTTTTAATAAAAGTAATTTTTGTAATTTAATGACAGGTCATAAAATTATTGTAAAAAAAAATAAAGAAGTCAACTATAGTCAAATTTGTAAAAATAAAGGAAAAATTATTATATACATGGGTGTTAGTCAAATACGTTCAATAGTCTTGAAACTAATTTCTTATGGAATTAATGAGAATGCAAAAGTTACTTTAATTCAAAATGCATCTATGAAGTCAGAAAAATTATTTTTTACCTCCTTAAAAAAATGCCCCATGTTTATGAAAAAAAATAATATTAAATCACCTTCAATAATTGTCATAAGATAAAATAAAAAGCATGAAATGTGAAAAATAAATATGAAAAATAAAATTGAATTCTTTTTGTTATTATTTTTTTTTTACATTTCAAGACTTATTGGAGTAAAGCTTTCATCTAATTTGGGAGGCTCTTTAGCATGGGTTTACGGTTTATTTTCTAAAAAAAATTTGATAGGGATAAAAAATTTAAATTTAGTTTTTCCTGAGAAAAATTTAATAGAGAAAAAAAAAATTTTAAGAAGAATGTGGTTTCATTTTGGAAGAGTCATTGGTGAATATCCTCATCTTCATAAAATTAACATTCACCAAAATACTAATATAAAAATAGTAGGAATTAAAAATTTATTAGGCCCACTCAAAAAAGAAAAGAATTGTATTTACTTTTCAGCACATATTGGTAATTGGGAATTGTCATCTCATCCTTTAACACAAAATGGATTTAAAATTAATTTCATTTACAGAGCATTTAATAATAAATATGTAGATAATTTACTAAGAAAAATAAGATTTAAATATGGCGTCAATCTTATAAAGAAGGGTTCAGATGGTGCCAAAGAATGTATTAAAGCATTAAAAAACAAGGAGAATCTTGGAATGTTGATTGATCAAAAAATGAACGATGGTTTACCTATTATTTTTTTTAATAAATTAGCAATGACTGCTCCAGCTATAGCAAAATTTTCGCTCAAGTTTAAATGTCAAATTGTTCCAGCATTATGCGTTAGAGAAAAGGGTATTAAGTATAAAATTGAATACTTTAAACCTATAAAATATAGTTTTTTAAAAAAACTAGGATCTGAAGAAAAAATTATGCTCTATTTAAATAAAATAATTGAAGGTTGGATTCTTAAGTATCCTGAACAATGGACTTGGGTGCATGATAGGTGGATTAAAGATTAAGAAATTTAATTAATTTTTTACAAACTTGGTTTGTTTCAGAAAGCTTTTTATATTTCCAATTTTCAAGCTTACCATTGAATAATTTAGCCATTTTTTTTTTTAATATAATCTTTGTGAAATTCTTAATTTTAGTTTTTATTTTTTTTATTGGAACAATGTATACTTTTTTTCCAGAAGATAGAGCGTCTGAAAGCATACTTATTGAATCAGATGTAACAAATATATATTCAGAAATATTTAATAAACACCAATAAGGATTGATTTGCTTTTGTGGGAAAAATAGATTTTTTTTTGATGCTTTTTGTTTAATCATATCTTTAATGTTAATTGGGGTTCTTCTTGAAAAACAATAAATAACTTCATATTCTTTTGATAAAAAATTCAGTATTTTAATGGTTCCTTCTAGTTCTTCAGGCAAAATTTTTGAACTTTTACCATTTCCTCCGATAAGGAATGAAATTTTTTTTTTTGTTGTATCAAAGGGCTTACGAATGTTTTTATTTTTTTTTTTAAATCTTTTTAGGTCAACTAAAGTTCCAAATGTTGTAACAAAATTTTTATTAATTTCTTTTGTAATATCATGTTGTGGAATAATTATCTGGTCAAATTCATTTTTTTTAAAATAAGGGTTTAAAATATGACAATTTTTTGCAATGCTTTTTTTTTTAAAAACTAAGTTTAAAGGTGCAGATATTCTTCCGCATGAAATAATAAAATCAATCTTTTTGCTGGGTTCAAAATAGTATCTAATTCTTAAAAAAAAATATATTAAAAAGTTGGGTAAATAGCCTAATAAGCCTCTATAAACTTCCATATATTCAACAACTATTTTTTTTTTTGATATTCTTTTTAATTCATTGATAATTGAATTACATTGATTAAGACTACTCAAT
This sequence comes from uncultured Alphaproteobacteria bacterium, assembly GCA_902618535.1. Lineage (GTDB taxonomy): Bacteria > Pseudomonadota > Alphaproteobacteria > Methylaequorales > Methylaequoraceae. Next base: position 129,323 of record CACNAV010000002.1, on the reverse strand, counting down.
TTATTGTCAGTAATAGCTAAAATATTGAACATATTTTTAAATTTTTTTTTTACTTTTTTTTATAACTAAATACTTAAATCCAATAGCCAGATAAACCATAAAAAATAAAGCGAATAGATTATCACTTAAAAAGTGTCCTCCCATTGAAATTCTACAAAAACTAACAATTATCCCAAAAAGCAAGTTCAGAGCAAAGAATAAAGGATTTTTTAAAATTAATGCTCCAACTAAAAAAGAAAAGGCAGCTGATGATTCTCCACTTATCCATGAGCAATTTTTTTCGCATTGATCAGACATGACAAAAGCACGAGAAAAATTTTTGTCACCTCCAAATTCTGAAATATGAACTGGCCTTGCCCTACCCCATTGATCTTTAAAATACCAATTAGCTATTATTCCAGAGCCCACTATTGGACCAATAATTAGTCCTATTAAAGCTAATTTAAATCTTTTATTGAGAGATGTTTTTATATTTTTGAACTTCTTAGCATAGTCTACAAGTAAAACTAAAAGTGAAATTATTGGTATTAAAATCATTAAATCTTTCAAGAAAGTTCTCAGACTTTTAATAAAAGTTATTCTTTCAGAAACAAATTTATTATTTTCAAAAAAAAGGTTGGAAAAATAAATATCTGATTCTGGAAAATATGTAAAAAATATTAAAAAAAAAAAAAAAAAAAAAGTATTTATTACTAATAAATTTTTAAGTTTTAAATATTTCATAAATTATTATTTTGAGCCTCTTTTTGGTTTGAGAACGTTTAAATATCGAAGTCTCAAAACTATAATTGCTAGAGCTAATATCAAAATAGCTAATGACTCATAAATGAGAATTGAAGGATCTAAGTCCTTCTTTTGGAGTATTATTAATCGTGAAATTGCCGTTATGGCAATTATTAAAGGATATGTAATTCTTATTTCCTCTTGCAATAAATATACTCTAATCATTCCCATAACCTCAACATAAATAAAAAGCAAGAGTAAATCTGCAAGTTCAACTTTTTTTAAATTAATCATTTTAAAAACTTCAATTGAAAAACCTATTACTGCTCCAATAAAAATAACTAAGACTGCTGATACCTGGACAGATCTAATTATATTTTTTATCTCCATGTCTTCATAATCTTATTTATTTTTCTGGAAGTCAATCAAACATTTTTCAATTAAGAAATTAAAGAAAAAAAAATTTAACGGATATGTACAAACAAAATATTTTTTTACAATATCACATTCCATGTGTTTTAGTAAAAATTTAGTGATATAGTATGTTTTTAATTTAATAAATAAATGAAACAAAAAATTTATCCTGTGATTATGTGTGGTGGTTACGGAACAAGGTTGTGGCCAGCTTCAAGAAAAAATTTTCCTAAACAATTTATGAGGATAAATTCTAACTATCCTCTATTTATAGAAACAATTAAAAGATTTTTAACTAAAGATTTTTATGATGTAACATTAATTGGAAATTATGAACACCGTTTTCTTTTAAAAAACTTTCTTGAAAATTATAAAATAAAGTATCGTTCAATAATCTTAGAACCTTTCTCTAAAAATACACTTATATCAGCAATTTTAAGTGTTCTTGATATTAAAAATTTTGATAAAAATGCCAAAGTACTACTTGTGCCTGCAGACCAAATAATAAAAGATAAAAAAAAATTAATTAATAGTATTTTAGATTCATATTCCTTGGTTGATAGTGGCTATATCAACACATTTGGAATTACACCCACGCACCCATCAACTCAATTCGGTTATATAAAACCAAAAAATAAAAAATTGTCTAAACACTCAAGTGAGGTTGAAAGCTTTTTGGAAAAACCAAATCAAGAAAAAGCAAATAAATTTTTTAAATCAAAATCCTACTTTTGGAATTCTGGGATTTTCTTTTTTTCAGCAAAGAGTTTTTTAAATGAAATTAAAAATCATGTTCCAAAAACTTATAAGAAAGTTGAAGAAGTTTTTTCGGGAAAAAAAAAGATTTTTGAATTTATCTCATTTCCAGAAAAAAAATTCAAACTTCTGCCCAATCAATCAATTGATAAAGGTTTAATGGAAAAAACAAAAAATGGTTCCATAACTTTTACTAATGTTAGTTGGAGTGATATCGGTTCATGGCAAGGGGTTTGGGAATGTTTAAAAAAGGACAAGCAAAATAATTATTCGAACCATAAGAATCTTTTATTTAAAAATGTTAAAAACTCATTAGTCTGGTCGTCAAATCCTGAAAAAAAATTAGTTGGTATAAATATAGATAATCTAATTATAGTCGAAGAAGATGATACAACCTTAATTATGGATAAGAATAAAAATAATGATCAACTCAGAGATATAGTTAAAAAATTAAAAAAAAAAAAACATAGTTCCATTGATGTTCATAAACATGTTTTTAGACCATGGGGTGAGTTTAAAAATATTTACATGGACCAAGGCTTTCAAATAAAGATATTAATAATTTATCCAAAAAACAAAATTTCCTTACAGTATCATAAAAAAAGATCAGAGCATTGGGTTGTTGTTGAGGGAAAAGCTTCAGTTACAAAAGGTAAACAAAAATTTGAGTTAAACACAAATCAATCAACATTTATAGATGTTGGAGAAATTCATCGCCTTGAAAATAAGACTTCTAGTATACTTAAGTTAGTTGAGGTTCAAACTGGTAAATACCTAGGAGAGGATGATATCGTAAGAATTCAGGACAAATATGGAAGAAAAAAAAAGTAGGATTTCTTTAGACAATAAAAAAATATGGGTTGTAGGGCATAATGGAATGGTTGGCAATTCCATCCTGAAAAAATTAAAGAAATATAAATCAAATCTTTTAGTTACAGAAAAAAAAGATTTGGACTTAAGGTGTCAGGAAAAAGTTCAAAACTGGATGAAAAGAAAAAAGCCTGAGGTGATTTTTTTAGCTGCAGCAAAAGTTGGAGGAATAGCAGCTAACATGGCCTTTCCAAGAGACTTTTTATATGATAATGTCATGATTTCTTTTAATATAATTAATTCTGCAAAATTAATTAATGTAAATAAGCTTGTTTATCTTGGTTCGTCATGTATTTATCCAAAAAATGTTAAGCAACCATTTGTTGAAGATTCTCTTTTAAAGGGGGAGCTAGAAAGTAGTAATCAGTGGTACTCCCTCGCAAAGATTGCTGGTATTAAATTATGTGAGGCTTTTAGAATTCAGGATAATTGTAATTTTATATCCGTAATGCCAACTAACTTGTATGGTCCAATGGATAAATTTGATGATATTAACGGTCATGTTCCTGCAGCGCTGTTAAACAGGTTTCACTTAGCTAAGATAAATGATTTACCAAAAGTAACCGTATGGGGAAGTGGAACTCCATTAAGAGAATTTTTATATGTTGACGATTTGGCAGATGCATGTATTTTTTTAGCTAAAAATTACAATTCATCACAACTAATTAATGTTGGTTCAGGGTATGAAATTTCTATAAAAAAGTTTGCCAATCTAATCAAAGAAATTGTTGGATATAAGGGAAAAATAATTTTTGATAGCTCTAAGCCCGATGGAATGAAAAGAAAAATGTTGAACTCAGAAAAAATAAAAAAAATTGGTTGGAAACCCAGAATTAGTTTAAAAAAAGGTTTAAAACTTTTCTATAAATGGTATTTAAATAATCAAAATATATTAAGAAGATAAGGGTTTTAACTTTTGAAAAAAATAGCACTTATAACTGGAGTAACTGGTCAAGATGGTGCTTTATTATCGGAATTTCTTCTGAAGAAAAATTATGAAGTTCATGGTATTAAAAGAAGGTCATCCTCTTTTAATACTGCCAGAATTGATCATCTCTATAAAGATCCTAAAGAAACAAAAACAAATTTTTTCTTACATTATGGCGATCTCACAGATGCAACAAATCTAATAAGACTTTTAAAAGAAATAAAACCTACAGAAATTTATAATTTAGCAGCACAAAGTCATGTTCATGTAAGTTTTGAAACACCTGAATATACTGCTAATGCCGATGCTCTTGGTACACTTAGAATACTTGAGGGAATAAGAATACTGGGTCTTGAAAAAAAAATTAAGTTTTACCAAGCCTCTACCTCAGAGTTATACGGAAGAGTTTCAGATAAGTTACAAAACGAAGAAACTGCTTTTTATCCACGTAGCCCTTATGGAGTCGCAAAACTTTATTCCTATTGGATTACTAAAAATTATAGGGAGGCCTATAATATTTTTGCATCTAATGGAATTTTGTTTAATCATGAAAGTTCAATAAGAGGCGAAACTTTTGTATCTAGGAAGATTGCTAGAGCTATTGCGGGGATAGTAAATAAAAAACAAAAATATTTATACCTTGGCAATCTTAATGCAAAAAGAGACTGGGGACACGCAAAGGATTTTGTGGAAGGGATGTGGATGATATTACAACATAAAAACCCTGACGATTTTGTTTTAGCAACAAGTAAAGCTTACTCCGTAAGGGACTTTGTTGAACTTGCATTTTCTTTTGTTGATATTAACATTGAATGGTCTGGAACTGGAATAAATGAAGTTGGAAAAAACTCAAAAAATGGTGAGACTTTGATCAAAATTGATAGTGCATACTTTCGACCAGCAGAGGTTGACTATTTAAGAGGCGACTACAAAAAAGCAAACAAAATCCTAGGTTGGAAACCAAAGATCTCTTTCAAAGAACTTGTGAAAGAAATGGTCGAAAATGAGCTTTTAAACATTTAAATTTCATCATAAATCTTTTTGTATTTTTTAATTGATTTTTCTAGATCAAATTTTTCTTTTACTATTCTTTTACTTTCTCTTCCAAATTTTTTTCTCTTTGATTTATTTTTTATAAGCTCTTCAAGTCTTTGTGAAAGTTTAATATCATCGTTTTTTTCAACTAGAAATCCATTTTTATTATTAAAAATTTGCTCAACATTACCACCAACTCTTGTTGCTATAACTGGGAGACTATAACTCATATACTCAAGAATACTATTGGACAATCCTTCCTCATCAGAAGTAAGAATCCCAATGTCAGCATTCATGAGAAATTTAGATATATTTTTATTTTTTTTTATAAAATTAATTTTACCTTTATTTTCAAACTTAATTTTATTTTTTAATTCATTTACAATATTATCTGTATCATTTCCAACTAAGTTAAGAGACCACTCCAACGCATCCGGTAATTTATTAAAGGCATTAATAATCATATTATGATTTTTGTATCTAATAAAATTTGCAATACACAAAATCTGAACTATTTTTTTTTCTTTATTTATATTGTTAGCTACTTCTACACCATTACTTATGATATGGCATTTTTTTGGATTTACACCTTCCTCATAAACAAGTTGATTATAATTTTGTTTAGAATTTGTAATTATTAAATTCATTTTTTTATGAAGTTTTTTTTCAAAAAATCTACAAAAAGGAATTTTTTTTTGATAGTAGTTTAGAGATCTTCTAGACATTAAATATTTTTTTTTAGAAAAAATATATGGAAGAAAAGAACCTATTAGATAGCTGTGAGGTAAATAAAAATGTACTATATCTGGTTTACTTTGTATAAAAGATTTTAGAATCATGTAGATATAGCTAAAGATTCTTAATAAGATACCCAGTCGACTTTCTTTTTTGGGTACTAAAACTTTAATCCTCAACTTTTTGTAATCATTTAATAAATCTCCCCCTCTAATAAATGACAAAACAGTAAAATCAAAGTAGGTAGACAATGAACCTATTATTTTTAATAATTGTTTCTCAGTTCCTCCAATATCTAAAGAACCAATAATTATTAAAATTTTACGTTTCATTTTTTTTACCGATGATAATCACTGAAGCTATACAGTATTTTTTTTCATGAGAAATACTAACTAGTATATTAAAGTCTTTAGTTTTTTTTTTTAAATGTTCATTTATATTTCTTTCAAAAATTATTTCCGGCTTTCCATAATCATCGTTTATTACTGATATTTTTTGGAAGTTTAACCCATTTCTAAATCCTGTACCCAAAGCCTTAGCAGTAGCTTCTTTAGCAACAAATCTTCCAGATACAAAATCAATTCTTCTTTTTTTTTGAGTAGGAATTATTTTTAACTCCCGCTTACTAAGGACTTTAATTAAAAAGTTAAAACCAAATTTTTCGTAAATTTGTGAAATTCTTCTAATTTCAACTATATCAATACCTTGTTGAAAATACATATTTTTTTTTCACAATTTCCTTTAAAAAAATTAAACACGCTAAAATTATTATTGGATACATTGGCATAAGATATCTTACCGTAGAAATATTTACAAATGAAACAACTAATAAATAAATTTGAGAAAAAATAATAAAATAAAAAGAATCATCTTTTTTGTTTAAAAAAAACCTTATTAATGAAATTAAAAAAATTATCTGAAAAAAGGCGAATAAAACAATTAAGAAATTTTGACCAATCTTTATCATTAAAGAGTCTGTAATTTTAATTCCTCCTGAAGAAAGTAAAATCTGCTCAGATTTAGGTAAATAATTTTTTTTTAAATATTCTTGTTTAAAGCCAGCAACCCATTGACCAAAAAAATGACTTATTGAAAGATTTAGGTAATCTATAAAATTATTTTTTAATAAGTAACCTAATATTAATATCTTGTTATTATACATATGTTGATAAATTTTTTTCTCTTCAGTATTTAATTCTTCATAAAATTGGAATTGAGCAATTACCTCATAGTCAGATTTAAGTTCTACTTTCGTTGGAAAACTTTTAATTTCATTAAGATTATTATGAACTATTACAAAATAATTTTTTGACTTTTGTAATATTGCTTTATAAATTTCTGGATATTTTTGTATTTCAAAACTTTGTTTCCCTGATAGAAAAAAAATCTTTCCTAAAATCATCTCTCCCAAAACACTACTTCTGATATCATTTTTTTTATAGAAAATAATATTTTCCAACACAACAAAAAGTAAGATTATCAAAAAGCATTTTAAATAATTAAATTTATCTTTTCTTAAGAAATTAAGAAAAAGAAAACATAAAACAACAATAAACCCAATACTTTTAATTGAAAATAATAACGCTAAAATTAAGCAATAAAAATAGTAATTTAAATTTTTGCTATTATTGATTACAAATAATCCTATCCCAATGTTTATTAAGCCAAAAAAAATAGACTCAGTAAGAATAGTTTTTGAAAAAGATGTATAAAAAAAATTAATTATAATTGCGATATATAATACTAAGGAAATAAAGAGATTATATTTTTTAAATATTGAAAAAATTAAAAAAACTATACTAAAGGATAAAAATAATATTTGTACATAAGTTAAATTTAAATTTAAAGAGTCAACAAAATTTATTAAAAAAGGATAAAACGACTTATATTTTGGTGAGTAATTTAAGTAACTGCTAGAGTCTGGAAGTTTATAATCCAAAAAACTTACAGAATAATAAATTATCATAAAACTCAATAATGTAATCAAACTTATTGAAATAAAACTTCTACTATTAATCATGATGGATAAATTTTGTAATTGGTTTATCAAACAAATTCAATAACTTTTTAATTCATCCATTTAGAAAACCAACTCTGAAAAATAAAAAAATTCCACATTTCGTGATGAAGATTTGAACCCTTTTTACTATATTCCTCAAAAAAACTATTAACCTTACTTTTTTGAAATAAATTTTGGCTTTTTATAAAATCATTTGAAGAAAAATATCTAAGTTTTTCTTTTAATAGTTGGTTAAGTAATATGTCAATTGGAATACCAAAGCCCATTTTTGGTCTATTAAATAATTTTTCTGGAAGATATTCTTTTAGTATTCTTCTAAGGATATGTTTTCCTTGCTTGTTTTTAATTTTATGAAAAGGGCGACAATTTTTTAGAGAATATTCTATAACTCTTCTATCCAAAAAAGGAGATCTTATTTCTAGACTATTAGACATACTTGCTCTATCAACTTTTACTAAAATATCACCTACTAAATAATTTTCAATATCATGAAGTTGCATATTTTCCATAAAAGAATAAGCCTCATATTCTTTTTTAAAAGAAACTTTTTTATTAAAATTATTTTCTTTTAATAGATCTAAAAGCCTATTACTTGATATTAACTTTGAATATATCTCAATTTCATCTTTAGAATTCAGGATCTTTGCTATTTTTTTTAGTCTATGACCAAAGTGACTAGGTCTTATATTTTTAGGTAACACCAAACTTAGACAATCAAAAAAATTATTTGGAAAATAATTTATAACTGAGGAAATAAATTTTAAAAAGTTAGAGCCAAATAACTTATTTACAATTGAAAAATCTTTAGCCCACAAATATCTTGAGTAACCCCCAAAAATTTCGTCTCCACCATCTCCGGATAAAGCTACTGTCACATCTTTTCTGACTTGATTACAAATTAAAAACGTTGGTATTTGAGACGAGTCTCCAAATGGTTCATCATAAATCTCTGGAAGTTGTTCAATTATTTTATCAACATTTTCTGTCTCCAAAAGAAAACTTTTATGATTAGTTTTTATATGATTTGATATTTTTTTTGCATAATGTGATTCATCAAATAATTTATTTTCAAATCCTACAGAATAAGTTTTAATGTCATTTTTATTATTTTTAGCTAAAGAGGTTACTAATGAACTATCAATACCTCCTGAAAGTAAAACTCCTACAGGAACATCCGCTCTTAGCCTTTCTGATACAGATATATTTAAAATTTCGTGAAGCTCTTCAACAACTGTATTTTCATTTATGATAAAATCTTTAGAAGAATATAAAAAATTCTTAGGGCTCCAATATCTAAATTTTTTTACCTTGAGTTCTTTAGAAAATATTAGATAAGTTCCAGGCTCTAATTTATTTATTCCCTTAAAAATTGTATTAGGAGCTTTTATATAAGAAAATTTTAAGAACTCAGATAGACTTTGATGATTTAATATTTTCTTAAAATTTTTAAATTTAAGAATTGACTTAATTTCTGACGCAAAAATAAGACCTTTTTCTTCCACTGCCCAATAAAGTGGTTTTTTACCCAGTGGATCTATTGCCAAAAATAAATTTTTTTCTTTTTTATCCCAAATAACTAATGAAAACATTCCAATAATTTTATCAAGCGCTTTTCTAAATCCAAATTGAGCAACAAGTTCAAGAATAACTTCAGTATCGGATTGAGTTTTAAATTTAACATTAAATAAACTTTGAAGCTCCCTTTTCAATTTTTTAAAATTATAAATTTCACCGTTGAATATTATTATATATCTATCATCTCTTGAATTCATCGGCTGATTAGCTGACTTTGTTAGATCAATAATCGATAGCCTTCTATGTCCAAAATAAATATTATCCCGTTCTGATGACCAATAACCTGAAGCATCTGGTCCCCTATGCCTCAGAACATTCGTCATATTTCTTAGAGTTTTTAACGATTCTCTGTGGGAAGAATAATTATTTAAAAGAAAAAAACCTGATATACCACACATAAATATTTATTTACAAAACTTTTGTTTATATTCTTTAAATTTTTCTTCCAAAGTCTTTTTTTTATTTATTAGTATTTTCATATGTAGATTTTTTCTTCAAGGTTTTAATAAACCTTTTTAATATATTTATGAAATTTTGATAATTAATATTTAGTTTTCATAATTTACTTTTTATTACCTTTAATATTTTTTCTGCAGATTTACCATCGCCAAATAATTTAGTATCATGATAAACTTTCACATTCTTATTAATTTCATAAAGCAAAGAGTTATAAAAGTTTTTACTGGTCGGAGATATTACTTTATTAAAACCTATTTTCACAAGTTCATTCCATTCAGTTTCATTTCTTGTGATAAAACATCTTTTCTTTAGAAAGTATGCTTCTTTTTGGATTCCACCGGAGTCCGTAATTACATATTTACTATCGTTAATTAATCGAAGTAATTCTAAATACGGCTGAGGGTTCAAGATTTTTATTTTGTTCTTTAATTTTGAAAAAAGATTGTACTTAATTAAATTTTTTTTAGTTCTTGGATGAATTGGTAGAATAATTTTTATTTTTTGTGATAGTTTTAAAAAACTCTCAATTAGTAATTCAAGTCTCCTTCTCTCGTCAACATTTTCTGCTCGATGAAGTGTTAAGAGAACATAGTCACTAGTTTGTATTTTTTTTAATTTTCTTTTATAAAATTTTACTGAATCAAACATAACGTCACCAACCTCATAAATTTTTTTTTTATCAAATCTTTCAAAAATAAGATTTTGAGTCGCCTCTTTTGTAGCTGAAAAAAGAATTGATGATAAATTATCTGTTAAAATTCTGTTAACCTCCTCTTGCATTTCATTGTTTCTTGATCTGAGCCCTGCCTCTACATGAGCAATTCTTATCTTTAATCTTGAACAAACAATACTGGCAGCTAAGGTTGAGTTAGTATCTCCATATACTAAGACATAGTCAGGGTTTATTTTTGGAATTAAACTTTCTAATTTTTTTATTATTTCGCTCAATTGACTGATTGAACTTCTTTTACCAACATTCAAGCAATGATCAATTTTATTTAAACCAAGTTCCTTTATAAAAGAAAAAGACATGTTTTTGCAATAGTGCTGACCAGTATCAATAATTATATGATTTATTTTTAATTTATCTGAAGCTCTAGCTATAGCTGCTGATTTTATAAATTGGGGCCTTGTTCCAATTATACTTAATAATTTAATTTTCATAAATTTCTTTTGATAAATGAATTGAGAAAAAAGCAAATACTAAGAGAAAAAAAAAATTTTGAATGAAAAGTTTATCATAATTTAAAAAGTCAATAATTTTTATGAAATATGGGTAAAGTGACTTTCTGTAAGGATTAAATTGGGTGTACCCTGAAGAATCAGGTTGAAAAGTATCTAATATAGATGGTAGGTTGTTCAAAAGTGCTAATGAAATTATTGTTGAAATAACAAATGAGAAAAAGTTCAAAATATTATTATTAAAAATCTTTGGCATTGTGTTTAAATTTTATTATTAATTATAAACAATATGAACTTTATAATATAAAGTATTCAACAGAAAATGATACTTAAAGACGTATTCAACCTTCTTAATACAAATTTAAAGAGTAAGTTAATTATATATTTTTTAATTGTAATTGTCTTCGGAATTGTTGAATTAGTTGGTATTGGCTCTTTAGTTTTATTTTTCAATCTATTGCTTTCTGAAAATATTGAAAACTCAAACGCTGCTCTTCAAAAGCTTTATACTCATTTTCAATTTAAAAACTTCAGTGATTTTTTATTTCTCGTGGGCGTATTTACAATATCCTCAGTTGTTGTAAGAAACTTGTTATTAATTTTAGATAGCTATTACAGAACAAAGTTTGCTTACATTTTGCAAGCATACTTAATGCAAAAGATTTTTAATAATTATCTTAATCAAAATTATTCATTTTTTTTAAAATATTCAAGCAATCAGCTTAGTAAAAATATAATTGAAGAAATACCCGCAATAACAGGGAGATCTATTATCACAATGTTATCAATTATATGCGATAGTATAATTATTTTTTTTTTAATATCTCTAATTTTTATATTTGAGACTAAGGTAATAATTGTTTCTCTTTTTTTAGTAACTGGCTACTATTTTGTTTTTTTTCAAAATATAAAAAAAAAAATTAACTTTATCGGAAATAAAAGATTTAGTGCAACAGAAAAAATATTTGAGATTATAAGAGAATCCATAGAGGGGGTTAAAGAAGTAAAAATTTACAACTTTCTAAACTTACTAGAATTAAAATTAAGTTCATTTCTAAAAACCTACACACGAATTTTTATAAAATTTAATCTTTTTAGAATTCTTCCAAAACAAATTTTAGAAATCGGCATAGTCTTTTTTGTAGTTGTCTTCATCTTATCTTTTCACAATACAGGTACTAGTAAAATCATATCAACACTATCAATATTGATACTCACTCTTTACAGAATTCTTCCAAGATTTGATAGTTGTATGCACAATTTCTTGTCTTTGAAATTTGATAAGAAGACTTTTAGAATAATTATTTCTCATTTAAAACTTACCAATAAAGAGAATGATTATTACTTAAAATTTTCTAAGAAAATAAAAATAAAAAATTTAGCATTTGGTTACAAAAATGAAAAAAAACTTCTTGGTCCGATTAATCTTGATATACAAAAAGGTGATATAATTGGAATTACCGGGAAGAATGGTTCAGGTAAGTCAACTCTTATAGAGTTAATCTGTGGTTTTTTAAAACCTCAAAAAGGGAATATTTTTTTAGATGGACAACCTTCAAAACATAATCTCTACCCTATAATTTCGTATGTAACTCAAAAACCATTTTTTTTTAATTCATCAATTCAAGAAAATATTACTTTTTGTAAATCTAAAAAAGAGATTAGGTTTAATGATTATAAATTTGCTCTTTCTTTATCTGGTACTAAAAATTTCATTAATCAGAAAAAAGGAAGAGATGAATTTGTTATATTAGATAATGCAAAAAATCTAAGTGGAGGTCAAAGACAAAAGATAGCAATTGCACGAGCTTTATATAAAAACTCGGATATAATAATTCTTGACGAAGCAACAAATGCACTAGATAAAAAATCTGAAACTGAACTTTTTTCAAATATAAAAAACATGAATTTAAATAAAGTTTTTCTTATTATTTCACATAGTAAAGATGTGTTAAATTTTTGTAATAAGAAATTTATTTTAAAAGATGGAAAATTAGAGGAAATAAAATGAATAAAGTTCTAGTAACTGGTGGATGTGGTTTTATAGGTTTTCATATGATCAAAAGGTTAATAACAAATAATTATAAAGTTTTAAATCTAGATTTTCTTGGTTATGCTTCCTCAAAGAAAGATCTTAACTTTAAAAAAAACTATCAATTTAAAAAGGTCGATATTAAAAATTTTGTAAAGCTAAAAGAAGTAATTTTAGATTTTTCTCCAGATTACATTCTTAATTTTGCTGCAGAGTCTCATGTTGATAATTCCATAGTAAACGCCAATCCTTTCATAAATTCAAACATTATTGGTACTTTTAATTTATTACAAATAGCTAAAAATCTGCCGAATACATTCAAAATGTTTGTACATATTTCTACAGATGAAGTTTTTGGGTCTTTGAGTTTAAATCAAAAAAAAAAATTTAGCGAAAAAACACCATATGATCCAAGCTCACCTTATTCAGCATCAAAAGCAGCATCTGATCACCTAGTCAAAGCATGGGGAAGGACATACAATGTACCATACATTATAACTAATTGTAGTAATAATTTTGGGCCACGACAATTTCACGAAAAACTTATTCCCGTTATCATTTTATCATGTATTAATAAAAGATTTATTCCAGTTTATGGTAATGGAAAAAATATAAGAGACTGGATCTTTGTTGAAGATCATTGCAATGCATTAGAATCCATAATATTAAACGGAAAAGTTTTTTCACAATATTTAATTGGTGCAAGAAATACCTACTCTAATATCGGATTGGTAAAAAAAATCTGTAGAATGTTGGACATGATAAAGCCGAATGAGTTTGGACTAAAGTCATATTTGGATTTAGTAAAATTTGTAAAGGACAGGCCTGGACATGATGAAAAATACTCAATTGACCCTTCTAAAATTGAAAAAGAACTAAAATGGAAACCTAGATATAATTTTGAATCAGCTTTAAAATTAACAATTAAATGGTATTTAAATAATCTGAATTATTGGAATTAATTATGAAAAAAGGAATCTTACTCTCTGGTGGTTACGGAACAAGATTATATCCTACTACCTTAGCTATGAATAAACACTTTCTAAATATTTACAGCAAACCAATGATATTTTACTCAATAAGTATCTTAATGTTAGCTAACATAAAGGAAATTTTGATTATTGCTTTTTCAAAAGATATTCAGTCATACAAGAAATTGTTTGGAAATGGAGAGCGTTTAGGGGTTAAAATAAAATATGAGATCCAAGACTTTCCAGGGGGAATTGCGGAATCTATAAAAATTGCAGATAAATTTATTGGTAATGACGATTTTTCCTTGATGTTAGGAGATAATTTTTTTTATAGCGAAAATTTAACAAAAATTCTTTCTGCTGCAGTTAAAAAGCTTTCAGGGGCTGTTGTTTTTGCTTATTATGTAAAAAACGCATCCGAATATGGAATTATTGAATTTGACAAAAATAAAAAAGTGAAATCTATTAAAGAAAAACCAAAGAATCCAAATTCAAATTTTGCTGTAACTGGCTTATATTTTTACAAAAATGTTGCAAAAAAAATGATAAGTAAAATTAAACCATCAAAAAGAGGAGAACTTGAAATAAGTTCACTTAACAATCTCTTTCTTAAAAATAATAAACTTGATGTTGAGATACTTGGAAGGGGAGTTGCTTGGCTTGATACCGGCTCCTACGAAGGACTTCTTGAAGCTAGTAATTTTGTGTACTCAATTGAAAAGCGTCAGACACTTTTAATCAATTGTCCCGAGGAAATAGCATACAGAAAAAAATGGATAGATAAAAAAATGTTATTAAAAAGTGCTAATAATTACAAAAATTCTTCTTATGGCAAATATTTGCTAAGAATTTCAAAAGAAAGTTTATATTATTAAAAATGAGAAAAAAATTTTTAGTTTTTAGTAAACCAGAAATTACTAAAGACGATATTATTTCAGCATCTAAAGTTTTAAAATCTGGTTGGGTTGGAACCGGACCAATAGTTAAAGAATTTGAAAAAAAATTTGCAAGTTTCAAAAATATCAATCAATCTAATGTTATAGCTCTCAACTCATGTACTTCTGCATTAACTTTGGCTTTGAAAGCTCTTAATTTTGAACCAAATAGTGAAATAATTACCACTCCAATGACATTTTGTTCAACAATTAACTCTATAGTGAATGCAAGACTAAAACCGGTATTTGTTGACATTAATATTGAAACAAGAAACATAGATGTAGATAAAATTGAAGAAAAAATTACTAAGAAAACAAAAGCTTTATTAATCGTTCACTTTGCTGGACTACCATGCGAAATGGATAAAATTATGTCTATTGTCAAAAAATATAAACTAAAATTAATTGAGGATTGTGCCCACGCAATTGAATCTGAATTTAATGGAAAGAAAACTGGAACGTTTGGTGATTTTTCCTGTTTTAGTTTTTATGCAACAAAGAATTTAACTACAGGTGGAGAAGGTGGAATTCTAATAAGTAAAAAAAAAAAAGATTCTTCATACTGCAGAAATTTATCTCTTCACGGAATGTCGAAGGATGCATGGAATAGATTTAACAAAAAAGGTTTTTTTCATTATGATGTTGTTTATAGTGGATTTAAATTTAACCTAACTGACCTTTCAGCTTCCATTGGAATAGGAGGACTTAGTAGAATAGAAAAAAATTTATCAAAAAGACAAATTATTTGTA
The DNA here is from genome assembly GCA_902618535.1 of uncultured Alphaproteobacteria bacterium. Classification (GTDB taxonomy): domain Bacteria; phylum Pseudomonadota; class Alphaproteobacteria; order Methylaequorales; family Methylaequoraceae. Next base: position 113,938 of record CACNAV010000002.1, on the reverse strand, counting down.
AGTTTTATTCAGACAATTTAAAAAAACTTCCTCTAATACTACCAAATTTTTTTTATGAAAAAAAAATTAAGCATGCACATCATCTTTATAATATTTTAATATCAAAAAAGTCTAAAATAAATAGGGACCAACTAGCTGAGAAATTAAACCAATTTAATATTGGAATTGGTATTCATTACAGAAGTATCGGTGAGTTTTCTTTTTACAAAAACAAATATAATTTAGCAAAAAATAAATATCCAGTTTCAGAGTTAGTAGGTAGTACTAACATAAGCCTTCCACTCTCTGCGAGTATGACAAAATATGATATGATAAGTGTAGTAAAGGCAATAAAGAAAATTTTTCATGAATAAAAATTATACTTTAAAAAATTTATTTGACATAAGTTATCATAAAGTTCTGTTGACCGGTGCTAACGGTCAGCTTGGCATGGAAATATGTGAAGCTTTGTTAGATTTAGGAGCAGAAGTTTATGCGATTGATAAGACGTTAAGTAATATAGAAAAAATTGAAACAAAAAAATTAAAAAAATTTAAACTTGATATAACCAATAAAGGAGAATTAGAAGGACTGTTTACATTTCTAAAAAAAAAAAATATGAACCTCACAGCCTTAATTAATAATGCAGCAGTAAGTTTTTTTTCCCCATTTAAAAAGAGAACTGATTACGAACTTGATTATACCTACAATGTTAATATTAAAGCGCCCATTAAACTTATTCAAAACTTTTTAAAATTAAAACATCAACTCAAAGAACACAGAAAAATTATCAATATTGCATCAATTTACGGTAATGTTTCTCCAAATTTTTCAATTTATGAAAAAAAAGATAGAAGAAACTCAGAAATTTATGGTGCGTCTAAGGCTGCCTTAATTCAATTAACAAAGTATTTTTCAACAATGTCTAAAAAAGAGAAAATTCTAGTTAATGCAATTGCACCAGGAGGAATATTTAATATAAAATCACCACAATCAAAAAGCTTTATAAAAAAATATTCTTCACTTTGTCCATTAAAAAGGCTAGCAAATACAAGAGAGATGATTGGTATAATAATTTATTTACTATCTGAATCTTCGTCATATACTAATGGTCAAACAATAATGATTGATGGTGGTTATTCATCTTGGTAATATGCAAAAAGTTAAAATCATTGCAGAAATTGGAATTAATCATAGCGGAAAATTAGAAAATGCTAAAAAGCTGATTCAAGCTGCTAAAGATTCGGGTTGTGATTATGGTAAACTTCAGACTTACATTACAGAAAAAAGAGTAAAATTAGATTCTCCGATTTTTGATATATTAAAAAAATGTGAGTTATCATTTTCAGAACAGGAAAAGCTTTTCAAGTTTTCTAAAGAGATTGATTTTGAAATTTTCAGCACACCCTTTGATAATGAGTCAGTGAATTTTTTAGAGTCAGTAGGTTGTCAGATTTTAAAAATAGCAAGTTTTGATTCAATTAATAAAGAATTACTTACAAAAGTATCGAAAACAAAAAAACAATCAATCATCTCCACTGGAATGACAAATGAGTCAGAATTAAATGAAGCAATATCAATTCTTGAAAATTCTAATTTTAAACCAATAATTCTTCACTGTATCTCCTCATATCCTCTGCATGAAAATAACGCATTACTGTCAAATATACGTTATTTAAAAAAAAAGTATCCAAAGAATTCTATTGGATTTTCTGATCACTCAGTAGGAATTAAGGTGCCAATTCTTGCTGCAGCTGCTGGTGCAGAAGTCATTGAAAAGCACTTTACAATTGATGACATTGATGAGGGTCCTGATAATAGTATTTCACTGAATAAAATAGGTATGACTGAATTAGTTAATGAAATTAAAAAACTTGAAACTATTTTTGGAAACCCTGCTCTTGGCATAAGAGGTTCAGAAAATGAAATTGTTCAGTATAGAAGAAATAGAATTTTATGAGACTTATCATTAGAACAGATGCTAGTGAGTCATCTGATTTTGGTACAGGTCATGTTCAACGAATGACACTGTTTGCTGAAAATATTAAAAATTATGGAAATATTTTTTTTTTAATGAGAAGTAAAAATCAATTTTCTGTATCAAAAACTATTCAAACCAAATTTAAAGTCGTCAAAATTAATTCAGATAGAGACTTAGAACAAAATACTAAAGAGGAACTATTTTCTATTCTCAAACTTAAACCAGATATAGTTTTTTTTGATAGGCTTAATACAAAGTACAATTTAATTCATATTTTGAAAAAAAAGAATGTAAAGGTTGTAAGTTTTGATGATTCTGGATTAGGAAGCAAACTAACTAACTTAACATTTAATTCACTTGTCTCAAGTAAATTAGAAGAGGCAAATATACTTAATGGATATAAATATTTAATACTTAACAAAAATATAAAAAATAAAAAAATAAGAAAAAATCAAATCTTTATTTCTTTTGGAGGTTTTGATAAAAAAAAACTTTGCCAAAAGATGTTACAAAAAATAGATTTCAGCAAATTTAATAATTATAAATTTATTTTAGTTTGTGGATCCAACAGTTACAAACAACAACTAGAAAAATTCATAAAAATTACAGAAATCAATAATGTAAAAATTTTAGCGAGAACTGATAATTTTTTAGAAACTTTATCAAATAGTAAGCTATCAATTACAGCAGGAGGAATAACTCTTTTTGAATCAATAAGACTCAAAATACCCTCTTTATGCTACCCACAGTTTCATCATCAAATAAGAAATATTAATCAATTAGAAGACTTAGGTTTGACAATTAAGATAAGAATGAATCAATGTTTGACTAAACAAATTTTAAAAACACTAAATCAATTAAACCATAAAAAAAATAATATTATAGACGGTTTGGGAGTTGACAGAGTAGTTAAAGAATTAAAACAACGGAAAATTTTATGGACGTGACAAGACTAGACTGGGATTCTAATTTCTTTGGTTTCAATGTGGCAAAAATTAAAGGTAGTTCAATTAATGAAAATCAGCTTAAAAATGTTCTTGAATACTGTAGGGTAAATGAAATTTCACTATTACAATTTAAGTCAAATCTTTATCAAAAAAAGAATATTAATTTGGCTGAAAAATATAAGTTTAACTTTGTGGATTTGAGAATAACCTATTTAAAAAAAATATCACAAATTAAAGGGAAAATATTCAAAATTAAGTTAGCAAATGAGAAGGATATACCAGAACTTAAAAATATTTGTAATAATCTTTTTAAATATAGTAGATATTATTATGATTCAAATTTTGACAAAACTCTTATTAATAATTTCTACAAAAACTGGATTGAAAAATCAGTTATTGGTAACTTTGATCATGGAGTTTATGTATATAAAGAATTCAAAAAAATTATGGGATTTTTAAGTTTTCGTAAAAATAAGTCATTCGGAGAGATAAGTTTAATTGGTACTTCAAAAAAATATCAAAGAATAGGAGTAGCTCACGAACTTTTAAAATTTTTTGAACACCAACTTTTGAAAAGTAAAATAAATAAAATTAAGGTTACTACACAAGGAAGAAACATATCAGCCCAAAACTTCTATCAAAAAAACGATTTCTTAACACAAAAATTAGAGGCATACTATCATTTATGGATAATTTAAAAAATCTTGCAATTATTCCGGCAAGGTCGGGTTCCAAAAGGATTCCAAAAAAAAATATTAAAGATTTTTTGGGGAAACCAATAATTGAGTATACAATCAAACATGCTATTGATTCAGGTGTGTTTGATGAAATTCACATCTCTACTGACTCTGAGGAAATCGCAAACTATGGAAAAAAATTTGACCTTGTACCAAATTTTTTAAGAAAAAAAAATATTTCATTGGACAGCTCAAGCTTAAATGATGTAATAAAATTTGTTCTTGAGAAATTTAATAATCAGAAAAAGAAATTTGAAAATATCTGTTTATTATGGGCAACTAACCCTCTAAGAAAACCGGAAGATATAATAGATTCATTAAAATTATTAAATTCTGGAAAAATGAATGCGATAGTAGCTGTGTCAGGTTATGATTTACCTGTTCAATGTTCAATGATTCAAAAAAAAAATAATTATCTTAAACCATTATTTCCTAAAGACTTTTGGAAAACTTCTAGTGAATTTCCAAAAGTGTTTTGCGATATAGGTTCCTTAGCCTGGGTAAAGACAAAAGCTTTCAATAAGTACGAAAATTGGTTCCCTCCTAAAACTTCTCCCTTTTATATTGAAAAAGAGAGAGCGGTTGATATTGATAATTTAAACGATTGGAAATTAGCTGAATACTATTTTAAAAAAAAATGAAAAAAATTATAACAATTAACCTTGTGGTATTTATAAGTATTTTATTATTAACTAATCTATTGTCTTTAGTTGCAATTTCACTTAACAGAGCTTATCAGTCAACAAAGTCTAATATTCCAGTTGTCTATAAGTCAAACCCAGCCTTTCATGATGCAGATTATGCAATTGATTATGCCCAAGACTACCAAAATATCAATTATTCATATTATCCTTTTGCTGGTTGGAAGATTGATGAATTTAAGTCAAAATTCATAAATATTAACAAGAATGGTGAAAGATATCTTCCTTTGAATGAAAATATTAAAAAATTAAATTCTATTCATTTTTTTGGAGGCTCATCAATTTGGGGAGTTGGGAGTTCGGATATAGATTCAATACCAGCAATGATTGCAAAAAAATACAGTAATTTTAATGTTCGAATCCATGCAGCTCCAGGTTATAATGTGAGACAGAATTTAAGCTTGTTAGTAAATCTGATTAATACAAAAGATTATAAAGCTAATGATATAATTGTTTTTTTTGACGGTGTTAATGATTATTCAGTTTCTTGTAAAAAAGACTTAATTCTTAATAGTCACGGTACTTTTGAAATAATATCCAGTTCATTAAAAGATTATCAATATAAAAAAAACATGACAGGGTGGCAAACTTTTTTAGAATACTTAGATATTTTATTTATAAAATATTCAAAAAGAATTTTAAATAGAATTAGAACAAATGATTCAATTAATGAAAAAAAAAATATTTGTTTTAAAGATGAAATAAAAAAAAAGGAACTTTCTGATTACATGATAAAAAATTGGAGAATTGCAAAAGAAATTTCTGACGCACATGGTCTTAAGTTTTATTCATTTATTCAACCTGTAGCTAGCACTCAAACAAATATAAAGCATTTAAAACTGAATGAAAGCCTATATGATCTTCAAAGTTTTTTAAGTATTTTATCATCTACATCAGCAGAAAATAGCAATAATTATATAGTAGATTTTACAAATATTTTTCTTAAAAAAGAAAATTTAAAAGTTTTCATTGATGAATATCATTTTAATAGAATTGGAAATAAAATTATTGCTGACGCTATTTCTGAAAAAATTTTTAATAATTAGTAGTCAGAAAATTTTCTAGCCAATAAGATTTATATAGTCTTTAAAAACAAAAGATAAATAATTTTTCTTCTTAATTTCATCAATTTTTAAAAAACCGAAATCATAAATTCTATACTTACTTGACAAATAATTAAAAACTTTAATCAAAAAAAATCTTACTCTTGTTCCAAATGAATTATTTTTAACAATAAAAATTAACATGTAAAATAACAATGCATTAAAAAAGTTAAAGTTTTGTTCTGTTTTTTCTACGGTTCTATTGAGAGGCAAAATATTAAGCTTAAATTTTAAATCATTATTTATTTTTTTTTTTAAAAGTGTTGGAAGATTTACTGTTTTCTTAAAAAAATAAAAATCATTGACTTTGAAATTTGAAAATTTTTTCTTTGAGAGTATTACTGAAATCTCATCATGATAATTACTTTTCCAGAAAAAAATGTTCATTTTATATTTTTGAGAAAGATAAAAAAATGTGTGTTTTGAAAATGAAAATAAATGTGAAATAAAGAAAATTTGTTCCATTGTTGGTTCAAATACAGCGTTGGGAACATTAATAATGATTAAACCGTTCTTTTTAAGTTGTTTTATTTTCCACTCTAAAAAATTCAGAGGATCTATAACATGCTCCATTACATGATTAGAATAAACAATATCAAATTTTTTTTTGAAATTAATTTTTTTATAATCCCCAAACTTTATAATTAATCCTTTTTTTTTTGCCTCTAAATAACTACTCTTGTTTGGTTCACAGCCTTCTATGTTAGTGAATCCTTTTTGCTTAAGTCCAGTTATCATTGATCCATTTCCTGTTCCAACATCAAGAATACTCATATTTTTTTTTTGAGGAAAAAGTAACTCTAATATAGTTGCAATTTTAAAGTTAGCTTTAGGTGTGTTTCTCTTTTTTTTCCATTTATTTTCATAATACTCTTTAAAAAAACCTTCACTTGGAATAGATCTGTAAAAAAGTGTACAACAGCTTTTACATAAACCAACTTTTAGTGAAAAAGAAGTTTTTTGACCTTCTAGGCTAACTACATCATCTATATCATCTGACTTACAGATGGGGCATTTATTAAAGTTTATAAGTTTTTCTTTTATGGGCCAAAACTTCTGATCAAAGCCATGAAAAGAGTTTTCTAAATCAATTTGAAATTCATTCATTTTTCGGGGTAAATTTTTGAACTTTTTTATTTACGTATTTTTTTTGACTCTCATAAAATTTTTCATAATCAATTTTGTGTGCAAATTTGTTTTTAAGTGGTTTTATTTTATCATTTCGGTTATACCAACAATTACCACACAACGTTCCTGAAAGTTCAGAATTTAAATGTTTTTTTCTCATTTTTTCAAAAGTGCTTGAATACCAGGCTTTTTCTAAACTAATATTATTTAAGTCAGAAATTGCCAGATAATTATGATAATCAACACAACACATAGTCAAATAACCTTCGGCTGATATATGAAACCTGTTAAAAGGCATTGTACATACGTTTGATTGAGCTTTAGGAGTTTTCAATGAAAAGTCATTATCAACCGAAAGAATTTTTTGTGCTTCATTCATTTGCCCCCCCTGCGTATCACAATTATGAAACAAAATTTCATCAAAAATATTCTCAAATTTTTTTAAAAAAAGTTTCTTTTCATGTATATTCTGTTTCATCACAACGAAAGAAGCATACAACTTCAAATTGATTTTTTTTGTTAAAATATATTTTTTTATAAAATTTAAATTTTTGATAACTTTGGTCCAATCATCTTTTTGATGAATAAGCTTATACGTTTTTCTTGTAGCAGCATTTATGGAAAACTTAATACTATCTAATCCTGCATTAATTACAGGTACAACTTTATCCGGAGTTGCCATAGCACCGTTTGAGGAAATGAATATATATTCAAATTTTAGTTTTTTACAATGTGAAATAATTTTATCTAATTCTTTAAAAATAAAGGGCTCTCCAGTTGAATATAATCCAACTTCTTTAACTCCGATATCACTCGCTTCATTTAAAACTTTATAAACAAGTTTATCATCAGCTATTTTTTTTTTTCTTTGCATTAAAGGGTTGGAACAGAAAAGACAAGCATGATTACATGCATTAGAGAGTTCAATATGCATTAGCTTTGGAATTGGAGGAGACTCTTTCAAGTATTTTTTATTACTTAAATTTACAAGTTGGTTTTTAAATCTTTTTTTTACTGACACTTATTTTCTTTTAAAAATTGAAAGATTTGTAAATTCATTAATATTTTTATAGTTTGTTTTTATTTTTTTTCTCATTAGTGTCTTTAACTTTTTGTAAAAATCTTCTTCTGTTTGAATTAACTTAACACCAAAATAATTAAAATGTGACTCTTTTTTCCAATATTTTTTCCAAGCCTTGGTGATTTTTTGATGATGTATGACTGGTGTTTTAAATGCAAAAGTATCTATTATGGCCTGAGTGTGATGCGTTACAACTAAATCTGAAATATTTGCTAAAACAGCAGTGTTCAAATTTGAGTGAATAATTCTAAAATCACTTCTAGAAAATGTTTCAATAATTTTTAGAATTTTCATTAAAAACTTTTTATTCTGAAGGGGATGAGGTTTAACAATTATAATGCTTTTTTGGGGTAACAACTTTTTAAAATTTAAAGCTATGGTTTTTGACCATTCCTCCACCTCACTCTCTTCAGTAATTCCTTTGACTACAGACGGCATAAATAACGAAATAATTTTTTCATTTCCTTTTCTAAATTTTATATGTTTTTTTGTATAATCGCCAACATAATTAATCCACGATTTGTAAAGCCTTGTGTAGCCTATCATGATGTTTGACTTTCTTTGGGTATATTTTAAAAAACCATGGTCATTTATACTTGAGTACAAAAAAAAATCTCCGTCTTCTTTAAATTGATTTTTTATAATTGGTGAACGTTCAGTTGGATTATTTTTTTTCTCTCTTAGAACGATACTATGTTCACATCTTAAAATTAAACATTTTTTTCTTCTTAAAAAAAAACTAATAATCTTCAAGATATTACTTTTTTTTAAATTACTTGAATGAATAAAATAAGTATTTTTTTTTATACCCATTAAGTAAAAACATATTCGAAAGTAAAAAATAAATTTGTTAAAAAAGTTAATTAGTAAGAATTTTGTTTTTTTATTATTAACAATAATCTGAGAAATTAAATTTTCTATTAGGGATTTATTAAAATTATCAAGGAGAATTGTCTTTAAAACATCCTCATTAACAATTATGTCAATTTCAACATTCTTATTTATTGATTTCAACTCTTTAAATAAGGGAAAAAGATAATCAAAACCTGAATATCTTAATGGCATCCAACAAAAAATTTTCATACTTACTAATTATATCTCTATATAATATCTAAAGAAATTGAAGAAATTAAACAAATCTTAAAAAAAAAAACATTAATAAATTTAATTTTTATATTAGATAATCAGTATTAACTAAAATTATAAATAACAAACTTTTACTATAAAATTTATTTTGCTAAATTAAACTTTTCTTATTGAGTTAAACTTAAAAAATAAGTATTCATTTAATTAATAATGTTAAAAGATAATATTTCTTATAAAAAATCTAAGCTAGACAGTATTTATTCTTTATCTAGTAAAATTAGCTGCGCTGATTTCGCAAAGAAGTTTCCTAATTATAAAGAAGACATTTATAAAATTAATGGACAATTATTGGAAAATATAGACTTACATACATTTAAACCATTAGATGACCAAATAAAATATAGAAAAGAATGTCCACTTTGTTCAAGTAAAAAATTTAGATTTATTTTTCAAAAACATGGTTTTGATCACATGATTTGTGACAATTGTGAAATAATTTTCACCCATCAGGTTTTAATACCATCAAAATCAAATCATTTAAAAAAAAGTGAACAGGGTGATGAATATGGTTCATACAAAGATCAAAAACTTGTTTCCAAATTAGATGAAAAAAAATTTAATATTGTTTTTGATCAACTCAAAAAGGTTTCAAAGATTAAGAATATTCTTGATATTGGTTCAAATATAGGAAAATTTTTAGAGTGGGCTTCTTGCAATTACAAAGTAACGGGTCACGAATACCATGATAACTTAAGAAAAATTGCTATTTCTAGAGGATATAATATAAAGAGTAAGGAATTATCAAAAATTAAATTCAAAGAAAAATTTGACTTAATTACATGTTGGGATTACTTAGATCACATATTGAACCCAAAAGAAACATTTAAAAATTTGAGTAAACAAGTAAAAAAAGGAGGATTATTATTTTTTGCAATTAATAATAGAGATAGTCTTTCAGTAAAGATTTTACATAAGGACTCACCTATTTTTATTGGACCTCATCACTCTATCCATTATGGAGCCAGACATGTAAAATTTCTGCTTGAACCCTATGGATGGAAACTTGTTAGCGCTGACTCTTATGTTTCGGAACTAAATTGGATTTCAAACTGGTTGAATTTTAAAAATCCAGAGTTTGGTGACTCTTCTTTACAAACTGATCTTTTTAATCCAGAAGCAATTTGTAACAAAGGACTTGGGTTTAAAGTAAATTTAATTTTTATTAAAAAGTAATTTATAATGAAAAAAAAAATTGCTTTTTCTAAACCTTTACGCCTTAAAGAATCTAATAAACTTTGGAATGAAACTATAAACTTTATTCCCGGTGGAGCACAAACATTTTCAAAAATGCCATTTCAACATGGTGATGGAGTTGCTCCAAAATTCATCAAAAAATCTAAAGGCTGTTTTTCATGGGATATTGACGATAACAAATATATAGATTTTATGTGTAGCCTTGGTCCAATAATTCTTGGTTATTGTGATAAAGAGGTTAATAAAAGTGCAATTCAAATGATCAATCAAGGGTCCTTAATTCCTTCACTACCAAACACAATAGAAACAGAGTTATCCAAAACTTTAGTAAGCCTAATTCCATCTGCTGAGATGGTAAGATTTGGTAAAAATGGATCTGATGTGACTCATGCAGCAGTAAGAGCTGCAAGAGGCTTGACAAAAAGGGACATTATTGCTGTGTGTGGATATCATGGATGGCATGATTGGTATATTGGAACAACATCACGTGATTTGGGTGTTCCTAACAACGTAAAAGAGCTTACTCACAAGTTTTTTTATAATGATATAGACTCATTAGATAAATTATTTAAAAAAAATAAATCAAAAATAGCAGCTGTTATCATGGAACCACTTACCTTTTACGAACCAGAAAATGACTTTCTTCATAAAGTTAAAGAAATTGCCCATTCAAACGGTGCTTTGTTAATTTTTGATGAAGTTATAAGTGGTTTTAGATCAAATCTTGGCGGGGCACAAAAGCTGTATGATGTAACGCCTGATTTTACTTGCTTAGGTAAGGCAATGGCAAATGGTTTTCCATTATCTGCAATAGTAGGAAAAAAAAAATATATGGAAATTTTTAATGAAATATTTTTTTCTTTCACGTTTGGTGGTGAAGTTCCTTCCATTGCAGCATCTTTAACAACAATAAAATTAATAAAGAAAAGGAAAACAATAAGTAAGATTAATAATTTAGGTAACAAACTTATTAGTGGTTATAACAATATCGTTAAAAAATTAAAATTAAACCGTTATACAAAGATGATCGGTTTTGGTTGGTGGCCCGAGTATCTTTTTTTCTTGGAAGGAAAGCCAAGCCTTAAACTTCAGACTTTTTTTCAACAGGAAATCGTTAGACGTGGAATTCTTTCACGAAATGGAATGTTTTTGTGCGGTGAACATAATGAAAAAATTATAAATAAAACTCTTAATATTTTTGAAGAATCTCTCTTTTTGTTAAAAAAAACAATTTCAGAAGGTAATTTAGATGAAAAAATCCAAAGTAAATTGATTGAACCTGTAATAAGAGATAGCTGAATTAAAGAATTGTAGGTAAAAAATTATCCAAAAAAATTAAATGGTTTGGAAATTAAATTTTAAAAAAATATTTTTTTTTGGATGATTTATTGATAAATGTTTTAATTATAAAGTCTAAACTTACGCCTCATATTTACTGCAGGAGATATAATGAAGTCTATTGAAAAGAAATTTAAAAATTTTGGATATACCTTTTTCGTTATTTTTACTTTTTTAAATTTTTATTTATATTACAACAATGGGTTAATTAATTATTTTTTAATTACAATAGCATTTATATTTCTTTTCTTAACACTTTTTAAACCAGACCTACTAAGACTTCCCTCTTTGTATTGGGAGAAATTTGGTTTTTTTCTTGGAAGTTTTTTTTCCCCTATAATTTTAACTATAGTTTACATATTAACAATACTACCCATTAATATAATTCTAAGAATTTTCTCTGTTGATTTAATAAGTTTAAAGGCAAGTGATTTAAAAAAGTCGTATTGGATTAATAGGACAAAAAGAAAAATTAATTTTAGGAATCAATTTTAATGATAGATTTTTTAAAAGAATTTTTTACGTTTCTCATTCAAAGAAAAAAATTTTGGCTTTTGCCAGTTATTATTCTTTTAATGATTTTTGGATCACTAATTGTTATAACCCATGGAACAGCAATTGCACCATTTATTTACACAATATTCTAACCATGAAAAAAGTAAGAATATTAGGTATTTCCGCATATTTTCATGATAGTGCAGTAGCACTAATTGAAGATGGTGAAATAATTTATGCATCTCAAGAGGAGAGATTCTCTCGGATAAAACATGATTCAAGTTTCCCAAAACGGGCTCTTAAAAATTTACTTAAATTTAATAATTTAAAACTGAATCAAATTGATCATATAGTTTTTTTTGAAAAACCCTTTTTAAAATTTGAAAGACTTGTTGAAACTTACTTAGCATTTGCTCCAAAAGGTTTTAAACAGTTTTTATTTTCAATGCCCATTTGGCTTAAGCAAAAATTATTCATGAAAAAGGAAATAATAGATGAGTTAAAGAAGTTTGAACCTAAATTTGAAAAAAAAAAACTTTTTTTTTCTGAACATCATCTTAGTCATGCTGCTAGTGCTTTTTACCCGTCTCCATTTAAAAAAGCTTTAATTTTTACTGCTGATGGTGTTGGAGAATGGGCAACAACAACTGTAGGAATTGGTTCACAAAATAATATTAACATTTTAAAGGAAATTAACTTTCCTAGCTCTCTTGGATTATTATATTCTGCATTTACATACTATATAGGTTTTAAGGTCAACAGTGGAGAATACAAACTTATGGGGCTAGCACCCTATGGAAAACCTAAATACGCTAATTTAATTAAAAGCAAGCTTTTGGATTTGAAAGATGATGGGTCGTTTAGGTTAAATCAAGATTATTTTGATTATTCAACTGGTTTTAAAATGACTAACGAAAAGTTTAGTAATTTATTTAAAAATCCACCTAGAAAACCAGAATCTAGTTTTAAGGAAATACACATGGATATTGCAGCTTCAATTCAAGATGTTATAGAATCAATTGTTCTGAAGATTTTAGAATCTTTGAAAAAGGAATACTCAATTGAAAATTTATGTTTAGCTGGTGGAGTAGCTTTGAACTGTGTAGTGAACGGTTTAATACAAAAAAAAAAAATTTTTAAAAATGTCTGGATCCAACCTGCTGCTGGTGATGCGGGGGGATCGTTAGGCGCAGCTTTAGCTTTGTGGTATATGCATTTAAAAAAAAAAAGAATTATAAATAATAATGACTCAATGAAGGGTGCATTCATAGGGCCGAGTTTCAGTAATGAAGATATAAAAAAAAACTTAGATACGTTAATGGTAAAATATATAAAATTGGAAAAGAAAAAATTAATAAAATTTGTAGCAAAAAAAATTTCTGAAGGAAAAATAGTTGGATGGTTTCAAAATAGAATGGAATTTGGTCCAAGAGCACTTGGAGCAAGATCAATAATTGCAGATCCTAGGGATAAATCAATGCAAAAAAAGCTTAATCTGAAAATAAAATTTAGAGAAAGCTTTAGACCATTTGCACCATCAGTTCTTCAGGATCAATCAAATAAATGGTTTAATTTAGATTGTAATAGTCCTTATATGTTAATAGTTTCAGATTTAAAAAAAGATAAACTAGTCACTATTAAAAAAACAAAAAAAACACTTTCTTCAATAAATGAGATTAGATCTAAGGTTCCAAGTATCACTCATGTTAATAACAGTGCTCGAGTTCAAACAGTCAATAAGAGTACAAACCCATTATATTATGATTTGATAAAAGAGTTTTTTAAAATAACAAAAACCCCATTGTTAATTAACACCTCCTTTAACATAAGAGGTGAACCAATCGTATGTACGCCTGAGGATGCATACAGGTGTTTTATGGGAACAAATTTAGATATTTTAGTTCTTGAAAATTTCATAATTGAGAAAAATAGTCAACAAAATAAAATCAAGATAAATTATAAAAATAAATTTAGCCTAGACTAGATGTGTTTAAAAAAGAATATAAAAAAATTGAGATATGACTGATTTTGAGGCTACAATTATAGGTGCTGGAGTTGTTGGTTTATCCATTGCAAGAGAACTATCTAAAAATGGAAAGAGTGTTTTAGTAATTGAAAAAAATAAGTCATTTGGAGAGGAGAATAGCTCAAGGAACAGCGGGGTAATTCACTCAGGTATTTACTATAACCCGAATACATTTAAAGATAAATTATGTGCTAAGGGAAGTCTCAGCTTATATTCATACGCTGAAGAAAGAAAAATAAATTTTATTAAATGTGGTAAACTTATTGTTGCTTGTAATTCTCATGAAAAAAACCGATTAATTAAAATTAAAAAAAATGCTGACAGAAATAAGGTAAAAGTTGATCTTTTATCAAAAAAAGATGTAGAAAAGTTAGAGCCGAACTTGAATGTTAAAGATGCATTATTTTCTGAAAATTCAGGGATAATTGATGTTCATGGTTTAATGATTAATTTTATCACAGATATTGAAAATAAAGGTGGGATTATAAACTTTAATTCAAAATTTTCTTTCAGTAAAAATAATGAAAGTTATATTTCATTTTATGTAAATGATGATTGCTCTTTCAAAATTAAAACAAAAGTGTTAATCAATTGCGCTGGCTTGAATAGTCAAATTATAGCAAAAAGTATAGATGGAATAGACAAGAGAAAGATTCCAAAAATAAGATTTGTTAAAGGAAATTATATGAGTATGACAGGGAGCTCACCATTTAAAAAATTAATATATCCAACACCACAAAAGGACGGACTAGGAATTCATTCAACAATAAACCTTCAGGGAAATACAATCTTTGGTCCTGATACAATTGAAGTTGATGATATAAATTTTAAAGTTACTGAAACCATAGAAGAAAAGTTTAAGAGATCAATTTCAAAATATTGGCCTGACGTAAAAGATAGGAAACTAAATTTAGATTATTGTGGAATAAGACCAAAAACTGGCACCAACGACTTTATCTTTATGTGCAAAAAAATAAATCAGAAAGTTTTAATACTAAATTTATTTGGCATTGAATCACCGGGATTAACATCTTGCATTGAAATTGGCAGGTATGTAAAAAAATTAATAAATCAAGAATCACTTTAAAAACAATGACAAAAGCGAAAAGCCTTTTTATTTCAAAAAAAAATCCTTGTTTAATTATTGCAGAAATTGGAAGTAATCATGGAGGGAGTTTTGAAAAAGCAAAATTATTAGCTAAACAAGCTTTAGAAGCTGGAGCTGATTTTGTAAAATTTCAAATTATTTCAGCTAGCTCAATAGTCAATAAAGAATTAGATTATAAAAGATTTCAACATTTCAAAAAATTAGAGCTTACAAAAAGACAATTTTTTGACTTGTATAAATTATGCAACAAAATTCATAAAGGTTCATTTTTGGCATCAATCTGGGACATAAATCTATTTGATTGGTATAATAAATTAGTTGATATGCATAAAGTTGGCTCGGGTGATTTAACAAATTTTCCAATGTTAGAACTTATGGTTAAGTCAAAAAAACCAATAATAATTTCTACAGGAGCTTCTAATCTAAAATTAATAAAAAAATCGTTAGATTTTATATATAGTATTGATCCTGACTACAAAATAAAAAAAAAAATTGCAATCCTTCAGTGTACTGCCTTATATCCTTCAAAATTTAGTGAGATTAATTTAAGAGCAATACAAACAATAAAACAAACGTTTAAAGTTACAACAGGTTTTTCTGACCACACAATTGGTGCAATGGCATCAGAAACTGCTTTTACAATTGGTGCAGAAATAATTGAAAAACACTTTACGAATACAAAAAATAATAAGCTTTTTAGAGATCATCAACTGTCTTTTAATAAAGGCGACTTAAAAAAGTTCATTTCAAAACTTAATAAGATTAATGAATTATTAGGAAGTAGTCTTAAAGACTTTTGTAAAAGAGAAATTAAAAATAATTATGACTCACTTATTCGACGAGGTGTCTATGCAAGAAAAACTATAAATATAGGAGAAAAGATTACAAAAGAAAAAATTATTACTTTAAGACCTAAAGTAAACACTTGTGCCTCGCAGATAAAAAGTATTTTAGGAAAATTTACTAAAAAAAGAATTTTAAAGAATGAGGAAATAAAAATAAAATTTTTGAAAAACTAATCCCTAACATACTTGTTTATTAGATACATACCTATTTTTTCATCTTGATCATTAGTAATATTATTTGATTTGTGAGTGAAACTAGTGAATTTACAAATTGAATAAAATGGATGCCAAAGAAATAAACTGGAAAAATTCATTTTGTGTGAAAAAAGATTGGTTTTGTAAAACTGTTTTTTGTAGGTATTTTTAGTGTCAAAGTCCATTAGAATTATGTGACCATTAGGTTTGAGTAACTTGTTTGTAATAGAAGCCACTTCAAATAAATCTATTTGATCAACTAAAAAAAGGCAAAAACCAAAAAAAACTATATCAATTTTTCCATAAAGTTTAGATGAAACTTTTGTCACTGAGCCAGTAGAAAAGTTAACATTGGGATAATTTTTTTTTGCATGAGATACTGCTTTTTTTGAGGGATCAACTCCGTAGCAATTAAAATTAAATTTGTTCTTAATTTCTGCCGTGCGCCAGCCAGCGCCACATCCAAATTCTAAAAATGTAATTTTTTTGTATGCATTTGAATTGTTTTCTTTATGAAAATTAACGATATCTTGGATAAAACTTATAAGATAGTCCTGCCCAATTCTTTTTTCAAATGAGGAATTTTTTAACATTCTGTCAAAATAATCGTCACCCAGCTTTTCTCTAAAATATTCTATTTGTTTTTTCAATATAACCTTCAAATTAAATAATTTACTTGTATAATTAATTTTGTAAAGTTTATTCACACCTGTTAAAACAATTAAATTCTAATAATGAAAAATCTCAAAATTTTTAAAAGACTATCTGAGGTCAGAGAAAAGTTTGATTTTATTTTTTTTGTTCTTAAAGTGTTGATGCATATTAAAGATCCAAGAAAGTTTTTAAAGGAAATAAAAAAAATTTCAAAAAAAGAAACAACTTTTTTTTTTGAGGTTCCTGATGTAGTAGATTTTATAAATTTAAAGGATGACAACTCAAGATTCTGGATTTCTCATATTTATTACTTCAATAGAAAAACTTTATTTTCAATTCTAAATGAATTTAAAATGAAAGTAATTACCAATAGAACTATAATTTCAAACAACAAAAGATTTTTTTTTCAATTATTAGTAAAAAATATTTAAAATGAAGAATAGTGTTGGAGTTCTTTTTTATGAGGTAGGAAATTTAAAATCAATAGCAAATGCGCTTCGTATTTTAGATATTAATTTTGAGTTAATTGAAAATTCTCGAGAAGTAAAAAAATTTAAAAAGATAATTCTCCCTGGCGTTGGTTCATATTCTGAAGCAAAAGAATCAATTAAAAAAAAAAAATTTGATTTAGAAATCAAAAATTTTGTTGAAAAGTCCGACAATTATCTTCTTGGTATTTGCTTAGGTATGCAATTATTACTAGATCAAAGTTTAGAGTTTGGAACAACTAAGGGCCTTTGCCTTATTTCAGGTAATGTAGTGAAAATAGATGACAATGATTTAACCATTCCTAATATTGGATGGTTTAATTTAAAAAAACAAAATGAATCTCAACTTTTAAATAATTTTAAAAGGCATGAATTATGTTTCTACTTTGCACATAGTTTTTATTGTAGTCTTAAAAATAATATTCACAAAGTAGCTTCAATTGAATCAAAAGATAAAATAACTTCAGTAATTGAAAAAAACAATATCTTTGGTTGTCAATTTCACCCAGAAAAAAGTCAAAAATCTGGACTTAAATTTCTTAAAAACTTCTGCGAATTATGAACAAAATCATTAGAATAATTCCTGTTTTATTTATTAAAAATGGTCATATAGTTCGGAGTCAAAATTTTTCAGAGCACCAAGTTATTGGAAACGTAATAAATCAATGCGCTAGATATAATTCATGGAATATTGATGAATTAATTTATATAGATATATCTAAAAACAAAAAATATGATTCTTTAAGAGATGATCATAAAATTAAATCTTTAAAAAATATTAAAGAAATAGTTAAAGAGATTTCAAATGTCTGTTCAACTCCGTTAACCTTTGGTGGAGGAATTCAAACATTAGATGACATGAAAATTAGAATTTATAATGGTGCGGATAAAATTATTTTAAACTCTCTACTTTTTGATAACAAAAAAATTGTTGAAAAAGCAGCAATGACATTTGGAAGTCAGGCAATAGTAGCATCAGTGGATTATAAAGAAATTAATGGAGAACTAATTTTTCTTAAGGATCATGGATCAAAGAAAATTAAGTTTAAAAAAGAAGAATTAATTAAATATCTTGAGGATATAGGTGTAGGTGAACTATTTATTCACTCAGTATCAAGGGATGGCAAAGCACAAGGTTTTGACGACAAATTTTGTAAAAATTTAAGGGATCTAACAAAACTTCCTATAATTTTGTGTGGGGGTGCTGGAAATGAATTTGATTTTGTTGACGCAATAGAAAACTTAAATATTAATGCACTTGCTGCTGGAAACTTTTTTCATTTCAAAGAACTTTCTTATATTAATTTAAAAAAGTTTCTCAAAAAGTCTGGTTGTAATGTTAGAATTTAGGTATTTATTATGTCTAAAAAAATTTGTGTGTGTGTTCAAGCTAGGTTGTCTTCTAAAAGATTACCTGAAAAAGTTTTGAAAAAAGTAAACGAACTTAACATATTAGAACTACTTACTAAAAGATTATCAAAAGCTAGAGATCCTAGTCAAATTTACATATTAACCTCAAATGATAAATCAGATAATAAATTAGTTAAATTTTGTCAAAGTAAGGGCTTAAAGTTTTTTAGAGGAGATCTAGATAATGTCTATAAAAGATATAGAGATTTTTTAAAAATTAATAACTATCAAGCGCTGGTAAGAATTTCAGCTGATAGCCCTTTATTAGATGATAAAATCTTAAAAAGAATGATAAATTTATTTTTAAAAAAGAATTATGATATTGTGACTAATGTATTTCCAAAGACTTTCCCTAGCGGACAATCAATTGAAATAATTGATAGAAAATGTTTTTTAGGTCTACAACCAAATAAACTTAATAAAAGTCAAAGAGAGCATGTTACAAAATACTTTTACGAAAACGACAAATTTTACAAAATTTTTAATGTTACATGTGACTATAATCATCTTAACATAAAATTATCAATAGATAGCCCTGATGACTTTGATAAGCTTAAAAAAAACTTTTTATTTAATAGAATTAATGTTGATTCATCAATAGATGAGATTTTACAAAAATGGAATGATGTAAAATGAAAAATTTAAATGTTGGAGTAATTGGCCTTGGAGTAGGAGAACAGCATATAATTGGCTTCCTTAAATCAAAACATATTAGATCAATTTCCATCTTTGATAATAATAAAAATAAGGTTAAGGAAATTCAAAAAAAATATCCTATAAAAAAAATATATCTAAGAGACTCAGATATGATTCATGATAATGAAATTGATATTATTTCAATTGCTTCATACGATAATTTTCACTTTGAACAGGTTGTAATGTCTCTTGAAAATAATAAACATGTTTTTTGTGAAAAGCCAATTTGTCAAAATTTAAAAGAACTCAACAAGATCTCAAACCTTCTAAAAAAAAAAAAAAATCTAGTCATGACAACTAACACAGTTCTTAGATGCTCACCTAGATTTAAAAAACTTAAAAACGAATTTGAAAATAATACTTTTGGAAAAGTATTTTTCATGGAATTTGATTACAATTATGGAAGACTCAATAAAATTACAAATGGCTGGAGAGGGAAAATAAAAAATTATTCAGTGGTTCTTGGAGGGGGAGTTCATATGTTAGATTTATTACTCTGGTTGAAAAACTCATACCCAAAAAAAATTAAATCCTTTCAGAATAATATCTGTACCAAAGGATTTTATAACCCAATTCAGGATTTTGTGGTTTCTTTACTTCAGTTTGATGATGGTTCTGTGGCTAAAGTTTCATCAAACTTTGGTTGTATTTATCCACACTTTCATAGAGTTATGATTTATGGTAAAAAAAAAACCTTTGAACAATCATTTCAAACAAATAATTATTTATCTTTCAATAGTGATAATAATATTCTAAAAGAAACTGCAAAAGAGAAATATCCAGGTATTTATAAATATGACCTTATTGACAATTTCATTTCTGCAATATTAACTAATAAAAAACTTATTATAAGCCAAAAGCAGATGTTAAATGTGATGCAATTGTGCTTAGGAATTAATAAATCTCTGAAACCTAAAAACAAAAAGTAATAATATGAAAATACCCTTCGGTAAACCCATTATTGGACAGGCAGAATTTAATTCAATTAAAAAAGTTTTAAAATCATCACGTCTTGTTCATGGAAGTAAAACAGAAGAATTTGAAGAATCTTTTTCTAATTTTGTAGGCGGCGGTTTTGCAACTTCACTTTCATCATGTACTTCAGGTTTACATTTAGCAAATATAATACTAGAAATTGGACATAATGATGAGGTCTTAGTTCCCTCACTTTCTCATGTAGCTACTGTTCATGCCGTAGAATATGTTGGTGCAAAACCAATTTTTATAGACGCTGATGTTGAAACGGGAAATATTGACTTAAACCTATTACAATCTAAAGTCACCTCAAAAACAAAAGCACTAATCATAGTACATTATTTAGGTTTGCCATTAAATATGGATAAAGTTACAGAATTCTGTAAAAAAAATAAGATTTTTCTTATTGAGGACTGTGCTTTGGCATTAGGCTCTAAGTTTAAAAAAAAACATGTAGGTTTGTTTGGAGAAATAGGTTCATTTTCATTTTATCCTGTTAAACATATAACCACTGCTGAAGGTGGAATGGTTATATCAAAAAATAAAACAATCATTGATAAAGTTAAAAAATTTAAAGCATTTGGTTATGATAGACCACTTAATCAAAGAATTATACCAGGTATGTATGATATTAATCTCCTAGGATATAATTTTAGAATGAACGAGATTGAGGCAGCGATAGGAATAGAGCAACTTAAGAGGCTACCAAGTTTTATTAAAAAAAGAAGTATTAACATGAACGTCTATAAATCAAAAATACGACATATAAATAATCTACGCTTGGTAGATAATAATCTTAGTGAAGCTATAAATTCTTACTACTGCGCAGTAATTATATTAGAAAATTCTTTGAAAAGAAAAAGAAACCAAATTTTAAAAATCTTAGTAGACAAAGGTATTGGTTGTAGTATCTACTATCCAGGACCAATTCCAAACTTCAAGTTCTATAAAAAAAAATATAAAACTAAAGCTACTGAATTTAAAAATGCTTCTCTATTCAGTAATGCGTCAATTTCACTACCACTTGGTCCACATATCAGTAAATCAGAAATTAATTTTATTTGCCAAAAACTCAAGAATATCGTAGAAAAGTTCTCGTAAATGCAATTAAAAAATAAAAAAATTATCTTAGTCGGTGGAGCTGGATTTATCGGTCATAACCTAGCAATCTCACTACAAATGAAAGGAGCTAACGTCAAAATTTTAGATTCACTTCAAGTAAATAATATTGGTGAACATTCTAACTCAAAAATAGGAAAAGAGAATCCAATTTATATAAATTTTTTAAATGAGAGAGTTTCATTACTTAAAAAAAAAAAAATTTCATTAGAGAAAGTTGATGCCAGAGATTATCATCATTTAAGTGACAGATTAAGTGATTTTAAGCCAGATGTTGTAGTTTTTTTAGCAGCAGTTGCCCACGCAAACAAAGCAAATAAAGACCCCTACAATACCTTTGATCACAGTCTTCGAACACTTGAAAATACGCTTGACACCATAAGAGATTCAAATGCACATTTAATTTATTTTTCTTCATCTATGGTGTATGGAGAGTTTAAAAAAAGAAAAGTTAACGAACTGACAGAATGTAACCCAATAGGTATTTACGGAGCTTTAAAATACTCAGGAGAGAAACTCCTTATTGCCTACAATCAAGTTTTTGGTCTAAAATATTCAATTATAAGACCCTCGGCACTTTATGGTGAACGTTGTGTAAGTAGAAGAGTAAGTCAAGTTTTCATTGAAAATGCAATTAATTCAAAAAATTTAGAAATTAATGGTGACGGTCAAGATTCACTAGATTTCACATACATTGATGATTTAATAAATGGTGTTGAGCTAGTTATTAAAAATAAAAATTCTTTAGGCCAAACATTTAATATAACTTTTGGTAAATCTGAAAAAATTATAAACTTAGCTGAGTATGTTGCCAAAAAATTTAATGTTAAGATTAACTTTAATAAAAGAGACAAATTAATGCCAAAAAGAGGAACTTTAGATATTTCAAAAGCAAAAAAACTTTTAAATTATTCTCCAAAATTTAATATTTATAAGGGAATAGATAAATATATTGATTGGTATGTCCAATATTCAAAATGAAATTTAAACTTGAGAACGATGAATGGCTAGAAAAAATACTTGGAAAAAAATGTTATAATTTAATATATGATCAAAAAGAGGGCAAAGAATTTTTATCTTTTCCCAAAGGGTTTATTACCTGTAAACTTAACTCGGAATATTTTAAAGAATCATATTATCTTCAATCAAAAAAATTCGTATTTATTGACAACCAACTTACATTTACCTGGAAATTTCAGGAAAAGACAACTGGGAATTGTTGTTATTTAGCAAGTAAGAAAGATGAAAAAAATGTTTTAAAATTATGTAAATTTTTAGAAAATTCCAGATTTCACATTGACAAGAACATAAGTTTTAAAGAATCAAAAATGATAAAAGAACAATGGGTTAAAAATTTTTTTTATGGTCACAGAGGTGATGGACTTATAGTCCACAAGGAAAAAAATATAATAAATGGGTTTTTACTTTACTTAAAAAAAAAAAATCACTTAGTTATTGATTTAATTGTCGTTAATCCTCAAAAAAGAAGAAAAAATATTGGAGAGAGTATGGTCTATTTTTTAAGTTCAATGTATAAAGGCCTAAATATTGAGGCCGGAACTCAATCTTCAAATTCAACTGCAATAAACTTTTACCAAAAAATTGGATTTAAATTATCTTTGTCAAAAATAATTCTTCACAAAAGTTAAAAATTAAATTAAGTTTAAATAAATTTCTAATTAGTTTTTAAAAATGAATAATTCATCTTACAAAAAGATTCTAATTTCCTAAAAAAATAATTGACAAAGAATGAAACTAAACGGTAAGAAATTCCACAAAAAGCTGAAACCTATAAAGTTTTGCTCAAATTGCGTTTATCCAGAATCATCAGCAGTTACTTTACAATTTGATGAAAAAAATATTTGCTCTGGTTGTAAGGTTTCAAATCAAAAAAAACAAATTGACTGGGATTATAGAAAAAAGCTTTTTATAAGGTTGATCGAATTTTACAAAAAGAAGAATAATTATGATTGTATAATTCCAGTAAGCGGTGGTAAGGACAGTTATTACCAAACTCATTTAATAAAAAAAGTTTTTGGTTTAAACCCACTTTTAGTTACGTATAACGGAAATAATTATTCAAAGGAGGGGTTGGAAAATCTTCAAAATATGAGAGAGGTTTTTGGAGTTGATCATATTTTTTTTACTCCCAACATAGATGTTTTAAAAACTCTAAACAGAATGGGTATGCTAATGATGGGAGATATGAATTGGCATGCGCATGCAGGAATTTTTACTTATCCAATTAAAGTTGCAGTGCAAATGAATATTCCACTTATTGTTTGGGGAGAGCATGGTAGATCTGATGTTGGCGGAATGCACAACTATGAAGACTTTATTGAATTTACCTTCAGGCATAGACATGAGCATGCATGTAGAGGTTTTGAATGGGATTACTTTTTAAAAAAAGCGAATAATTTCGGAGAAAAACTTTCTAAAGAGCAACTAATCCCATGGATGTATCCATCAGACAAAGAAATTGAAAAAGTAGGTGTAAGAGGAATATACATATCTAATTATTTTAACTGGGATGCTAATGAACATGTTAAACTTATGAAGCAAAAATATAATTTTAAAGAATCAAAAAAAAAATTTCAAAGAACATATAGAAAAATGTCAAACCTTGATGATATTCATGAAAATGGGATTCATGACTATTTAAAATTTATAAAATTTGGATATGGAAGAGCGACAGATCATTGTTGTAAAGACATCAGAGCTGGGTTAATGAGTAGAGAAAAAGCTGTTCAAATTGTAAAAGAAATGGACCATATCAAACCTGATGACTTAAAAAGATGGCTTAAGTACGTAAACTGGACGGAAAAAAAATTTGATATTGTATGTGATAGTTTTCGAAACCCAAGAGTTTGGTGGATTGAGAAGGGCAGATGGTTTAAACACGATATTGATGGGGGGGAAAAAGATTATGGAAAAGTTCAAGGTTAAAATAAATTATGATTTAACAAAAATAAAACAAGGCGATAGTTTTTATAAAAAATATAACTGGCCAGTGTCTAATAAATTTTCAAAAAAGTTTGTAAAAAATCTTGTTGAGAAATTTTTACCAATTGTAAATGAAGGGAAAACGAACTTGAATTTAACACTTAAAGTTTTTGATAAATGGTTTTATTCAGAGATAATCAAATGGTACTACGCCTCTGTCTTAATAAAAAGTTTTAAAAAAAAAAAGATAAATGCATATTTAGGTCAAGAGTTTGAAAAATATAACATGATTATAAATAAAAGAAATTCTTACGAAAGTATATTCAAAACCTTTAGTAGTTACCAATCTAAGATTAATTTCTTACCTTTGTTAGTCAAAGAAATGATTCTTGATATTAAAAATAATAGAAAGATTAGCATAAACTTCAAATCATGCTTTTTCCCATCTGGGTTATGCTTTCAACACGCTACCGAGGAGGGCTACTTTTTAAGAAGCTTACACCCAAAAAGATTTTTTTCAGATTATGACAAACAAAAATTAAATGAAAGTATTTTTTATTCCAAAGAAGAACGTTTACTTATTTCAAAAGTGTTCAGTGTGTTGGGAAAGCTTTTTAATAAAGAGGGCCTGGATTTTAACCCTTTAGTAAAAGATTATATTAAGGAATGGTTGAAAATTGCTCAAAACTTTTTTCTTTTGAGTACCAAAAGGTTGGATAAAGTAAGCTTACCAAGTGAAATCTGGATTTCAAGTATAGGTTCTAACGTTTATAGTTCAGTTCTTGCCTTTTATGCTTATCAAAAGGGTAAGAAAATTATTGCTCATGATCACGGCAATGGTGATGCGTATCATGATCAATTTGCCAATAACTTATTTGAGTACAATTTTTGCACTCATTTTTACTCATACAATAAAAATCAGGCTAAGATAAAATTTAGTGAATATAAAAAAAGCTTATCTTTTCACCCATATAAAAAAATTTCGTTTATACATAAGAAAAAAAAAGGAGCTCCTCAAACACAAAAATGTTTAAAAAAAAAAATTAGAAGTGTTATGTATGTAGGTACGGCTTTTCACGATGAAAGAATGAGATTTAGACCTGTTTTTCAAAATTACCCATATCTTGATTGGCAGTTGAGATTACTTAAATTTTTGTCTAATAAAAAAAAAGTTTTTTATAAATCACATCCAGAAAGATTTCAATTAAATCAAAAGGTTTTAGATAATAATGAAGTAAATATAATTAATGAAAAAAGATTTGAAGATTGTGATGTTAAAGTGGATTGTTACATTATAGATTTTATATCCTCAAGTACCACAAAACAAATTCTTAAATCTAATGCTGTAGTCATTTATCTAAACCCTGGATACCCATCATTATCAAAGCATGCACACGAACTTCTGACAAAAAGATGTTATTGTATAGAACTTATTGAAACAAAATATAACAGGCTTAATACGGACTGGACCAATTTGGAAAGAATCTTAAATAAGGAGCATCATGCATTTAGTTATGAATTTTATAATTATTATTTTAATTAACTTATATTCGTCTGCAATAAAGTCAGAAATAATTATGGAACTTACTCATAAAAAAACTTATCAACTGAAACAATCAAGTGCAGTATATGACTTATTGATTAATAATAAATTAATTGTTCCAATATTTAATCAAAACGAGTTACTTTTTTTTGATTCCGAGGGAAATTTAATCAATTCCATTAAAAAAATTCATTCGCCTCACGCTCTTGTTGAAAATAATGATTACATTTTTGTTGCAAGTTATAAAAAGAATATTCTCTATAAAATATCGAGTAAAACTCAAAGTAAGATTATCAAAACATATGAATTACAAAAAAATTCCAATATTACGTCTTTAGAGATATTTGATAATGTTATTTTTTTATCAGACTATAAAAGTGGTAAAGTTTTAAAATTTAATACTGATAAAGAAATATTTAAGGAGATAGCTAATTTTGCAGGTTCGAGAATTCATGACATTAATTTTCTAAATAATAAACTTTATTTACTTGATAGAAAAAGCAAAAAAATTATTTTACTAGATGATAAATTTGAATTAATAAAAGAAATTAATTTAAAAAAAAAAAGTGAAAATTTTGATCCTCTTTCATTTGTAATTTACAATAATCTATTAATTGTAACTGACTATTTCGATAGTTCTTTAAATATTTTTACCAACACAGGTAAACATCTCTCACTTTTAAAATTTTCAGAAAAAGGGAAAAAGAATTTTCCAACAAGTATATTTATTGATGAAAAAAGTAAGATCTTGTATTTGAGTTTTCAGAACCTTGATAAAGTAATATCCTATTATTTTAAACTAATAAAAAATTGACTATGACGAAAAATAGGAACTTATAATGAATTATAAGATTTCTTACAAAGGAAAGTTTAGTTACTTAGATGAATTAAAAAAGGAACTAAATAAGACAAAAGTTGATCTTGGAAAGATCTCCATTATCTTAAAGAAAAATTTATTTAATTTTGGTTTAATAATTGAAAACAACAATTTTTCATTTGCAGTAACAGATAGAATTAATTCATATCCAATATTTTACGATGAAAATCAAAATAAACCGAGCTTCGTTATAAATAATTGTCTTACTGAAAATTCAGTTAAGGATGAAAATAACTTAAATGAATTTATGTGCGCAGGCTATAATTGCTTTGATAGAACAATATTTAAGAAAATTAGGAAACTTCAATCTAGTGAATTTATTTTTTATAAAAAAAATACAAAGAGATTAGTAAAAAAATTTTATTTCTTATTTCTGCCTAATTATAAGAAAAATAAAAAGACAATTGAAGAGACTAGCATTATATTTGAAAAAGTTTTTCAAAGAATGAATAATCAAATAAAAAATAAACCTGTATGTTTGTTTCTAAGTGCCGGTCTTGATAGTCGCTTATTGGCATGCAAGTTACATGAAATGGGAAAACAAGATATAACGTTTATAAGCTACGGGATAAATAATAATTTTGAAAGTAATGAAGCAAGAAAAGTAGCCAAAACACTTGGAGTAGCTTGGCATCACATAAACCCAAATACTAAGAAATGTAGAAAAATATTTAAGTCCAAAATAATTGAAGAATATTGGCAATCAGGCGATAATTTTAGCTCTTTCCTGTCATTAAGAGAATTTTTTGTTTTAAAAGAAATTAAAGATAAAAATATAATTTCTGATAATTCTATTATAATCAATGGTCAATCAGGAGATTTTATAACAGGCGGACATACAGAAATTGTAGATAAAAATCTGAGAAATCTCAACCTTAGCAAGTTATCTGATATTATTATTAAAAAGCATTTTTCAAATAATATAAACTACCTTAATAAAAGAGTAAGAAATTTAATTTTAAAAGATATTCAATACTGGATAAAAAAATTTAAATTAACAAGTCAACCAAATGAATTATTGAGGCTCTATGAATTTTGGGAATGGATAGAAAGGCAAACTAAGTACGTAACCCAGAGTGTTAGAGCCTATGAATTTTTTAATTATAAATGGCTGATGCCGTTATGGGACTTTGAATTAATTGATTACTGGAAAAATGTACCACTTATTCAAAAGAAGAAACAAAACCTTTATATCGATTATCTTAAAGATTATAACTATAGAAATCTCTTCATGAATTATCGGAGAACACAAAGTCAATTTCCAATCCAATATAAGTGGTTAATAATATTTGGGAATATTATTCATTTACTCTTTGATAGAAGTAAAAAAGAAAATTTCTACAAAATTATGCAATACTATGGACAGTATAATCATCAATACAAAGTTTATAGCTTAATTGAGTTTATGAGAAACTATAAAATTATTAAAAACCCACTTTCATTATTTTTAAATACATGGAAAGAAAGAAGATTAGATTAATCTAATGATTTTAAAGATTAATAACAATTGGACTGAAATAATTGGCTTGCCAGGAGTTGGTAAAACTAGATATTTAAATGAAAATAGAGATAAATTGAAAGAAGAATTTCATATTATAAACTCCAAAAATCAATCATTCTTTGAAAAAATTAAATATTTTTTATATTTTATAAGAATTGCTAATATCCTAGATGATAAGCAACTATTAAAAAAGTTATCTTATCGTTTATCTATGAGACCAACTTTTAATAAGAAGAAAGTTCTATTTGATGATTCAGGAATCTTTCAGGTTTTAATAGAAAATCTAATAGAAACAAATTTTAATGAGGTTAATAAAAAAATTAATCTATTCTGTAAATTTACTATCCCAGGAAATATAATTTTTATCAATGATGATTTGAAATATATAATTAATAGAGAGATGAGTAGAAAAAGAAGGCGTTTTAAGGTTAAAAAAACTAATCTCACTAAAAGGTATAAACAAGCACTAAAGTTTATCCAAGAGAAAATTTCTAATAAAATCCCCAACTATAAGGAAATAAATATCTAAATATGAAGTATTTTTTAAAGTCAAAACTCAAAATAATGATTGAATATATGATCCTACTTAAGAGTATAATACTAATAATATTTTATAAAAGTGTTCCAGGCGTAAATAGATATCAACCTATTTATAAATCAGTAAATGAAAATCAAGTAACTAGACCATGTTATGATAGATGGAACAGTATAGAAAAGTTTATTCCTAAGAAAAAAGGTTCGGTATTAGACATTGGTTCGAACATAGGTTACTTTACTTTTAAATTTTCTGAGAGAGGATTTCTGTCTCATGGTGTTGAATCAGATGTTCTTAACATTATTGTAAGTAATTCTATTAAAGAAAAAAATAAAATTAAAAATGCAATTTTCTCTCAAGATATTGTAGACGAAAAGTTTATAGAAAAAATGTCTTATTACCTCCTTATAAATAATTTATCAGTATTTCATCATTGGGTTAAAAGGTTTGGAAAAGACAAAGCCATAGAAATGCTTAGGAATATAAGTAAAAAGTGTGAATGTATGTTTTTTGAAACAGGTCAAAATAATGAAAAAAAAATGTCATGGTCACAATCACTTGAATTTATGGGTAATGATTCAAGAATATGGGTAAGGAAAAACTTCAAGGAATTTGGGTTTAAAAAAATTGA
Organism: uncultured Alphaproteobacteria bacterium; assembly: GCA_902618535.1. Lineage (GTDB taxonomy): Bacteria > Pseudomonadota > Alphaproteobacteria > Methylaequorales > Methylaequoraceae. The sequence continues at coordinate 84,562 of CACNAV010000002.1, read as the reverse complement.
AGTTATTGGACAGTTTCCTACAGGTCTTAGTAATATAAAGAGATATCTATTTTTTGCTAAAAAATAATAAATGATACAAAAAAAAATAACAATTTTATATCCTTTCCGAGGAAAAACTTTTGGAGGAGGACATGTTTCAATAATTTCAATGATAAAATTATTAGATAAAAAAAAGTTTAAGCCAATCATATTCATACATGAAAAAGGGATTCTAGGGGAAATTCTTAAACGAGAGAATATAAATTACATTACTGAGAGTAAAATTAAAATTGTAAAATCAAATAGCATCAAAGATTTTTTTTTCAATTCTATGAAAAACTTTTTAAGAATAAGAAGGTTTTTAAATGAAGAAAAAATAGATATCATTCATAGCAATGACAGTAGAATGCAGGCAACATGGAATATACCAACATTACTCTCAGGAAGAAAATTTATTTGGCATATGAGATCAAGAGATAACTCTAGAAGATTGATATTATACTCAATATTTGCCAATAAAATATTAGCTATATCAAATTATTGTAAAAAAAATATACCTCAAATTTTAAATAAAAGAGTATTAGTTTTAAAAAACTTTTTTCCCTTTTCTATCCCTAAAACATTTCCTCAAAAGAATAAAAAAATGACAATTTCATATGTAGCAAATTTTAAGGCTCAAAAAAGACCCAGATTGTTTTTCAAAATAGCAGAAACTATCCTGAATATAGATAGTAAAAATTTATATTTTCATATTTTTGGTATTTATAGCTTAAATGAGCAAAAAGAATTAATGAAGATAATAGATAATAAAATTCATAAAAAAAAAATTACTTTTATGGGTCATAAATTCCCTATAGGACCATGGATAAGAAAATCAATCTTAACGGTTTCTCTTGGAAATAATGAAGGGTTTGGACGAGTTATAATCGAATCAATGCTTAACAAATCTCTAGTTATTGCTACGAGTGGTGGAGGCCACAATGAAATAATCAGCAATGGTAATAATGGTGTCATAATTGAAAGTGATGACCCAAAGGTGATTGCTAATAAAATTCTTTATCATATAGAAAATATAGCCGCCAGAAAGAAAATGATAGATAACGCATTTATTTATGCTAAGAAGAAATTTTTAGATAATAATACTCCAAAACGCATTGAAGATATCTATGAAAATATCTTATAATTTTATTTGGTTCTCAAACCATTTACAAAAATTTTCCATTCCATCACTAGATATTATATCTCTATAGTTTTCTTGGCCATTTAACGAAATCTCCTCTATTTTCTTTTTATTATTAATTAAGTCTGACATTCTATATTCTAAGTCATCAAAATCCCATCTTATTGGAACATACGTTTTCATAGGTTTGTAAAAGACTGGGTAGGTTTCAAGATGGCTCATATCTGGTTTTATTAATAATGATCCATTTACAAATATTTCAAAATCCCTTGCCCCAATTTCTCCCCATCCAAAAGGACTTAGTCCAAATTTTGCTATTGACATTAGATAGTTATACTCCTTCAATGAAAGCCTCCCATTCGCTTTTAAGAATGTTTTATTATTTAAATTATCTTCATTAAAAAAGTCACTTCTACTTACACCATTCAGTTTAAGTCTTTTCTGTACAGTCTTAAGTTTTTTAATTAACAGTTCTCTATGAAAGTTTATTGTTTTTCTTTCATAATTTAATGATCCTCTAAAAAAAAAATCTATAATCTTTTTCTTTGATGGGTCTTGAAAATTTGGATTAGGTAAAGTGTGAAAATTTAAAGGAAAAAGCTTCCTAAATAAAACTTTAATTTCATCAAATGTTTCAAGAATATTACCAATTCCTACATTCCAAGATAATTGAAGCTTACTAAAATACTTTTTTTTTAGTGGAAAATATTGATTAAATATTTTTTCATCATTTATAGAATATTTTTTATGATAATAATCAGTAAAGATTCTCCCCCCATAAAGCTTCTTTTGATAATTTTTTTTGTCTACAAAAATCTGTTTTTTTAAATAAAGATCAATGAAGGGCATCACTTCAAAATGTGTAACACTTGTACTATCAGATGTATCAAACCAAATAACTTT
>CACNAV010000002.1:0-75000 GCA_902618535.1 uncultured Alphaproteobacteria bacterium | reverse complement strand
ATGATCAAAATGATGTTAACCTAAGTTTGGTGCCTGTCGATGAAACCATTTTATTTTCAGGTGTCCCTGAACCAAAAATTAAACCTATTCCTTTGAAACCTGAGTATTCAAAATCAGTGATAATTTCAATTAAGAATAAAAAAATGCTCACAAAAAATTTAGAAAATTACATAGATAGTGATCAATTTAATTTTGTTTTTGAAAGTTTAGAAAACAATCTTAATTTTAATGTAGAAAAAAATCTAACTTTTCTAATGAATGAAGACGACTATGTGTTAGAAATACAAACTTTTTCTAAAAATTTTAAAAATTTGAACTCAAGAAGAGACACAAACGAAAATTTTATTTTTTATTATGAAGAGACACCTACAGAGAGAAAAGTTACTAGAAACAGATTGATTGTTAAAGACAGTGTTAGCAGAACGTTGAAATCATCTGAAATTCCTCCAGAAATTGCTAAGGAGTTTATTCAGCAACTAAGTTATACAATTGACTTTCAAAGAGATGTAAAAAGTGGTGATATAATAGACATTCTTTATGAAGCAGATTTCACAAAAAATAATAATATTGTTGGGAAACCAGACCTATTGTATGGATTGATGAACCTGAAGGATCACAAATTGGAATTATTTAGATACACATTAAGCAATGGTGTAACAGACTACTTTGATGCATATGGAAAGAGTATAAGAAAACACTTAATGAGAACACCTGTCCAAGGTGCTAGATTGTCATCAAAATTTGGAGTTAGAAAACATCCAATTCTTGGTTATAGTAAAATGCATAGAGGAGTTGATTTCGCTGCAAAAAGAGGTACTCCAATAATGGCTGCAGGTGACGGTAGAGTTACTTTTTCAGGTAGAAATGGAGCTTTCGGAAGATATATTGAAATTAAACATCTTAATAATTTTAAAACGGGTTACGCACATCTTTACAAATTTTCAAAAGGAATTAAAAAAGGGAAATTAGTTAAACAAGGTGATATTATTGGTTACGTAGGAACATCTGGAAGGAGTACGGGTCCACATCTACATTATGAAGTTAAACACAAAAATAGAACTATAAACCCAATGAAATTGAGACTTCAGTCGACAATAAACGTAGAGGAACAAGATATGTCAAATTTTTATGCAAGCATTTCTCTTGCAAGAGAGAGATTTTTAGCAACTCAATTTACAGAATCAGAAGGAGCTGAGAATTTTTAAGACGAGTGGCTTTCCTCTTCGCCAATATTTGACTGAAATGGTCTGAGAGCCTCAATACCATCGCTAGTAAAACCTTTTTGTTTTTCCGAACCATTCTTAGTTTCTATTTTTTTATATCTTTCATCTTTAGCGTTGATTGCTCTTTGTGTTCTTGATAACTTAATATTAGGCATTTCTGATGGAGAACTATTTTTATTTTTAGGGTTGTTATCTACTGAAAGATTGGCCCGACTTTTATCTTCATTTAATAATCTTTGATAGTGCTCAGCGTATTGATAAAAGTTTTCTGCTACAATTCTGTCTCCATTAGAGTGTGCATCTTGAGCCATACTAATATATTTTTCTAAAGCCCTTGTTATTGAAATTCTGGTTTTTGGAGAGTTAGAACCATTTAAATGCTTAAAAGCTGTAGGTCTTTTAGATGAAGGTCTAGGCCTTTTTTTTCGAAATTTGTTTTTTTCAATCAATTTTTAAATCAGATTTTTTTATTATTTTAAAAATACTTTTATTTACAACGGAAAATTTACACTAACATCTTAAAAAATAAAACTCAAATTTTATTTTTAAAAATTATAACTCTTTCTATGTTAAACAAATCTTCTAATACGTCAACAGTAGTAAATTTTTTGACTTCAAAAATTTTCTTTACTTTGCTGCTCTGTTTATTTCCAACTTCAACGCAAATAAATCCGTCTTTCTCTAGATATTTTTTAGCTTTATCAGCAATTCTTCTGTAAGGATTTAGTCCGTCATATCCTCCACACAAGGAAATTAATGGATCAAATTTCTTAACTTCTTCAGGCAAAAAATTAATTTCACTTTTTTTTATGTAAGGTGGATTTGAAACAATGATATCAAATTTATTTTTTACATTAGAAAACCAATTACTTTTAAAAAAATTAATTTTATCGCTAAGATCATGGTATCTTGCATTTTTTTTTGCAATCTTTAATGCATCATCACTGATATCTACTCCATCACCAGTAACATTTATTTTTTTATTAAGTTCTAAGAATAATGATATAATAATACACCCGGTTCCTGTTCCTAGGTCTAATATTTTAAGAGGGGTAAGTCTGTTTTCCACAAAGTTTTTTATAAAATCAATTATTAATTCGGTTTCAGGCCTAGGATCTAGAGTGTGCGTATTTACAAAAAAGTCTCTAGAATAGAACTCCTTTTTTCCAATTATTTTAGAGAGAGGTTTTCCTAAACCTCTTAAAATTATTTTTTTTAGAAATATTGAAGCCTGAGTTTTTGAAACTATTTTTTTTCCATTTGTAAAGTAATTATTGAAATTGATTTTATTAATCTTTGAAAATAATAAAATAGATTCATATTTTGGTCTTAAAATTTTTTTTTTCGCCAAAAATTTTTCACCAACTTTAATCAGGTCATAATAATTCATAGTTTTAATTCAGAAAGTTTTTTCATATTATCATCTGTCACCAAAGCTGAAATAATTTCCTCCAAATTTTCACCATTTAAAATTTGTTCTAATTTATACAAGGTAAGAGATATTCTGTGATCTGTTACTCTTCCTTGAGGAAAATTATACGTTCTAATTCTTTCAGATCTATCACCAGAACCCACTTGACTTTTTCTGCTAAGAGCCCTTTCTTCGTCTTTTTTTTGTCTCTCGAGTTCATAAATTCTAGATCTTAAAACTTTTAATGCTTTTGCTTTATTTTTGTGCTGAGATTTCTCATCCTGGCATTGAGACACTACTCCAGTTGGGATATGTGTGATTCTTACAGCACTATCTGTTGTATTAACCGATTGTCCCCCTGGTCCACTTGACCTAAAGATATCAATTCTTAAATCTTTTTCTAAAACGTCAACATCTATATCAGATGCCTCTGGTAAAACCGCAACTGTTGCTGCTGAAGTATGAATTCTTCCTCCTGATTCAGTTTCTGGAACTCTTTGAACTCTGTGAGTACCAGATTCAAATTTTAATGTTCCAAAAACACTTTCACCAGAAATATTGAGTATTACCTCTTTAATTCCATCATGATCCGTTTCACTTATATCCATAACTTCACATTTCCAATTATGTAATTCAGAAAATTTTAAGTACATTCTAAAAAGATCAGAGGCAAAAAGAGCAGCCTCCTCTCCACCTGTACCAGCCCTTATTTCAACGATTGCATTCTTCTCATCAGATATGTCCTTTGGAATAAGAAGTACTTTAATTTCTTCTTCTATTTTTTGTTTTTTTTCTAATAAAATATTTTTTTCATTAATAGCCTCTGCTTTAATTTCTTCATCTTCTGAAATTAGAAGTTCATCTAAGTCTTTAATTTCTTTTTCACATTTAAAAAGCTGATTTATTCTATCTATCAATGGTTTAAGATCTGAATATTCCTTAGAAAGTTTTGCATAATCTGAAAAATTATCACTGTTTAGGTTATTCAGTTTTTCTTCAAGATTAGAAAAATTTTCTAAAATATCATTTAATTTTTGAGCGTCCATTGTTACTCTCTGAATGATTCGAAAAAATTGTAAATTTTTTTTTTAAAATTAATATCACCCTCTCTTAAAAGAAAAGCGTTTAGGTTGTCAAAAAATATTTGCTTTTGAGATAAATTAAAATTTAATTTTTTAAAAAAACTATTTAAATTTTCGTTTTTTTCAATCTCGTCTAATAAAATATTTTGTTTTTCGCTGATTTTATTTTGATTAAAGAAAGAAAAAAATTGTTCTAAATCATTAAGATCAAATAGAAATAAATTACTTAATTTTGACACTGATGGATCAATATTTCCCGGAAGTGCACCTTCGATTAAAAAAATTGGTTTTTGTCTTCTCATTGTTAAAAGCTTTTTGATTAACTCTTTAGAAAAAACTTTTTCACCTTTTTTAAATCCAATTAAAAAAATATCTGACTTTTTATAATCATTAAGAAACTTAACCTCATTTTTAATTTTTTTTAATTCTTCATCAAAAAAAACATCAATAGGTTTGTGAAAAAAGTTAAAATTTTTAAAAGAAAATTTTTTTAGATTCTCACTTATGTCTTCAACCATCTCCTCATCTCCAATAATAGCAATTTCAACATCAGAAATTTTACCGAAAATTTGATGACTAATTTTGACAATAGCTTGGGCAATTTGTTTAGGTTTTGAAGAAAAAAAAACTTTAAGTTGTGACATTTTGCTAAACCTTTAACAAGTCTTCTTTAAAAAATTATCTAAATTATTTATCAATATAGTTTCCTGATTTCCGGTTTGAAAATTTTTCCATATAATTTTTTTTTCTTTCCACTCATCATCACCTAAAATCAGACATCCATAGCAATTAAGTTTATTGGCTTTGCTCATTTTTTTTTTAAAATTTCCACCATCAATAAGGTTAAATGAAAGATTTGCATTAAATTTTAAGGATCTAAACACTTTTATAAGATCGGTTTTAAGATTATCTGAGATTGTAAAAACTCCAATTATTTTTTGGCTAAAATCTATTTTATCCATGATCATTAAAATTCTTTCAATTCCTGCAGCCCAACCAATACCAGATAGATCTCTTCCTCCAAGAGACTTTACTAATCCATCGTACCTGCCACCAGCAAGTACAGCATTTTGACTTCTACTTTCTGAAAAAATATATTCAAATGCCGTATGATTATAATAATCTAGACCTCTTACTAAAAAGGGATTTACTTCAAATTCAATGTCTAAGCTTGAAAGTAATTTTATAATTTCATTAAAAAAATCCTTTGAATCTCTATCGAGGAATTCCGTTATTTGAGGTAAACTACTAAATAATTTTTTATCATTATCGTCCTTTGAATCTAAAATTCTCAAAGGATTATTTTCTATTTTTTGTCTACTTTCGGAAGATAATTGAAGGTAATTTTTTTTAAAGAATTTTTTAAGTTCAGCAATATATTTTTTTCTATTTTTCTGCTCACCAAGCGTATTTATTTGTAATTTAAGCTTATTTCTAATATTTAAATTACCTAAAAGCTTTTCTGCTAAAATAATAACTCTGACATCATCCAAAAAATTTCTATCACCAAATACTTCAAGTCCAACTTGATGAAATTGTCTGAGCCTCCCTGATTGAGGCCTCTCTCTTCTAAACATTGGTCCATGGTAGTAAAAATTTTTATTAGCTTCTTCTTGCAGTGAATTTGTAATCAGAGCTCTTACAATGGCTGCTGTACCTTCAGGTCTTAATACTAGATCATCACCACCCTGATCTTTAAAATTATACATTTCTTTTGAGATTATATCCGATGTAACACCTAGTGTTTTTACGAATATATTTTCATGTTCTAATATTGGTGTAGAAATTTTTTTAAAGTTGTTAAATACACATATATCTCTGAATGTTTTTATAACATGATCATGCTCTAAAACTGTATTACCAAAAATATCTTTGGTTCCTTTAACTGAGTTCAACTTTTGCAATTTTAGCTTTTACTTAATAATTCTTTCTGTTTTTTTTCACACAACTCAACTAAATGATCTATCATGTTTCCTTCTCTCAGTATATGATGTTTCTCGCCATCAAGATATATTTGATGACTCTTACCTCCGGTTAATCCAATATCAGTTTCTTTGGCTTCCCCAGGACCATTTACAACACAACCAATCACTGACAATGTCATTGGTGTAGTAATATGCTCTAACCTTTTTTCGAGCTCCCCAACCGTATTTATCACATTAAAGTTTTGGCGAGCACATGAGGGACAAGAGATTATGTTAACACCTCTGTGTCTTAAATTTAGAGACTTAAGCATATTAAATCCAACTTTAATTTCTTCTACAGGATCAGCTGATAGTGAAACTCTTATAGTATCTCCAATACCTGCCCAAAGTAAAGACCCCATCCCAATTGAAGATTTAATAGTTCCAGGTATCATACCACCAGCCTCAGTTATACCTAAGTGGATTGGATAATCACAGGCATCAGATATTCCATAATATGCTGCGACAGCTAAAAAAACATCAGATGCCTTGCAACTTATTTTAAATTCAAAAAAATCATTATCCTCAAGAATCTTCACATGATTTAAAGCTGACTCTACCATTGCTTCTGGACAAGGTTCCCCATATTTTTCAAGAAGTTCTTTTTCAAGACTACCTGCATTAACTCCTATCCTAATTGAACATCCGTTGTTTTTTGCTGCTTTAATAACCTCTCTTACTCTTTCTGGCTTACCAATATTTCCAGGGTTGATTCGCAGACAAGAAGCCCCAGACTCTGCTGCCTCTATTGCCCTTTTGTAATGAAAATGAATATCCGCAACAATTGGAACATTAACCTCTTTGACAATATTTTTTAGAGATAGGCTAGACTCCTCGTCAGGACAAGAAACTCTTACTAAATCTGCACCGACATTCTCAAGTGACCTTATCTGATTTACAGTAGCTTTAACATCAGTTGTTAGAGTATTAGTCATCGATTGAACTGATATGGGTGAATCACCTCCAACTTCTACATTACCAACCTTAATTTTTCTGGTTTTTTTTCTTTGAATATCTCGCCAGGGTCTTATACTCATCTAATTTTTTCTTCTTTTGTTAAATTTATGATTACAATTAACATATTATAGTTAACTCTAAAGCCTATTCATAGTTTGAAAAACTTTTTTTTAATTAAAAAAAAATAAGACAGTTAAAAGTAAAATTAAAAAAAGCAAAAAAGAAGCAAATTTTTCAAAGCCTTTTTTTAATATAATTTTTTTGTTCTCATTTTTAAAACCTATGGTATTTGATGAGGAAATTTCTGATAATTCCCTAGAAATATCTACTTCTAAATATTTAGCATAACTTCTCACAAATCCTAATCGGGGAATGTGTTTGGGGATTTTTAAAAAGTTTCCTTCCTCAATAAAATCTAAAAAAACTACATTGATGTTTAGTTTTTTTGAAATACCTTCAACTTTTCTTCTTTTTTTTTTTCTTTGCAAAGCTATCTTTTCCCCAATTTTTTTATAAATCTCAAAGTTCTTTTTGTCCAATTCGTTCCTAAGCATGATGATTTCTTCTTTCAGAAATTAATTGTTTATCTATTTGCGTAAGCAAATCACTAAATATTTTTGTGACTGGTTGAATCTCTTTAACCATAGAGACACTTTGACCAGCCATTAAAGAACCATTTTCGATATCTCCATTTATAACAGCATTTTTTAATGAACCAGCCCAAAAATGCTCGATTTCTAATTGGGCTTCTCTTAGTGAAATTTTTTTTTTATCTATAAGGTTCAAAAGTTTTTTTTGTTCGTTTACAAATTCTTTGGTTGCACTGTTTTCAATTGCTCTAACTGGTATAATTGGGAATCTCTCATCTAATTTAACAGAAACTTGTGCATTTCTAGCTTCTGATTTAATAAAGATTTTCTTAAAGTTTTCATGTGCGATTGATTCAGTTGCACAAACAAACCTAGTGCCTATTTGACAACCTGATGCACCTAGTTGCAAAAATTTAAGAATTATTTCACCTCTTCCAATACCACCGGCAACAAAAACAGGAACTTCGTTAATTTCGGGAAGTATGTCTTGAATTAAAACATTAATTGAAACTGGTCCTATATGTCCTCCCGCCTCACTTCCCTCCAGAACAAGCGAATCAATGCCATATGAAATCATTTTTTTTGCAATTGATAATGTGGTAGCAAAACACATAGTTTTAATTCCTTTACTTTTTAATAATTCAATTTGTCTTTTTTTGGGAAACCCTCCAGCAAAAACTACCAATTCTACTTTTTTTAATACACAACATTCAATTAAATCATCAATATCAGGATGAAGTAAAATCAAATTAACTCCAAATGGTTTATTAGTCATTTTTTGTGTAGCTTCAATTTCTTCTCCCAGTTGCTCAGTCTGCATTGAACCACAAGCTATAATTCCAAAACCACCAGCATTCGATATTGCTGAAACTAAATTCCTCTCTGATAACCAAGTCATAGCTCCACCCATGATAGGATATGTGGTACCTAAAAATTCATTTCCTCTAGCGAATAAACTATGCCTACAATCCAAGTCCATAAGCCTTATGCAAAGAATTAAGTGCAACTTTTTTTTTATCTGATTCGATTAACACACTAATCTTGATTTCAGATGTTGAAATTACTTTAATATTAATATTTTTTTTTGCTAATGTTTGGAACATTACCTTTGCAACCCCCACATTACTTTTCATACCTACACCTACAATTGATATTTTGCAGATTTTAGTATCAAAAAAAATTTTTTTAAATTTAATTTTTGAGTTTCGCAAAACTTTGACGGCTTTTTTACAATCGTCTAATGGGACCGTAAAAGTGATACTGGCAAACTTTCCATCGTCAGTGATATTTTGAACAATCATATCAACGTTAATGTCTGCATCAGCTAGAATACTAAATATTTGTCCTGCTACACCTGGTTTGTCAGGAATCCCTTTTAAAGAAATATTGGCATCATTTTCTGACGCTGCTATTCCAGTCACAACTTCTTTTTCAAGTTTATTTTCTTCCTTTACAACCATTGAACCATGCTTTCTTTTGAAAGAACTCCTTACATGAATGTTAATATCATATTTCATAGCTAATTCAACTGATCTTGGATGAAGAACCTTCGATCCCAGTGATGCCATTTCAAGAATTTCCTCATAAGTAATGTTTTTAATTTTTTTTGCATCTTTAACTACTTTTGGGTCAGATGAAAATATTCCCTCTACATCAGTATATATTTCACAAATTTTTGATTTAAGAGCAACAGCTATGGCTACTGCACTGGTATCTGATCCACCTCTTCCAAGAGTGGTAATTCTATCTTCTGAACTAATTCCCTGAAAACCAGCAACCACCAAAACATTGAACTTTTTGAATAGTTTTAAAATTTTTTCTGTATTAATTTTTTCAATTCTTGCTTGACTAAATTTATCATCTGTTATTATTGGAATTTGCCACCCAAGAATTGAACGAGATTTTAAACCATTTTTATTTAAAAAGGTACTAATTATCGCCGACGAATACTGCTCCCCGGTTGATAAAATTACATCATATTCTGGTTTATTGATATTGGAATCTATTCTTTTGTATTGCTTTACTAAGTTGTTTGTAACACCGCTCATAGCGGATACTACAACTAAAATTTTTTTATGACCATTGGAAATTTTGTTCTTGACCAATTGTTGTAAATTTTTAATCCTACTTAAATTAGCAACAGACGTTCCACCAAATTTCATTACTAATATTGACATTATTTTTTTATTGTTTCACAAGTTAAATATAAACATATGTAAATATATTGAAATGAAAAGCAAGAAAATTACAATTCAAAAAAAAGGTAATGAAAACATTTTTGATAAGTTATCTAATGAATGGTGGGATGAAAAAGGAAGTTTTGAGGCTTTACACTCATTCAACCCAGTAAGAATTAAATTTATTTTAAATTCATTGGGTAAATCAATTAAGTCCTTAAAAATTCTTGATATAGGTTGTGGCGGAGGAATTCTATGCGAGCCGCTTGCTAGACTTGGAGCTGAAGTTACCGGAATGGACGAAAACGAAAAAGCAATTTTAGTTGCAAAAGATCATGCCAAAAAAATGAATTTAAAAATAAATTATATTCACGGAAATATTTCTGATGTTAATTTTCGAAAGAAATTTGATGTTATTACATGCATGGAAGTTTTAGAGCATGTCCAAAGTATTGATTTAATTATAAAAAAATCAAAGGAATCTTTGAAAAGTGGTGGATTCTTTTTAGGTTCAACGATAAATCAAACAATCACATCATACTTAACTGCAATTTTTTTTGCCGAAAATATTTTAAAAATTGTACCCAAAAATACACATGAATGGAGTAAATTTATTAGACCAAATAAATTGAAGAAAACACTATTGAAGCATGAATTCTCAAATATAAGATTTCAAGGGATTTTATATAATTTTTTCCTGAAAAAATGGAATTATATAAATACAGAAAAAATAAATTACTTGTTTACATCTAAGTTATAGTGAATCAAGTTTTCTATCAAAATTCATTACTAAAGTTTGTTAGAACCAAAAAAGGGAGGGCACTAGATTTGGCTTCTGGCAATGAAACATTTGTTAAACTATTATTAAAAAATAATTGGTATGTTGATTCTGTTGACTTAAAAAAAAATAATAATTTTAAAAAAAAAAATTATACCTTTCATTGTATTGATTTAGAAAAAACAAAATTACCGAAAATTAGAAACAGGTTGGCTCTGAGAAAATACGACTTAGTAATTTTATTTAGATTTTTACACAGACCTCTTTTTAGAATTATTCCTTTTTTAATGAAAAAAAATGGTCTTTTTTTTTGTGAAACTTTTATGATTCAAAATGGCAAGGGTAAATTAAATACAAAAAAAAATATGCTACGAGAAAAAGAGCTTTTTAATTTAAAAAACTGTAGTCTAAATCTTTTAAAATTTTATCAAGGTAAAGATTCACAAAAAGGAAATATTATTCAAACTGCTATTTTTAAAAAAGTTTAACTAATATTCTGTCATTGCTGGAATCCTCTTTCTATAAAAATTAACTTTCTCTAAATCAATAATACATGAAATTAAACCTATGGAATGTTTTGCTCTTTTCAAAACTGTCCCCCATGGATCAATTATCATTGAGTTTCCAAATGTACGTCGTCCATTATCATGATAACCACATTGTGCTGGGGCAAAAACATAACATCCATTCTCAATCGCTCGAGCCCTTAATAATGATTCCCAATGAGTAATACCAGTTGTGTAAGTAAATGCCGCTGGGACAGAAAAAAAATGAGCTCCCTTTTTAGCAAGTTTCTTATAAAGAAAAGGAAATCTTAAATCATAGCAAATCGTCATGCCTAAATTTCCCCAAGGTAGTCTCGAAACTGATATTTTTTTTCCTGAATCATAATTTCTGGACTCAAAATATTTTTCTTTTTTACTCAAAAAAACATCAAAGAGGTTTATTTTATCATAACTTGAAACTACTTCTCCTTTAGGGTCAACTACAAGAGAACGATTCAAAAATTTGTTATTTTTACTTTTTTGAGGAACTGATCCAACAAGGATATATGATTTTTTCTTTTTTGAATAGTATTTTATTAGATCAAGAAATCTGTTTTTCCAGTCTAATAAAAAATTATTAATTCTTTTTTTTTCGTCTGAAAAAATTGCTACACACTCAGGCAGGCAGATTAGATTTATTTTTTCGCATGTTATTTTCCTAAAAATCTTATCCAACATTTCAATATTTTTCTCTGGAAACTTACTGCTATTAGTCTGGATACAAACAACTTTAATTTTCATTTTCTTAAAAATAAATTTAATTTACCTTCTTCGTAGCATCTTTTAAGATCATCATACCCACCAACATGGTTTTCTCCAAAAAAAATTTGAGGAACTGAAGTTCTTCCATCAGACAATTCAATCATTCTTTTTTTCATCTTAGAATTACCATCTATCAAAACCTCTTCAAACTTAAGATTAAGTTTTTTTAAAAGTGTTTTTGCTGCAAAACAATATGGACAAAGCATAGAAGAATATATTAAAATTTTCATTATTATGAATTATAATATTTATAAAAAATTATCAATTGAAGAAAAAAATAAAGCTTTCAAAAAATGGAAAGGTGATAATTTTGTTTATAAGTCATTTTCAAAAATCCTTCATAAAAAAATTGTAGAATTAAAGCCTGAATTTACTAATGTTTTGCTTATATCAAGTGATTTAAACGAAACGATTGATGAAATATCCAAAATTAAATGTAAAAATTTAATTTATTTATCGCAGTATAAAATTTTTAAAAAAGAATTTTTTAAAAATAAATCATATAATGTTATTTACGCTGATTTTGACGATTTACCATTCAAGAAAAAAAGCTTTGATTTAGTAATATCTAATTTTTGTACAAACAAAGTTTTAGAAAAAAAAAATTATCTCAAAAAAATACTCGATATCTTAACTGATGATGGACTTTTTCTTTGCAATTTTTTTGGTGAACAAACACTTAGGGAACTTAGACAATGCTTTTTTGTAGCTGATGATCGATTTTTGAGTGGTGCATTTAATAGAATTCCCAAAGTTGATTTAATGGCCGATTTTAGCAATTTATTAGCAGAGGTTGGTTACAATGAAATTGTTACAGAAAAAGTAAATTTTGACATTTTTTACAAAAGTATAATAGGTATCTTGAAGGATATTAAGAATATGGGTGAAAAAATTCCAATAATAGAAAAAAAAGAAAAAATTTCAAAAACTTACATAAACTTTCTCAATAAAATATACATAAAAGAATTTGCAAATCAAAATCGTCAACTCAAAGTTACTCTGGATATAATCTCAATTAGTTCTTGGAAGCAATTAAAAAACAATTCAACAAATCAATGATTTTTTTATTTGAAGTGAGCATTTTAAAATTTTTAACCTCACAGAGTCTTATCCACTTAACCTCTTGTTTTTCTAGTGCCTTTACCTTACCAAGCCAGTTATTTGTAGAAAAAAAATTTAAATCAATTTTTTTTCTACCCCTTTTTATTTGATACGAACACAAAAATATTAGCTTATTTACATTTATTCTCACTGATAGTTCTTCCATTAATTCTCTTTTAAGAGCTTCCAATAAAAATTCGTTTTTTTTTACTTTACCACCTGGAAATTCATAAAAACCTCCAAATGACTTATTGTATGGTCTGGAGGCAATCATAAGTCTATTTTTTTTTCTTAAAATACAAGCAACAACTTTAATTATTTAGCTCCTGTAATCTGTATTAATACTAATGTAATTTTTAGTGAGGTCACATGTCCAAACGGTACTACTTCCAGATCCATTTCCTACTGAAACAGAAATTTCAATTTCTTTTCTTTTTAAATAGTTATTAATTTTTTTTACATTTTTTAATAATAAGTTTTCTCCAGATTTTAATATAAAAAAATGCCCAAATTTTATTGATATTTTTGAGTTATTAAGAACTACGCCAGTCTTACCTAATGCCATTATAATTCTTCCCCAGTTTGAGTCAGAGCCAGCCATAGCAGTTTTAAATAATGGTGAATTTGCAATTGACATTCCTAAGTTTTTAGCATCTTTATAATTTTGAGCACCATCAACTGAAATTTTTATAAATTTTGAAGCTCCCTCTCCATCTTTTACAATTTGGTGTGCCAGGTTAGTCATCAAAGTTGTAAGTTTATCAAAAAACTTTTTTTCTGTTTGAGGACCTATGGTTTTTCTATTTTGATTTTTAATTAAAATCAATAGCACCATATCACTTGTTGATTTATCGCTATCAACAGTTATTGAATTGAAAGTTTCTTCGACTATATGTTTAAATTTTTTTTTTGTACCATTTTTTTCTAATGGAATATTTGAAACTATAAATGAAAGCATTGTGGCCATATTTGGTGCAATCATTCCTGAACCTTTTGCTATTCCATTAATATAAAAGTTTTCTTTTTCGTTAAATTTTATTTTTTCAGAATATATTTTTGGGAAAGTATCAGTGGTTCTAATTGCATTAGCTGCTTTCAACCAACTTTCGTGTGTATTGCTTAGATTTTTAATTAGTTGAGGAATTTTTCCAATAATTTTTTTATAATCCAAAGGCTCACCAATAACTCCTGTTGACGCCATAAAAATCTCTTTTTCACTAATTGACAATTTCAAAGAAAGAGCCGAAATTATTTTTTTTAGGGCCTCCTCACCTTTTTTACCATTAAAAACATTTGCATTTCCTGAATTAATAATCAGCGCTGATACCTTACCATTTTTAATAATAGATTTGTTCCAAACTATAGGTGCCCCAGGAGTCTTAGAATTGGTAAAAACACCATAAATTTTGCTTGGTGAGTTAAACTTTATTAAAACCAAATCATCTTTAAAGTTTTTCTTAATTCCACAACTTACAGAAGCGATACTGACACCATCAATTTCATAAAGCTTTTTTAGTTTTTTTGGTGCCAAAGGGGAAGTTTTTATTATCATTTTAAAATAAACAAAAAATAATTATATCCTTATCTATAAAATTATTATAAATAAATACAATGTTAAATTTTCTCTCAAAAAAATTTTTCGGTTCCTCTAATGACCGATTGTTAAAGAAAATCTTTCCACTAGTTCAACAAACGAACGATTTAGAAGAAAAATATCAAAAGCTAAGTGATGACGACCTTATTAAAAAGACTCACGAATTTAAAGAACAGATTAAAAAGGGCATGAAGACTGATGATCTTTTACCCCATGCATTTGCTAATGTAAGAGAAGCAGCAAAAAGATCACTGGGTCAAAGACATTATGACGTACAAATTATAGGAGGAATTGTTTTGCATAAAGGTATGATTGCTGAAATGAAAACTGGTGAAGGCAAAACACTTGTTTCAACCTTGTCAGCCTATTTAAACTCTATTGCTGGAAATTCTGTCCACATTGTTACTGTAAATGACTATCTTGCAAAAAGAGACTGTGAGTGGATGGGGGCAGTGTTCACTAAATTAGGTTTGAAAACTGGTTTTATAGCAGGTGGAATGGATGACTTGGATAGAAAAAAGGCATATTCATCCGATATAACTTATGGGACAAACAATGAATTTGGCTTTGACTACTTGAGAGATAATATGAAATTTTCTAAAGACCAGTTAGTTCAAAGCAAGTTTAACTACGCAATCATTGATGAAGTTGATTCAATTTTAGTTGATGAGGCAAGAACTCCTTTAATAATTTCTGGTGCTGCTGAGGAATCTTCAAACCTCTATAAAGTTGTTGATCAAATTATAGGTACTCTCCAAAAAGATGATTATGAAAAAGATGAAAAAGCAAGAACAGTAGTTTTAAACGATAATGCAGTAGAAAAACTTGAGAAGATTTTTTTAAAAAATAATTTACTGACTAGTGGGAGCTTGTATGACATTAATAATGTGACTATTTTACACCATACCAACCAATCTCTTAAAGCAAGGTTTGTGTTTGAAAAAGATAAAGATTATTTAGTTCAAGGAGGAAAAGTTCTCATAGTTGACGAGTTCACAGGAAGGGCAATGGAAGGAAGACGTTTCTCGGAAGGTCTTCATCAAGCAATTGAAGCCAAAGAAAATTTGGATGTTCAAGTGGAAAATCAAACATTAGCCTCAATAACTTATCAAAACTACTTTAGGTCTTACGAAAAACTTTCAGGAATGACTGGAACAGCAAAAACAGAAGCAGATGAGTTTTTTGACATTTATAAACTTGAGGTAATTGAAATTCCTACTAATAAAAATATGATTAGGATTGATCATGAAGATGAAATTTACAGAACTTTGAATGAGAAATATAACGCTATTATTACTCTTATTGAAGAATGTAGAAAAAATCAACAACCTTGTTTAGTAGGAACAGTTTCCATAGAAAAGTCTGAAAAAATATCTTCTCTTTTAAAATCTAGAAAGATTCCTCATGAAGTTTTAAATGCAAAAAATCACTTAAAAGAAGCTGATATTATTGCAAATGCTGGAAAGCCTGGTCAGGTAACTATTGCTACGAATATGGCTGGTAGAGGAACGGATATAAAACTTGGTGGTTTTGAGGAAAATAAAGAAAACGAACCCTTGAAGAAAATAGCATTAGATTCTGGAGGCCTTTATATAATCGGAACAGAAAGGCATGAATCTCGAAGAATAGATAATCAGCTTCGGGGAAGATCAGGTAGACAAGGTGATCCTGGCTCATCCAAATTCTTTCTATCACTAGAAGATGATTTAATGAGGATTTTTGGCTCTGAAAAACTTGACACAGTATTACAAACTCTAGGACTAGAGGAAAATGAATGTATCCAACATCCCTGGATAACAAAAGCTCTGGAAAGAGCTCAAAAAAAAGTTGAAGGTAGGAACTTCGAAATAAGAAAAAGCCTTTTGAAGTTTGATGATGTGATGAATGAACAAAGAAAAATTATTTATCAACAAAGAATGGAAATTATAAATGATATTGAAATTGACAATCTAATCTTTGATATGCGTGACAGTTTTATAGATGATTTCTTCGAGGGTTATCAAATTGACTTTTCACAGTTTGACGAAGACAAAAAAGAAAAAATAAAGGATGGCCTAAAAAATAATCTGAATATTGATCTTGAATTTAATTCTTTTAAAAATATTCAAAACATCCAACTTGAAGATTTAGTTGATGAAGTTAAAAAACTTTCAAATAATAATATCAATTTAAAAAAAACTAAATATAGCGAGGAAGTATTTTTAATAGCCCAAAAAAGCTTACTTCTTCAAATTATTGATAAAAGCTGGAAAGAACATTTATTATCATTGGATCATCTCAGACAGGGAATTTCTTTAAGAGCTTACGGTCAAAAAGATCCACTAAATGAATATAAACAAGAAGCTTTTTTGATGTTTGAGGAAATGATGAGACAAATAAGAGAGACTGTTTCAAAGATAATAAGTTTTATTGAAATTAAAAGTGAAGTTCCTGAACCAACTCCTCAAAAATCAGAAAATCAAGAAAAAAAATGCCTAGAAGAAACTGAGGAAAAAAAAATATCTAGAAACGCAAGATGCCCTCTGACTGGAAAAAAATATAAGAACTGCTGTGGAAAATTAAATTAAAAATCTAATTTTCTATAAACTTTTTTCCAATATCTAAGTATTTTCTTTCCCTATGTAACATTATTTCTTCGGATGTTTTACCTTCAAATTCAGTAGTAAGCCTAAGTAAACAATTTTTTATGTGCTGACATGTTTCATTAATATTTCTATGAGCACCACCAAGTGGCTCTTTTAATATTTCGTCTATTACATCAAGATCAAGTAAATCTTGGGCAGTAAGCTTTAGGTTTTCAGCTGCACTTTCCGAATGATTGATTGATCTCCACAGAATGGATGCGCAACCCTCAGGTGAAATAACAGAATAAATTGCATGCTCTAACATTATTACTTTATTCCCTAAACCCAGTGCAACAGCACCACCTGAACCACCTTCACCTATAACAAATGAAAAAATAGGGGATCTTACATTCAAAGAGTTTTTTATAGAACTTGCTATTGCACCTGATTGTCCTCTATCCTCTGCCTCAACACCTGGAAAAGCCCCAGGAGTATCTATAAAGGAAACAATAGGTAAATTAAACTTACTGGCTATTTGAAAAAGACGTTGAGCTTTTCGATATCCTTCTGGCTTGGCCATACCAAAGTTATTTTTAACCCTACTGTCAATATCTTTACCTTTGTCATTGCCTACAACTAAAAATTTTTTATTTTTTATTCTTGCAAAACCACCCTTAATTGATGAGTCATCAGCAAAGAGTCTATCACCTGATAGATTTTCATAATTATCGAAAACTAATTTAACTATCTCATTAAATTTTGGTCTGTCTTGATGCCTGCAAACTTTTACTTTTTGAAAAGGTGTAAGCTCTTTATAGATTTCTGATAATTTCTTATCGAATTTCTCTTGTAGTTGACTTAATTCATTAGCAATATTCTCACTAGTATCCTTTAGATGCCTTAACTCTTCAATTTTTGATTGAATCTCAAGTAAAGGTTTTTCAAAGTCTAGAAAATTTTGCATTAATTTTTTTTATTTTCCCTCAATCAATTTAGCTTTTTGAACCAAAACCTCAGCTTGCCTAATTGAAGCAATGTCAATTAGTCTTCCATCCAGAGAAACCGCACCTTTTCCCTCTTTTTTTGCCTGTTCCATGGCTTCCAAAATTCTTTTTGCCTGGTTAACTTCCTTGTCAGAAGGACTCATCACTTTGTTTGCAAGATCAATTTGACTTGGATGAATAGCCCATTTACCTTCACATCCCAATGTGGCAGATCTATTAGCTTGTGCTGTGTATCCATCTGGATCATTAAAATCTCCAAAAGGACCATCAATTGGTCTTAAGCCATTAGCTCTGGCTGCAATTACCATTTTAGAAACGGCGTGATGCCACATGTCTCCCCAATGTTTTTCTCTGGGGTTGTCACCGTCTATATCGGTTAAAACATGATAATTTGGGTTGGGGCCACCTATAACAGTCGTTTTAGCCTTTGTTGAAGCTGCATAATCAGCAACACCAAAGTGAAGTGACTCTAGCCTTCTGTAATAAGAAGCTATTTCATTAATGTTCTGCATTCCTAGTGCTGTTTCAATGATTAACTCAAACCCTATTCTTTTATCTATTCCCATGGCATCCTCTACTTGAGTACATAACATATCAACTGCGTATACATCAGAGATAGTTCCAACTTTTGGGATCATTATCAAATCAAGTTTTCCAGGAGCTTTTTCAATTAAGTCGACAACGTCTTTATACATAAAATGGGTATCGAGGCCATTAATCCTCACCGACATCGTTTTAGTATTCCAGTCTATATCGTTTAAACCCTCAATTATGTTTTTTCTTGCTTGCTCTTTCTCATCAGGTGCAACTGCATCTTCAAGATCCAGAAAAATTACATCAACATTACTTTTTGCTGCTTTTTCAAATAATGAAGGATTGCTTCCAGGTACAGCTAATTCGCTTCTATTAAGCCTAGGCTTGGCTTGTTCAACTATTTTAAAACTCATAATTTCCTTTCATTAATAATTATCGTGAGTATTTTAATATAAAAATTAATTGATAAACTCAACCTAATTTTTTAAACTTTTTAATTTCATCATCAATATAAGTCCTCTTCTCAAGAATTTTTCTGAGTTTACTCGACTGAATATGAGTGTAAATTTGTGTAGTAGATATGTCTTTATGTCCTAATGATTCCTGAATTATTCTTAAGTCAACTCCCCTACTTAATAGGTGAGAAGCAAATGAATGTCTCAATACGTGTGGAGAAATTCTGTTTAAATCTAAATGTATTTCTTTACCAAGGTTTTTCAGGATTTGAAAAAATCTATTTCTGGTTATGTGCCCAAATTTTGAGTTTGAAGGAAATAAAAACAAACTTTTCGTTGGTCTTTTTAATTGATTTAAAAAACCTAAATATCTTTTCAAAACGGTTTTAACTTTTCCGAATAATGGCACAATTCTCTGTCCCCCCCCCTTTCCTCTTATTACAATCGAAGAATAATTATCGGAAATATCCCCTAAACTTATACCAACTAACTCAGAAACTCTTATGCCAGTGGCGTATAATATTTCTATTAAAAGGGTAGTTCTTAATCCCTTAAAACTTTTATCCTCATAACTTTTTTTAATGAGGTTATTCACTTCTGATTCGGAAAGAAATTTTGGAATCTTTTTTGGTAATTTGGGAAAGTCAATAAAATCTATAGGGGTATTGTTTACTAATTTCAGATCATATAAATAAAGAAAAAAGTTTTTAACTGAAGAAAGTTTTCTAGAATGACTTGATGGTGAAAAATTTTTAGATAAATAACTAACATATTTTTTAAATTCACTGACGTTCAAATCCAAGAAATCAATATTCCCAATAAACTTTGCAAACTCACTCAAATCATTTTCGTATGACGCAACAGTATTTTTTGCGAGGTTTTTCTGAGCAAAAATGAATTCAATATATTTTTCAATTAGATTAATATTTTTTTTCATTAGTGGGTTAAATTAATTGAAATGCTTCTTAACTCTTTTTCAAATCCTAAATTTCTTAATATTAGTAAAATTTTATAACTTTCAAGAATTGTTAAATCATTAAAATTTTTATTCCCTAATGTCTTAAAAAGAATTTTGGTTGAATTAAACAGATCTTGTTTTTTTGAATATTTCTCTGCTAGAGATAAATTATGTAAAGAATTACTGTTAAATTTTTCATTACTAGAAAAGCTTAGTTTATTTATTATATTTTTTGTTAATTGACTTAAATCGTAATTAAACATCAAATTCATAATAATTTTTTGATATTTTTGGGAATTTAATTCTTTCACTTTGTCTAGTTTTTTGATCTTTTCTTCAAGCAAATCAATGTCTACAGACTTATCAAGTAATCGCCTGTTAAGCTCAATTGAAATTTCTCTAAAAATTAAATCCAAATCGTACTCATTTTCAATTATTCTTAAAACTTCATCAGCTTTGTCAAACTCGTTTTGTACTTGAAACATTCTTGAAATTAAAAAAATTTGTTCTTTTGATGCAGTTAACTTTTGTAAATCTACAAGTTTATGTACAAGATTAGATGTTTGAATGAATAAGTTGTCAATAATTGAAATCTTCAATAAGGCAACAATTTTTTGAAACTTTACTTCTTCGTTTTTTTCTAAAATAATTGATTGATACAATAAGGGTCTTGCCTTTGCAGGTGAGAGAGTTTTGTATATATTTAGAGCATTTTCTAATTCAGCATTTTTATATCTGGGTAATAGGTAAGCCTCCGATAAAAAGTCAAAACTGATTCGCCCCTGCTTTATTAAAAGTTCAGAACAAAAAATTTTTATATCAGTTTCAACAGACGGGTTCGAAAGAACAAACAACAAACCACTTGTATTTAAATTTTCAACTTGTTCATAAGTTGGCGAGATATCTGCAAATTGTAAAGAAGACATAATTATCGGATTGAGTGACTTAATTTGATCCAATTTTTTTTTTATACTCTCTGAGTCGGCCTGACTATTTTCACTCATTAACGAGTATGCTAAATCAATGAAAAATGAATCACCAGGTTTATTTTGTTCTTTAAGAAGAAGAAGTCCTAATTTTGCCTGATCATATTTATTAGCAATTATATCGCAAATTATTATCACCTTCCCAAAAATAGCCGGAGAAACACTAGAGTTTTCAGCTAATATTTTGCAGGCTTCTTCTTGTCTATTTCTTAAAAAATTACCTTCAAGTATTTTTACCAAGATAAATTCGTTCATTTTTAGATTGCTTGACTGTGAATAATAATACTCAATTTCATTAATCCTTCCTGTCTCAAAAAGTTGGTTAATTAAAAGTTCGAGAATTTTACTATCCTCTTCATTTGAAATATTTTTATTGTTGAGCTTTTTCTTTGTAGTCAAAAAGTCAAATATCATTTCTTGAATAAAAGGGTTAGGACTTTTTGTTGGGATGGTTTTTATAAAGCTATCAATATCATCAAATGTTTTATCAAGGAAAATGGAATTCCAAATAGTATCCTTATAAACATCACCTATTTCACTAATAAAGCTTGAAGTTTCTTTTTTTTTATTTAAAACTTTTCTGTCTTTAAATATTTGATTAGATTTTAAAGTATCGCTAAAAAAAATTAGGATGAACAAAATTAAGCTAATTTTCTTCAACTTTATAATCACTTTCAATAATCTTAGGTTTAATCATAAAATCAGTACTACCAAGGTATATCAAGAAGACAAGAAAAGAAATTACCAATGAAACAAGAATCTTTACAACTAATTTATTCATATTTATGTAGTTTTAACATCAAAAATTAATTATACAAATTATACACGATTTTAGAAATTAAAATAGAATGTAATGATTTTAGAGAAAAAAAAAATTGTGCTTGTAGGAATGACTGGTGTTGGCAAAACAACTATTGGAAGAGTTTTGTCAAAAATTCTAAGAAGGACATTTGTTGATATTGACTTTGAGGTTGAAAAAGCTTCAGGACAAAAAACCCATCATATTTTTGAAAAGTATGGTGAAGATGAATTTAGAAAGATCGAAAAAAAAACATTGTACAGATTTCTTGAAAGTAAAAATAATCCTGTAATTGCAACTGGTGCAGGAATATTAGGTGATCAGAAAGTAATTGATAGTATAAAAGAAAAGAGTATTTGTATTTTTTTAGAAATAAAAATGAATAATTTAGTTCAAAGACTCACAAACAATTTAAAGTCCAGACCTTTACTAAAAAATGTTGATCTTAAAGAAAAACTTGAAAGTATGATAAATAGCAGAACCAAAAAATATGAACAGGCTCATATAATTATATCTGTTGATGGTCTAACTATTCCTGATATCGTTAGAAGGATTATTAACAACTTAAAATATCATGGTAAAAATTAACGAGATTAAAGTTAATTTAGGAAATAGATCGTATCCAATATATATAGGAAATGATTTGTTTTCATCATTTGAAAAACTTGTAGAGGGTTTTTCAAACTACTCTGG
Organism: uncultured Alphaproteobacteria bacterium; assembly: GCA_902618535.1. Lineage (GTDB taxonomy): Bacteria > Pseudomonadota > Alphaproteobacteria > Methylaequorales > Methylaequoraceae. The sequence continues at coordinate 52,823 of CACNAV010000002.1, read as the reverse complement.
GTTAGTAGTTGTAACCGACAACCAAGTTAAGAAGTTAATAAATGAAAAGATTTTTTCGTTAAAAAAAAGATGTGATAAAAGTGTGTCTATTATCTGCTTACCTCCAGGTGAAAATTCTAAAAGTTTTAAATATTTTGAGTTTTTGTGTGAAAAAATTTTGGAAAAAAAAATAGATAGGAAAACTCTTTTAGTATGTATTGGAGGGGGAGTAATTGGTGATTTGGTTGGATTAACAGCAAGCGTTTTATTGAGAGGTGTTGATTTCGTTCAAATGCCAACTACACTATTATCACAGGTTGATAGTTCTGTTGGCGGAAAAACTGCAATAAACTCAAAGTTCGGAAAAAATTTGATTGGAACCTTTTATCAACCTAAATCAGTTTTAATTTCCTTAAATATACTAAAGAGTTTACCTTATAGACAAATTATTTGTGGTTATGCAGAAATTTTAAAATATTCCCTTATCAGTGATAATAATTTCTTTTTATGGTTAAAAAAAAATGGACACAAAATTATTACACTTGAGAAAACAAGCTTGATACATGCAATAAAAAAAAGCTGTGAGATTAAATCTAAGATTGTTTCTAAAGATGAAAAAGAGACAGGAATAAGAGAAATCCTTAATTTTGGTCATACTTTCGGTCATGCTATAGAGTCTCAAACAGGATTTTCGAAGAAAATTTTGCATGGTGAAGCAGTATTTTTAGGTATGTTTTTAGCTATAAAATTTTCTGCTTTCTTAAGTTTTGGTAATGAAAAAATGATTGAAAATTATGAAGATCATATGAAAGATTTAAAAATTCCATTTAGATTATCAGACTACAACTTGAGGTTTACCGCCAAAGAATTTATTAAACATTTAAGATTTGATAAGAAAGTGAAGAATAGTAAACTTAAATTTATTTTATTAGAACAATATGGTAAAACTTTAAGTTATATACTTTATAATGAAAAACTATTAATTAAATTTCTTGAAAAAAATTTAGAATAAATAATGGAAATCCCACTTCATATTTTGATTGGGTCTATATTTGGACTCATAATATTATCAGCTTTTTTCTCTGGGTCTGAAACTTCACTCACTTCAGCTTCAAAACCAAGAATGCATAACCTTGCTCGCACAGGGAAAAAAAATGCTAAAATTTTCGAAGAGCTATTTAAAAATAAAGAAATGTTAATCTGCACTATCTTATTTGCAAATAATTTAGTGAATATTTTAGCCTCAGCTATAGCAACAAAAATTTTAATAGAATTAACTAATAATGAAGGAATTCTCTACGCAACTATTATTATGACGCTTATGATTTTAATTTTTGGTGAATTAATTCCAAAAACACTGGCACTTTCAAAGGCTGATCAATTTGCGCTAAAAATTGCTCCATTTATGAAAGTTTTAGTTTATATTTTATATCCATTAACAGTTACTTTAAACTTTGTAGCTACATCGATTTTAAAGATATTTGGAGTAAATTATTTAAACTTTAAAAAAGAGGAGGTTTCAGAGAAACGAGAAGAAGAACTTCGTGGAGCAATTGATTTACACGGCGAGGATTCATCAAAAGACGAAAAAAATATGCTCAAATCAATTCTTGATTTAGATGATATAACTGTGGGTTCAATAATGATACCAAGAAAAGATATCTTTAGCCTATCTTCAAACATCAAATATAATGAATTGATCACCAAACTTAACAACTCACCTCACTCAAGAATTCCAATATGGGAAAAAAATCCTGAAAATATTATTGGAATTTTTCATATTAGAAAATTAATAGAAATAAAAGTTGATGAACCTAAAACCTTCAATATTAAATCTTTATGTCAAAAACCTTGGTTTATTCCTGAGTCTACAAGATTGGACAATCAACTTTTAGAATTTAAGAGAAGAAAAGAACATTTCTCAATTGTTGTAGATGAGTATGGTGAATTTTTAGGAATCGTAACACTCGAAGATATTATAGAAGAGATTGTAGGAGAAATTGACGATGAACACGACGTTTTAAAAATTTCAAAAGGATCAGAGGACATAAAATCAATTTCTGGTAAAACTTATTTAGTTAAAGGAAATGTTACAATAAGAGAATTAAATAAAGAGCTAAATATCAATATACCAGTGTCTAATGCTTCAACTGTTGCTGGTTTAGTATTATATGAAAGTAGAACAATTCCAAAAAAAGGTCAGGTTTTCTCATTTTTTGACCTAAAATTCGAAATTCTCTCAAAAAAAAATAATCAAATCACCTTAGTAAAAATTATTAAATAGACTTAAATTCCAAAAAAAAATTAACTTTTTTAAAAAAAACGCTATAATGAATATTAGGGGAGTTAAGATGATTATAAGAGATTTATTGGAAAAGGTCTTAATTAATCAAAGATTGGTAATAATAGATCAGAAAAAGTCTGCGACTGAAGCAGCTTCTTCAATGGTTAAAAACAAGTGTGGAGCATTACTTGTTTGTGATATAAATAATGATGGTACTCTAGTAGGAATCGTGTCAGAGAGAGATTTAGCATTCAGAGTAATTCCAAAAAATCTTAACCCAAAAAAAACAGCTGTATCTGAAATAATGACTAAAAATGTTGAAACTATTTCGCCAAAGAAAACAACGCATGACGCAATCCATATTATGAAATCAAGAGGTTTTCGACACCTCCCTGTTGTCGAGAATAAAAAAATAATTGGAATATTATCGATGAGAGATTTATATGATTATGCTCATAGTGAACTACAAGATTCTTTAAAAAAACATCAAGAATTTATGTTTGGTACTGGTTATGGAAGTTAAATAATTTTTATTGAAAGTGCATGAATATATTCAGCTAAATCTTCCTTTAGAACTTTATGAATAGCTCTTTGACCGTTAACCTTAGTCAGACCATTTAACTTTTTCGACTTGATGGTTATTGAAAAATGTGAATTTCCAGAGTTTGGACTTCCTGAATGTCCTCTGTGTTTTTCAGAATCATTTACAACTTTAAGAATCTCAGGTTTAAAAAAATCATATAGTTTTTTATAAATAGTTGATTCATTCATATATTAAATAATAAAATACATTATGAAAAAAAAGTCAAATAAACCAACTTTTGTTGAATCCGATAATGGCAAAAAAATCAGATTATGTCAGGAAAAAGGTTGTTTAAATGAAGGCGAATATGAAGCTCCAAAATCACCAAACAGTGAGGAAAAATATTTTTTCTGTCTTCATCATATTAAAATTTACAACAAAAGGTGGAATTACTTTGCTGGAAAAAGTCAAAAACAAATTTATGATTTTCAGAAAAATGATTTCTTCGAAGGCAGGCCAACAAGACCATTTTCTTATGGATATAGTTCAAAAATTAAATTTGAATTTGAATACAGCTTAGATGAAGAGAAAATAAAATTCAAAAGGAAGAATAAATCTTTTTATCGTAGCAAAAAAAATAATACTAAATTGCAAAATGCTCTTAACATATTTTCTTTAAGTGATGATTTTAGTGAAAAAATATTGAAAAAAAGATATAAAGAATTAGTTAAAAAATATCACCCAGACCTTAATAGAAATTTTTTAAATAAAGATTCAAAAATCAAAGAAATTAATAATGCTTATAATTTTTTACTCCAACTAGCTAAAGGATAACCATGATATTAAATAATGATTTAGAAATTTTAATAAAAACAGACAAATTATCTTACAGCGACGAACTATTTGGAATTAAAAAAAGAGTTAAGGTTCGTCACTTTTCTAAGAAAACACAACTTGTTCCAGAAATAGACAAAAGTTATATATTTGATGAAACTACCACCTTGTCAATCTTAGCTGGTTTTAATTATAATAAAAGAGTTTTAATTCAAGGTCTACATGGTACTGGGAAATCTACTCATATAGAACAAATTGCTGCTCGACTTAATTGGCCATGCCTTAGGATTAATCTTGATGGACATATAAGTAGATTTGATCTTTTAGGTAAGGATGCCATAACTATTAAAGATCAAAAACAAGTTACAACTTTTAAGCAAGGAATGCTTCCATGGTCAATCGAAAATCCTGTTGCTTTAGTTTTTGATGAATATGATGCAGGTAGACCAGACGTTATGTTTGTAATTCAAAGGCTTCTAGAGTCGGATGGCAAGTTGACTCTTTTAGATCAAAATAAAGTAATAACGCCTCACCCGCTGTTCCGAATATTTGGAACATGTAACACACTCGGTACTGGTGATATGTCAGGCTTATATCACGGCACACAAAATTTAAATCAAGGACAACTTGATAGATGGAATATATTTACTACCTTGGATTTTATGAACTCTGAAACAGAAGTGAATATAATTAAAAACAAACTTGGAAAAACTACAAAAAAAATAAAAGATGAAATAAATAGCATGGTTAAACTAGCAAATTTAGTAAGAAAATCTTTTTCGAATAATGATATTTCTACTATAATTTCTCCAAGAACCTCAATAATATGGGCTCAAAATATCGAAATTTTTGATAACACTGAACTAGCTTTCAAACTAACTTTTTTTAATAAATGTAATGAAAGTGATAAAAAAGTAATCTCTGAACTATATCAAAGATGTTTTGGGAAAGAACTTGACTAAAACTCAAAATAAAGAAGATATTCTTAATAATCAAAAAATTGTAGCTAACTCTCTTTCGAATAGTAACTGCCAAACTAATGAAAAAAATAACGAGTTTCACAACAATCCATTTGAAAAAAATCAAACATCAGTTGACGATAGAAATTTAAAAATTACCAGAGGATGGTTTGACTTTAAAGCAATTAATTTAAGGTATATTAACGAAAATATTTACATCAAATTTTACCCAAAAAATAGCACCCAACAAAAGCTTTATAAACTTCTTAACTATTCAAGATCAATTTACCTGAGCTATGAATTTAAGGGATGTGAGATAAATATAAAAAAATATTTTGACAAACTGAATCTTTTATTTGGTTATGAATTAGATAAAAAAGAAATAATACTTTTCAAATCTCTTATTGATTTTTTTGAATACAAAAAAAACAACAAAAATTTATTAAAAAAATATTATCCTAAATTGTTAGAATCAGATTTTGCAAATATTTTTAAAAAAATAAATATTCAAGAAAAGTTTTCTAAGGAATGTATAAAACTAATAAAAAAACTTACAAGTGATAAAAAGAAAGAAGAACTTAGTCCTACTGAAAAAAATGAGGATTTAAACGACGTAAATCAAAAAAAAGAACAACAAAAACAAAAACAAAAAGAATCAAAACTTTTTTCTGATATTTTTGAAAAAGAAGGTCACAAAGAAAAGAATAAATTCAATAAATCAATTGAAAATGAAGATAGCTTAGAAAAAATAAAAAAAAAAACTTACAATCAATTTACTAAAGAATTTGACCTTTTTATTAATGCTGAAAAACTTGCAACAATAGAGGAATTAGGAGAATTAAGAAAAAAGTTTGAAAAAGAATATTCTGAAAATCATAATCTAATTAATAAACTTGCACGAAAACTTGATAGACTATTTAATTCTCTGAATAGAAATTCTTGGATTTACGACCAAGAGGAAGGACATTTTGATTCATCAAAATTTGCTAATTTTATTGCTAATCCAGAATACCAAAACATTTTTAAATACGAGAAACAAATAAGAGAAAAAAATACAGTTGTCAGTTTACTACTAGATAATTCAGGTTCAATGAGAGGAAAGCCAATCATAACCTCTGCTATAACAACTGAAATAATTACTAAGGTTTTAGAAAAATGTAATGTAAATGTAGAAATCCTTGGCTTTACAACTAAAGAATGGAAGGGAGGTGAATCAAAGAAAAAATGGGAAAGCCTTGGAAAACCAAGTTTTCCTGGAAGATTAAATGACCTCTTACACATCATCTATAAAGATGCTGATTGTAGATGGTCTAATTGTAAAAAAAACCTTGGTTTGGTTCTTAAAGAAGGTCTACTTAAAGAAAATATTGATGGAGAAGCACTTTCATGGGCATATAATAGATTAAATTTAAGAAGAGAAAAAAAAAAGATCCTGATTGTTATTTCGGATGGCGCTCCAGTCGATGATTCGACTCTTTCAACTAATACCCCTGATATTCTTGATAATCATTTGAAAGAAGTTGTTGATAAAATTCAAAAAAAAAATAAGGTTCAGCTTCTTGCTATTGGTATAGGACATGATGTTTCAAAATACTACCAAAATGCTTTTGTAATTGAGGATGTTGATAGCCTTGGTGATGTAATAATTGAAAATTTATCAAGGATGCTGACTTGATAGAGAATTTAGGAAATCTTTGACGTTAAAATTTTTTTTAATTTTCGAGTCTCACTATTAAGTTTAGAGTTTTTTGAATTAAGCAAATATTTGTCAATTCCACCATTTTTTTCAACTGTTTTAATTCCCTTTGAAGTTACTTTGAGTTTAATTTTTTTTCCTAAAATTTCAGAAAAAAAAGAGGTGTTTTGTAGGTTTGGAAAAAACCTTCTTTTTGTTTTATTTACAGCATGACTTACATTGTTGCCTGTCATAGGTTTCACATTTGTTATGTCACATTTTTTTACCATGATCTTATAAAACACAAAAAAATAAAAAAATCAATAAACAAACAATTTATTTTTTTATTATGTAATTACTGATCATTTTCACAGCACGATACACACTTAAATTGTTTTTTTTAACATCTTTCAAAAGTTCTTCAACGAATTTTCTTGAAGAAATATTTTTCACAAATCCTTTTACTTTTAAATCGACTAGTCCCCACATCCTATTTATTTTTTGTGAGTTTCTTTCATTTATAAAGTCATTATTTTTTTTTCTAATATCTATAAATTTAAGTATATATTTCCAAACGTTATCAAAACCACATTGATTTAATGATGAACAAATCACAACACCAATATCCTGACTTATTCTTGATTTATCTATAATGTGAATAGCATTTTTATATTCTCTTTGAGTAATTTCAGCTGATTTTTTTAATTCTCCATCAGCTTTGTTTACGATTATTAAATCGGCCATTTCGATAATACCTTTTTTTATCCCTTGCAGCTCATCACCTCCAGCAGGTAATAAAAGAACAAGAAAAATATCAACCATATCATAAACTTCTGTTTCAGCCTGTCCAACACCCATTGTTTCAACAAAGATAATATTAAACCCTGCTTCCTCTAAACATAAGATAGATTCAGAAGTCCTTTTTGCTACACCTCCTAAGTGTCCACTACTAGGGGATGGTCTAATGAAAGCATTTTTGTTTACAGAAAGTTTTTCCATTCTTGTTTTATCTCCTAGGATTGATCCACCTGAAAAACGTGATGAGGGGTCAACAGCTAACACTGCAACCTTAAAACCTTTTCTTATAAGTTTCATTCCAAATGACTCGATAAAAGTAGATTTACCAACACCAGGTACACCAGTTATTCCAATTCTTATTGATTTATCGTTTCCTTTAAATAACTCTAGAAGTTTTTCGGAGATTATTTGATCCTTTTCACGCGACGATTCTATTAATGTAATTGCTTTACCTAGGTGTTTTCTTGAACCGGATAGAATATGCTGGTGAAATTTTTTTAACTCTATCTCTTGATTTTCATTAAAGTCGTAATTTTTTTCGTCTTGTAAACAAAAATCATTTGGGCTTACCAAACCTTCAGTCAAATTATGAATTTTAATTAAAATTTCTTTTTCTGGAAATCTTTCACCACTTATGTATCTGGATAATGATACGGGAGAAATATTTAAGAGTTTAGCAAAAGTTTTATTCTTAATTCTTCTAAATCTAAGATAGTCTTGAAGTTTCATACATAACCATTTTGGTTAATATATCAAAGAATATCCATTATTTCAATAGCTGCTTCAGGTATGTTCGTTCCAGGTCCAAAAACCTTGCTAACACCAAGTTTATATAGGTCACTGTAATCTTGAGGAGGAATAACCCCTCCACATATTACTTTTATTCCATCAGCGTCATTATTTTTTAGTGCTTTAATTAAAAGTGGAACCAATGTTTTATGACCAGCTGCCAGAGTTGAAACTCCAATAATATGAACATCATTTTCAATTGCTTGTTTTGCTGCCTCATCAGGCGTTTGAAATAAAGGGCCTACATCAATATCAAATCCTAAATCTGCAAATGCAGTAGCAATTAGTTTTGCACCTCTGTCATGCCCATCTTGACCCATTTTTACAACCAACATTCTTGGTCTTCTACCTTTTCTATCGATAAAATTTTGTATGTGAGTATTAATAGAACTTATTTTTTCATTTGATTTGACATTTTTTCCATAAACCCCGCTTATTGTTTTGCTTGATAGTGTATGTCTACCAAAAACCTTTTCCATCGCACCAGTCATTTCACCAACAGTACAAAAGTTTTTTGCAGCCTCTATACATATTTCCAAAAGATTACCGTTGCCTTTAGCAACCTCTTCAACCTTGTTTATATATTTATCAACAATTTTGTTATCTCTAGATTTTTTAAGTTCATTTAGAGCAGAGATTTGTTTTTTTCTAACTTTATCGTTATCAATTGACAATATATTTATATCTTGTTTTTCAGTTGGTTTATATTTATTAACACCCACAATTATTTGTTCCTCTGAGTCAACTTTTGCCTGTCTCTTTGCTGAACTTTCTTCGATCCTCATTTTTGGGATCCCCATTTCTATTGCCTTAACCATTCCTCCAACATCATCAATCTCACTAATCAATTTATTAGCCTCAACAACCATACTCGATGTCAGGCTTTCTAGATAGTATGAGCCAGCCAATGGATCGATAACGTTAGTAATACCTGTCTCTTCTGAAAGTATTAATTGGGTATTTCTTGCTATTCTGGCAGAAAAGTTAGTCGGCAAAGCTAAAGCTTCATCGAAACTGTTTGTATGTAAAGACTGAGTGCCCCCAAGAACAGCTGCCATCGCCTCAACGGTTGTTCTGACTATATTATTATAGGCATCCTGTTCCATCAGAGATACTCCAGAAGTTTGACAATGAGTTCTTAGCGCAAGGCTTCTGCTATTTTTTGGGTTGAATTTTTTAACAATTTCTGACCACATAAATCTTGCAGCTCGCATCTTTGCTATTTCCATAAAAAAATTCATACCAATAGACCAAAAGAAGGATAAACGAGGAGCAAAATCGTCAATATCGAGGCCTCTTTTTAAAGCAGCTTCTAAATATTCCTTACCATCTGCAAGAGTATAAGCAAGCTCTTGAACTTGATTAGCTCCAGCTTCCTGCATATGATAACCACTTATGGATATTGAATTAAATTTAGGCATTTTTTTTGAGGTAAACTCAATTATATCAGCCACAATTCTCATACTGGGCTCCGGTGGAAAGATAAAAGTATTTCTAACCATAAACTCCTTAAGAATATCGTTTTGGATAGTACCTGTTAGTTTTTCAATAGGACAACCTTGATTCAAACCACTTGCAATGAAACAGGCCAAAACAGGGATAACTGCGCCATTCATAGTCATTGAAACACTCATTTTTTCAAGGGGAATTCCATCGAAAAGTTTATTCATATCTTCAACTGAATCAATTGCAACACCGGCATTACCGACATCTGCTACGACTCTTTGATGATCAGAGTCATAACCTCTATGAGTTGCTAAATCAAATGCAACTGACAAACCCATCACGCCATTTTTTAATCCTTCTTTATAAAATTTATTTGATTCCTCTGCAGTAGAAAATCCAGCATATTGTCTAATAGTCCAGGGTCTATTAGCATACATTGTTGCTCTGGGGCCACGAGTATACGGTGGCAAACCCGGTAATCCAATTTCATGGTTCAGTTGTTTGATATCATCTTCTGTATAAAGAGGTTTAACTTTAATTCCCTCAGGAGTTTCCCAAAACAATTCCTCTAGTTTCTTTTCCTTTAACTCTTTTTCAGCAGAGTTGATCCAATCTTTTATATTAATTTTTGACAATGTTTTTCCAATTTAGTTTAGTTTTCTCATAACAAACTTAGGTTTGATATTTTTTTTTTTTATTAAATCATCTAATTTTTCTTTATCAATATCCTTGTTATTATTTACCTCTCTATGAATTCCATCTGTAATTAAGACTGAATCGAGTTTTTGTAAATTTGCTCCCTTTATGTCATTTTCTAAAGAATCACCAATTACCAAAATTTTATTCTCTCCCTCTATAAATTTATAGCAAAATTCATAAATATTACTGTGTGGCTTACCATAATATATAACTTTCCCTCCTATTTTTTCATAATATTCCGCCAAAAGTCCCGCGCAAATCATAAAATTTTTACCTCTGATCACAGTCTTGTCAGGGTTTGAACAAATCATCAAAGAATTAAACTTTATTAAACTGTTTAACAGGTCTGTATAATTTTCAAGAATATCGTCATCACCCCACGGACCTGTATTGATTATTATATCAACCCCATTAGAATAATCTTCCACAACCTCAATATCAAGACCTTCAACAAGATGATAATCTCTTGGAGGACCAATCATAAAACATTTTTTCTTTTCATAATTTTTTTTTAAGCTCAACCACGTAATTTCACCAGATGAAATAATACGATCGTAAAAAGTTTGTGATAATCCAAAATCATTCAATTGATCTGCTATTACAAAGGATCTTCTGGGAGCATTAGTAATAAAAAAAATAACTTTATTTTTTTTTTTAAGTCTATTTAAAACATTTTCGATACTTTCAAAGAGTTGCACACCATTGTGAATCACTCCCCACAAATCTATAAAAAAGATGTCATATTTATCTTCAATTTCTTTTAAACTTTTTAATTTTATAGGGTCGCTCATAAATTAATATTTTTCCCCACAAGATCTTCAACTTTTCTAATTCCTTTTTTTTTCAATAATCCACTCAGCTCAGAAAGGATATTTACAACAACATTTGGTCCTTTATAGACTAAAGAAGTATAAAGCTGCAGAAGACTACAACCACAAGAAATTTTTTCAAAAGCATCCCTCCCATTAGAAATACCTCCAACACCTATTAGAATAATTTTACCTTTAGTGAGTTTATAAGTTTTTTTGATAATTTTATTACTTAATTCCTTAAGTGGTGGACCAGATAAACCACCTTCTTCAGATATTTTCCAAAAGTCTCTCACTGGTTTTGACTGTAAATTATTCCTACTAATAGTGGTATTGGTTAAAATAAGTCCGTCAACTATCTTGGAATGTATAGAAAGCTTGCAAATATCCTCTAATTCTTCGTCAGAGAGGTCAGGTGACAACTTTATAAATGTTTTTTTTTTTTTTAACTTTGAAAGCGTTGTAAGAATTTTTTCAAGTTTGTCCTTTTTTTGTAAATCTCTTAAACCAGGTGTGTTTGGTGAAGATATATTTATAGTAACAAAATCAGCGTATGGCTGTACTAAATTATATAGAAATTTATAATCAGAAACTGGATCTTTTGAATTTTTATTTTTACCTATGTTAACTCCCAGAATTTCTCTTTCATTCTTTTTAATTTTTTTAAGATTATTCAAAAAAACCTCAATTCCAGAATTGTTAAAACCAAGTCTTTGAATAATGGCCTCAAACTCAGGAATTTTAAAAACTCTTGGCTTAGGGTTTCCTTTTTGTGGCATTGGTGTTACTGTACCCACCTCTACAAAACCAAAACTTAAATTAAAAGAACCATTTATTACTTCGGCATTTTTATCAAAGCCAGCAGCTAATCCAATTGGATTATCAAAGTCTTTACCAAGGACTTTGGTATAAAGATTTTCATATTTTTTTTTTTTTTGGAAAAAATTTAACTTTAACGTTTGTAAAAAAAAATAGTGTAAAAGCTCTGGAGGAAAGAAAGAAATTAATTTTGAGAATGACCTGTAATTTATAACGTTAAGCATTGGCTGAATCTACTTTCACAACATTTTCCAAAGTTAGACTATCGTAAAGATGAGGGAACTTCTCACCTCCTCTTGAGGTTTCCCATAAAATTTTTTCCTTTAATTTCTCTGTATCAATTTTTAATATCACAACTTTTTTTTTCTTAAAGTATATATTAATAGTTTTTTTTAATTGTTTTTTTTCCGACAAATGAATATATCCTGACTTTTTATCTAAATCATTCCCATAAAATACTTTTTTTCTTTTGAAATCATCCCATTCATCGGGGTGTAATATTCTATAAACAAAACTATTCACATCAATTTTCTCTAATTTTACTCTCTAGTAATTCTATAGTTTTATTTATACCAAAAAATTTAATAAACGAACCTAACCTGGGACCCTGCTTTTGTCCAAGAATTACTTCATAAAATCCGGAAAACCAATCCCTCAGGTTTTCAAATTCAAGAGACATTCCAATATTATATATTTCAGTTTGTATATCTTCTGCCTGAGCTGTTGAAGGTATTTTTTTTAAAGCCTCAACCAACATTTCAAAACCCTTCATTTCTTTTTCATTGGGTGCTCTGTATTTCTTATTAGGTAGTATAAATTCCTTATAATAGTTCACTCCATAATTTAAAAGTTCATCTATTCTATCATTTTTTTCATTTCTCAATTCTGGATAATAATTATAGATAAATTCCCATAATATATCGCTTGAATCAGCATTACAAACACTAGCTAAATTTAGAACCATATTAAAAGTAATATTTTCTGGAATCTGTTTGTTGTTGTCAGAATTAATAAACCAAATTGCATTATTAACTCTGCTTTCTTCATCTGAATGCTTAAAGTTTTGACTTAATTTTAAAAATTCATCCGTTGTTTTTGGGATTACATCAAAAAACAATTTTTTCGCTCTATTGGGGTTTTGAAACATAAACAATTCAAGACTCTCTTTTGGGGAAAATTTTAACCAATCTTCGACGGATATTCCATTACCTACAGATTTTGAAATTTTTTCTCCTTTTTCATCTAAAAAAAGTTCATAGGTAAAATTTACAGGAGGAATGCCCCCAATAGTTTTATTAATTCTGCTTGAAAGTATGTAAGACTCTATTAAATCTTTTCCATTCATTTCATAGTCTACTTCTAGTACAAGCCATCTCATTGCCCAATCAACCTTCCATTGCAATTTACAATCTCCATCAAATATAGAAGCTTGTTCTTCCTTGTTTGTATTGGGGTTAACAAAGATAATGTTTTTGTTCTTTCTATCTAAATCTAAGACTTTTACCTGAAGTACTTTTCCTGTAGTCTTACAAATTGGAAGAAATGGGGAATAGGTTTCTCTTCTTTCTTTTCCTAACGTTGGTAAAATAATATCGAGAATTTTATCATAATTATCAAAAATAGCTTCAAGCCCATTATTAAAAATACCAGTTTTATAATTCTCAGTTGCAGACTTAAATTCATATTGAAAATCAAAACTATCAAGAAATTCTTTCAGTTTATTATTATTGTACTCTGAAAAAGATGAAAATTTTTCAAATGGATCAGGTATTGAGGACAAGGGTTTTTCAAGGTTTTTTTCTATTAGTTCTTTATTTGGAACATTATCTGGAACTTTTCTTAACCCGTCCATGTCATCTGAAAAAATAAAAAGTTTAGTTGGTATTTCAGATAAAAAACTGAAAGCTTTCATAACCATAGTCGTTCTTAAAACTTCACCAAAGGTTCCAATGTGTGGAAGTCCAGATGGACCATATCCTGTTTGAAAAATACAGTTATCTTTTGGGTTTCCTTTTAACCGTTTTAAGATTTTTTTAGCCTCTAGAAAAGGCCATTGCTTTAAATTTTTATTATCCATGACATTCATTATTTTTTACGATTTATATGAATAGCAAATTAAAAGAATAATAATATACATATTTTTTATGTTGAATAATATATTTTGCATATTTTTATTGTAATTTATTAAAAAACCTTTACTTTTTTAATTATATTTATACCTTAATTCATGGCAAAAAAATTAAAAGGAGAACAATTTTACTTATCTGCAAACGATTTAATTTCTGGTGATGTTGTTTATTTAGCAAAAAATAAATGGAGTAGAAATTTTAATGACGCAATAAAAATTAAAAGAATTGATATAGAAAGATATGAAAAAATTGCGGTTGAAGACGAAAATAAATGTCTAATAGTTGGTCCTATTTTTATAGAATTGACCGAAGAAGGAAAAATAAGAAGGCTGAGAGACAAAATTAGGAAAAACGGATTAACAATTAATATTAATCAATAATGTACAAATATTCTGAAAAAGATAAAAAAATTTTAAAAAAAAGAACATCTGAGTTCAAATATCAAGTTGAACGCAGATTAAATGGTGATTTAACTGAAGATGAGTTCAAACCACTGAGACTTATGAACGGGTTATATCTTCAACTTCATGCATATATGCTCCGTGTTGCAATTCCCTACGGTGAACTTTCATACCTACAATTAAAAAAACTAGCAGAAATTTCAAAAAAGTTTGACCGAGGTTATGGTCATTTTACAACTAGACAAAATATTCAATTTAATTGGCCGAAGCTAACCGATGTTCCGAAAATTTTAGAAGAATTAGCATCTGTTGAAATGCATGCTATTCAAACTTCAGGTAATTGTATAAGAAATATCTCTTGCGATCATTTAGCAGGTATTAACAATGAAGAGGTTGAGGATCCTAGGCCATGGTGTGAAATAATAAGGCAGTGGTCAACATTTCACCCAGAGTTTTCTTTTTTACCAAGAAAATTTAAAATCGCGGTAACAGCGTCTAAAAAAGATAGAGCAGCAATTGAAGTACATGATATTGGATTACGACTTGTTAAAAAGAATTCTAGAATAGGCTTTGAAGTTTATGTAGGTGGTGGACAGGGACGAAGCCCTTTTATTGCAAAAAAAATAAAGGACTTCTTAGACAAAAAAGATCTTTTGAATTATCTTGAAGCAATTTTATCTGTTTACAATGAGTTAGGTCGACGCGACAACATTTATAAGGCAAGGATTAAAATCTTAGTTAATGAATTGGGTGAGGAAAAAATTAGGTCTATGATAGAAGATAAGTATAAAAATTTTGTAGATAAAAAACTTGAGTTGAGTGAGAACAAAGTAAAAGAAATTTATAATTTTTTTAAATTACCTATTAAACACTCAAAAAACTCAATAATTCCAAAAGTTGACAACGTAGAGTTTAAACAGTGGGTAAAGCAAAATGTTATTAACCATAAAATTAAAGGATATTCGGTTGTAATGGTGTCACTTAAGCCCCTTGGAAAACCACCTGGTGATATGAATGCAATTCAGATGAATAAATTATCTCAGTTGTCTCATGATTATTCTTTTGGTGAAATAAGAGTAACTCATGAACAAAATATACTTTTACCACACGTAGAAAATAAAAGAATTTATGACCTTTGGCTTAAATTAAAAAAAATTGGGTTATCCACACCTAACATTGGTTTAATTTCTGACATTATCTGTTGTCCAGGAATGGATTATTGTGCTCTTGCTACAGCTAGATCAATTCCAATTTCTCAAAAGATTAGTCACTCATTTAATAATTATAGTCAACAAAAAAATATTGGAGATCTAAAAATTAAAATTTCAGGATGTATTAATGCATGCGGTCACCATCATGTAGGAAACATAGGTATTTTAGGGCTTGATAAAAATGGAGAAGAATCATACCAAATTACACTTGGTGGTTCAGCAACCGAGAATGCGAGTATTGGAGAAATAGTAGGTCCTTCCTTTCCAGAAAGTGAATTAATGGGCGCACTTAATACAATACTCAAAACTTACAAAAAGAACAGAATTTCAGAAGATGAGGATTTTCTTAAGGTTTTCAATAGAATTGGAATAAATGAATTTAAGAAAGATCTATATGATAATCCTCAATAAAGACAAACCACAAAAGAATGAATATATTTTTTGGGATGAATCAGAAAAAATAACATCTATAAACAAGAAAAAAGTAATATTAACAAAAGGTTTATGGATACAAAAAGGACAATTACTAAAGAAAAACAAAATAATTTCTGGGATTCAACTTAACTCTGATGAATCTTTAGACGAAATAACTGACGATATACTATATTTCAGTTTAGTCCAATTTAACTTTCTTTCATTTAAAGATGGAAGACCATTTTCAATTGCAAAAACTTTACGAAAGAAATTTAACTTTAAAAAAGAAATTAGGGCCTCCGGACATATACTTCCAGATCAATATATTTTTTTGATAAGATGTGGCTTCGATACTGTTGAAATAGAAGACAAGGATTTTGACGTATGGGTCAGGTTTTTTAAAATGGACGAAGGTTTGTACTATCAATAAAAAAGCCCAGTTAAGAAACTGGGCTTTAAATTTAGACATTGTGGGACTAGTTTAGAAATCCATGCCGCCCATGCCGCCCATGCCGCCCATGCCGCCCATACCGCCACCGCCAGGCATTGGAGGTAAAGGCTCTTTTGGTTCAGGCAACTCAGCAACCATGGCCTCAGTAGTTAAAAGCAACCCTGCTATTGATGAAGCATTCTCTAATGCTGTTCTTACAACCTTCACAGGATCAATTATTCCAGATTTGACTAGATCAGTGTAAGTTTCAGTTTGAGCATCAAAACCAAAGTTATTATCCTTTTGTTCAGATAGCTTCCCTATTACAATAGAACCTTCAACTCCAGCATTTTCAACTATTTGTCGACAAGGAGCTTCAAGTGCTTTTCTTACTATGTCTATACCAGCATCTTGGTCAGGGTTTTTACCCTTTAAGCCTTCAAGAGCTTTTTTCGAATAAAGAAGAGCTGTTCCTCCTCCAGGAACAATACCTTCTTCAACTGCAGCTCTTGTAGCATTAAGGGCATCATCAACTCTATCTTTTCTTTCTTTAACTTCTACTTCTGTTGACCCCCCTACATTTATTACTGCGACACCTCCAGATAACTTAGCAAGCCTTTCTTGAAGTTTCTCCTTATCATAGTCAGATGTTGTGGTCTCTATCTGAGTTTTAATTTGCTCACATCTAGCACTAACATCTGTCGAGCTTCCGCTTCCTCCAACGATGGTAGTATCTTCTTTGTCAATTCTAACTTTTTTACAAGAACCTAAATCATTAATTGTAACGTTTTCTAGTTTAATTCCAAGCTCTTCACTTATGACCTGTCCTCCTGTAAGAATAGCTAAATCTTCTAACATAGATTTTCGTCTATCACCAAAGCCAGGTGCTTTAACAGCAGCCACTTTAAGTCCGCCTCTGAGTTTATTAACAACAAGAGTAGCCAGAGCTTCTCCCTCTACATCTTCAGCAATGATTAAAAGAGGTTTGCCTGATTTAACAACAGATTCAAGAAGTGGAAGCAAATCTTGAAGGTTAGAGAGTTTTCCTTCATTTAAAAGAATGAAGGGATCCTCAAACTCGCAAATCATTTTTTCTGCATCAGTTATGAAATAAGGCGAAAGATAACCTCTATCAAATTGCATACCCTCAGTTGTTTCAAGAGTCGTGTCTCTTGTTTTTGACTCCTCAACTGTGATAACTCCATCTCTTCCAACCTTATCCATTGCCTCAGAAATTTTTTTTCCGATTTCTTCTTCACCATTTGCTGAAATTGTTCCTACTTGAGCTATTTCACCTGATGAACCTAACTTTTTGGCTTTAGATTTTAGTTCGTTTAACACTTTATCTACAGCCAAGTCAATTCCTCTTTTTAAGTCCATTGGATTCATTCCTGATGCAACGGCCTTAGCGCCTTGTCTAACTACAGCCTGTGCTAAAACAGTTGCTGTTGTTGTGCCATCTCCAGCTGCGTCTGAACTCTTACTTGCAACTTCTTTCACCATTTGGGCACCCATATTCTCGAACTTATCTCTTAGTTCAATTTCCTTTGCTACTGAAACACCGTCTTTTGTAACTCGAGGTGCTCCAAAAGATTTATCAAGAATTACATTTCTCCCCTTAGGTCCGAGTGTAACTTTAACTGCATTAGCTAAAGCATCAACACCCGCAATCATTTGATCACGCGCATCAGAACCGTATGATATTTTTTTAGCTGACATAATTTAATCTCCTTCTATTCTAAAATTCCCATGATGTCAGATTCTTTCATAATTAAAAGATCCTGACCGTCTAATTTAACTTCGGTACCTGACCATTTTCCAAAAAGGATTTTATCACCTTCCTTCACATTCATCGGCTTTAACTTACCATCTTCAGTAAGTTCACCAGGTCCAACTGCGACTATTTCACCTTCACTTGGTTTTTCTTTTGCTGTATCGGGAATAATTATACCACCCGATGTTTTTTCGTCGCTTTCTAGTCTTTTGACTACAACTCGATCTTGAAGAGGTTTGAATTTCATATAGAATCTCCTTTGTTATAAGACAATTCAAAAATTAGAGCCCATTTTTTATTAGCACTCCGTTAATACGAGTGCTAACTTATCTAAATATTTAATTTTGTCAACTATTATTTGTCATACCAAACTCTTTTATAATAAAGTTTTCGAGCTTTTTAACACTTTCTTCAATTGATTCTTTCTCAGTATTAAGAATTAGATCAGGATGTTTTGGATCTTCATATGGAGAAGATATTCCAGTAAAGTTTTCAATTTCACCACTAATAGCCTTAGAGTAAAAACCTTTAACATCCCTCTTTTTACATTCATCAATAGAAGCTTTAATAAAAATTTCCTTAAAAATTTCAGGCCTTATATCCCTGGCTTTTTTTCGTTCACTTATATAAGGTGATATTAAGGATACAATTACTATAAACCCTGCCTGTGAAAAAAGCCTGGCAACTTCAGCCGTTCTTCTAATATTTTCAGTACGATCTTCAGTGGTAAATCCTAAGCCTCGATTTATCCCCGCTCTCAAGTTGTCACCATCTAAAACAAAAACATTGTAATTTTTCAAAAACAACTTTTTTTCAATTTCTTTTGCAATTGTACTTTTTCCAGAGCCAGAAAGACCAGTCATCCAAATAATAGCTGATCTATGATTAAATCTTAAAGCTCTATCAATTTCAGTAACAGAAAAACTTACTGGTTTGATATTTTTTGTTTGAATTACATCTTTTTGATCTGGAAAGTTTTGCAAATTTATAATACCGCCAGCAATAATTTTCTCCTCGTCTAAAATGCAAAATCTTCCAGTTTTCTGATTATCTTTAAAATCATCCATCGGTATCAATTGAGAAGAATGGATAATAACTTCGCATACATCGTTTTTTTCTGGACTAAGACTTGAATTTTTGGAATTTAAATTATTAGTATCTATTACTTTAGAGACCTGACTGATGAAGATATTGTATTCCCCTGTATTTATTTTCATCAAATATTGTTTATTTACTTTAAGCTTTTTTTCACTTAACCAAAACAAGTTTGCTTCAAAAGTATTCATCAGTTTAGGACGAGAAGTTAAATGCGAAATTAGATTACCTTTATCAATGAAAATCTGATCTTCAATTGTAAACCCTACATTATCCCCTGAGATATATTTTTTTTTAGCCTCAGGCCAAGCTTCAAACGATTTGAGTTTAACTGTTTCGTTTGATGGTAGAAAAAATAATTCGTCATTTAATTTTAACTCTCCAGTTTCTATTCTTCCAACTATAACTCTCTTATCGTCAATCTTGTAAATATCCTGTACAGGAAGTCTTAGGGGTAATTTATCTGAATCTTTATTTATATCATAAGTATCTAGTATATCGCAAAATGTCTTATCATTATACCAACCAAGGTTTTTGCTTTTATTGACGATATTGTCACCACATTTTGCACTAACAGGAACTGTTGCAGTTATATTTATGCCGATACTAGTAGTAAATTGGTGTAACTTTTCTCTTACCTTAAGGAACTTTCTCTCGTCATAGTTAATTTTATCCATTTTATTAAAAAGACAAATTACGTTATCTAAACCTAGAAGTTTTAATAAATATGCGTGTTTTTTTGTTTGTTCTTTTAAACCTTCGTGACCGTCAATAATTAACACTGCAATATCCGCTGAAGATGCTCCAGTAATCATATTTCTTATAAATTCCTTGTGTCCAGGTGCATCAATAAAAACATATTTTCTTTTTTTTGTTTTGAAAAATATTTGGGTAGTATCAATTGTAATTCCTTGGTCTCTTTCTGCCTGGAGTGCATCCAACAAGAAAGCGTACTCAAATTCCATACCTCTTTTTTCACTAACTAGTTTTAATTCTTCATATTTTTCCGACGGAACTTCACCTAAATCATACATTAATCTTCCTATCAGAGACGATTTTCCATGATCTACATGACCAACTATAACAACTTTTGGGATTTCTACGCTTTCATGCAAACTCATTACATATAACCTTTTGTCCTTAATCTCTCAAAGACATCTTCTTGTTCGTGATCCATTGCTCTACCTGACCTTTCAGAAACTTTTGTAATTTGTAGTTCATTTATAATTTCGTCAAGATTTTTAGCATCACTGTTTACAGGTGAAGTAATATCTTTGTCACCTAATGATCTGTACCTTTTTCCATTTTTAGAGAAATACAAATCAACAATTGGTATTTTTTGAGCTTTTATGTATTGCCAAATATCAATTTCAGTCCAACTTAAAAGCGGGTGAATTCTTATATGAACTTTATCAGGATAATTGAAGTTAGATTGATCCCAGAATTCAGGTGGCTGATTCTTTACATCCCATTTTCCTGATTCGTCTCTCGGACTAAAAATTCTTTCTTTTGCCCTCGTACCTTGTTCATCTCTTCGTATGCCTGCAACAACTCCTTTAAATTTATACATTTTAAGTATTTTTTTTAACCCTTCGGTTTTTCTTGCTGCCGACCTTGCTGCAGGAGGAAGAGAAGGGTCAATTTCCTCTACTGGTGGACAATCTCCTTTAATTAGTTTAACGTTCCAATTTTTCTCATATTTATTTCTAAAATCGTACATTTCTTTAAATTTTTTTCCTGTATCAACATGAACCAATGGGAACGGAATTTTACCAAGAAAAGCTTTAAACGCGATCCAAACCATAACATTAGAGTCTTTTCCTAATGACCAAAGCATTGAAATATTTTTTATTGATCGATATGCCTGTCTAAAAATATAGATGCTTTCATTTTCTAACTTTCTTAAGTGACTGTTCATTTTTATTTTCTATTTAAATGAATTCCACATTCAGTTTTTAATTTACTTTTCCATCGACCAGATCTCATGTTACTCTTATCATTTGTTTTGAATGTACAGTGAATACATCCAATAGAAAGATATCCCTTTTTTAACAAAGGATGTTGAGGTAGATCATTTGCTTCAAAATAGTTATCTGCCTCTTTTTTTTTTATGTTAATTAATGGATTCACAACGATTTTTTTATTTAAAAGCTCGAAAGGTTTCAAATTAATTCTCTCTCCTTGGTGATATGACTTTCTTCCAGAAATCCAAGAGTTATAATTCTTTAAAATCTTGTCGAGAGGTTTGACTTTTCTAATTTCACAACATCTATCCGTATTATTCATCCATAGGTTGTTTTTTGGATCTTCTTTCTTTATTAAGAGTTCGTCTGGAAAAATATCTAAACAATTTGTTAGACATAACTTTTTTAATAATTTGTTTTTATAGACAATTGTCTCCGGAAACAAAAAATGGGTATTCAACAAAAATATTGGAAACTTTCTATCAATTTTTGAAATCATATGAAGTATTATTGCTGATTCAGTTCCAAAAGAACAAATGTAGGTAATTTTATTATCAAATTTTTTAATTGAGATCTCTAAAATCTCCTCAGGTGCTAACCCTTGACATTCTTCATTAAGAGTAGAGATAAGTTCAATCCTTTGGTTCATATGACTATTAATTACAAAATAACTAATTTGTCAATATATTATGTAATTATTAATAAACTACATAAAATATATGTATTTTAAATTTGAATTAATTTATTATTAATAATCTATGCCTGTGACAAAAATTAAACAAACTTGGATAAGTGTTAATTTAATTATGATTATTATGATGATAATTATTGGTGGTATTACACGCCTAACAGACTCAGGTTTATCCATGACAGAATGGAACTTAATTGGCGGTATAATACCTCCGTTAAATCAAGGCGATTGGTTAGAACTTTTTAGTAAATATAAAGATACACCAGAGTTTATTCAAAAGAATTTTGATATTTCTTTATCAGAGTTTAAAAAAATTTTCTTTTGGGAATATTTTCATAGAATTTGGGGAAGACTAATTGGAATTACCTATACTCTTCCTTTTTTATTTTTTTTTATAAAAGGTATGTTTGACTCTAATGAAAAAAAAATATATACAATTCTTCTTTTTTTAGGTTCATTTCAAGCTTTTATGGGCTGGTTTATGGTTCAAAGCGGTTTAAGTGAAAAACCTGATGTTAGTCACTTTAGGCTCTCGGCTCATCTAATAATCGCTTTTATAATCTATAGTATTTTACTTGATAGATTTTGCAAAAATACGTCATACATAACTGAAAAACCAAACTACTTTACAACTAAATATAATCGTCAGATTAATAATATTAAAATTTCAATTTTTTTAGTTCTATTAACTGTTGGCTCAGGAGCTTTTGTTTCTGGAACAAATGCTGGGTGGGCATATAACAACTTTCCTTACATGGGTGATAATCTTTTACCACCAATTTTATTAAATGAAAATTTATACACAATCAGCAAGCTTTTCAATGATATTGGCTTCATTCAGTTCTTTCATAGATTATTAGCTACTTTAACACTAATTTATATTTTGATAACCTTTTTTCATTTATTTAAATCAAAACTCAAGGCTATTTATTTTCTTGCATCCCTTGTAGCTATTATTGCTATCAGTCAGTATATTCTGGGTATTATTATGCTCAAGTTGTTTGTTCCCATACACTTAGGTTTGAGTCATCAGTTGGGATCTTTGATTTTATTATCATTTTTAATAATCACAAAATGTGAAGTCATAAAAAAAAGGGCGATAAATCGCCCTTCTTTTAGTTAGTTAAGGTTAGGGAAAGAAATTAGAAACTTTTTCCAATAGAAAACGTTACCTGATCCATGTCTACATCATCGCCGTAACCATCAACAGTTGTATAATACAGACCAAGATCTAGACCAAACGCACTTGTTGAAAGAGATGCGAGATAATCTGTGTACGAATTTCCGCCTTCCATTTCATTACCAGTAAAACCAGCTGCACCACTTATTGTAAATGGTGTATTTGGTATAGCAATTTCCATACTTACGTTTTGGTAATCATAGTTATCAGCTTGATACCCAGAGGGTGAAAATCCGTAATAGTAAGAAATGCCAATATCTGTGAATGGGTTTGGAACAGCCAAACTCAATGACCCATAATATTCAAAAAAGTCAACATTTCTCTCACCATTACCAGTATTGTGATCAGTCATTCCTGGATAATCGTAATACAAGAAACCTCCGTCATAAGAAAAATAGTCTTCAAGAAATGGGACAGCTCCTGAAAAGCCTCCATAATAATCTAGTTCGTTACCGGAAACTGGGTTTGTACCTCCTGAAACGTTAGACCCCCAAATACCTGTGTAAAAATCTATATAAGTATCTAATAAAGTCACACCATAATCCAATCCACCCTGAATGGCAGATTGTCCAGCATTCTGTTGTTCACCTCTCCACACATATTGTGAGTAAAAACTTACGTTAGCAGAGACATCACCATATGGTAATTTTTCAGGAAACTCAAACGATTTGGCCTCCTGAGAAATTGTAAGTGGCAAAGCAAGTGCACTTACAACTAGTAATTTTTTAAGCATTTTAATGTCCTTTCCCTTAAACGTGCACAATTTTTAAGCAGTAAAAAAATTGTTCAAAAATTAATCATAAATATATTTATACTTAATAATTTACCTAAAATCCAGCAAAAAAATAATAATTTTTAAATTTTTTTTTTCATGTTGTTTTAATACAACATGCAAATTAAAAAATTAATATTAAAATCTTTAATTCAATGACTGGTTTTTTTTGTTTAGTTGCTTTTTTATCTTGGATATATTTGCTTTTCTTCAATTCCAGAAAATTTTTTTCATACAATGAACTATTTTGGTCTAATATGACTATTTTTGAGAGATTCTACAAAAAAAATAATAATAAAAACAATCAAAATATTTGTGTAGTTATTCCAGCAAGAAATGAGGAAAAAAATCTCCCTAAAACTATCAATTCAATCGTAAGGCAGAATTTAAATAATATCAGCATTTTGATAATTGATGACAACAGTAGTGATAAAACACATATTGTTGCTTCAAAGCTTTTAAAAAAAAAAAAAATTAACCATCAAGTAGTCAAAGGTAAAAAATTACCTAATGGTTGGAGTGGAAAGGTATGGGCCCTAAAACAAGCAATTGATATTTTAAAAAACAAACAAATTGAATATTACCTTTTTCTTGATTCAGATATAATTTTAAAAAAAGGAATCGTTTCGGAAGCAGTGAATTTTTTATCTCAAAGAAAACTTCTAATGGTCTCACTAATGGCTAAACTTAATTGTACAACAAGCTGGGAAAAATTTTTAATTCCAGCATTCGTTTATTTTTTCCAAAAAATTTACCCTTTTAGCAAAGTCAATGACCCTAATAATTCACTTGCGGCGGCGGCCGGAGGGTTTATACTTTGTAAATCAGAAGTCTTTAGCAAGGTCAACTTATATGAGAAGATTAAAGATAAGGTCATAGATGATTGCAACATAGCAAAAAAGATAAAAGAAAAAGGAAATATTTGGCTAGGTCTAACAGAAAAAGTTTGCAGTAGGAGATGTTACAAAAATTTATCAGAAATATGGAAAATGGTGTCTAGAACAGCATATGAACAACTTCGTTTCTCTCCACTCTACTTATGTCTTTCTATTTCAGGTATGTGTATTATTTACCTTTATCCAGTGCTCGCACTATTTTTTTTTGAAGAAATTCAAATTAGTTTATTTTTATTAAATATTTTAACAATCTTAATTTTAGTTATTTCTTTTAGACCAACAATTAACTTTTACAAACTTCCTTATTTTTATTACTTTTCGTTACCAATTGTTAGTTTGATTTACATGATGATGACACTTACATCAGCCTTCAATTTTCATTTCAGAAAAGGTAATGTTTGGAAAGGAAGAAAATATTAGTAATTTTAAAATAGAAGAAAAAGATGTAATTAAGTTATTATCTGGAAAAACTTTCACAGACGAAAACTTTCCTGTTTCATCTTTTGTTATAAAAAAAAATATTCAAAAGTACATCAGAGCGTTCTATTTTTTTGCTAGAACAGCTGATGATATTGCTGATCACAGTACCCTTATCTCTCAAGAAAAGGTAAAAATATTAACATATTTTGATAACATTTTAAAAGTAGAGAAGAAAACTAGCATTACAGCTTTAAACAACATAATTAATTTTTTCCCAGAAATTTCATTTGCAAAAAAATACTCTAGAAACTTGCTAAAAGCTTTCTTAATGGATGCAAAGGGAAAAAAATATAAAAATTGGGATGATTTAGTTTTTTATTGTAAATATTCTGCAAACCCTGTTGGAAGATTTGTAATAGACTTAATTTACCAAAAAAAAAACTTACAACACAAAAACTTCGAAGAGATTTATTTCGCCTCTGATTGTTTATGTACTAGTTTGCAAATTATAAATCATTTGCAGGATTGCAGGAAAGATTTTCTTCAACTTGAAAGAGTATACATACCTGATTTTTTTTTTAAAAAACACTCTTTGAATAAAAAAATATTTAATTTAGAAGAATCAAACGTGAATTTCTCTAATTTAGTTAATGAAATCGTTGAAAAAGTAGAGATAATGTTGATTAAATCAAACAAAGGACTAAAAATGATCGAACCCTGGAGTTTAAGAAAAGAAACTCTTATAATTTTAAATATTGCCAAAAGGTTATGTTATTCGCTAAAAATTAATGATGTATTAAGAAAAAATGTGAAATTATCTCGTATTGATTTGATTTTTTGTTTTATAAAGGGGATAATACTTTAATATTAATATTTACTCCAAATGGAAATAATACATAACTTATGAAAACTCAAAAATCATTACTCGATAAAGTTAAATTTCCAAAAGACCTTAAAAAATTTGACGATCAACAATTAAAAGTTTTTTGCAAAGAACTAAGAGATGAAGTAATCGATGCAGTTTCTGTTACTGGCGGACATCTAGGTGCTGGTCTGGGAGTGGTAGAGTTGACCGTCGCTATACATAGCGTTTTTAATACTCCAAATGATAAACTTATATGGGATGTTGGTCATCAATGTTATCCTCATAAGGTTATTACAGGTCGACGCGAAAAAATTAGAACAATAAGACAACCAGGTGGGCTTTATGGTTTTACAAAAAGGTCAGAAAGCGAGTATGACCCGTTTGGTGCGGCACATTCGTCTACATCTATTTCAGCTGGACTTGGTATGGCTGTTGCCAGAGATCTTAAAAAGGAAGATCACCAAGTCATTTGTGTGATTGGAGATGGAGCAATTAGTGCTGGTATGGCCTATGAGGCTATGAATAATGCAGGGTCAATGAATGCAAAGCTAATTGTGATCCTTAATGATAATGATATGTCTATAGCCCCTCCAGTTGGAGCAATGAGCGCTTATTTGTCCAGGTTACTATCAGGAAAAACATTTCAATCTGCAAGAAGTTTGGCAAAACACATGGCTAAAAAATTTCCAAAAAGTTTTCAAAATATGGCAGCTAAAGCTGAAGAATATATGCGAGGAATGGTCACGGGTGGAACTCTCTTTGAGGAACTTGGTTTTTTCTACATTGGACCTATTGATGGACACAATCTAGACCATCTTTTGCCGGTTTTAAGAAATCTTCAAAAATCCAAATGGGATGGACCAGTTTTTGTTCACGTAGTAACAAAAAAAGGATATGGCTATGAACCAGCAGAAAAATCTGAAGATAAATATCATGGAGTAAGTAAATTTAATGTTGTTACTGGAGAACAAGTTAAATCTACTTCTAAAGCTCCAAGTTATACAAAAGTTTTTGCTAACGCTCTTGTGAAACATGCTCAAAAAGATAAAAGTATAGTAGCAATTACGGCAGCCATGCCGTCAGGAACGGGCCTTGATATTTTTGAAAAAAAATTTCCAAAAAGGACTTTCGATGTTGGTATTGCAGAACAACATGCAGTTACATTTGCTGCAGGTTTAGCTACAAGAGGAATGAAGCCTTTCGCTGCAATTTATTCTACATTCCTTCAGAGAGCTTATGACCAAGTAGTTCATGATGTAGCAATTCAATCTTTACCTGTAAGATTTGCAATTGATCGTGCAGGTCAAGTCGGAGCAGACGGGGCAACACACGCAGGATCCTTCGATTTAGCATATTTATGTACCTTACCAAATTTTATAGTAATGGCTCCAAGTGATGAGAATGAACTATGTAACTGTATAGCTACATCTACTCAGATTAATGATAAACCTTCTGCTTTTAGATACCCTAGAGGAGAAGGTGTTGGTGTAAAAATAAATGAAAAACCAGAACCCTGGCAAATTGGTAAGGGTAAAATCATTAGAGAAGGAAATCAAGTATGTATACTATCTCTTGGCACGCGACTAGGAGACTCTTTAATTGCATCAGAAAAATTGGCTTCCTATGGATTATCAACTACTGTGGTAGATGCGAGATTTGCAAAACCAATCGATGAATTGTTAATTACTCAGCTTGCCAGAGATCATGAGGTGCTTGTCACTGTCGAAGAAGGATCAATAGGAGGTTTTTCAGCCCAAGTTATGTCTTTTCTGACAAAAACTGCAGCTCTTGACAGAGAATTAAAATTTAGGCCCTTATTCTTCCCTAATAGATTTATAAATCATGGAAAGCCGGATCACCAAAATATAGAATGTGGTATAGACCATGACAGTATTGTTAAAACCGTTCTAGGCGCATTAGGCATCGCTACTTCAGCAAAATTTTCAATAGAAGAAAGAGCCTAGTCTATAAAATTCTTTTAGATGACCTCTGTTGACCAGCTAAATGTAGAAAATATTGTCAAAAACTCAGGGTCATCATTTTACTGGGGAATGAAACTTCTACCCGAGATTGAAAAAAGAGCGATGTTCTCTGTTTATGCATTTTGTCGAGTCGTTGATGATATCGCTGACAATTGCGGAACAGTAAATTCAAAAAAAATAAAACTTAACAATTGGAAAAAAAAAATAAATGGTCTTTATAAAAAAAAAAAAATAAATGAAAGTATTTTAAAGGAATTAAAAGCCTCGATTAAAAACTTTGATCTAGAAAAAAAAGATTTTATTTCTATTATTGATGGAATGTTAATGGATGTTAAAAAAAAAATTCAATTCCCAAGTACATCAGAATTAGAAAAATATTGTAATAGAGTAGCAGTTGCTGTTGGATATTTATCAATTAAGATTTTTGGTCTAAATGATCACAAGGGTAAAAATTATGCTTATTCTTTAGGTATGGCATTTCAATTGACAAATATTGTAAGAGATTTTAGAGAAGACCTTGGAATTGGACGATGTTATATTCCTGACGTTAAACTAAAAAAATATGGTATAAAAAGAGAAATTACCAATTTGGAAAAAGCTAACAAAATTCAAGAAGTTCTGCAGGAAATTTTGAGAGATGCTGATGATTTTTTTAAAAAAGCAGATGAACTATCAATAAATTTCGACAAAAAAAAAATTGTTGCATCAGAATTAATGAAGGAATTTTATAAAAAAATACACAAGAAAATGTTTAAAAAAAAAATTAATTTTAAAAAAAAAATAAAACTAAATTTTTTTGATAAAACTATAATATTAGTTAAATTTATACTCAGGTAATAAAATAAAAAAAAAAATATACATTATAGGCTCAGGTCTTTCGGGGTTATCAGCTGCAATTCATTCTCAAAAAAAAAAAATGAATGTAGAAATTTATGAATCAGCAAAATATCCTGGAGGTAGATGTCGATCCTTTTATGATAAAAAAACTAATATCGAAATAGATAATGGTAATCATCTAGTATTTTCTGCTAATAAATATTTTAAAAACTTCTGCGAGCTTATTGGCTCATCAAAAACTCTTAAAGAAATATCACCAAATTTTTTTTTTTTTGATTTTGAACGAAATATTGAATGGAACTTAGATCTGTCTTCGGGATATACAAAATTTTTGACAGGAAAGAAAAAGTTAATTCCAAATACTAAATTATTTGATTATTTATCATTATTAAAGCTTTTTTTTGTGAGTAGAAACTCATCAGTTTTTGAAATTGTTGGAAATTCGAAGATTTTTAAAACTTTTTGGGAACCTTTAACTTTGGGTGTCATGAACACAGCTCCTCATTTAGCGTCTGCAAAAGTTCTTTCAAATGTTTTGAAAGAGACAATATACAGAGGTGAAAAATTTTGTAGAATTTTCCAACCAAAAATAAATTGGAATGAATCACTCATCAAACCAGCAGTAACGAAAATAAAAAAAAATGGGGGACTTATCAGTTATGGCAATTTATTAAAAAAAATTAAAGTTTCAAACAATAATGTAAGTGAACTTTTTTTTGTTAAAAAAAAAATAAAGTTGAACAAGCATGACCGAGTTATTTTCTCAATTCCTCCAACCAACCTCTCTAAACTTTTAGGTAATTGCTCTCTTCCGAATCAATATAATACTATTTTAAATCTTCATTTTAAAATTAAACCAGAGGATATTGCACTTTTCCAACAACCAATAGTTGGGTTCATAAACTCTATCACACAATGGGTATTTATAAAAAGCAATCATTTGTCTGTCACTGTTAGTAACGCAAATGATTTAAACAGTATTGATACGGAACAACTTATTATGAATGTGTGGGGTGAAATATGTAAATATATTAAAAAAAAAATAAAATATGAAAATGTTCAAATAGTCAGAGAGAAAAAAGCAACTTACGTTCAATCACCGAATAATATTAATTTAGTAAAAAAATTCAAAAACATTCCTGAAAACACAATGATAGCTGGTGACTGGACACAATATAATTTACCATGCACTATTGAAGCTTCAATTTTATCTGGTAAAAAAGCAATAGAAACAATTTAACATCCAATGCACCGTCTCAAGAAAATAATTAAACCTTTTGAAGGTCTTATAAAAAAAAGAGTTAAAGACCAAAAAAACAACAAACTAAAACAGGGTTGCTATCTTTATGAATTAGAAGCTGACTCAACCATTCCATCTGAGTACATTTTGTTAATGCACTTTTTAGGTGAAATAAATGTTAAACTTGAAATTAAAATCCAAAAATACATTTTAAGTAAACAGAATAAAGATGGTGGGTGGCCCCTTTTTTTTGAAGGAGAATCTGATATAAGTGCAAGCGTAAAAGCTTATTATGCTCTAAAATTATCAGGTTTTAGAAAAAATCACCCATCACTTGTAAAGGCAAAATCTTTTATTCTAAAAAAAGGTGGAGCTGAAAATGTAAATGTTTTTACAAGAATTTCATTAGCACTTTTTAAACAAATTTCTTGGAATTCAATTCCATATATGCCCGTGGAAATAATAAACTTTCCGAAATGGTTTCCTTTTAATATTTATAAAATCTCATACTGGTCTAGAACAGTTTTAATCCCTTTATTAGTTATTATGAATAAAAAACCAGTTGCAAATAATCCCAACAATATTTCTATTGAAGAACTTTTTATAAATTTTAATAAATCACCTAGTGTGAAAGCTGTACATAGTTCTGGGTTTTACTCTTCTCTTTTTTTAGTCCTAGATAAAATGGCCAGATTTGTTTTCCAAAACTTTGTGTCAAATAACTACAAAAAAAAGTGTATTGATAATATTTATAAATGGGTTTCCTTAAGACTAAATGGTGTAGACGGTTTAGGCGGTATTTTCCCTGCTATGGTCAATGCTTTAATAGCATTCAAAATTGATGAAGAGAACAGGTATGAAAAGCAAATTGAAATTTGTAAGGAAGCTATAGAAAACCTTGTTGTTGAAAAAAAAGAATTTGCTTATTGTCAGCCATGTCTTTCGCCAGTTTGGGATACAGGTTGGATGGGACATGTTCTTCTTGAACAGAATGAAAATGTTGACGATTTAGTAACTTGGCTTCTTAATAAAGAAATCAAATCAGCTGGTGATTGGAATGTTCACAAAGAAAATCTTGAACCAGGGGGATGGGCCTTCCAATTTAACAATGATTATTACCCTGATGTTGACGATACCGCGTTAGTTGGAATGTTTTTAGATAGATATAATAAAAACAAAAAAATTAAAAAAGTTGAACAATGTCTTGAAAGAACAAGAAAGTGGATTATTTCAATGCAATCAAAAAACGGAGGATGGGGTGCCTTTGACATTGACAATACAAAATATTATCTAAATTACATACCTTTCGCTGATCATGGTGCATTACTTGATCCCCCAACTGTCGATGTTTCTGCGAGATGCTTAAGCTTTCTTAAACAACAAAACAACCCTGACAGTGAACGCTCAATAAATAAAGGACTAAAGTACTTACTCTCCCAGCAGGAAAATGATGGAAGTTGGTATGGAAGGTGGGGTACTAACTATATTTATGGAACATGGTCAGTTGTTAGTGCCTTAAATTTATTGGACTTTCCACAAAAAGAGGATGTGCTGAAAAAAGCCTCCAGCTATTTTAAAGCAATGCAAAGACCAGATGGTGGCTGGGGAGAAGATGGGAAGTCTTATTACAAAGGTTTTGAAAGTTATTCAAAAAATAGCACACCCTCACAAACTGCGTGGGCAATTATGGGCTTAATTTCTATTGGTGAAATAGATTGCATAGAAGTTGAAAAAGGTATTAAATTTCTTTTTAAAAATAAATTAAATTGGACAGAAGAATCTTATACAGCTGTTGGTTTTCCAAAAGTTTTCTATCTTAAGTATCATGGATATGCTAAATATTTCCCTCTTCTGGCAATCTCAAAAATACAAAACCAATTGAAAAAAAATTCGATTTTTCCAAATTATGGAACTTAAAAAAAAATTCAAAAAAATTGGTTTTGTTTTTGGATTAAAAAGAGAAATGAATTTAGTTTTACACAAAAATAATAATGTAGTTTGTGCATATGGTTATGGTAAAGGTTCAAAGAATGCAACACAAGAACTTGTAGAGTTTGGTGTAGACATTGTTATTAACTTTGGATTTGCTGGTTCAGTATCAAAAAATTTGAAAAATGGCGATATTGTTTTTATTGATAAACTTTTTAATGAAAGAAAAGAAAAACTATCAACTTTAACACTAGATAAAAATTTAATGAGAAGCTTAAAAAATAGTTTTAAGTTTTTTAGAGGTAATTTACTAACCGTAAATAGAATCGTAGCTAACAAGGAAGAAAAATTAAATCTGGTAAAAAAATTTAAATCAATCTCAGTTATTGATATGGAGGCTTTTTATATAAAAAAAGAACTGCTTAAAGCTAGAATTCCAATGATCTCAATAAAAGTAATATTTGACGATCTTTCTTTTAATATTCCTTTATTTATTCAAGATTGTATTAATGATAATGGTGAACTTAAAAAAGGAACTTTTTTTAGAAAGTTGGTTCTGAACCCGTTTATTATATTCGACCTTCTGAAGTTAAATATCAAATTTATAAAAAGTAAAAAGGTTCTTAGAGACTTAATTAATAATTTATAGAACCTACGGCTATTTTAATTTTTTAGCTAGGTCACCTTTTGGGTTTATTGCTGCACCAGCAGATGGAATTGGAGAATTGTCCGTTTCGTTCTGTTTTTGAGCATGCAGTTTCTTCATCATTTCGCTTACATGAGCATCATGAAAAAAGTCCGGATCTCTCGATTTACTTATATCTATTTCTTCAACCATTTCACCCTCTGTCTTTGGACCTTTTAATGCAACCGATATAGCTTTTAAAGGATTAGCAAAAACATCTGTTACAGCTGATGCCTCATAACCGCAATGCGCCATACAGTCTGAACACTTATCATAGTTTCCAGTGCCATATTTATCCCATTCAGTATCATTCATAAGTTCTTTAAACGTCTCAACATAGCCTTCCCCAAGAAGATAACAAGGTTTTTGCCAACCAAAAATATTTCTAGTTGGGTTTCCCCAGGGAGTGCACTTATATGATTGGTTACCAGCAAGAAAGTCAAGATATAGACCAGAATGACTAAAATCCCACTTTTTAAAATCTTGTGATTTAAAAACTTTTCTAAAAAAATTTTTAGTGTTAGATCTTTTAATAAAATGTTCCTGATCAGGCGCTCTTTCGTAGGCAAAACCAGGTGAGATAGTTATACCGTCAACTTTAAGCTCGTCTGTCACATAGTTCAGGAATTTTTTTAATCCTCCTTCTTCGGCTGTGTCGAAGATTGTACAATTCACATTACATCTAAACCCTAATGATTTTGCCTTTTTTATAGCAGATATACACCTATCGAATACTCCATCTTGACAAACTGCTTTGTCATGTTCTTCTTTCATACCGTCTAGGTGGACTGACCATGTAAAATATGAGCTTGGTTTATAATCGGATAGTTTTTTTTCCATTAAAATTGCATTCGTACAAAGATATACAAATTTTTTTCTTTTAATAAGTTCTCTAACAATATCTGGCATCTCTTTGTGGATTAATGGTTCCCCTCCAGGAATAGAAACTATAGGCGCTCCACATTCCTCAACAGAGTCAATACATTCCTGTACAGAAAGTCGTTGATTTAAAATTTCTTTAGGGTAATCGATTTTACCACACCCAGCACAAGCAAGGTTGCATCTGAAAAGTGGTTCTAACATCAAAACAAGTGGATATTTTTTTCTGCCAAGAATTTTTTGTTTAAGAATATAAGCCCCTACTCTAAACTGTTGAATAACTGGAATACCCATCGCTAAAAACCTTGATTAAAATCTAAACTAATTTGCCATTTCATAATTCAATAGTTCTTTCGGTAGTTTAAAGACAACATTTTCTTCTTTACCTGGTTGTTTTTCAATTTTAATTGAAGTGAATGTTGAAATTCTGTCAATCACTTCTTTAACTAACTCGTCCGGTGTTGACGCACCAGAGGTTATCCCGACAGAGTCAACGTTTTCAAACCAACTTAAAGACATGTCATCAGCTGTCTCTATTAAATATGTGTTTACTCCAGATTCTGAACCTATATCCTTTAGCCTATTAGAGTTAGAGCTATTTCTAGCACCAACCACTAACACCAAATCAACACTCTTAACCAAGTCTCTTACGGCTGACTGACGGTTTTGTGTCGCATAACAAATATCTTTTACATCAGGACCCACGATCTTTGGAAATCTTTTCTGAAGTGCATTTATGACGTCTCTTGTATCATCGACAGACAAAGTTGTTTGACTTACATATGACAATTTATCAGGGTTTTTCACTTTAAGTCTTTTAACATCATCTGTATTGGAAACTAAATACACTGGACCCGATATTCTTCCCATCGTACCCTCAACTTCAGGATGACCTTCATGGCCAATTAATATAACTTCAAAGCCATCTTTAGAATATCGTTGTCCTTCTTTGTGAACTTTAGCAACTAAAGGGCATGTTGCATCTAGTACAGGAAGGTTTCTTACACTAGCAGTATCTTCAACTTTTTGAGACACACCATGAGCACTAAAAACTGTTACAGCACCCTCTGGAATTTGATCTAGCTCTTTTACAAATATTGCACCTTTTGAACTCAAATTATTTACAACTCTTTTGTTGTGAACAATCTCGTGACGGACATAAACGGGAGGACCATATATTTTTAAAGCCCTTTCTACAATTTCGATTGCCCTTTCAACTCCTGCACAAAATCCACGAGGCTGGGCCAAAATAATTTTTAATGATTTTTTTTTTTTTAATTCCATAATTTTTATTAGTTTAGTTCGAAATATTCTTTAGTCCAGTTAACAGAATCTTTTATAGCATTTTTTACATTACGTGGTCTATAACGAAGTAACTTTTTTGCTTTTTCAGAAGAGAAGAACATTTTTTTTTCAGACATTCTCAATCCATCCAAAGTTAAGGACGGGTTATAGTGGAATATGTACCTGGCGAAAATTTCATTAATTAAAGCAAAAAAGTACAAATATTTTTGATTGATTTTAAATTTTACCTTCGGAACTTTTCCTATTTCAGAAACAAGATCTATAAAATCTTTAAAATTTAAATTTTCTCCTCCTAATATATATTTTTCGCCGATTTTTCCATATTTAAGTGCTAAAAAGTGACCTTCAGCTACATCTTCAACATGAACGAAATTCAATCCAGTATCAACATATGCTGGCATTTCTTTTTTTAAGACATCAAGAATAATTTTACCTGTTGGGGTTGGTTTAATGTCTCCTTCACCTATTGGAGTAGAAGGATTAACAATGATTCCCTTTAATTTTTTTTTCTTGATAAACGAAGAAATAATCTTTTCAGCTAAAAACTTAGACTTTTTATAGTCACCGACCATGTCATCAAACTTTGCCTCAGAGTTTTCATCAGAAATAAAATCTTTTTTTAACTTTAAAGTTGCAACACTTGATGTGTAAATTAAGATTTTATTATGTGTTAAAGTCTTTAGGGCTATATTTTCTGTACCTAACACATTTGCAGCATAAATTTCTGCTGGTTTTCTAGACCACAACCTGTAGTCTGCGGCTACATGAAAAATAACATCATTATCTTTAATTGGTTGATTCAAAGATTCAATATCTTCTAAATTTCCGTAATAAACTTTTAGTTTTGACAGGAATGGTTTCAGATTTATTAGGTTAGAATTTTTTCTAACTAAAATACTTACTTTATAACCTTTTTTTATACCAAGCTTTGTGATCGCAGAACCTAAGAAACCGTTGGCTCCAGTTATAAGAATCTTTTTTACCATTTATAAATTACCAGAATAATGTTATGAATTATAACCTAAATTATGTTGAAATTAATATCTAATCTTATTTCATATTTAAAGAATAAAAGGAAAATTCAAGCATTATCAGAAATTCTTTTTTCATACTTAAAAAAAATAAAGAAAATTTATGTTGTTTTAGGAAGCATTTTAATATTTTTAATTATTTTTTTTTTTTCAATCAAAGAATCCTCCGATTTAGACCATAATGAAAAAATTAAGATATCCGCAAAATTAGATGAAAAAAAAAATTTGAAATCCGATGATTTATCTGAAAATACTGAGGTTGAAATTGAAAAATTAAAAGATAAACAAGCTGCAAAAGATGATTTATCAAAATCTAAAAAGTCTCCAGAAAAAAAAGAAAAAAAACCTGCTGTCAAAAATCAGAGCGAAATACAACAAAAAAAAAAGTCATTGGAACCAAGTAAGAAACCTGAAAATAAAAATGAAATAAACAAGTTTTATACTCCCCAGGAAGTAGTGAATAATCTTCACACTGGTTTAAAAAAAGTCAGTGAAAAAAAATCTTACAGTCCAAATGATTTAATAAACCTGGTCAAAAATACATATAATGCTGAAAAAATGATTGCGAAAATTATTGGGGATAATTGGAAAAAAACTAATAAAAAAGATCAACAAGAGATTGTTATTATTTTTCAAGAATACATAGCAAAAAATTATTTTAAAAGATTTAAGAAAATTAAAAACCCAATTTTTGACTATAAAGAATCAAGGAAAATTAGTGAAAAATTAATGCTTATTAAGACGATTTTATTAGTTGATAAAGAAAAAGTATTAATTAATTATTTGTTAATATTTGATAAAAATCAATGGAGAATTTTCGATGTTTTACTTGCTGGTTCCATCAGTGAAATCGCAACAAAAAAATCTGAATTTTCAGGTTTCATTCGCGATGGAAAAATTTCTCCTTTGATAGACGCACTAAAAAAGCAAAACTCAGTATTAAATGATTAAATTTGTCTAACTATTATTTCACCAATACCATTAATACTTCTATCAACATAAAATCTTTTATATTTGCTATTACCTAAACTAATAGAAAATTTATTTTTCAAATAATTTTTTAAATATTTAAAAAATATTGGTTCAACAAAATCAAAAGATTTGCTACTCCTAGCTCCAATATTTTTAATATCTTTGTTCATTAAAAATATAGTTCCTCTTTTCATTGAAAGTCCAAGAAATGATTTATAGGATTTAAATAAAATTACGTTACCAGCAATCATCTTGAAGCAACAAAATTTCCCAACTTTGCCTTTAACAATTATAAGTCCCCTTCTCATAAAACACCCCAAGTAATCTTCGGCGTGTCCTTCAATAATAATTTCCCCCCCCTTCATTCCTTGTTTAACACCTAAATAAGATGATCCAACAAAGTTACCAGCGTTACCTTTAACATAAATTTCTCCTCCACTCATTTCAGCTCCTAAAAAATTATCAACTGATCCATTAATTTTAATTTCTCCGCTAATCATTTTGTAACCAATGTTAAAGCCAAGATCAGAATTGATAAAAAGCTTGTCCTTTTTCCATCTATAGCCCAGATAATTGAAAAATTTATTGCATCCATGAATTTCAATCTCATTGGTTTTTGATTTTATTTTACTAATTTTTATTGAAAAGAAATTACCAACAGTTGATTCTTTTCTATTAACAAAAATTTTTATTTGGCTTATACTTTTTTGATTAAGGTCAATAGTATTTATCATGCTCAGATTTCGAAGATCTGAATGATTGACAGATTTTGTTAATTTTAAAATTACTTTTTTCATGACATTATTTTTTTCAACCAAAACAAATATGGACCCAACTTTCCTCCGTAATTTCCTGCAGAAATACTATTAATATTTTCATTATCTGAGTTAATTACCGAACGTATTCCAGCCCTCATAGCTGAAATAATATCGGACTCCGTGAGACCATCAATAACAATTTCAAGAACAAAATTAGATGTATGATCTAACTTTGAATTTACAATGCCCCTTAAAGTTGGGCAATATTCAAAATTTGTTGATGCGATTAAATTTTTATATTTTGAACCAACTTTTGAGCCGGATCTGACAATTCCTCCAGGGAATGGTAAAATAACATTTTTAATTTTATTTATCTCACTAACTGCCTTCTCTGATGCCTTTAGTAGTGCATCAATAGTCTTTCCTAAAATTAAAAAATTACCTCCACCTATCGCTTTAGTTTGATACGCAAACTCTTCGCAAATAAATTCACCATCCATGACTGGTATTCTCCACAATCTCTTATTCCCTAATACTTTTGCAATCTGAAAACCATCACCAAAATATCTAAGTGATTTTCCAAGATTTATTTTTTTTTCACTTATATTCCCAGCATATAATGCTGAAGTTGGAGAAGTCATTATGCACTGTCCAGCTCTGTTTAATATTTGTTTAGCCAATTCTTTTTCCGACATAGAAAAAACTAACAATGAGACGCCTGGTCTTCCATCAGGTGTCTCCTTAGGACTCAAGACTGACTCTATTCCAGCCTCGCAACCACAAGCAATTACGGATGTTGCAAAACCTGTAAAAGAATTTGCAGCTTCAAGTGCCCATTTTTTTGAATACGCCGTAACGATTAGTCTTGAGGCTTTCATAGGAAAGGCTTCAGCAAATGTATTTTGTAAAGTAATAGAATTCCTTGTCAATTTAACTTCCTAAAACTTTAGTTAATATTTCTTCAACAGACTTATAGGGAGAATCAATTAGCTTATTTAATTTAATAATACTTAAACCATCGGAATGAACCATAATGCCATTTTTATCAACTCCTGGTGTTTGGGAAGGAATATAAACATCAAAAGAATTTTTTTTTTTTAAATTCGGATTTCCAATAAATATGTTCTTTTTAAAGTAATCGATCTTTGGGTTATTTTCAAAATTAGAGATATACATTTGCAACTCAATATTTTCTTTTAATATTGAACTTTTAATTTGGTAGGGTTCATATTCAGGGCCTTTTTCAGTAAAGATAACAGCATTAGGAAAACCAGTTTTTGTTACGCAAGCATTAATAAACCCAGAAACATTATCAGAACCAAAAAAATTAAATATCTTAAGCCTTATACTTTTATTTACTGAATATACAAAATCATAAATACAAAGCATTAGGGCTAAATTATGTTCATTTATATTTACGACCACTGTAGGGTACTTGGAATTAAGAATTGAGCTAATAATTTTATAAAGTCTATCTTCTTTATTTATTTTTTTTTCATTCAATTTTACATAAATTGAATTTATGTCATGAAAAATATTCTCGTTTTTTGAGTCGACCATATTATACACTGTTTTATCCTTAGCTTTTCCACTTCCCATAAAAAATATTGATTTTTTTACTTTATTTTTATTCCATTTTAATTTTTCTACAAATTCATGAAATACCGAAATATCATCACCTCCAAGAAGTAGTATAAAATCAGATCTATTCTTTAATTCATTAAACGATACTAGGGAGCCTCCAAATTTTTGAAAAGCAATATAAAGATTATTTATTTTTTCATAGCTTTTATGATTGATTGAACATTTTTTTTTTTCAGCAAATCTTAAAGCTGTATCAATTGCAGAAACGTCGCAGTCCATTCCATCAATGTGGGTTGAAGATGAAGCCTTCAAAATTTTAGTTATTTCCGATATTGCTTCATTAAGATTAACCGCCTTACCTTTTATCATGGGAGAAGACTTTAAAGAATAATTATCGGCTTTTTTATTTTTTTGTTTTAACATATGCAAATCTTTGGTCATCTGGAGTCCCCTCAAGACTAAGCCCTTCCTCCTTGGGGTTCCATAAAATAAACTCATCAATTTTTTTTGCTAAATCAAAATCCAATTGAGTAATACCTTTTTTTGCATGATTCATTAATTTTACCTCAACAAAGGCGTAAGAAACGACAAGATCAGGATGGTGCCATGCTATTTCAGATAGATGCCCAATGGCATTAACAAGCATTAAAGTACCCTTCCAACTGTGAGTTTTATAAGTTTTTCTTATCCACTTCCCATCAAAAGTCCAATCTTTAAAATCTTTATTTAACTTTTTGTTAATCTGTTCTTCATTAAAAACTTCTATAACATTTGTCATTGGTTCATCCTCATTATAAATTAAAATTATTAGTAAATTAAATTATAGTATAGAGATTATTTTAAATGATAAATATTTTATGAAATAAAGTTTAAAGTGAAAAAAAGTTTTACGATTGATAGTCCTGCAAGATTACACCTTGGGTTTATGGAGCTTAATGATAATAACTCAAGAGTTTTTGGAAGCATTGGGTTAGCTATTACAAATTTCAAATTAAAACAGTCAATACAATTTAGCAAAGATTTTGATGTAGTTTGTGATGAAAAAAATATTAAACTTCGGATTGAGGAAATAATCGAATTATTTTCTAAAAGCTACAAAATTAAAAAATGTAAATTAACTGTTTCCGATTTCATCCCACTTCACAAAGGACTAGGATCGGGAACTCAAGTTTCCCTGTGTACAGGTTTTTTGATATCAAGTTTTAATAATTTGAATCTTTCAATAGAAAATATATCAAAATTTCTAAGAAGAGGCCAAAGATCCGGTGTAGGTGTTGAAACTTTTAAATCAGGAGGTTTTATAATTGACACTGGTAAACTAAAAGGTTCCATTTCTCCTCCTCAAAAACTTATTGATATTAAATGGCCTAAAGATTGGCAAATAATTTTAATAACTAGTACAAATGTTTCTGGCTTTCATGGAAAAAAAGAATCGAGTGAGTTTGCAAAACTTACAAACGTAAGTTCGAAGTTCGCTAAAGAAAATTGTTTTAATCTTTTAATGAAGATAATTCCTGGCCTTCTTGAAAATGATTTTTATGCCTTTGCCAATGGAATTCAAAAAATTCAAGAGAATATGTCTGAAATTTTTTACGGAAATAAAAATAACTACTCAAATCAAAGTATTTCAAAAATTTTTAAGTTTGTAAGAGAAAAAAAGTATATCGGGTTTGGGCAATCCTCATGGGGACCAACTGGATTTGTTTTTTGTAAAAATAGAGAACAAAGAGAAGAAATTTTTAATATGATTGAGAATTTTATTGAATTAAAAAAAATTGAAGGTATTAATCTTCTAAAGGTCAGGGGAAGGAATTTTGGAAATAAAATCTTAAAGGTAAATAAATGACAAAAAAAAATATATTACATATGATCAGCCCTCAAGGAAATGTAAGCCCGTTTGACGTAAACATGGCTTGCGACGCCGGCTATGACTTAGTTATCCCATACACAAATGTTAATCTTTCAGATGTTAAAGGCTTGGTTCAGGACGCCATTTTTTCAAGATCGGTCTCTAATGCAAAAAAAACAGGGGTTTTTATATGTGGAAAAGATGCATCCTTAGCTCTTGACATGCTTGATACCGCTAAAAAATCAATGGTCCCACCTTTTGAAGTCTCAGTATTTCCTGATCCAGCAGGATCCTTCACAACAGCTGCAGCCATGGTTGCCTGTACTGAAAAAACTTTAAAGGAAAAATTCAAAACTAATTTTGATAATAAAAATATAATTATATATGGCGGCAAAGGAATTGTTGGTGGTATTTCTGCAATAATGTGTGCTCAAAACGGAGCAAAATGTACAATTGTTGGCTACGATGGAATTAAAAATGTTCAAAAAAAGGCTGATGAATACAAAACTAGATATGGAGTTGACATAATACCTGCAGATGGTTCAACAGATGAACTTAATTCATCTTACTTACCAGATGCTGATATTATTTTTTGCGCAGCTAGAGCGGGAACGCAGGTTATAAGTATGGATCAATTAAATAAAGCAAAAAATGTGAAAATCCTAGCTGATGTTAATGCAGTACCACCCGCAGGTTTAGAGGGTGTTGGTTTAAAAGATGATAATAGTGAACATCCTTGTGGAGGTTTATCGATAGGACCTTTAACATCCGGAGATATTAAGGTGAAAACTCAGTACAAAATGTTTGAAAAGATGTGTGCTACTGATACACCACTTTACTTAAACTTTGATGAGGCACTAAAAACCTCAAGAGAAATATTGAAGCTTTAAAAAAAATAATAATACTTAGTTCTTATTGTGAGGATCTTGCGAAAATTTTTTATAAAAAAAATTTTGAAGTCTTTGCAGTCTGCCTTTACAACAGTCTTAATTTAAAGAATTACTGCAAAAAGGTAGTATTAACAAAAAATTTGGACTCCAAAAATATCTTTACTGTCTTAAAAAAAATAGATCCCTTTGATGAAATGGGTATACTTCTTGGGTCTGGTTTCGCTGAAACTATCTCTAAAGACATAATCTCTGACAGAAAAAACTATGGAAATAATTTTGAAACAATTAAAAAAACTAAAAGTAAATTTTTTTTTAAAGAATTAAAAAAACAAAAAATTAATTTTCCAAGAATATCAAAACTACCGAAAAAAAATGGTAAATGGTTAATTAAAGAGTATCAATCCTATGGCGGAATAAAAGTTAAAATTTTCACAGAATCGAAGTGTATAAATAAGAAAACCTATTTACAAAAATTTATTGATGGAGATTTAATTTCAGTTCAATTTTTTGGAGAAAACAAAAATGTAGAGATTTTAGCAATTTGTGATCAGATTACCAAAAATTCAAAAAAAGGTTTATTTTTAATTAAAAGCTTAGTTACAAAAAAAATTAGAACTAATTTATCAAAAAAAATCCATGGTCTTGTAAAAAAGATTTCCAAAACTTTTTCACTACAAGGTATCAATAATTTAGACTTAATATTACAAGGGGAAAAAATTTTTTTATTAGAAGTTAACCCAAGGCCTGGTTTAAGTACTAATATTTTGAACTCAAATTATGAAGATATTTTTAAAATTAAAAGTCCCAAAAAAAAAATTACATTCAATGGTTATCATTCATCAACTATCATCTACGCAAGAAAAGAAATCAAAATTAATAAAAGAAAAAAAATATTCTTGAAAAAGTTTTGTCATTCCAAGTTATTTTCTGAACTACCTAACCTTGGGGATATTATAAAGGTTGACGAACCTATTTGTTTGCTTCATCTTAAATCAAAAGATAGAATTTTGTTGAACAAAAGAATTGAGCAAAAACAGTTAGAATTTTTAAATAAAATTGAGGAAATTTAAAATGAAATCGAAATTTAATTTTAGTGTAAATAAATATTCTAATTTGTTAGTTAAAGATTTAATTAAACACAAAGAAAAACTTAATTTAGAAGTTTCACATGGACCATTAAATTGTACAATAATTGACGCGGGTATAAATATAGCAGGAAGTATAGAGGCAGGATTAAAAATTTCTGAAATTTGTCTTGGTGGTCTAGGGGAAGTAAGTATTTTGCCAAGCTCAAA
Organism: uncultured Alphaproteobacteria bacterium; assembly: GCA_902618535.1. GTDB lineage: Bacteria > Pseudomonadota > Alphaproteobacteria > Methylaequorales > Methylaequoraceae. Next base: position 9,731 of record CACNAV010000002.1, on the reverse strand, counting down.
AATTAATATATCCTCTTATTTAATAAGTGTTCATTCCTCGAAACCTGTCTTGGCATGTTTAGGATCTCAATACGCTGGATGGAGTCTGAGCCACGAAGGTTTTTTTTCTTTGGGTTCGGGTCCTGTTAGGTCAATTGTTCAAAAAGAAGAAATTTTTAAAAAACTTAACTATAAAGATAAAAGTACAAAAACTTCAGTAGTACTAGAAGTTGACAAATTTCCACCAGAAGAGGTTGTTAAAAAAGTTGCAGCAGATTCTAATGTTCAACCAAAAAATTTAACTTTTATAATTACACCAACCACTTCAATTTGTGGGAATATTCAAGTTATAGCCAGAGTTTTAGAAGTAGCTATTCATAAAATTCATGAGTTAAAGTTTCCACTTGAAAGGGTGATTCATGGAATTGGTTATGCTCCTTTACCTCCTATAGCAAAAGATTTTATAACTGGTATGGGAAGAACAAATGACGCCATAATATACGGAGGAGTTGTACAACTTGTTATTGATGGACCAGAGGATGATCTCAAAGAGCTTTCAAAGAATTTACCTAGTTCATCTTCATCTGATTATGGAAAACCCTTTAAAGAAATTTTTAAAAAATATAACCATGATTTTTATAAAATTGATGGCTCTCTCTTTAGCCCAGCTTTGATAATTGTAAATTCAAGAATTTCAGGAAAAACCTATATGGGTGGAGAAATTAATGAAAAACTTGTAACTAAGTCATTTTCTTAAATAATGCAAACAATTGCAATTATTTCAGATCACCATGACTGGCACTCTAATCAGTTAGAATTTTTTCTTAAGGAAAATAAATTTAAAACTATAAAAGTAACTTTTGAAGAACTTAAATTTAGCTTCAAAAAAAATAGAATTTTATTTGAGAATAATAAATTACTTAATAATGTAAGCGGCGTATGGGTGAGGTTTTTAAAAAATGGGACAATAGAAGAAATCACAACAAAATTAACAATCCTGCATTTACTCGATGAATCAAAAATTTATGTTCACAATTCTGGCGTAACCATTGAAAAAACTGTAGATAAAATTAGAACAACAGGAATTCTTGAGGTAAATAATATAAAATCACCTGAAACAACTATTTGGTTTGCAAAGAATAAAAAAAATCTCAAAAACAATTTTTGCAAAGGAATTAAATATTTAGTTAAACCAATTTTTGGGTCACAAGGTAAAAATATTTTTTTAGTAAATAACTTAAATGAACTAAAAAAGATTAACGCAATAGGTAAGGTTTTCTACTTACAAAAATTTATTGAATCTCAAGAAAAAGAATTCACTGATGTAAGAGTTCTTGTAAGTAATCATAATGTTATTTCTTCAATGGAAAGATATTCCAATCATTTTATTACTAATGTTTTTCAGGGAGCGAAATATAGACAAATTACTTTGGGTAAAAATGTAAGAGATTTATGTGTAAAATTATCAAAAATTTTTAAATTGGGATACGGAGGTATAGATTTAAAAATTACCAACAATGATGTTTTTGTACTTGAAATTAATTCAATTCCCTCTTGGAAAGCTATGCAAAAAATTTCTAAAATTAATATTTCTGAAAAACTGGTAAAAGATTTTATTAAAAATGTAAAGAAATGAAAGTTTGTTTAAAAAGTTTTTATTATCAATCTTGTTTTGAAGAATTAAGGGTTCTGAAACCAGGAAATCATTCTATAAATTCTAAAATTTTAGGAATGGATCACAAAAAATTTGAATTAGGGGCAAAAATTTCATCGGAAATTTTGTCAAATGAAAATTTATCTTTAGGTGAATCAATATATAAGTCAGCAACAGAATGCTTTAAAATATTAAGAGCAAACTATAACTTAGGAATTATACTACTATGTGCTCCAATCTTTAAAATAAAAAACATGCATAACTTTCGGTACGAATTAAATCAAATAATTAATAGTATTTCAGAAAATCAAGGTAAATTAATTCTAGATTCCATCAAAGAAGTATCGCCAGCTGGAATTAAAAAATATTCTGGGAATGGTGATGTTAACTTAGAAAAAAACCTTAGTTTTAGAAGAGTTATGAAAATTGGGGCCAAATGGGATAGGATTTCTGGGTGTTATAGTGACAATTATTCAGAAATTTTTTCGAAAGGGTTACCATGTTTAGAATCTTCAAGAAAAAAACTCTCGAATTCTGATTCTATATCACAAGTTTTTTTAAATTACCTCTCCTGTGATTATGATAGTCACTTACTAAGGAAATTTGGTATTGAAAAAGCTTCAAAAATAAAGCTTCAGGCATCTATACTTAAAAAAATTAAAAATAAAAAAAAAATGGCAATTTCAATGAAAAAATTTGATTATTATTTGAAGTTTTTTAGTTTAAATCCAGGTACGTGTGCAGATTTAACAGTTACTACCTTGCTAATAAGTAAAATAAGGGATATATTCAAGTTTCAAATTTAATTTTTGTTAAATTTTACTAACTATTAAAATTGGAGGAAAAATGGCAAAAATCACTAAAATGTTAGTTGGCGAGTCACTGGTTGGCGACGGTAATGAAGTTGCTCACATCGACCTAATAATTGGTCCAAGAGGAACCCCAGCAGAAACAGCATTCGCTAATGCACTAACCAATAACAAAGACGGCTTTACAGCACTTCTTGCAGTTGTTGCCCCTAACCTAATGACAAAACCCGCAACATGTATGTTCAACAAAGTTACGATTAAAGGTGCAAAACAAGCAGTACAAATGTTTGGTCCAGCACAACATGGTGTTGCAAAAGCTGTAATGGACTGTGTCGAAGAAGGTACTATTCCTGCTGATGAAGCTGAAAATCTTTTTATCTCTGTTGGTGTTTTTATTCACTGGTTAGCTGAGGATGATAAGAAAATTCAAGAATACAACTACCAAGCTACTAAAGAATCTATTGAAAGAGCTGTGTCTGGAGAACCCAAAGCAAAAGACGTTGTATCTCAAAAAGATTCTGCGGAACACCCATTCGCTGCTAAGTGAGATTCATCCGACATGAAGTCATCAAGTAGCGCCGGCAGTGGTGGATGGCTTTCAAGGTTGTTATCCATTTTTAAAAGTTAGCAAAAGGATAAGTTAACTGCCCAAATACTTGTGAACGAGGGTTGAAACAATTACTGATTCAACCCCTACGTTCTGGAGTAATCTCAGATCTCTTGAATATCTAACCCCTCCTGCGTAGTGAAACTTGAATTTTGGTAGATCTTTTATAATTCTTTTAACCTCATTAAAACGTATTCCACGTCCCCCAACATTTCTCAAAAACATTAGTATAATATTTGGTTTAAATTTTGATTTTTTTAGAAAACCTGTTGATTTATCGTTGTTATTTAAAATATCTAAAGACAGGAAAATTCGGTTTTTGTAACCAAAAACTTTTAAGTTATATTTTTTAATTTTCTCAGTACCTAAAACAATTATAAAATTACTAATTTTTTTCTTTTTTAATGTTTGTTTAAAATTATTAATTGAAATCGGGTAATCAAACCCAGAATCAATTAAAAAATCTATCTCGGGAAATTTTTTTAAAATTCTAAATATCAGTAAATTATTTGTCTTAAGGTTGTTAATAGCATCGAGGTCAGCAATATAAACTTTATTAAGCTTGAATTTCTCTAAAGTTTTTTGAATAAGAATGATTGGGTCGGATAAATCGAAATTTCCAATTTTTAGCGGCTTGTAATTTAATCTAAATCCTGCAAAAGCTTTAACAACCTTACCTTTTTTCAAATCAATTGCTAATATAATTTCTATATTTATGGTTTTAAGAGATGAAATCATTTTATTTGAATACTTTACAGCAATGTCTTGTATTAGAAAAAATTATAATAAAAAAATTTTTACAGAAGCACATAATCTTTCAGATCATCTAATTGGCTGTTTTTTAAAAGATAAAGATCTTAAAAAAATACACGTTATTAGAAACTTCAAAAATTCAAACCTAAAAGATAACAGAATTCAGTATCATTATGTAAGTGAGAATAATCCACAGGATAGGGTATTCAAATTATTGGATATTAAAGATATGATATTAATCGCCCCAGAGTCTAAACAAATAAATATAAAAATATTTAAAAAACTAAATAAAAAGTTCAATTTACTTAACTCAAATTATAATGTTCATAAATTCTTTTCTTCAAAAAAAAAAACTTATGAAATACTTTCCAAAAAAAAAATTCCAGCAGTTAAGATTGAAAGGAAAGTGACTAAAAACTCAAATTTTTGTTTTATAACTAAACCAGTTTATGGGGCAGGCTCAGAAAATGTTAACCTAATCAAATCAAAATTAAACATAGAAAATGATAAGCATTTAATTGTTCAAAAGTACTATACAGGTATAAAAGGAAGTTTCACAATGATATGTAAAGGAAAAAGTGTAGAGGTCTTAAGTTGTAGTGAACAAATCATCGATATAAAAAATAAAAGAATTTTTCAAAAAGGTCTTATAATTGGAGGTTTAGAAAAGTACAGAGAAGATTTTCGACAACTTTCAAAAAAAATAATCTCAATATTTCCTGGATTTTTTGGGTTTATAGGAGTTGACGTCATTAAAATTGAAAATGTATGGCATATCCTTGAAATTAATACAAGGTTCACAAGTTCACTTTTAGGAATTGAGAGTGCCTACGGGAATGAAGCCGTTAAAAAAATAACTAACTTATATTTAAATAAAAAAATTGGTACAAAGAAAATTGAATTAAAAAAAATTACTAAGGTCCTCTTTAATTGAACAAAAAATTACTTTACTTGGGAATAGATATTGGCGGAGCTCACATCAAAATTGTTGGACTAGATCAATTTCAAAATATCTGCTTGATCAAATATAGAAAATGTTACTTATGGAAGGATCCAAAAAAACTTAAGCATGAAATAAATTTTATAAATTCCTTATCAAATAATAAAAATATTTTATGTGGCTTAACTATGACTGCTGAGCTTTGTGATATATTTCCAGACAGACTAACCGGTGCAAAAATAATACTTAATGAATGTAAAAAAATAAAATTTAACACTTTTTTATATTCTAATTCGGAAAAAGTTTTTGAGAAATTCCAACCAAGGAATTTATCAAATTTAATATCTATGAATTGGCATTCAATTGGTAGGTATTTGGCAATGTTTGTTAATAATGCAATCGTTATTGACTTCGGTTCAACTACAACGGACTTTGTATGTATAAAAAATGGCAAAATCATGAATAAAGCCTTCAATGATTTCACTAGATTGTTAAATGGGGAAATCCTTTATACAGGTCTTATAAGAACACCAATTTTTGCAATTAAACAAAATATTAAATATAAATCAAAAACAATAAATATTATTCCTGAATATTTCTCGAAAACATCGGATATCTATAGAGTTAACAAAAAAATAAAAAAGGAGTTTGATATTGATGATGAAACTGACCTCTCTGATAAAAGTATCAGAGGAAGTTATAAAAGAATAGCGAGGTCTTTTGGTATGGACTATCATTCTAAAGACAAATCGTTTATTGAAACATTATCAAAAAATCTTATGAATGAACAATTAAATATGATTCTTAAAAATACCAAACAACTTCTAAATAATTTTAATATGAAGAAAAACTCCTTAATTATTCTTTCAGGAATTGGACAAGAAGTCTTAAAAGATTCATTTAAAAATGATAACGTAAAACTGTTATCAGATTATTTCAAGAGTAAGAATCTTTCGAATAAAAAGCTTGCGACATATCATGCTCCGGCAGCATGCATTGCGGGTCTTTTAACTGAAATTATTGAATAATGTAGTTTTTTTAATTTACTTATTGAAATTTCTTTTTTTCTATTTTCATCCACACAGACTGCAGACCTAAAGCCAACTATTTTAGGTTGCAACTCTGCAAGTTGAGGAATATTTGATAGGTTAAGTTTTCCAGCAAGTCCAATACTTAAATTGTTAACCAAAGATTGATTCAATAAAATTTTAAGATAATTTTTAGAGCAAATATCGAAGATATTACCCACATCCTTAGAGTATGTATCAAGTAACAAAAAATTATAACCAAATTTTTTAAATTCTCTAATATTAACTCCTATAAAATTTCTTAAAAACTCGTTCTCGATAAAAATTACAGGAACTAATTCTGTTTTGAATTTTCTTTTTTTTATGCTGTTTAATAAAAAAGTTAGCTGCCCAGCATCATTTGTAAACACACCAAATTTTATATAGTCAAGTTTTAGACTGTCAAATAGCTTTAATTTATTTAATATTTTATAAACTTTATCTTCGTCCCCTAAGGTGGCAGATATCTTTATTTTATTACCAAACTTATTAATAATCTTTTTTAAATTTTTGATTTCCCATGAACCAATAGCTCCCTTATCAGGATCCTTAAGGTCTAAAATATCAACATATTTCAAGCATTCTTCAGATACTTCATCTGCCGATCTAAAGCTGATTAGAATATTCAAATTTTTTTCTAGTTTATTTTTCATCAATTTTTTTATCAATATATTTTAATATTTTTTTCCAGGATTTTTTCTCTAAAGTTCCTGCAGTTTTATCAACTGAAATACTCAGGTAACTTAATTCATTTAAAATCTTTTTTTTATCAAGTAAATGTACTCTTGAAGCAAGTATACAGGCTTCAATAATGGAGGCTTTCGCTCTATTGTGTCCTTCATAACCTTTAATTTGAAAAGATTTATCGATTTCACACACAAAAGTTGGTCGTAATTTATCTTTGATAATTCTTTTAACTTTTACTTGTTCATAACCAAAACAATCTTCCAAAAAAAATCCTGGGAAATTTTTACACTTTTTTTTTTTAAATTTTTTATTTCCAATTATGCAATTAACAAAAAAGTTTGTGTCATCTGTATAGTTAACTACCGCACACTTTGTCGATTCCAGGTTTAATAAAGTTTTTGAAGGAATGTAAGGTGAGATGTAAATCTGATTTTTATTTTTTTTTATTCCAAAAGGAGAAAAGTTTACTTTCTCATCATTATCCATTGTAGAAACTATAGTTTCAATAATCATTTTTATTTTTGTGTTATTTTTAATTCAGGTCTTTTCAGAAGATTTTGTTTTTTCTTTTTTACAGCAATACCCCAATTTAGTTCATTATCTTGATCATAGTTTTTTCCTAATTGGAATGCTATTTGTGCTCTAGCTAATTCAATTCCAAGATAAAAAGCATGACTTGCATCGTTATCAACTTTCATTTGATCAAAAAAATCGTAAGGATCACTTCCTGATGTAAAAGTTTCAGAATTAAAGACGTTAATACCGTTATCAGATAAAAAAATTCTGAAGTTTTTATCTTTTACCATTAATTTCATTTCTTTTAATTCTTTCATTGATTTTCTTTGTGCTTTTCTCTCTGAGATACACATTAAACTATTGTTTATTCTAAATGGTAATCTTTGATTTATTTTTGAAAAATGCATTATTTTTCGCGCTGCATCGGTTTCTTTAATAGCATTCTTACAGTGATTACTTACTTGAACAACTAAAACTGCATTAATTGACAATTCCGAAACAAGTCCCATTAAAATCATATTTGTTCCAACTGAATCACAATCTGTTAATTCCGTGAGATTACCTGTTCCCATAAGAATTTTTATATAAGGAAATTTTTTTCTTAACTTAACATATCTATCAACAGATTTTGCAAATCCGTAATGAATGGGGTCAAGGATTGGATCTGCTAAAAATTCCTTTTTATTTTTGATCATTTCCTTAATTAATCTTTCAAGTGATTTAAGATTACCTTGTTTTGCAGGAATCAAAACTGGTAAAGATTTGATTTCATTTAAAATGTGTTTATTCTTTTCACTAACACTTAAGATAAAATCTGCACCAGCTTTACTTCCTCTAATTAATTCAGAATCGGTAGCAGAATCAACTGAAACTTTTACACCAAGAGATTTAACTGCTTTTACAGTATCTTCCAAATGATTAAATTCTGTATCAGGCATACAACCCAGATCAATAACATTTGCTCCATCCCGAATATACTTTTTTGAGATTTTAACTATCTGAGGAATTGATAGGATCGCTGCATCAACAATTTCTGCAAAAATTTCACAGTCGTAATCCTCTAACTTATCTTCGACTATTTTCATACCAAAATAATCGGGGATATTACTCACATCATCAGGACCCCTTTCAACGGGAATATTAAAGAAGTTACTTAATTTCTTCAAATTGCCTCTGAACTTTCCGGGGACAATGATCCTATCAAAACTTTGGTTTTTTGATAGTCTTCTCATTATAATACTTTCAGACATCAATGCGGCAACATTCACTCCTATTTGATTAATTTGGTAACTAAATTCAGGTTTCATTGAATTGAGGATTCTTTCGAGTTGTCTTTTTGCTAATTTTCCAGTCAAAAATAAAATTTTTTCAGACACTATTTTTTCTCCTAATAATTTTTTTTTCTAAATCATTAAAACTCATTACAACATCTGTTTGAGAAAAATGTTTTAATTTTTTTACATTATCAAGATCGATTTTTCTTGGAAAAACATCTACATAACCGCTAGGTGCAAATGTCTTTAATTCTGGTGCTGTGTCACATGGAAAATAAATACAAAAAACTCTACATTTCCCAGCCTGAGCAAAAATATTCGAAGCTAAAGAGTCAGAAATGCCATATACGCATTTTGCTACAGTGTTACTTGATGTGGGTGCCATTACAAGGGTATGGTATGCACCTTTATAAAATTTACCTACTGATACCGAGCTCGCTGAATTATCTTTGTAAATTTTAATATCTTTAGAAATTTTTCCCTTTTTTTTGTACATAACCAAAACTTCCTCAGCTGCCTTTGATACAAAAACATCAACATTTTTAAGATTATTAATTAATTCAATAGTTTCATTAAAAAAATGTCCTGAACCAGTTAAAACCCAAGCCCATTTTTTTTCTTTATCGCTCATACTATTACTTTATTTAACTTTGAAACAATATATTCCCAATCGGTTGAATTTTCAAATAAATCAATTATCTCGGGTCCAATAATTTTAAGATTTTTTTTTCTTTTAACGTAGTTTTTGACATTAAGATCTAAAATTTTCTTTTTTTGTAAATCCTTTAGTTTTAGTTTTTCCTCATTTGTAAAACTTATAGACTTAATAAAGACTACCCCTTTTGATTCAGTATTAGAATAAAGCCAGGTTGCAATTGAGTCTGATGTAGATTCCCAATTTTTTTCAAACTTTTTTTCAAAACTTAGTTTTTCAGTTGGAAGCCATAAATTTAAATTTTTTTTTATAAAATTTGTAATCTTATTTGTAATTGAAATGTCCGGATTAATTGATTTTAAATAGTAAGCAAAAATTTCTGTAGCTTTCATCGCTAGGATATGGCCAGTTTGTTCCGTCATTTTATTTGATTTATAAACATTTCTTACTGTTTCTGCGAAAACTCCTCCCCCAACAACTAAAACTATTTTTTGGTTAGCAAATTTTTGAAGAAAGTTTATTAATGATGGTAATTTTGGATTTTTTAACCAACTTCCACCAATCTTTACCACCCACATGAATAGTTAATCTGTTGTAGACAGATTTTTTTCAATCGAGTCATTACGTGAGTTTTTTTTTCTAAAAATCTCAATGCCAACACTGCTAGTCTCTTTAAAAACTTCAAGTTTTTCTAATTTAAGTTTAATTGTCATAACTCTTTCATCCTCGAAACACAAATCAACAATTTTTTCTCCTAAAGTTTCTAATAAATCAATATGACCTTTTTTAA
>CACNAV010000001.1 GCA_902618535.1 uncultured Alphaproteobacteria bacterium | reverse complement strand
TTGAATCACAGCTTTTAAATCAATCTATTGAAAAACTCATAGATAAAACAATTGTTATTGTGGAAAACCTACTGAATGAATGTGATGTGAATATTTCTTCTGTTGATGGTTTTATTCTAGTGGGTGGTTCTACAAGACTCGAAATTGTTAAAGAAAAGCTAAAAAACAAATTTAAGATTAATATTTTCTCCGAGTTAGACCCTGATTTGGTTGTTTCTTGTGGAGCGGCAATGCACGGTTATGAACTATTAAATGGTTCTAAAAATCTTCTCTTAGATGTTACACCTTTATCACTTGGAATTGAAACTATGGGAGGACTAATGGAAAAAATTATTCCTAGAAATTCTCCTATACCTGCAATAAGAGAACAGATTTTTACAACTAATGAGAATGGACAGACTTCTATAAAAATTAAAATTTTGCAAGGAGAAAGAGAAGTAACCTCAGCAAATAATATACTTGATGAGTTTGTATTATCAGGATTAGAGCCCAAGCCTGCTGGAATTCCAAGAATTAAAGTTCGGTTTTCATTGGATGTTGATGGTATTTTATTTGTTTCAGCTATTGACGAGTCGTCAGGAAAAGAAAATAACCTTGTTATTAAAACTAATGAACAACTTACTATTCAAGAAATGAGAGAGTTGGTTTCATCTAGTATAAAGAATGCGAAAAAAGATATTGACTTAAGATTATTGATTGAAACTAAAATTAAAGCCACAAAATTAATTAATGAAATTAATAATGTTAAACCTATGATGAATAAACTATGTACAACAAAAGAATCTGAGGAAATAAACAAAATTATAAAATTAATGAAAATTGAATTAAAGAGTGATAATAAAGACAAAATTAGCAATTTAATAGATGACCTTAATGATAAAACAAAGAATTTTGCTCAAAAAATCATTGATAGTAACTTCTCTAACTTTGTTGGCAAAGAAATTGACGTATTGGATAAATCATGACCAAAATCATATTCGTTGAGCCTGATGGAAAAGAAGTTTCAGTCGATGCACAGAATGGGTTATCCCTTCTAGAGGTAGCCCACAATAATGGAATTTCTCTGGAAGGTGCGTGCGAAGGTTCTTTAGCTTGTTCAACCTGTCATGTTATTGTTGAAAAAGAATTTTTTGAAAAACTACCAGATCCATCAGAAGAAGAGGAAGATATGCTAGATTTAGCGTGGGGTCTTACACATACATCAAGGTTAGGATGTCAAATAATTATTAATGACGGTTTAGATGGAATGAAGGTAAAGGTGCCAAGTGGTACAAGAAATATGAGTGTTTGATATGGGGTTGAAATGGACAGACGCGAGAGAAATAGCAATTTTACTTGAAGATACTTATCCTAATGTTGATAACGTAAATCTTCGATTCACAGATCTTCATAAATGGATTATTTCACTTGAAGATTTCGATGATGATCCCAACTCTTCTAATGAAAAAATTTTAGAATCTATTCAAATGGCTTGGATTGATGAGAGAGACTAATGCAATTGAGTTTTGACAACATAATTAAAACTAATAATTTGCCAGAGCTCGGCACAAAAATTGTTGTTGCCATGTCTGGAGGTGTTGATTCATCAGTTACAGCTGCTCTATTAAAAAATGCTGGATATGAAGTTATTGGTGTAACAATGAAGCTTCATAGCTCCAAACTTTCTAACAAAACTAAAACTTGTTGTTCTGGTTTAGATATTGCTGATGCTCGAAATGTTTCAAAAAAACTTGGAATCAAACACTATATCATTAATCTTGAAGAGCGATTTAAAAACTCTGTAATAAAGGATTTTGTGAACAGTTATAAAAAAGGGGAAACTCCAATCCCTTGTATTAGATGTAATCAAACAGTAAAATTTACAGATTTAATCAACTTTGCTAAGTCTTTGAATTGTAAATATCTTGCAACAGGACATTATATCAAAAGGGTAGAAGATAAAAATGGAATTCATTTGTTTTGTGCGGAGGATGATAAAAAAGATCAAAGCTATTTTCTCTTTGCCACAACTCAGCAACAACTAAAGATTTTAAGATTTCCCTTAGGAAATTTTAAAAAGTCAGAAATTCGTGAAATTGCTAAATTTTACAAGCTTGGTGTTGAAGATAAAAAGGACAGTCAAGATATTTGCTTTATTCCCAATGGTGATTACAAAAAGTTTTTATTAAAAAATGATCATATACAAATTAAGAAAGGTTACATCGAAACCACAGAGGGTTTAGTTATTGGAGAACATAGCGGAATTGCTAATTACACTATTGGTCAACGTAAAGGAATTGGAATTGGTAATATTAAAGGTTTAACAGAAAATAAACCCTTATATGTTATTGATATTGATAAAAAAAATAATAAAATCGTAGTTGGTCATAAAGAAAAATTAGCTAAATATTTTATTCACATCAAAGATGTCAACTTTCTTTCTCAAAATATCCCAAAAAACAATTTTGATGCGTATGTTAAAGTAAGGTCAAGAAAAACTTTAATTTCAGCATGTATAAAAAAAATTTCGGATAAATGCAAAACAGCAACAGTTGAATTAAGAAAACCTGAATTTGGAATTGCTCCCGGGCAAGCTTGTGTTTTTTACAATAATAAAAAAAAAATGATTGGTGGTGGTTGGATATATTCAGGTGAGAAGATTATTTAATTTTTTGTTGTAAAATTATTTATACTTGAAACTAAATAATCCACCTCTTTTTTTTTATTGAAGTAATGGAACGAAACCCTAACAATATCTTTTAAATTTTTTTTTTTAAAATAATGAGTTGAAGTTTGAAAAGATGAGATAGAAGTTATTATTCTTTTGTTTTGTAAAAAAGAATATATATCAAAAGACGTTTTTCCTTTTATTGAAAAAGTATTAATACCAGATATCAACCTTTCATTTTCATAAATAGTTACAAGAGGATTTGATGACATTTTTTTTCTAAAATATTTACTTAAATTTTTTATTTTAAATTCCACTTCTTTATGACCAAGTTTATTATATTTTTCGATAGCTTTTGAGAGTCCAATTTTTAAAGAAGGTGAGTATTCGAATGTCTCAAATATATTCGTGCTATTAATAATTGAAAGATTTCTTCCAATTATTTTTGATTTGGTTGTGTCAATTATTTTTGGGATAATTTTTTTTTGAATAGAATCTTTTATAAAAATTAGCCCGGTTCCTCTTGGGCCGCGTAAGTATTTTCTTCCTGAACACACAAGAGCGTCACACATATTTTGTTTTACATTTAATTTTAAATGTCCTGCCGATTGACATGCATCAATTAAAAAAATGATGTTAGCATTAATTTTTTTTATAAACCTTCCGAGTTTTTCTACATCAAGAATATTTCCACATTGAGATGCGATATGACAGACAGCAACTAAAACTGTATGTTTATCAATTTTTCTTTTTAAGTCTTCAAAAGAAATCTCACCATTTTCCTTTAGTTTACTCACTCTTACATTTAGATTATTGTTTACAAGAGTAATATAATTACTTCCGTATTCGTTATCAAATATGACTATATTAGAGTTTTTTTTTATTGTTAATGAATTGATGAATAAATTCCATCCGTATGTTGTGCTTTGTAAAAAAGATATTTCTTCAGGTTTGCAACTTAAAAGTCGTGCAGCATTAAAATAGAACTTGTCTAAAACCTTTTTTTTTTTTTGCTCGATGTAATATCCTGATATATTTGTCTCAAGTTGTAAATAATTAGAAATATCATTTTTAGTTGACGGTTCTAAGAGACTTGCACCCGCATTATTAAAATTTATAAAATTCAATTACCTAGTACCTTTAACAAAAAAATACCAAAGTATTTTTTTTGGTCTGTTAAAAAATCAATTTTTTTATAGCCAGATGATAATGCTAATTTTTCAAATTCTAATGCAGAATATTTATGAGAATTTTCAGTATGTATGCTCTCGCCTTTAAGTATTTTTAAATCATAGTCTTTTAAGGGTATATTCTGATTTTGTCTACTAATTAAATGCATCTCAATTCTTTTCTTTTTTTCGTTAAAATATGCTTTATGTTCAAAATTTTTAATATTAAATTTACTTCCAATTTTTTTATTTATTCCGTTTAAAATATTTTTATTAAATTCCGCAGTAATGCCTTTGGAATCGTTATAAGCTTTTTCCATAATTTTTTTATCTTTTCTTAAATCAACACCAATTATCAAAAAACTATTTTTTCCAAGAATTTTTTTAAAGCCCATCAATAAATTCTTTGCCTCATTTTCAGAAAAATTACCGATAGTTGACCCTGGAAAAAAACCAATCTTTTGAGAATTTTCGTTGATTATTTTACTTATAGACCCTAATTGATACAAATCTGCACAAATTGCTTTAACATTGAGCTTAGGAAATTTCTTTGCTATTTCTTTTGCGTTAACTATTAAAAAATCATAGCTTATATCTATAGAAATATACTCTTTAGGTTTATCTAATGCATTTAAAAGTTTTTTTATTTTTTTGTTTGAGCCACTTCCAAACTCGATGATTGAAGCATTTGATGGTAAGTTATTTTTAAAGGAGTATTTTTGCTTTTCAATAATTTCAAGTTCTGTTCTAGTTGGATAATACTCTTTAAGTTCTGAAATCTTATCAAATAGTCTGGAACCCTTTTCATCATAAAAATGCTTGGAATTAATTTTTTTTTGTTCAGAGTTTTGTAAGTCCGAAATTATTTCTCTATCGTCCTCTTGTTCATCCTCTTTAAAATTATATATATCTAAATTGTCTATCATTTTAAGTCACTAGCTAATCTAAGGCCTGAAAATTGCCACCTATCAGATGGATAATAAAAGTTTCTGTAGGTGGATCGAATATGATTTCTTGGAGTTGCGTATGAACCACCTTTTAAAACAAATTGATTGCACATGAATTTTTGGTTGTATTCAGATAATTTTTCACTGAAAGGTTTATAACCAGAGTAGGGTAGGTAATTACTACTTGTCCAACACCATAAGTTGCCATAAGAATTTTCCATAGCATTTTGTTTGTTAATTGAGATTTCTTTGAAATTTCCATTTTCTAATAGATTCCCTTTTTTTTTATTCTGAGTTAAAAAATATTCAATTTCAAATTCAGTTGGTAATCGTTTTTTTTTAAACCGACTGAAGGCATCTGCTTCATAGAAACTTATATGTGAAACTGGTTCGGACCCATCAATTCTCTCTACTCCAAAAAAAGAAAACTTAAACTTATTATCAAGCCAATATAAGGGTTTTTTAACATCATATTTTTTTATGAAGTCCCATCCATCAGATAACCATAATTCAGGTCTGTTATACCCATCGTTATGTATAAACTCTAACCATTCATTATTTGATACGAAGTCTATATTAAGTTCGAAAGGACAAATTTCGACTGAATTTTTGGGTGATTCATTATCATAATGAAATGAATTATCACTAACCCCAAAATTGAATAAAGTTTTTGTCTTATTTTTCCATACAATATGTTTGTGATTTTTTCTTTTATTTTTTTTAGGTTTAAGATATTCAGGTTTAAGGGGATTATTGAAAAAATTATTAAGCACATCCATAAGAATTAGTTCTTGGTGTTGTTGTTCATGATTAATTCCAAGTTCAATCAAAAATTTAAATTTCGACGTAAGATTTTTTTTATCCAGTAAATCAGTAATGTTTTGGTCAACGTGTTTACGGTATTTAATGACTTGCTCCAGTAATGGTCTATTAATTGTCCCTCTTTTTTCTTTTGGGTTATATGTTCCAACACCATTATAGTATGAATTGAAAATATAATTAAAGGACTTATCAAATTTTTTATAGTCTTTACTTTTCTGAAGTATAAAGTTTTCAAAAAACCAAGTTGTATGACCTAAATGCCATTTAATCGGACTTACAAAATCATTCGATTGTACAATCATGTCCTCAGGTTCAAGTTTTGAAACTAATTCAGATGTTTTCTTTCTAACTTTTAAAAAATATGAAATTAAAAAACTCAATTTTTCTCCACTACCGTAATTTTATGTAAATTTTATAAATAAGACATTCTAAAGTTATATGATTATTTATAAATTTTTAACTGTTATCAATAAAATAAAAAAATTATTTACTATATACTTGAAACTATTTGTTTTTTGAGCAATATTCGTTTAATTAACAAGTCTCTTGATTCAGTGGCGGAGTAGCTCAGGTGGTTAGAGCAGCGGAATCATAATCCGCGTGTCGGGGGTTCAAGTCCCTCCTCCGCTACCATAAAATCAATGACTTACACGGTTCTTTTAAACCTGTTAAATGTTTACTACGGTTTACTATTAGTGAGTAGTAAACTACGAATAAAAAGCCAACAGTAAATAAGTCTTATTAACGAGCAGATACAAATAAAAAACTAGAAAATAGTGGAGGAGGCGTTTTTATAAATGTTTCGGCCTAGATAGTTTATATGTTACAAAATACTAATCATTTGGTAAAATTATATGAAAGATTTCCTAAAAATATTTAAATGGTTTGAGAGTAATATGTTCAAACTCATATTTATTCTTATTGGTGTAATTATTATCTATACCATTATTATTTTTTTAGTTCCTATCTTTCAGTTTGCAGGGTTTGTTGGTGACGGTTTTTATGAGATGCAAAACATATTTCAAGAAGTGGAAAAGTATATAGAGGAGTTTGAATGGCAAAAAGAACATCCATCAGCACCTAATGATAACTCAGTTTAAATTTTTGGTTTTAAAATAAATCTACTAAATAATTTTTGTATTTCAAAATTTAAAATAAACGCTACATCATTAAAATTATCAATGAAATAAAAGTTCCAATTATTATGAATCTCAACAACATATCTATATTTACAATTTTTAAATTTATATTTTAACTGATAATGTATTTAATTCATAAATCAAAGCTAATTTAGTGAGTATTTAATAATTTTACAGCGTTATAATGTAACATATACGTTGCACTGAGGATTAAGAAAGAAATTAAACGCAGTAACTAAAAAAATTTAAATTTAATTTCAAAAGATGTGTTGAAATTTGAGGTAAACTCTATTAAATTTATACTAAATTAATCTCTAACGCTTGGTTATTAGTGATTAAGTATAGGTTTGCTGTTTTATGAAACATATCTACATTGCTTTATTTTTGTCCTTCTTCTTTGTTTCCAACAAAGCTATTAGTGGTGACCCAGAAGCAGGAAAAGCAAGATATGCTCAGAATTGTGGTAATTGCCATGGTCCTGGGGGAATGGGACTGGCGAGCTATCCGAGAATTTCCGGCAAAGAAGTTCCCTATCTAACTGAAAGACTTAAAACTTACAGGGCGGGAACTAAAGTTGGACCTAACTCAGACTTAATGATTATGATGGCAAAGCCACTAACTGACTTAGAGATTGAAAATCTGGCTGCTTACTTAGCAAGTGATCCAGCTGGTAAAAAGTAATATTAACATTAAGTGGAGGATATTTTTAATGTTTAAAAAATCTAAACTACTATCAGCAGCTATTTTCTCAGCTGCATCTTTGCTGGCCTTCAATGGTCAAGCTGATACTATGGGAACTCCCAAGATCAGTGCAATGTCTATTCTTAATGGATTAGAAAATCCATGGGATATGGCATTTACAAAAAAAGGCGATATGTTTTTCACTGAAAAATGTAAAGGTTTTTCTGTAAAAACTAAAAAAGGTGCCGTAAATAAATTATACGGTATGAAAGGTACTTCTGGATACAATAGTGCTGGTGATGATCTTTTCTGTGAAGGTCAAGCTGGAATGCTAGGTATTGCAGTTGATCCTAACTTCAAAAAAAATCGAAGAATATATGTTGCTTCAGCTTCAACCAAACACCGTGGTTCAGGTTGTAAAGACAACTTCGATGTTTGTAATGGTAACATCATTATGAGATTTGAAGTAAGTAAAGACATGAAGAGTGTCTCTAACAGAACAGATATCGTAACTGATATTCAATACAAGCCGTTCGAATCAGATCACCCATTTGGTGGTCCAGGTGCACATAATGGTAACAGACTAAGATTTGGTCCTGAAGGTTACTTATGGGCAACTACAGGCGATCGTCACAAAGGTGACATTCCTCAGCATCCAACTCTTCTAGGAGGTAATGTTCTTAGAATCGATACTGACGGAAAAGCTCACCCTGGAAACAATCCGCCAAAAGGTTTCGATAAGCGTATGTACACTTATGGACACAGAAATGTTCAAGGTATCGACTTCCGTCCATCAGACGGTAGAGCATTTACTGCTGAACATGGTCCATGGCACAATGACGAAATCACTGCTTTAGTTAACGGTGGTAACGCTGGATGGGATCCTCAGCAAAATGTTGCTGGTAGAGGAAAATGTCCAGATAAGTATTGTGGCTACATGCCTAACCAAAAAGAAGGTATGTTACCAGCTGCTCGTGCTGAAGCAGGTACTCCAATGAGTGATGAGCGTTTCAAAGACCTCATGCCTCCAGCTTGGAACAACAATGGTCTTTCTCAAGGTACTGGTTCTGCTGCTTTCTTAAAAGGTAGCAATTGGGGTTACTGGGAAGGTCGTTTGGCTGTCGGAATCATGGGTATTGCTTTCGGTGGAACGCCATCTGGTATGAGAATCGACATTGTCGATATTACTAAAGACGGTAAAGCGATTAAAAGTGTTATTCAAATGCCTACTGGTCTAACAAAGAGATTCAGAGGGTTAAGAATGCATGATGGAGACCTTTACGCAACTGTAGATGAAGGTGAAATCTACAAAATTTCTGCGAGAAAATAAGGTTACAGTCTCGCACCACATGAAAAGTGGTGCGAGACACCTTTTTCTAATAAATTTTATAAAATTAGGTTAAAACTTCCCACTCTTCTGGAATGAGATCTTCGAGGTCCCTAGGTCCAGCTCTACCAAACCAAAATGGTGGTACAATGACTTTTTCCTTTTTTTTACCTAACCAAGCTCCCCACCAGGAAAAAGTACTATTACTCATTATAATTGAGTCGCATTGCGATAAGTAGTATAGGTCATCAAGTTCATTATTGTTTTCTAAAAAATTTAACTTTTTAACATCAAAATTTTTTTTTACATCATCAATATCATCGCTAAAACAAAAAAACTCATATTTTTCTGAATCAAATTTTTTTAACGCACATTCATAGTAGATCCATGGCATAGGTGGAAGGATATCAGTCATTACTTTATATCTTCTGAAATGTATTCCTACTTTTTTTTTTGAGGAATTAAATTTTTTGTTATTATTTCTTAGATTTTTATCTAAAGTAAAAAGATCCTTAATCTCATTTTCATAATCCTTAAAAAATTTCTCTGACTGAAAAAAACCTTCTATAATTATATTATCTTTCCGAGGAATAGGGGTGTAGTTAAAACATCCTTGTTTTACTAATTCTAAATTTTCATGCTGACGAACCGGAATCTTTGAAAAAATATTATTCTTATATTTTTCCCATGAATGGACTGTTTTTTTAGCAAATTTTTTAGATATTTGATCACTCATTTGATCAAAATAATTCTCTCTAAAATTTTTACTACTATCTAGTAAAAAATATTTAGAGTTTATTCGTAGTGAATGAGCATAACCTGCTGCAATTTGAAAAAGCATGTTACCTAAACCACCGTCAAGATTAGAAGATATCATAATAGAAATGGGCAAGTTTTATGCCAATCCATCAATGTGAATCTAAATCTTTTTTTATATCCTCGTGGTCACCAGTAACAATATGATGTTTATTTTTTTTCTTTATCAGAATTTCTAAAAAAGGAATTAAAGCCAACGGAAGTAATCCACCAATTACAATGCCTAGAATCATACTACGAATATGAGGGTCAAGGTAACTAGCTATTAAATCAGCTAAAATATGTGAAAAAACAGCACCAAAAATACCTGCAATATACCCTTTTGAAACTATTTTAACAAAACGATTTATACTTAAGCCAGTGTAATATCCTATCAACATTATTCCTACATGAACAAAACCAAAAATAAATCCTCTCATATTTGGTGGTAGGTTAGTTACATAAATATCGAGGATATGTTCCATTTCGATTATTAAACTTATTTAGTAAAAAATTAACTTATGAAAATTTGATTGTATATTTAAAATAAGTCACTTTTAACTATAATTGTTAAAACTTGATATTTTTTTTAGTTTATACTACTCTAACGAGGTTAGTACTATGTTTTTATTAAAGAAAAATTTAAAACTTAGCTCGAAGTTCTTTTTTTTGGGAGTTCTATTTTTGCCTTTTTGGTCAAAGTCACTCAACTTATTTGAATTGTCTTTAATTGGGGTTGGTTCCGGGATTGTTTATCATCAATATTTTGATAAGTCCTTAGATAAAGAAAATCAGATGAATAAAAAGTCTATTGTCATTGAAAAGTACTATAATTCCAAAAAAAAAACAATAAACTCCTATGAATTTTCGGGTATGCCAATACAAGAGAAGTTAATGATAATTGAAGCTTTACATTCATATAAAAATTAATTTCTAAAAGATAAATTTTTTCTGTCGTTTATAGATGCAACAGTACATGGAAATGAGAATATTTTTTAAAACACTAATAGTTTGTATTTTTTTTAGCTCGACAGTTAAAGCTAATGCGTTTTCTGAAGTTTTTGGTTCAGAAGGTGCAGCTGGAATTGGTGATTCTAAGATTAGAAGTCTCAGTTATACTTTTCAGTATTTCACATTAGTTGGTTCATTAGGTTACGTAGCTAAACAGTTATATAATTCTGGCTTCATGGAACCTCTTGGTTTGATGCCTGACTCCATACATAATTTATCTCCCCTTGCTTACAAAGATAATTTTCTAATAAACAAATATAATGCTGATGCCTATGCAGTAGGTGAAAAGATTGAAAATTTAAACTTATTAAATGATTTTAATGTTGAAATGGCAAAAAAACCATTTTCAGTTCAATCAATTGAATCAAGGAACAATTTTAATTTTAATAAATCCTCATCCCTAAACACTGAAAGAAGTGAACTTATTGAAAGGTATCTTAATGATTAAAAAATTCCTCATATCCTATGTTTGTATTTTTTTAGCGGGGTGCTCTCTTCCAAACTTGAATAGAGATAACCTTATTAGAACATCTTCATCTGCAGCTGGTGGTTATATTGGTTATCATCTCTCAGATGGTGATTTGTTTACAACATCTGTAGGTTCAACTATTGGATTAATAGTAGGAGAAAATTTAGCAGAGTTTATAGGCCAAGATGATAATTATTATTTTAAACAAGAGACATTAAGAATTCTTGAAATAAACGATAACAACGGAACTACAAGTACTGGATATTGGAAAAATCCAAAAAGTAGAAATGAAGGTGTTGTGAAAATAAAAGGTTATTATGGCAACCCTAATTGTAGACTCATTGAGCACATATATTTAAAAAATAGTATTACAAAAAGCACTCCCAAAAATTCTTTCAGTACAGCGTGCAGACAAGAAAGTGGGCAATGGGCTATGATTAAATAATTAAAGTTTATTTTTTTTCTAAAATTATTATATCATAGGAGTCATGATAATAATTTCTCCTGCAAAAAACCTTAATATTCTTCCAGAAACTTATTCATTAAAATTAAGTGAACCTTTTTTTAATAATGATACTAATTCCTTGGTTAGAAAATTAAAAAAACTTAAATTTAGTAACTTAAAAAATTTAATGAATATAAGTGATTCTCTTACAGAACTAAATTTACAAAGATTCAAAGATTTCGGTTTACATGATAATGTTTTCAAACCTGCAGTTTTTCTTTTTAGCGGTGATACCTTTAATGGTTTATCAATAAGATCATTTTCAAAAGAAATGCTTTCCTTTGCTCAAGATAGATTGAGAATACTTTCAGGGCTCTATGGATTGTTAAGACCACTAGATTTAATTCAGCCATATAGATTAGAAATGGGTACTAAAATTGAGTCAGTTCTAGGAACTTCACTACATGATTTTTGGAGGAAAAAAGTAACATCTCGTCTTAATAATGATTTATCAAAAACTAAAACCAAGTTTTTATTTAACTTAGCCTCACAAGAATATTTTGAATCAATAGATCAAAAAAGTTTAAATGTTAAAGTTATAAATTTTGATTTTAAAGTTTTTAAAGACAATAAACTTAAAGCTCCTGGTATGATGATAAAAAAATATAGAGGTATTATGGCTAGATTTATTATAATGAATAAACTAGATGATGTAGAAGAGCTTAAAGCATTTAATGAAGAAGGGTTCAAATTTGATTCCTATGATGAATCGAGTAATAAGCTACTTTTTATATCTTAATGAAAAAAAAAATTGTAATTCAAATTCCCTGTTTAAATGAAGAGTCAACAATAGGAAAAGTAATTAAAGGTTTAAAAAAAAGTCTTTCAAATATAGAAATAATCGTTTACGACAATTCCTCAACTGATAATACCATTAAAGAAGCAAAAAAACATGGCGCTAAAGTTTTTTTGGAGAAAAAAAAAGGGAAGGGTAATGTAGTTAAAAGAATGTTTTCTGATAACCTTGATGCAAATATTTATGTAATGTTAGATGGTGATGATACCTATGATACTAGTAAAATAAAACAAACAATTGATACATTTCATACAGAAAAATATGATATGCTGGTTGCTAAAAGAGTACATTCCAACCCATCTGCATATAGACGTGGACATGTAATTGGAAACCAGAT
The DNA here is from genome assembly GCA_902618535.1 of uncultured Alphaproteobacteria bacterium. Classification (GTDB taxonomy): domain Bacteria; phylum Pseudomonadota; class Alphaproteobacteria; order Methylaequorales; family Methylaequoraceae. Next base: position 150,901 of record CACNAV010000001.1, on the reverse strand, counting down.
GTTTTCACGTTTTGTAAATTTTATATTTGGAAATGACATTTCTGATATTTTTTCTGGATATAGAATTTTTTCAAAAAGATTCATAAAGACTTTTCCTCAAAATTCTAAAGAGTTTGAAGTTGAAGCAGAGTTAACTATTCATGCTCTTGAACAAGGGTTTAAAGTTGGTGAATTTGAGTGCTTATATAAACCAAGACCTGAAGGGTCAATAAGTAAACTTAGTACTTTTAAAGACGGTATTAAAATACTTAGGTTAATTCTAATACTTATTAAGGATGAAAAACCTTTGTTGTTTTTTTCAATTTTAAGTATTTTTTTTATGTTATCATCTTTATCCGTTGGTATTCCAATAATTAAAGAATTTTACCTAACTGGTTTAGTGGAACGTCTTCCATCCGCGATTTTAGCAGGATTATTTTCTGTTATATCATTTTTAAGCTTTTTCTGTGGTCTTATTTTGGACGTTATGAAAAAAATAAGATTTGAAAATAAAAAAATGAACTATTTACTTTTCAAAGACTAATTTATTTAATTGGAATTGATATTTTTTTTGCTTTTTTTTTAACTAATTTGTTATCAAACTCTCGTTTGTTTTCGCTAATTAACCATACCATTTGCATAGCTAACGAATGAACTCTTTTTGCATAAGTTTCACCGGAAAGAAACCTTGAAAATTGCCTTTTACTTAGCCCTAAAATTTCTGAAGCTTTTTCAATATTTAAATTATTGATTTTCATCCATTTTTTAATTTCCTCTGGTTTAGGGTTATCTATGTCAAAGAAAAACAACTACTTACTTTCTAAATATGATTTTTTGGTTAATTCTTGAAACTTTTTCTCATCCTTATTTTTCCTATCAATTAATGAGATTGTTATTATTGATAAAAATGAAATTGACATTGAAAAGAGCCCGGGATACTTATACGGAAAGACCGCATCTTCAAACCCTAAGGTTTCAACCCAAACAGTAGGCCCAAGGAAAACTAAAATTAAAGCACTAAATAAGCCAATAAACCCTCCATACATCGCTCCATTTGTAGTAAGGTTTTTCCATGAAATTGTAAGGAATAAAATAGGAAAATTTGTACTAGCGGCAACTGCAAAAGCTAAACCAACCATGAAAGCAACATTTTGACCTTGAAAAATTATACCCAAGATGATTGCAATTATTCCTAAAAAAACTGAAGAAATTTTGGAAACTAAAATTTCTTTCTTTTCGTCAGTTTTTCCTTTTTTAATTACATATACATAAAGATCTCTTCCAATTGCTGATGCTCCGGCAAGAGTAAGACCAGATACTACAGCTAAAATAGTTGCAAATGCCACCGCCGAAATAAATCCTAAAAAAATATCACCGCCAAGAGCATGAGATAAATGAATTGCAGCCATATTATTAGAACCAATTAGATTGTTATCGGAATCCATATAACTATAATTATTGGTTAAAAAAATGATAGCTCCAAAACCAATTACAAATGTTAAAATATAGAAATAACCAATGAAAGTGGTTGCGTAGAAGGCTGAAATTCTTGAACTTTTTGCATCTGGAACTGTGAAAAATCTCATTAGGATATGAGGTAAGCCTGCAGTCCCAAATATTAAAGCTACTCCTAACGAAATTGCAGATATTGGATCAGTAATAAGTTTCCCAGGATATAAAATTAATTTTTTTTCTGGATGAACATTACTAGCCTCGTCTAGTAATTTACTTATACTAAATGAATAGTCATTAAGAACCATTACTGCAAGAGCCGTTGCCCCAAAGATTAAAAGAATAGCTTTTATAATTTGCACCCATGTTGTAGCTATCATTCCACCAAAACTTACATAAATAATCATCAGTAAACCCACTATCCAAATTGCATAGTAGTATGGTAATCCAAATAAAATTTGTATTAGGGAGCCTGCACCTACCATTTGTGCAATTAAATAAAAAATAACAGTGACCAAAGTTCCACTAGCAGATAAAATTCTTATTCTAGATTGGGTTAACCTTGTTGAAGTTACATCTGCAAAAGTATATTTACCTAAATTTTTAAGCTTTTCTGCGATTAAAAATAAAATTATCGGCCATCCTACAAGGAAGCCTATTGAATAAATCAAACCATCAAAACCAGAAAAAAATACAAGTCCAGATATTCCAAGAAATGATGCTGCAGACATATAATCTCCAGCAATAGCTAAGCCATTTTGTAAACCTGATATTTTTCCACCAGCAGCGTAATAGTTACTTTTATTGAAATTTTTCTTTGATGCAAAGTATGTTATTAAAAGTGTTATAAATACAAAAATACCAAAGACTAAAGCAGCAAAATTTTTACTACTCAAATCAGACGCCATTGTAGAAAATGGAAACATCAAAAAGGTAAGAAATAAAAAATGGTTCATTTCCTTAATTTATCTAAAAATAAATTTGATAAAATAACATAAATAAATGTCAAAAAAATAGATATAATTATAATAAATAAACCTGAGAAAATACCATATGTAATTGATGAATCATGCAAGGTTTTGTGAAAAAATTCAGGGTTAAAACCTAATATTAGTATAAAAGAAAAGTAAAGAATTAGTACAATAAACGAAAGTGAATAGCTAATCAAATTTGAGTAAAAGATTAATTTTTCTAAATTGTTACCATTAATATTTTTATTCATGATTTTTAAGTCAGGCTATGATTAGATAGCCTGACTTGAAAAATTTAACTTTTGTTCTTAAAGATTTACTGTTACAGCCTTTACTTCTGTATAATTCTTTAAGACCTCATGACCCATTTCTCTTCCCCATCCAGATTCTTTGTATCCACCAAATGGAAGAGATGCGTCAAAAATGTTATGACAGTTGACCCAAACGGTTCCTGCACGAATTTTTGCAGCCATTTTATGAGCGACACTAATATCTTTAGTCCAGACACTCGCAGCTAAGCCAAAGTTAGTATTATTAGCTTCGTTTGCAATTTTCTCTAAACTTTCGTCGGAGAATGGTTGTGCACAAACAACTGGACCAAAAATTTCTTCTTTTACTAAAGTCATGTCAGCGTTTGTTTTTGCAAAGACCGTTGGATGAACAAAATGCCCACCTGAGGAATTATCATAATTACCTCCGGCAATAACTTCACCACCTTCTGTCTTACCAGATTCAATGTATCCTGCTACTTTTTGATATTGTTCATCTGAAACAAGTGGCCCCATTTCTGTTGAGGCTTCCATACCAGGACCAACCTTAATGTTTTCAGCAATTTTAGCTATACCTTCTGAAACTTTATCAAAGACTTTTTCATGAGCAAATAATCTAGAACCTGCACAGCAACACTGACCGTGATTAAAAAATATAGCTGAAGCTGCGCCTGCGATAGCTGCATCAATATCAGCATCTGGAAAGATAATTGTAGGAGACTTTCCTCCAAGTTCCAACGATACTTTTTTTAAGTTACCAGAGGCAGCTTTTGTGATTATTTTACCTACTTCGGTTGACCCAGTAAATGCAACTTTATCAACCATTGGATGTTCAGCAAGAGGTGCACCAGCTTCTTCACCAAAACCTGTTACAACATTCAAAACACCTTCCGGTAAAATGCCTGCATCATGAATAATTTCTGTTAGTCTAAGTGCAGATAAAGGGGTTTGTTCTGCTGGTTTAAGCACAATTGTGCATCCAGCAGTCAATGCAGGAGCAATTTTCCATGCTGCCATTAGTAATGGGAAATTCCATGGAATGATCTGACCACAAACACCAACTGGTTCTCTTAATGTGTAACTATGATATTTGGCACCTGGTGTATATAAACAAGAGTAAGGGATTGTATTTCCTTCAATTTTTGTTGCCCAACCTGCCATGTACCTAAAAATATCTGATGAAAGTGGTACATCAGCTGCTCCAGCAACTGCTACAGGTTTACCATTGTCTAAAGACTCAAGTTGAGCTAATTCTTCACCATGTTTGTCAATAAGATCTCCAATTTTCCAAATAATTTTACCTTTTTCGCTGTTAGACATATCAGTCCAAACACCAGAATCAAAGGCTTTTCTAGCTGCTTTAACAGCTAAGTCAATGTCTTTACTATTACCTGCAGAGCAAGTGGCAATTTTTTTTCCAGTGGCGGGATCTTCTACGTCAAAAGATTTTCCGGAATTAGGGTCTACCCATTTTCCAGCAATGTATAGTTTTTTTTCTTTACTTAAGAAATCGCCAACATTATCGTTGACTGTGTAGTTTAGGATCGAAGCATCCATAATATTTCCTCCAAAATAAAAGTTAAATTTAATTAATAATACAAAAAAAAAAATTTAAATTAAAGGAAATTCTAAAGTTTTGTAGGGTTTTCTAGACCTTTATAAACTTCGTTAGGGTCAAAAACTTTTTCGTTTTCATTAAAAACTAAATTTGTTGAAAAGTTTCCACCTTTTTTTTCAAGTTCTCTATAAAAGCATGATTTGTAACCTACATGACAACTTGCTTTTGTTCCTGAAAGTTTGACGAAAAGAATAATACAGTCCTGGTCATCATCAATCTGAATTTTAGTAATATTTTGAAAAAAACCAGAGGTTTCTCCCTTTTTCCAAATTTTTTTTCTACTCCTTGACCAATAGTGAGACATTTTTGTCTTAATGGATGCTTTTAAGGCCTCTTCATTCATATAGCCATGCATTAGGACTTGATTATCGTCGTTATCAATAGTTATAACAGGTATTAAGCCATTTTCATCAAATTTAGGTTGAAGGTTTTTTCCTTCTTCTACTTCCTCAACTGAGGTTCTTTTTGTAAATATAATTTCCATAATTTATTTGATAAAATCTGTGAATCTTTGTCCTAGTGATTTATCTGATTTAAATTCACCAAGAAAGCAACTAGTAATTGTCGATACATTAGGTTTAAGGACTCCTCTCGTCGTCATACATTGGTGAAGAGCTTCAATGTAAACAGCAACACCTTTTGGTTTTAAAGATTTTGCAATACAATTAGCTATCTGTTGAGTCATGGTTTCCTGAGTTTGAAGTCTTTTTGCAAAAATATCGACCACTCTGGCTAATTTAGAAATACCAACAACTTTTTTTGTAGGTATATATGCTAGATGAGCTTTTCCAATAATCGGTACCATGTGGTGTTCGCAATGAGAATGGAAAGAAATATCTTTTAACATTACAATATCCTCGTAGCCCTGCACGTCTTCAAATGTTTTACTTAAATAATCATCAGGTGATTCGTTATACCCAGAAAAAAATTCATTAAAAGCTTTTACAACTCTCTTAGGAGTTTCTCTCAATCCTTCTCGCGAAGGATCATCCCCAGCCCATTTTATAAGTGTCTCAACGGCTTTTTCGGCATCCTCTTTTGTAATTGATTTCTCTAAGGAATTATGAAAATTTTTTTTTGTAATTACCGACTTCATTATTGGTCTTTAAATATTATTAATATATATATTTGTATTAATTAGTTAAATTTAAAGTTATATACTTAATATTCTTTAGTTGGAAGTGCAAAGTGAAATTTAAAATTATAAATGGAAGAATTTTTGATCCTACTCAAAAACTAAATAATAAAAAACAAGATTTATTTGTTAAAGATGGCCAGATCGTTAAACCTTCACCTTCTGAAGTTTATGAATATAAAACTACTTATGACGTTGAGGGAATGATTGTAATGGCTGGTGCTATTGACATTCACTCACATATTGCAGGTGGAAATGTTAATAATGCAAGATTACTTTCACCAGAGATACATACTAAATTTGTTGAAAATAGCCTTAACAGAAAAAAAAATCTACCTGGTTTTAATTCTAGATGGACTGCTGATGGTACTGGTTATAGATACATAGAAATGGGGTTTACTACAGTAGTTGAACCCGCAATTCTTCCGATTAATTCTTTTCTAGCTCATCTGGAGTTAGAGAGAATACCCATGATTGACAAAGCCGGCCTGGCAATTCTAGGAAACGATTCTTTTTTACTAGAAAGTCTTTACAAAAAAAAAGGTCAAAACTTTATAAATGACTATGTTGCTTACACTTTAGAATCAACAAAATGTATAGGATTAAAGGTTATTAATGCAGGTGGTTCAGAATTTTTCAAAAACGGTGGAGATGTATTTAATTTAGATGATGTTGTGCCTTCATATGGTGTCTCTTCTAGAGAAATTTTAAAAACTCTAAACATTGCTAATGAGGAACTAAAAATTAAACATCCACTTCATGTCCATTGTAATAATCTTGGTATACCAGGAAATATTGACACTATTGTTGAAACAATTAACTCAGCAGAAGGAAGAAGAATGCACTTAGCACATGTTCAATTTTATGCCTATAGTAAAAAAGGAAAAAAAGGCTTTTCTTCAGGGTCACTTGATTTAGCTGAAGCTGTAAACTCAAACAAAAACATTACTGTTGATGTAGGTCAGGTTATGTTTAATCCAACAGTTACAATTTCATCTGATATTTTGAGACAGTTTAGTGCCAGAAAAAATGCAAATCCAAAAAAATGGGTAATATCTGAAGTTGAAGATGGAGGAGGGGGCATTGTACCTTATCATTACAGAGAAAAGAACTTCGTAAATGCATTGCAATGGTTGATTGGGTTAGAGATTTTTTTACTTGTAAAGGATCCTTCACGTGTTTTTTTTACAACAGATCATCCAAATGGAGCGCCCTTTACAAGTTATCCTGAATTGTTTAGGCTTCTAATGGATTATGAATTTAGATTACAAAAAATTCATAGCATAAACAAAGACTCATTGGATTTTTCTTATTTAAAGGATTTGAAAAGAACTTATTCTATGTATGAAATAGCAATAATGACAAGGGCATCACCTGCTGAAATTTTAGGTCTCAATGATAGAGGTTCTTTGAAAGAAGGGTGTTTAGCTGATATATCAATTTATGACCCAAAAAAAACAATTGATAAAATGTTTAGAGAAGCAAGTTATGTTTTCAAAGACGGTGATGAGGTAGTAAGAAATGGAAAAGTTTTAAAACATAAAAAAACTACAACGCAATGTATTAATACTACTTATGATAAATCCGTACTAAAAGAAGTGGATAAATGGATTAAAAAATATTACTCACTTGAGTTAGATCAGTTTCGAGTAGATAAAGAATTTTTTAATGTTAACAATTTTAAAAGTCACTAAAAATTAATCTTTATCAATAATTTTAAAAAAAAATGGCGTTATAAAAAGGGTAAGAAAAATTGAAAAAATTATGCCTGATATCAACACAATACCAATAGTTAGTCTTGATTCAAAGCCAGCTCCTGAACCAATAACAAGAGGCACAACACCCACTACCGTTGATATTCCAGTCATAATAATCGGTCTAAATCTGATCTTACATGCAGAAATCAAAGATTCATATGATTTTTTCCCAATTGATTTTAGTTGACGAGCAAATTCGACAATTAGAATTCCGTTTTTAGCAGATATACCCATTAATATAATTATGCCAATTTGACTAAAAATATTAAGTGAGTTTTTAAAGATTAATAAAGCCAATAAGGGAAAAATTAAAGTAAGTGGAACAGAAAGTATAATAATTAATGGATACTTAAAACTTTCAAATTGAGCACAAAGAATTAGATAGACAAAAATTAAAGAAACTATGAATAAAAAGATAAATTGTTTAGTAGATTTTTTATATTCTTTACTTTGTCCTTTGAAATCAATCCTGAGGCTGTCATCTAATTTATTCTCTGAAATATTTTCAAGAAAAGTAATAGCTTTTCCAAGCGAATAGCCCTTTTTCAAACCAGCACTTAATGTTATAGATCTCATTTTGTTATATCTATTCAATTCTTTTGCTTCAGTAATTTCTTTAAATTTTAACAAGTTTTCAAGTCTAACAAAATTTCCATCTGGTGTTTTTACTTCAAAAGAACCTATGTCCGATGAGGTTGTTCTTTGCTCTTTTACAGACTGAAGAATTACATAATATTCTTCACCATTTTCAATATAGGTGTTTACTTTTCGTCCGGCTAGAAGTAATTCAAGAGTTCTTCCAATTTCAAGATTTGAAATTCCTAAGTCTGATACTTTATCCTTATCAATTTTAATATCAATTTGTGGCCTATTTTTTTTGTAATCTATTCTTGCAAACAAGAAGTTGTCATTTTTTTTTACTTCATTTAAAACAATTTGCATATTTTTGTTGATATTTTCATACGAATCTCCTGATATTACGAACTGCAATTGAGACCCCGAGCGTCTTTGCCCAAGTCCCCTTGGTGGGAAAATGATAATTCTTGAGTCAGTAATTTCTGTAGAAATTTTTTTGATTTCTTCAATTATTTTCCAAATATTTCTTCTTTTTTTCCAATGCTCTAAAACAATTATACCGATACCATCACTAAAGTTTTCTGTTCCTGAAAAACTTCTTGGAACTCTTAATAAAATTCTTTTAGCTTCTTTGTTTTCATTGAATTTCATTAGTTTTTTTTCTATTTTCAACATTTGATTTACTGTATTTTCATATGTGCTTCCCTCAGGGGACTCTAAAAGCATAAAAAAAGCTCCTCTGTCCTCTCTCGGAGATAGTTCTTTTGAAACTTTTTGAAAAATAAAGATAATTGAAAAAATTATTAAAATAATAAAAGTTAATAAAATTATTTTTTTTTCTAAAATAAATTTTAAAAAAGAAATATAAATATCTTCAAACTTATTGTTTGATTTTCTATTTGCTCTAACATTTAAAAGTCGTGAACATAACATTGGTGTTAAAGTTAATGAAATAATTGTTGAAAAGAAAATTGCACCAATAACTGTAACAGCAAGTTCTTTAAACAATTTGGCAGTGTCACCTTCTATAAAAATTATTGGTATAAAAATACAAATTAAGACTATTGAAGTTGAAATAATTGCAAAAACAACCTCTTTGGAACCCTGAATTGAAGCTTTAGTTTTTGAAAGTCCTGACTCAACTTTTTTATAAATATTTTCAAGCATTACTATTGAGTCATCAATTACTAATCCAGTGCAAAGAACAAGTGCTAGTAATGTAATTAGGTTTAGAGTATATCCAAAGAAATTAAGAAAAATAAAAGTTGATAATATTGAAACCGGAACCGTTATAAAGGGAATTATTGTTGTAGTAATATTTCTTAAGAAAATTAAAATTATGATTGTTACAAGACTAATTGCAAAACATAGCGTAAAAATTACTTCTTTAAGTGCCTCAGATACAAAAAGCGAAGTATCATAGCTTTGGTAAATTTTTATGTTTGCAGGAAGTTCATTTTTTATTTTAATAAATTCATTTTTTACACCGTCTGTTACCTTAATTAAATTTGCCTCTGTTTGTTTTAATATTCCAAGGCCAATCATTTCTTCTCCGTTACCTCTAAAAAGTTGTCTGGTTTCCTCTGGACCAATTTCTATTTTTGCAACATCACCTAATTTAACAAAGGAAAAATCGTTGCCTTTTTTTACTACAAGATTTTGAAAATCCTGAACAGTCTTATAATCGCTATCTAATTTTACTGTAAAATCTCTAAATTTAGACTCAAGTCGACCAGCAGGAATTTCTATATTTTCTTCGTTAATTTTTTTTTCTATATCAAGGACTGAAATTTTGTATTTTGAAAGAAGTTCGGGGTTTAGCCAAACACGCAGAGACTTTTTTTTACCACCTGATATTCTTACTTTTGCAACTCCGGGAATTACTGACAGTCGGTCTACTAAATATCTCTCAGCATAGTCAGTGAGTTCAAGTTGTGTAATATCATCAGATGTCAAGTTTAACCACATTACTGCATTTCCATCAGAATCAATTTTTGATATTTCAGGTGATTCGGAGTCTTTTGGTAAATTCTCCAAAATTCTTGAGACAGCGTCTCTGACATCATTTGCAGCTTCGTTAATATCCTTTTCTGCAATAAATTCAATTGTAACTTTTGATCGACCGTCTCTGCTAACTGAGGAAATTGATTCAATTCCATCAATACCACTTATCTGTGCCTCAATTATTTCTGTTATTTTAGTTTCAACAATATTTGATGCTGCGCCAGGGTATACTGTATCAATAGAAATTTCTGACCTTTCAATGTCAGGAAATTGTCTTAGGGGTATTTTATTAAGTGAGAGAAGTCCAATTAATATTATGAAGCTTATTAAAACAGTACAAAAAACTGGTTTTCTAATAAAAAACTCTGATATATTCATTTAATTTTCACTGATGTTCCTTCTTTGATTTTGTTTATTCCCTCATAAACTACTAAATCAAAGGAACTTAAACCATCTATAATTTCAACAAAGCCATCTTTTCTTAGACCAACATCCACTTTTTTTTTTAAAACTGTATTTTTTTTATCAACTAGGTAAACGTATGATATATTGTCTTGATTAAAAACAGCATTCTCTCTTATAAAAAAGGATTCTCTATCTTTAAAGTAGAAAGTTAGATTAACCATTAACCCAGGTTTTAATAAATTATCAATATTCTTAATTATACCAATAATTTTAAAGGTTCTAGTTTCATCATCTATTAGTGGGTCAATAATTGAAACCTTACCTTTGACACTTACATCACCATCAATTGAACTTCTAAGAGAGAAAATTATTTTATCATTTATTTTATTAATAAATTTTTCTGGAATATTTGCTTGAATTTTTAGATTCTGAATATCGTAAAGAGTAGTTATTACGTCTCCTGGCTTTACAAGAGACCCTTCACTGTAGTTTTTTACACTGGTAATCCCATCAAATGGGGCTAGAATTTTTAAATCATTTATTTTTGCATTTATTTCATCTAACTTCGCATTTAATTTATCTTTTAACATTAGACGATTATCAAGTATGGTTTGAGAAATATTACCTTTGGAGAAAAGTTTATTAGCACGTTCATAATTCAATTGCGCTTCTTTAACTTCAGCTAAAATCTGTTTTTTTATTGCCTGTTCTTCATCATCAAAAAGCTCTATTAGCACTTGATTTTTTTTTACAAATTTACCTTCCTTAAAAGTAATCTTTTTAATTTTTTCAGAAACAACAGATGTTATCTGAACTTTTTCATTGGCCAAAATTTTTGCAGGAAGTTTTAAAATATCATTAGTTACTTTTTTTTCAGGAGGTTGTGCAACGACAGTAATAATTTGTTGAGAAAAAGAATCACCGTAAAAGAGAAAAAATATTAAAAAAAAAAAAAAATTCATTTCGTTCTTAGTTCATTGATAATTTTTTTGTAGTCATTGGTTTTAAATATTGTTGACCCGGAAACAATTACATTGGCTCCAGCATCTTTAACTTTTTTCACATTTTCTAAATTAATTCCACCATCAACTTCAATATCAATAACTCTATCTCCAACGAGTTCTTTGATTTTTACAATCTTTTCTATTTGATTACTCATAAACTTTTGACCTCCAAAACCAGGTTCAACAGTCATTATTAAAACAAGATCGATTTTATCGATGAAGTTCATAATCGTTTCAGGCATTGTTTTAGGTTTGATACATATTCCAACTTTTTTTTGTCTGCTTTTAATATAATCAATACAATCATCAATATTTTCTGAAATTTCTTGATGAATTGTAATTATGTCAGCACCCGCATTAATAAAGTCTTTAAGATATTTTTTTACCGGATCAATCATAAGGTGTACGTCAAAAGTTTTGTTTGAATAATTCCTAATAGATTTTATAACATCTGGTCCTATTGTTAAATTTGGAACAAAATGACCGTCCATTACATCTATATGGATATAATCACAGCCTGATTCATCAAGTTTTTTTATTTCTTCGCCTAAAATTGAGAAGTTTGCTGAAAGAATTGATGGAGCAATCTTTACATTACTACTCATAACATCTGGTGTTCATCATTGGGTGAATATACTCCTGATGTCGCAGATGAATTTAGTTTGCTTCTTTTAAAAAGAGCATCTTGAGATATTTTAATGTTATTTTCTTCTCCTTTCCATGATGAAATTGAGGGTTGTTGTAAAGCCCTTCCATAAGAGAAGCTTAACTTCCATGGAAGATCTTTAAAAAGTTTATTCATTTCATTGAGATGAAGTGTTGCTTTTTCATTACTTTGTCCACCCGATAAAAAAACAATTCCGGGAACATCTTTTGGTACATGTTCAGTTAAGCATTGTACAGTCAATTTTGCTACTTTTTCGATTGAAGCCTGTTCTTCACATTTTGTTCCAGAAATTACCATATTGGGCTTTAAAAGAATTCCTGAGAGATTGACTTGATGTAAATTTAATTGTTCAAAAACTTTTTTTAAAGTTGACGAAGTTACTTCATAACAATCTTCAATTGTATGAATACCATCCATAATAACCTCTGGTTCAACAATAGGAACCATTTCATAATCTTGAACAGTTTTTGCATATCTTGCAAGCATAAAAGCATTGGCCTCCAGACAATATAAAGAAGGATAATTTTTTGATAGATCAATGTTTATTATTGCCCTCCATTTTGTGAATTCAGCTCCTAATTTTTTATATTCTTCTAATCTTTTATTGAGACCATCTAGCCCTTCAGTAAATTTTTCTCCTGAGTCTTTATCCAATGGTATTGCACCTTTGTCTACCTTTATTCCAGGTATAATTCCATTTTCTGATAAATATTTTGGAAAAGGAATACCTTCTGATGTGCTCTGTTTGATTGTTTCGTCATATAGTATGATTCCACTTATAAATTCATTGAGATTTCTGGTTTTAAATAATAACTCTCTGTAACTTCTTCTGCTTTCGAAATTAGACTCTACATCAATCATATCGAACCTTTTCTTAATTGTGTTAGTACTTTCATCAGCAGCTAATATACCCTTTGGAGATAAACACAATTTTTTTGCTATTTCATTTACAATATTTTTAGTCATAACTTTATTATATTTTTAATCATTCAAACTATCTAGACCAGGTAGACCACTACCCTGAATGAATTCAAGAAATGCTCCGCCACCAGTCGAAATGAATGAGAAATAATCAGAGGCTTTTGCATGATTTAACATTGATATAGTATCACCTCCCCCGGCCACAGAAAAGAAATTTTTATTATTATTATTTTTTACAGCTTTAATAACGTAGTTAGTGCCCTCGTCGAATGGTTTTTGTTCGTAAAAACCTAATGGACCATTCCATAGAAGACAAGAGCATTCTGAAACAAAACCAAAATATTTCATTCTAGTTTGTGGACCTATATCTAAAATCTTTTCATCTTTCTGTACGTCGCTAATTGTCCTTAGTTGTATTTTTTTTGATTTATCAATAGTGACCACATCTTCTGGAAGAGCTATTTTATTACTATAGTAATCTAGTAGACTTTTAGCGACTTTTTGCATTGATTTTTCGTAAACTGAAGCCCCAACACTAATTTTTTTTGAAGATAAAAATGTATTGGCCATTGCTCCACCTATTATCACCTTACCAAATTTTTTTAAATAATATTCTATTACTTTTATTTTGGTTGAAACTTTTGAACCACCAAATACTGCTACAGATGTACTGTAATTAGCAGTAGTAATTAACTTTTTTAGATTTGAAACTTCTTTTTCCAGAAGCATTCCAGGAAAAGATGGAAGAAATTTTGAAATTCCAATAATAGAAGCATGTTTTCTATGGCATGTAGAAAAGCTTTCATTAACGTAAATATCTGCAAAGGAGGACAGTTTTTTTGAAAAACCATCATCATTAGATTCTTCCTCTTTGAAAAACCTTAAATTTTCCAACAAAATTACATTGCAATTATTAAAAGCTTTTTCAATTTTATCCCTCTTAATATTCATTATGTTGTCTTCTATAAAAACAATTTCAGAATTTATATAAGCACTAATTTTTGAACAAAGAACTTTCAGTGACAAAGATTCTTTATTTTCCTGATTTGGTCTGCCCATATGAGATATTAAAATTATTTTTGCCTTTCTTTTTAACAAATATTTTATTGTTGGAGATATCTTTTCTAATCTTGTGAAATCTACTATTTCACCTTCAAATGATGGGAGGTTTAAATCAACCCTAAGTATTACTTTCTTATTTATGACAAAACTATCAAGGTCTTCAAATCTTTTTTTTAATGTGATCACTTTAGAATTTTTTTTTTAATTAAATCAATTATATTATTACAATTAAAACCAAAAAAATCAAAAAGGTCATCACCTTTTCCAGATTCCCCAAATTCATCTATACTAATTAATAAGTCACTTTCATTGATGTATTTATGCCATCCAAAACTTGAGGCAGCTTCAATTATTACTTTAGGTTTACTACCAAGTATTTTTTTTTGGTAGTAAAGACTTTGTTTGTTAAATAATTCCATTGATGGCATTGATACTACATTACATTTAATTTTTTTACTCTTAAAAAAATCATAAACCTTTACTGCTAATGATACTTCTGAACCGGTAGCTATGATTGAAAATTCGGAGTCTTCAATTTGTCTCAGAAAGTACCCTCCTTTATTAAGCTTGTTTGTTTTAAAATCATCCCTTAATACAGGTAAATTTTGCCTAGATAATATCAAAGCAGTTGGATATTGAATATTTTGTATTGCAAATTCCCATGCCTCGAAAGTTTCTATTGCATCACAGGGACGTACAACAAAAAGGTTAGGTATTGATCTAAGGCTTGCTAAATGTTCTATTGGTTGGTGAGTTGGCCCATCTTCGCCTAAACCTATTGAATCATGAGTAAAAACATAAATTACTTGTTGTTTCATCATTGCGGATAACCTAATAGCGTTTTTACAATAATCTGAAAAAACTAAAAAAGTTCCTCCGTATGGCAAAAACCCACCATGAACTGCTATTCCATTCATTGCTGCTGCCATTAAATGTTCCCTCACACCATAGTGTATATAATTTGTACTTTTACCATTTATTTTAGAACTTGATATTTTTGTAAGATTTGACGAGGTTAAATCTGCAGAGCCGCCAAGAAAATTCGATACTTTATTTGAAAAAAATTCTAGACATCTTTGTGATGATTTTCTGGTAGCTTCTTTCTTATCAGCCTGATGTAAGTTTCTTAAAAAATCTAAAGTTTTATTATCCCTTTTTATTGGAGTTGATTTGTACTGAGACATCAATTCCCTGTAAATTTTTTTACCTTTAAATTTCTTTTCCCAATTAATTCTTTTTTTTGTACCTTTTTTCCCTACATTTACCCATTTATGTTTTATTTCATTTGGTATTTGAAATTTATTATAAGGCCAATTTAATTTTTGTTTTGTAAGGATTGCTTCATTGCTACCTAACGGAGAACCATGAGAGGTTTCTTTTCCAGATTTATTAGGAGACCCGTATCCAATAATACTTTTTGAAATAATTAATGTTGGTTTTTTAGACTTTAAAGATAAATTTAATCCATATTCAATACTTCCAAAGTCATGAGCATCTATTTCTACAGTTTCCCAATTGCAAGCCTCAAATCTCTTTTTTTGGTCATCGGTACAAGTCAGATTAGTTGGTCCGTCAATTGAAATTTTATTGTCATCAAAAATTACTTTCAATTTATTAAGGTTAAGATGACCAGCAATTGAGATTGCTTCATGAGAAATTCCCTCCATTAAACAACCATCACCTGCAACAACCCAAGTATTATGATCGCATATGTTTCCATATTTATTATTTAATATTTTTTCAGCAATTGCCATTCCAACGGCGTTAGCTAGACCTTGCCCAAGTGGACCAGTTGTAGTTTCGATACTTTTTAATAATCCAAACTCAGGGTGTCCTGCTGTTTTACTCCCAAGTTGTCTAAAATTTTTTATTTGATTAAGATTACAGTCTTTGTATCCAGTTAGATAAGAAAGAGAATACAATAACATAGAACCGTGGCCTGCGGATAAAACAAACCTATCTCTGTTAACCCAATCAGGCTTTGATGGATCGTATTTTAAAAATTTTGAAAATAAAACAGTTGCAACATCAGCCATCCCTAAAGGCATGCCAGGGTGTCCAGAACTAGCTTTCTCTATTGCGTCTATAGAAAGAGCTCTTATGGCATTAGACATATTTTTTAAATCATTTATACTAGACATATTAATTTAATATAAAACTTCCAAATGATCTGGGCCCTCCAGAAACACCAATTTTTTTCAGCAACTTTTCATTGTTTAAATCAATTAAAATAATATTATCTTCAAACCAACAAGCAACAACAATTAAATTTTGATTATAACTTATGTCAATACCTTCAGGATATTCACATATATCACTCATTGTTTTAATAACCTTTTTAACCTTCAAATCAATAACTGAGATACTATTGTCTCTTTGGTTAGTTACATAAATAATTTGTTTTCTCTTGTTATGAGCTATTTGATATGGCCATTTACCAACCTTTATTTCCTTCTCAACTTTCAAAGTCTTTTTATTTATCAAAGTTACAGAGTGTGACTGAACGTTTGTAATAAAAATATATTCAGTCTTTGGAGACGAGAAAACTCCGTAAGGAGCTTTTCCAACATGAATATTTTTTAACATTTTAAAATCATCAGTATCGACTACTGATACGGTGTTATCATCTTTGTTAGCTACAAAAATTCTTTTTAAGTCCTCAGCTACAAATATACCTGCTGGTGATTTCCCAACATCGATACTTTTTATAAGCTTGTTATTCAAAGTGTTAACTACAGAAATTTTATTTTCATACCAATTGGTCACATAGAGAAGTTTATTCTGATGAGCATAATATAAACTCATTGGGCTATTCCCAGCAAAAAAAAATTCATGAATGTTTTTTTCTAAATTAATTTTTGAAATATTGTTACTTTCTGGATTTGAAACAAAAACGATCTTGTTTATTTTATCAATTGCAATGCCTGCTGGTTTTTCCCCAACCTTTATTTGCTTAATATTTTTTTTTTGTGTTAAATCTATGATATCTAACATATTAGATTCTTGATTAGTGATAAAGGCAACATCACCTAAAATACTTTTAAAAAAAAAAATAAAAGAAATTAAAAAAAATAAAAAGAACGTTCTAATTTGACTCAGCAATAGATTTAAGACCTTCTAATGAATTCTTTATAAAAATAGAGACTTTTTTTTTTGAGTTTTCATCGTTTAATTGTTCTGGTGGATCGTTTCCCATAAAACCTCTGTAGAATCCAGCTTTGTAATTAACTATCGTTTTTCCGTTTTCACTTTCTTTTACAAAAATTTTAGCCGCGTAACTATTTACCGGCATAACATCATTACTTGTTTCAATAATTCTCCAAGAAATAAGTTTTTTGGTTTCATCTATTTTTTCAAGTTTCTGTTTTACAAACTTTCCACCTTCAAATTCTAATTTTCTTTCAGAACCAATATCGTTATTTTCAACGGTGACTTTTTTGACTGAGGAATTCCAATCAAATTTCATGTAATTTTTAACAATTTCCCAAACTTTGTCTGGGTTTGTATTAATTTCAATTTTTTCATTAACTTTTTGTCTAGAGGGGCCGTGTCCGTCTGCGCTGTTATTAAAAGAGACAATTAAAACAATTAAAAAAAATAATTTATAAAAATTCATAACTCATCCTATTGTTTGATTTTAATAATTTTATATTTGTTTTTATCTTGTAAAACAGATATTGCTACAAGTAGCTCTGTTTTGTCATCATCAAGATCAACTAGAACTGCATGAACATTTTCATTAACAGTTTTAATTTTTTTGATCATAAACCTTTTTGGCTCATGTCCAATTTCAGATAATTTTTCGATTATATTATTAACAAATACTTTCATAATATCTAAGTACTAAAAAGTTTAATTTTTTTAAACAAAAAAAATAAAAACTTTGGTATTTTATTTAATAGTAATGAATAAATTTATCAACACGATATTACATTATCCAAAACTCGTAGTGCTATTATTTTTATCTTTAGCATGCTTTTCATTTTTTTTAACATTACATAACTTGAACATAGATACTTCGACTGATTCTCTAATAAATAAAAATCTAGATTTTAAGATTAATCAAAAAAGATTGAAAGATGAGTTTAAATTTCTTTCTAATAATATTTTAATTCGAGTATCACATAGTAATCAATTAGTTCTAGATGAGTCTACTAAAAAGCTAATTGAGAATTTAAAAATAAGAAAAGATTTAAGTTTTGTATATTCCCCAAATGTAGATCCCTTATTTAAAGAAAATTTTTTTAATTTTTTAAATCATAAAGAAAAAAAAAAAATTGTACAAAAGTTGTATGAATATCAACCATTTTTATCAGAAATTAACAGTAATCCTAGAATGGAGGGATTTAATAATTTATTATCCATAAGCTTGCAAGCAGAAGATAAAGAACCTTTGGATAACTTTTATCTAATACTTAATTCTTTTTTAGAATCATTAAAAAATAATAATAAGGTAGATTGGTCTAATATATTTGAGAGGGATTCTAATTCAAATTTTATTATTGTAGGTTACAAGGAAGAATTACTAAAAGAATTTAGTGATTTTTATGCATTCCTTAATAATGAAAAACAAACTAGTTCAATTAATATTGAATTCACAGGAGGATTAATAATTGACTATGAAGAAATTGGTTCTGTATCTACTGGAAATATTATGGCAGGTATTTTGAGTATACTTATAGTTTCAATTCTCCTGTGGATAGCTTTTAAAGATTTAAAAATTATTTTAATTTTAGTAAGTTCTATTTTAATTGGTTTATCCATTACGATGGGTATTGTATCGTTAACAATTGGCAAATTAAATTTAATTTCAGTTGCTTTTGCAGTATTGTTCATTGGATTAACAGTTGATTACGGTATTCAAATTGTTTTAAGAATTTTAGAGAGAAAAGAGGTTGAAAAAGTAAATATTTTTCCAGGGTTAAATAGTATTTCAAAAACGCTATTAATAGCTTCTATTCCAACTATGGTTGGGTTTTTATCATTTATCCCAACAAATTATATTGGTCTTTCAGAATTAGGAATTATATCATTTATTGGGCTCATTATTGGATTATTTTCAAACCTTCTATTACTACCCTCTTTATTAATTATTTTTTTAAAAAAAACTAAACTTAAAAATAATATTGAACAAAAAAGTTTATTAGAAAAAATTATTTATTTTCTTATTAACAAAAAAGCTTCAGTGTATTCATTACTTTTTTTTATTTTTTTCTTCAATTTAATATTTATAGAAAGAATTTCTTTTGATTACGATGCGATGAATTTAAAGGACCAAAAACTTGCATCTGTGAAGCTTGCTAAAGAACTTATAAAAAAAAACCCTTCATCTGATTATGTTATATCTGTAATTCAGGACAAAGATGAAATGAAAAATTCAAAAAAGTTAGATGTTTTACAAGAAAAGGAGAGTGTTGATTCTTATTTTTCCTTTTTTGACATTAATTCTGAATTTAAGAATGATGACCTAGATTATTTAAAATTTTTAATTGATTCACAAAAAAGTCCAAAATTTTATGCAAGTAAAGATCAAATTGAAATTTTTAAAAAAAATTTAACCACATTATCTAAACTTGGAAGTGAGAAAGTTTCTAATCTATCTAACAATATCTTGCAACAATTAGAAAGTATGACTTTAGATGATGAAAAAATTAAAAAAATTCAATTTAATTTTTTTTCTGGTTTTGATTCTTTGATTCAAAAAATACAAAATTTTGGTTTGGTTAATGAAAATTTACATCAAAATATCCCTCATTTTTATTTAAAAAGATATGTTTCTTCAAACCAAAACTACAGAATTGAAATATTTCCTTCTAAAGACGTCTCAATAAAAAAAAATTTAGATGAGTTTGTTAACGATGTAGAGTCTATTTTTCCAAACGCTACTGGAATGCCGATTGTTCAACAAAAAGCTGGTCTTATTGTTATTCAATCCTTCAATATAGCATTAACAATTTCAATTATTTTTTTAATTATTTTTATTTATGTGATTTTTAAGAGATTTCTTTATGTACTTATCTCGCTTATTTCTTTGTTAATAGCTTTTATGTTTTCAGTTTTTATTATGATACTTTTTAACATTAACTTAAATTTTGCAAATATGATTGCATTACCATTGCTTTACAGTCTAGGTATCTCTTTTACTATATATTTTATTAAGAGATTTATTCAATATGAAGGAAAAATTGATAGTGTTATAAGTAGTAATACACCAAAGGCAATTATGTTTAGTGCTGCTACCACAATGGGTTCTTTCTCTACTTTGGCAATTTCATCACACAGTGGCACATCTTCAATGGGCTTACTATTATTTATCTGTTTATTAATGACAGTTTTATCAGCTGTTTTTATCTTGCCTGTACTATTAAGTTCCTTTAAGTTTTTAATTAAATAATTTTCCAATTACCTTTTTCATCACGGCAGGCAGTTGATTTTTCTTGGACTTGTTTCTCGCCTTTTTTAACAATTTTAGTAAAATCTCTACATGTATTTTGGTCAATTTTATAACTATTCAAAGGTATAATCTCAGCATTAGTATCAATGTTCTTTTGACTTTTCCATTTATTGCTTACATTGTCTGGGTTTTTTGTTAAAGTTTGATTAATTGCATTATTAAGGTCTGATTGTTCTTCAGAATCAAGAATATCAACAATTTTACCACCAATTAAAAAACCGACAGTTCCGCCTAGTACAGTGGTTAAATTTCCAACCATTCCATCTCCTACTTTTGAACCTAAGTAAGCTCCAGCAACTGAACCAATTATCTGTCCTATTAGTTTGTTATCTTCTTTTTCAGAGCATGAAATTGACAGAATACAAAGAAAAAAAATTAATACTTTTAATGTCAAATGTTTCATATTTGAAAATTATTATATCTTTTCAGTTTTGTCAAAACCTCTAAATGTCTTAAATCTTGGAAATCGTAGACTCCAGGAATCACCGTCTTGACTTTTACTTACTGAATCTGCTCTTACTTCAACAATTTGACCAATGAGTTTTTCTTTATTATTCCAAAAATTTTGTCGTTGTGAATCTGTAAAACCTGACCCAATATTTAGCTTAAAAAACTTCCCGTTATCTTCTCCTTCAGCTATGATAGCACCTAATTTTCCTTTATTCCTTCCAGTTCCCTCTTCATAATTTTTTACTTCCAGTGAAATCTCAATAAATGGTTTTGATTTTAACCATGAAGTTGATCTTTTGCTTTCATAAAAGGAATTGGGATCCTTGATCATTATCCCCTCATAACCTTTAACAATTGATAATTCATTAAACTTTTTAAATTCTTCTTTTCCCTCTAATGTATCTAAATCGACTAATTTTGAATCTATCAATTTAATTTTTTCACTTTTGGATAAATATTTTTGATAGATTTCCTTTAAGTTAAACATTCTCTTTTCAAGCATAGATTCATAAACCCCTTTTTTAAAGTCCTCTAAAGGTAAAGTATCAAAAAGAAATAAAGATGCATCAGTATTTTGAGTTGAATTTTTCCTGTGAATTTGTTTCATTAGTTCTTGAAAATTTTTACTTATTATTTCACCATCGAGAACTATTGGTTTATTAAACTCATTGAAATTTAAACACTTAATTATCTCATCTTTAAGATGATCAAAATTATTTAATTCTTTGCCATTTCTACTAAAAATATCGATAGTTCGAGAGGGGTATATAATGGTAATAGCTCTTACCCCATCTAATTTATTTTCTAGAAATTTTTTTCCAGTTAACTTTTTTTTATGAAGTTCGCAATCTTGTGCTAGCTGACAAGAAAAAACTGGGATTAAAAAATCATAATAATTATTTTTTTTTGCAACATTGTTTATAGTTTTTTCAGATAACCCACATCTAATATCTTTCTGAAGAATTCTCCTAAAAAAGAAATTCCATTCATCTTTTTTAGATTTCTGCATTAGATTTTGAATTTCATCTCTTGCAGCATGACCAGTAAGTTCTCTTTTTAACAGTTTGTCAGCTAATTCTTTAAACTCAGTCCATTCAATACCTGGGCCGTCGTTTAGTGATTCAGGAACTTTTTTTACTCCAAACGTTAATAGTCTGTTGTATGTAAGAGTTAATCCATCAAAGAACGAAACATTTCCTTTTTTCATTTCATTTAATAGAACCTCTTCTTTAAAAAGTCTTGAATTTGATGATTGAAGCTTTTGTATTATTTGAGTGTTATTCATTTGTTATCTTCTTAACGTTGCAATAATAATTACAATATTTACATTTTTTTGAATTTTCGGGTGGGTTTTCATCATTTAGAGTTTTTGAAATTAGCTGAATTGTTGGTTCAATCCATTCAAAGTCAAGAATTTTTTCAAAAATGTTAAGACTAAAATAACTTTTATCCTCTATCTGACTAATATTTGTTGGTGCATTTATAAAAACAAGTATTCCTGTTGATGACATTGGTAATAAGTTTTTAGATAGCAAGTAAGAATAAAGAGATAATTGTCTCCAGTAACCAGGCCATATGTTTTCATAACTCATATGATTTTTTTTTGAATTACTTTTGATTACAACACTATGGTTTTTGTTGGTTGTTCTATCCCACCATACATCGTCTATTATTCCACAAATTAATAAATTAGTTGAATCATGCAGGAAGGAAATTCCTTTAAAAGAATTTTTCCATTCCTCAAGTTTATTGTGACTTGCTGGTATAAGATTCTTATTAAGTTCTTTAACTTTTGAATGAATACTTTTTTCTTCTCTACAGATATTAAGTTCTTTTTTTAAATCTTCAACAATTCTATTGCTTAAAACTAATGGTGTCCCATGAGGTCTTTTTATTCCAAATTTTTGATCCAAAAAAAAACATCTTTTACATTCAAAAAATAAATCAATCTTTGTTCTAGATAACCTAAAAGGTTTGGATGAATTACTTGAATATATTTTCTTTTTAAACATTAAAGAAATATACCCTATTTTTAAAAAAAACTTATAACAATAAAAAAAATTAGAGAAAAAAAAGCTTTAATTTAATATAAAATCAAATTGACTTTTCTTTTTTTTTTGAAATTATCAATTAATGCCTCTCTTCTTTTTACTTTTTTTTTTTCCAATTAGTTTATTTTCCCAACCTCTAAACTTAATTTGTACTAATAACTATATTGATGTAAAAAGTTTAGATGTTAAAGATCTTTTTGTGGTCATAGATAAAAATAATAGAAAAATTGAATTAGGAGGACTTTCTTTTTTTGTTGAAGATTTTAAGGAAACTGACTCAAATATTTCCTGGAGTGCAAGTGATATAAAAATATATCCTGAGACTAATGGTGATATCTCTGGGATAATAGGAAGATATTCCGGTCAACTAGTTATAAATTTTGACAGATATGACGATGGTAAAAGGCAATCACTAGTATTTAATTGTAAAAAATTTGAAACTCTAGAAAAAAAATTTTAATTTGCAAACAATTTTTTGTAATCAATAAATTTGATTAATTCTTCCTCACACTCCTTTCTTTGAGTTTGACATTCAAGTAATCTGTCATTTTTGAGCTTATTAAAAATTAATGAATCCTCTGGTCTAATGTTAATTAACTTATTAAAAAAGTTATTAGGCATTCTAAAATGACCTGTTGTAACTGAATGTATTTTTTCAACTTGTATTTTACTAAATACTAATTCAAAAAATTTTTTGTAAATTTGCTTATTTTTACTGTAATTAATTAATGGATCGAATCTCAGGCCAACTTGCCATCCAAGTTTTTGTAAAGAATTAATAGAATTAATTCTTTTTTTTAATGTTGGTGTCTTTTGCTCAAATCCCTTAACAATAATTTCAGGATTTAGACTATAAGCAATAATAACATTTTTCATAGGTTTAATACTTTTTAATACATCAATTTTGGTGCTTTTAGTCCTTACCTCTAAATAAGCATTATTGATTTTTTCAAAGCTTTTTAAAAATACTTTTAAAAAATTAGTTATATTTTCTAACGCCAGGCTGTCACAATCATATCCAGAAAAAAAACAAAGTTTCTTATTCTTATTTGATGATTTCTTTATAATCTCATTAATAAAATCGTTATAGTTAGTGAAAATTACAAAATTTGCAGAATTAAACATTCCTTGAAGAAAGCAGTATTTACAGTCATAAATACAATTAAGCATATGAGAAAAATAATAATTTTCTGTAAAACCAATTGTAAAATTTTTTGGCGTATTCATAATAAAATTATTTTTTTTCTTGGCTAAGATTATATCCGGCTTTATTTTTTGTATTCTAAAGTTTTGATTTTTAGGATTAAATACCTCTGAATAACTATTACAGTAGATCAAATTTTTGAACTTAATTCTTCCTAAGATATCAAGGGTATTTTTGTCCTCCTTAGTATCTTCCTCGATATATACTGTTTCAAAGTTCATAACTTTAATATTTTTTTAATTTTATAAATATTATCTTTGGTGCTTTTATTTTGTTCAATTATTTTTTTTGGATAATTACTATTATAATAAATCTTCAAAAGATTTCTTAATTGCATTCCCTCTGAAAAAGAATATTTTAAGTTTTCAATTTCTTTTTCAATTTTAATTTTAATCTTATTTTGTTTTTGAAATTTTCTTTCCCATAAATCTTCAATATCATTTACAAAATAAAGAATTTGATCAAAATTTTTTTCAAAAATTCTCTCTATACTTTTTGTATCGTTAAAATCAATTTTTTCAAATTTGTTGTCTGAAACTATTTTAAGTGAATGAATTATTTCTTTAGTTGAATACTTATTTGCACTAAAAAAAAATCCGCTAGACTCCATGTCTGATAAAGAATTAGTATAGTTAAAGTTTGGTTTTGAATAACATGTACAGTTTAACTTTTTGATTTTATAATTTTTTATAAAAAAAGGATATATGGATCTTTGGGTTTCATAATCATAAATTTTATCTACTAATACTAACGTGCCGATTTTTTCTTTTTCGTGACCTGCTAGTCCAATATTTATCCATATATTATTAGATAAACCCTTAAATTTAAAAAATGTATGAGCTACACCTAATGCAGAATTAATTTTTCCTAAACCAGTAATTGTGATTGAAAAATTATCATTATAAAAAAAGTCGAAGCCTGAAGAAGGTTTTATTTTTTTTAACTTTAGTTTTTTTATAATCAGTTTGCTTTCGGAAGAAGTTGCAACAATAAAATGAATCATTTATGGTTTAATAAATTTGAGAGTCATTCTGTCACTCTCACCAATCTTAAGATACTTTGATTGATCTTTTTCACCAAGTCTTAATGATGGAGGAAGAGTCCAAACACCTTTTTCATAATTCTTTAAATCTTTTGGGTTTGAATTAACTTCTGATTTGTCGATAAGTTTGAAACCTTGTTTTTCAACAAGTTTAATCAAGAAAGATTCTTTTACATACCCGGCTTTATAATTAAATGTTGATGATTCATTGGCCCTATGTTGAACAATTCCTAGAACACCTCCTTTTTTCATTATCTTGAAAATTGAATTATACATTTTTTCAGCTTTTTTATTTTTTAACCAATTATGAGAGTTTCTAAATGTAAGAACCATATCAAACTTATTTTTTTCACTTAAAATATTAAAATCTTTATTAATTGATACATATTTAACTTTTCCAAAACGATCTTCATTGTTTAAAAAATATTTTTCAAATTCATCTTGTATTTTGTTTAAAATCTCAACAGCGAATTGAGGTGGGTCATATTTAGCTATATAAAAATTATTCGAATTTTTCATATATTTAGAAAGTATTTCAGTATACCAGCCACGCCCTGGAGTTATTTCAAGTATTTTCATTTCTTTACTAATTCCAAAGAAGTTGAGGGTTTTATAGGGATTTCTGTATTTATCTCTTTTTACATTTTCTACTTTTCTATTTTCATTAGAAATAGCTTCTTTAAGAAAGTCTTTCGTATAAACTTCGTTAATAAAAGATAAGGTTACAAAAAAAATTAAAATTTTAATCAAATTTGTCATATTAGGAAACACTATCAATCATATCATCTATTGAAAAGTTTTTATTTATAACATCATTTAAAAGGCCTAACTCTGATTCGTTGGTTATATCCCAGCCTACAGGTGCTTTATTGGTCAATCCGGATCTACATGAAAATGTAAAGACTTTGAAATCTTTTAAAGCTTTTTCAGGATCAATTTCCACACGAGATTTTGCTTTATAGGCATCCTTTTTAAAAATACCTTTTTCATTAGGGTTTATATCAGTAATTATGTGATACATGTAATGGTTTAAAAACATAAATGGGTCTTTACTTTTTAATTCACCTAAAAATTGTAAGAAAAGATTTACACCTAGTTCAATTGATTCCTGATTTAAGTCGTCGTACATTTCTGCAAAGAAGTTCGTGTATTTTTTTTGTGTAACAAAAATTCCAATATCTCTAACAACGTAATCGTATACTGTTATTGAAATTACAATTTTGTAAAGCCAAAGCGGGCAAAAGTTTTTCCATTCTTTATTCATTCTAACTTTTTTTTATAAAGTTTTGAGCATATGATTTTTTAATAATTTTTCTTTTTAACGGTTCTATAACTTTATAATTATAATTATTTAATTGAGCAAACCTTTTTGCTTCATCAAGTGTTTCAAAAAATAACTCAATCTTTTTTTCTGGATTAGTACTTCCATCCCATCCAAATTTTGGACTTTTATAAGACTCGTTAATGCTTAAATTGGTAAAGCACCATTTTTTTGTATTAAGAAGACCAGACTGCATAGATGATTTTGCTGGTTTAAATATAATAAAACTATTTTTCATAATTTTTGAAAGCTTTCTCTAAATCATTGATTAAATCACTACAGGATTCCAATCCAACATGAATTCTAAACCAATATTCACTTTTTTTCGACAATTTTTTTGTTGGTTTTAGATTGCTTATTGGAATTATAAGACTTTCATATCCTCCCCAACTAAATCCAATCTTAAAAAGTTTTAATTTATCAATAAATAGTTCAATATTTTTTTTCTTGTGAATTGAAAAAGTAATTAAACCATTGCTTTGCTTATGATATTTTTTCCATAATTCATGGAACTTATTCTTTTGATCTGGAAGGTAGAGAATTTTTTTTACAATCTTTTTTGATTTCAAATAGTTGAAAATTTTATCAGCACTCTCAATATGTTTTTCAATCCTTAACTTTAATGTTTTTAACCCCTTGGTTGCATGGAAGCAGCTTTCTGGAGAAACATAATCTCCCAGTCTTACAGATGTAGTTTTAATTTTTCTTGCAAGTTCATTAGAATTTAAGACTACCAGACCTAAAAAATTATCTGAATGACCCGAGAAATATTTTGTTAACGACTCAATTACTATCTCAACTCCAATTTCTAATGGGTTGCATCCTAAAAACGTAGACCATGTATTATCCATAATAGTAATAATTTTTTTTTTTTTACAGAGTTTTAATATTTCTTTAATATCAGATACTTCATAGTTTAGTGAGCCAGGAGACTCAATGTAAAGAATCTTTGTTTTATTATTGATTATTTTATCAATATTTTTTTTATTGTTTGAAAAAAAATGTGATTTAATACCAAATTTTTTTAATTCGTATGTTGCGAAATTGTAAACAGGTTCATAGCAGTTTTCAGAAATTAAAATTTCATCGTCTTTTTTTAATAAAGCTAGTAATGTTATGGTTATGGCTGAAAGTCCAGAGCTGGTTACTACTGACTTTTTTGCGTTATAAAGTTTTGAGCCAAGCTGTTCGAACCTTCTTGTGGTATATGTACTAATTCTTCCATAATAAGGAACATTAAATCTGTCCTTTTTTGCTTCCAAAAATGATTTATAATTTTGAAAAACAAGTGTTGAGTTTTTGTATATTGGGTCATTAATTGAACCATAGTGAACATCTGGATCAACACCATAATGAATTGTTTCTGTTCTTATTTTTTTCCCCATTGTGCCCAGGATCCATCATATAATTTTAGATTTTGAATACCAAGTAAATTTAGTCCAAATATTATGTTACATGCAGTTACGCCGGATCCACATGTACAGATAATTTCTTTTATCAATGAAAAATTAACATGCCGTCCAAACTTTTTTTTTAGAACAGATTTACTTAAAAATCGACCTTTTTTATCAACTAAAGTAGTAAATGGAATATTAATACTTCCAGGGATATTCCCTCTTTTTAAATTTTTTCTTGGTTCTTCCTCTAAACCAAGAAATCTTTTTTTTGGTCTTGCATCAATTATTAAAGTTTTTTTATCATTGATTTTTTTCTTAACATATCTTTGGTTAACCACCATCATTTTTTTTTCTATCAGTTCTATTTTTTGTTTTTTTTGAGAGGTTTTTTTTTGTTTGCTAAGTATAAAATTATTTTCTTCCCAATATTTTATTCCTCCATTAAGAATTTTTATGCTTTTAAAACTATAATAAGAAAATGTAAACCATACCCTCGATGAACAAAAAAATCCTATTTGATCATATATGACAATATCATTATCTGGAGTTATTCCATTATTCTTTAAAAAACTAATAAATTTTTCTTTTTTTGGAAGCATATGGGGGATTGGATTTTTCAAGTTTGAAATTTTTTCTAAATCAAAAAAAATTGCACCAGGTATATGTTTTTTCTCATATTCCTCATTTCCTTTTTTTTTATCATTAATGTACCATCTACAATCAATTATTTTTAATTGTTTACTATTAATGATTCGATTTAATTTGAATGGACTAATAATATATTTATTAAATTCATTCATAGCCATTCAGGTATTGGAAGATTTGCTTTTTTTAGAAAAACTTTATTAAATATTTTACTTTCATATTTAGTTCCATAGTCACACAGAATTGTTACTATATTCTTATTTCTACCCATTTTTTTTCCTAATTTGATTGCTCCCATTATATTAATACCAGATGATCCACCGAGAATTAGTCCTTCATCTCTAATCATTTGAAACACTAAATTAAGAGCCTCGCTGTCAGAAATTTGAAAAAAGTCGTCAATTACTATATTCTCTAAATTTTTGGTTATCCTACCTTGACCAATTCCCTCTGTTATTGATGTGCCATTAGATTCTAATTTTCCATTTTTAAAAAAATTAAACATTGCAGATCCAAAAGGATCAGCTAGCCCAATAATTATTTTTTTATTCATTTCTTTTAAATACTCACTCATTCCTGCCAGAGTCCCTCCTGTACCAATCGAACATATGAATGCATCAACCTTGCCATTTAATTGTGACCAAATTTCTGGTCCTGTAGTAAGATAATGAGATTTTTTATTAGATAGGTTATCAAACTGGTTGGCCCATAAAACACCATTGGGATTTTTTATGTTTTTTGATAAAGTTTCTGAGTATCGAATATAATTACCAGGGTTTTTGTATGGAAGAGCCTCAACTAAATGAAGTTCAGCGCCACAAAGCCTAAGCATTTTTTTTTTTTCATTACTTTGAGTTTTAGGCATTACGATTATTGATTTCATACCCAATGAATTTCCTACGAGACTCAAACCTATTCCAGTATTTCCTGCAGTACCTTCAACAATTGTGGCTCCTTTTTTTATTTTTTTTGCTTGAATTGCATCAATAATTATCTGTTTTGCTGGTCTATCTTTAACAGAACCACCTGGATTTAGGAATTCACATTTACCATAAATATTACAACCAGAGATTTCTGATGCTAATTTTAATTTAATGAGGGGAGTGTTGCCTATAGTTTCAGAGAAATTATTTTTAGTTTTTTTTGACATTTTTTTAATTTAAGAAATTCATTAGATTAACAAAAAAAATTAAACCTTTATTGTAATCCTATAAATTAATAATGATATATTAGTATTTATTTTTGAAAAAAATATATCTTTAATCATTTAGTTAATTTGCTGTGAATAATAACCTTATTAATGTTGTAAACCTTGTTAAAAATTTTGATGAGCAATCAGTTATCAAAAACATATCTTTCAATGTAAAAAAAAACTCAATTGTTGGTATTCTAGGAAAAAATGGAGCTGGCAAAACCACACTTTTAGGAATGCTTTTAGGTTTAATAACTCCTACAAAAGGAGACATTTTTATTTTAGGAAAAAATTTGAAATTGAATAAGAAAGAAATTTTAAGTGAAATTAACTTTCAAAGCCCTTATGTTGATCTTCCAAAAAAAATGACCGTTGAACAAAACCTTTCATTTTATTCAAGATTATATGGTGTAAAAAACTTTAATACAGTTATTGAAAATCTTGTAGATGATTTAAAAATTAGAAATTTAGTAAAAAAAAATTATGGTTCATTATCTGCTGGACAAAAAACTAAAATCAACTTATGTAAAGCATTACTTAATAAACCAAAATTATTACTATTAGATGAACCCACTGCATCTTTAGACCCTGAAACATCGATATTTATAAGAAATTATTTGTTAGAATATCAAAAAAAAAATAGTTCATCTATTTTGATAACGTCTCATAATTTAGATGAGGTACAAGCAATGTGTTCTAATATAATACTTCTTAAGTCCGGAGAAATTGTTTCTGAAGGAAATATAAAACAAATTTTAAAAAATTATAATTATAAAACTTTAATTGAACTATTTTTAAGTGAGGGATAAATGTTTTCTAGAATCATTGCACTATTAATAAGGTATAAAAATATTTCATTTGGCTCAGTTCCCAGATTAATTAGTATTTTTTACTGGCCCTCCGTTCAAATTTTATTTTGGGGTTTTTTTACAAACTTTTTAATTTCAAATAATTCCTATAGCGGGTTGGGAATATTAAATATAATTTTATCAGCAGTGATACTATGGGATATTTTATTTAGAGGACAGTTAGGTCTCACTATGTCATTTCTTGAAGAGATATGGTCTAGAAATTTGACTAATCTTTTTATCTCACCTATTAGAGAATTTGAGCTAGTAATTAGTTTAATTTTTATAAGCCTAATTAGAACAATTATAGGCCTTACTCCCGCAATATTTATCGCTAATTATTTTTTTGATTTTCATTTATTTGAGCTTGGGTTTTTTTTAATTTTTTTCTTTTTTAACTTAATTATTGTCGGTTGGTCTATTGGGTTTTTAGTTTCATCTTTAGTTTTACGATATGGTCATGCTTTTGAAGAGCTAGCATGGGCAATAATTTTTATTCTACTGCCATTTTCATGCGTTTATTATCCTTTAGATTCTTTACCTCCAATAATGCAAAAGATTTCAATAATCTTCCCACCTGCTCATATTTTTGAATCAATGAGAGAAATTTTAATTAATGGTGTAATTAGATACGAACTTCTTAAAAATATAATTCTTCTTAATGTAGCTTACCTAACGGGATCAGTTGTTTTCTTTTTAAAAATTATTGCTGTATCAAGAAAAAAAGGATTATTAATAAATCAAGGTGAGTAAGCTAATCGACTTTATATCTGATAGATTCCTCATCAAGGTTTTCGTAAAAATATAGACATGAACTTCTGATAATCTCGTTAAAATTGTTGTAACCAAAAAATAATCTAAGTTTTAGCCAATTCATTCTATTAAATGAGTTTTTTTTTTTTAATCTTCTACCCCATTTTTCTGCTCTTCCAAGGGCTTTCTTACATGCAATTTTTTTTATTTCGTTACTAATATTACTTTTTTTAGAAATAAAATAAAATAATGCTGCATTATAATCGTGAATGAGTTGTGTCTTTCTTCCTTCCATGATTCTATTTTTATCATTTTTAGGACCAAAAGATGTAACACTATCAATAAAGCAAAAATTTCCGAAAGTACTAATACCTAGTACTAATGAAAAATCTTCAACAAAAATTTTTGTATTACATCCACCTGATTTTTTAACAGTTTTATTACAATATAAATTCGGTGATGTTCCTGAAAAGGAAGATTTTACTGTATCGAGCAGAGGAGAGTTTATTTTTTTTAAATTAGAAGGTTTGTTTTTTTTAAATTTAACTTTGTTGAAATCATCTACCAGTTGATATCTACTAAAAACTCCAACAGATTTATTTTTAATTATTGTATTTAGTAAAATACTAGTGCAGTCAGGGTGAAGAATATCGTCGCCTCCAACTAATTTCAAAAAATCACCTGATGAACACTCTATTCCTTGTTGTGTTGCTGCAGCTGGCCCACGATTACTTTGATCAATTATTTTAACTTTTTTTAGCTTCTTTGTAAATTTTTTCAAATATTCAAGTGACAGGTCCGTGGATCCGTCATTGATAAAAATAAACTCTTTATCAAATTCTCCTTTTTGATTTTTAATGGAATTAATTACATTTTTTAAGTATTTTTGTTTGTTAAAAACAGGACAGACGAAACTTACTTTTACCATTTTAAAAAAGTTTATCTTTCCAAGTTTTTGGTGTAAGAGAGTTAACGATTTCTAAATCTAAATGATACCTGAATTTTTTTGTACCTCTGTCTTTAATATATTTGATCATTTGAGATAAGCCTTTGTCTAAAGAGGTTTTTGTTTTGTAGCTTAAAAGTTTTCTTGCTTTGTCCGCTGAACAAGTTGCTTCAAGAACTTCTTGTGGTCTACCCTTTACATAATGTGGATTAAGATTAAATTTAAGTTGATTAGAAATTTTTTCAGCTAGTTCATTTATAGTTATGAACTCCTCATCAGGACCAATATTGATAATTTCGCCAACAACATTCTTGGTTGTAGCCATTTTTTTAAGACAATAGAGATCGTCGTCAATATAAGAAAAACATCTTTTTTGTTTTCCGTCTCCATAAATAATAGGCTGACGATTCTGTAACATAAGGTTAATCATAATTGATGCTACATTTCTATATGGGTCATCATACTTTTGCCTTGGTCCTATAATGTTATGAGGAACGGCTATTACAAATTCCACACCATGAACATTACATAAATTAATTAAAATTTTTTCAGCTGCAACTTTTGCAATCCCATAAGGATCCTGAGGAACAGGTATGTAACTTTCAAGAAAAGGTGTTTTATTAGTACCATAACGTGCCATAGATGAACAAAAAATTATTCTTTTTACTTTATTCTCAATTGCAGCACTAAAAAGAGAAACTGAACCAGTAACAATATTCTGAGTAATTAAATGAGGTGAAAATACTGACAACCCCTCATAAGCGGTGGCAGCAGCATGATAGACTACATCACATCCTTTAGTGATTTTAAGCATTGAGTTTCTAAAGCAGCAATCGTACTGATAAAATTCTGCCTTTTCAGGAACATTGTCTAGTTCACCACCAATTAAGCTATCACATCCTACAACTTGATGACCATCACTAATAAATTGATCTGCTAAGTGACTCCCAAGAAATCCAGCTATACCGCTTATAAAAATTTTCATAACTATTGGCTCCGGCGACAGGACTCGAACCTGTGACCCAGCGATTAACAGTCGCTTGCTCTACCAACTGAGCTACGCCGGAATAAACCTTATAATAGTTAAAAAAATTAAATTGTAAAAACATTTATTTTTGGAGGTGCGGACCGGATTCGAACCGGTGTACTCGGCTTTGCAGGCCGGTGCGTAGCCTCTCCGCCACCGCACCATTATTGTTTAATCTATTGTAATAACTAATAATACTAAATATATTAAACCAATACTTAATACACTATAAAAAAAAATGCACGAAAAATTTTTTGAAATTGCCAGGTCTAATATGGTTAAAAACCAGGTCCTTCCAAACAACGTGAAAAACAGAGAGCTAATTGACGCTCTTTTAGAAATAAAAAAAGAACTTTTTGTTCCTACAAAAGATATGGATCTTGTTTATAGTGACAGAGATATTCTCGTAAGCCATGAAAGAAATATTATTAGAACATTTGTAATAGCAAAAATGCTAGATAAATGTAATTTTCAAAAAGATAATACAATTTTAGTTATTGGATGCTTAACTGGATACACCTTGGCAATAATTTCAAGATTAGTTAATTATGTTTTTGGGGTAGATAATGATAAAAATTTAACAGAAATTGCTGTTCAAAATATAAATAATTTGAACATATTAAATTGTTCTGTTTTTTATAAAAAGGACTTATCTGCGGGTTTAGAAAAAAGTGCACCATACGATAAGATTTTTATAGAAGGATCTGTTGAAAAGGTTCCTGACAATTTACTTAAACAACTTAAAGAGGATGGAGAAATTTTTACTGTAATCAAAAATAAAGAAGATAACTATGTTGGTGAATTCATTAGAGGTTTAAAGGTTGATTCTGGAATTTCCATAGAAAAGTTTTTTAATACAAACGTTAATGTATTAAAAGATTTCATAATCTGAGATTATGAACATGAAAATATTTTTTATTTTGCTGGCTTCACTTATATTCAAAACTACTGTTTTCTCTAATGAGGTTTATATAGGTTCTGATTTGTCAGAGTCTCTAGCAAGTCTTTACGATTACAATCCTAAAATAAAGTATGAAAGGGAAATTCTGAAATCAAAGGATGAATTATTACCTAGAGCTTTCTCTAATTTTAGACCAGAAATATCAGGTTATTATCAAAAAGGTAAGATTGATACAATCTCTAAAGGATTTAACATTACTTCAGATGGTATAAGAACAGAAACTAATAAAGGTGTTGTAATCTCACAAAGTATATTTGATGGAGGCAGTAGTTTTAGTGAAATTCAAATATCAAAAAATGAAATTTTTTCACAACGTTTTTATTTGAGGAATATTGAGCAAGAGGTTTTTTTAGAGGGAATAAAATTGTATGCCGACTTTGCTACTGAAAGTTCAAATTTAATTCTTAAAAATAAAAATGTAGAGGTTCTCAAAAGACAATTAGAATTAACAAAAGAGCAATTTGAAATAGGCGAGGTTACAATGACTGATGTTTCTATCGCGGAGGCAAGGCTTTCTCTGGCAGAATCTGAAAACTTAGAGTCAAGGAATAATCTGAATTCATTGAAAGCAAATTTTCTTTCAGTATTTGGTAAAGAACCTAATAAACCGAAAATTGAAATGCCATTAAAAAAAAGAAACTGGGAAATAGATAAATTAAAAAAAAGTGCATTAAAGAGTAACCCTAAAATTAGGGGCCTTAAATATAAAATTAAATCATATGAAAAACAAATTCAGTCCTTAAAAAGAAAACAACTTCCATCAGTCAAACTTGAAGCTGAGGCAAAAGTTAATGAGGGTTATTTTAGAACTGATAGTAAAAGGGAAGTGCTCTCAGCATTTGCAATAATTGATATTCCTATTTATCGTTCAGGATTAGCATCTTCAGAAATCAGAGGTATACGAAAACAAGCAACAGCAGAAATTGAATTATTAAAACTTGAAAGTAAAATTTTAGAATCTAACTTGACTACATCAAAGTCTTCTCTTGATTATTCACTTTCTAAAATCAATGCTTTCAAAAAACAGATTGAATCTAACAAAATCTATCTTGAAGGTCTAAAGCAAGAACTTCAACTTGGTGAAAGAACAACATTAGATGTTTTGAATGGAGAACAAGAATTGTTGGAGTCATCGCTAGGTCTTGTAATGTCTTACAAAGATTATTTTATATCATATTATGAACTTCTCTTTCATTTAGGAAAACTTAATGCAAAGGACTTAAATTTGAATGTTATTTTATTTGATGACGAAAAAAATTATAACTCAGTTAAAGGTAAATGGTTGGACATAATTGAGTAACAAACATGTTGGATAAAAGATTAAACTTTATAGAAATAGAAAAAAAAATTCTAGCTAAATGGGAAAAAGAAAAAATCTTTTCATTTAAAGATTCTGATAAATCTAAACCCTATACAATAATTATGCCTCCGCCGAATGTTACAGGAAGTTTGCATATGGGTCATGCACTAACTTTTACTCTTCAAGATATTCTTATTAGATTTAACAAAAAATTAGGAATGAATGTTCTTTGGCAACCAGGAACGGATCATGCAGGGATTGCAACAGAAATCATTGTTGAAAAAAAATTAATTAGTGACAAAAAAAAAAATA
This sequence comes from uncultured Alphaproteobacteria bacterium, assembly GCA_902618535.1. Classification (GTDB taxonomy): domain Bacteria; phylum Pseudomonadota; class Alphaproteobacteria; order Methylaequorales; family Methylaequoraceae. The sequence continues at coordinate 115,178 of CACNAV010000001.1, read as the reverse complement.
AAAATGATTTAGGTAGGGAAGAGTTTCTAAAGCAAATATGGGAATGGAAAGAAAAGTCAGGTAATAAAATTGTTGATCAGCTAAAAAAACTTGGAACTGCCGTTGATTGGTCCATAAGTAAGTTTACTTTAGATGAAGAATGCAGTAATGCCGTAAAGGAAGCATTTATTCAACTTTTTAATGATGGATATATTTATCAAGATGAAAGGTTAGTGAACTGGGATCCAAAACTACAAACTGCAATTTCAGATTTAGAAGTTAATCAAAAAGAAGTCGATGGAGGCTTATGGTTTTTTAAATATTACATAGAAGAAACTGATGATTTTATAGAGGTTGCTACTACAAGACCAGAAACAATGTTTGGTGATGTTGCTATTGCCGTACATCCAAAAAACATAGCCTTAAAGTCATACATAGGAAAAAAAGCGATAATTCCTCTAACAGAAAGATACGTTCACATAATTGCTGATGAGTATGCAGATCCTTCTAAAGGTTCAGGTGCAGTTAAAATAACCCCTGCACACGACTTTAATGATTTTTTAATTGCAAAAAAACATAATTTAAATTTTATAAATATTTTTGATAAGCAAGCAAAATTAAACTCTTCCGTTCCGAAAAAGTTTATTGGAATGGATAGATATGAGGCAAGGAAATCTATAATTAAAGTTTTAAAAGAAAATGGACAGTTAACTAAAATAGAAAATAATAAAATGTTTGTTCCTACTGGAGAGAGAACTGGTGAGGTTATTGAACCATTATTAACCAAACAATGGTTTTTAGATTCAAAAAAACTGTGTAATCAAGTCTTAAAATCAATTAAAAAAAAAGAAATTACATTTCATCCTGAATCATGGATGAATACATTTAAACATTGGATAAACAATATTGAGCCATGGTGTATCTCTAGACAAATTTGGTGGGGGCACCGTATTCCTATTTGGTATACAGATGATGGTCACAAAATTGCAGCTAAAGATTTAAATCATGCAAAAAATATTTTAAAGAAAAAACGAATAAGAGGTAAAATTAGCCACCAAGAATCTGATGTTTTAGATACTTGGTTTTCTTCTGCTCTTTGGCCTTTTTCAACACTTAACTGGCCGCAAAAAAATAAAATATTATCTAAGTATTATCCATCTGATGTACTTGTTACTGGATTTGATATAATTTTTTTCTGGGTAGCAAGAATGATAATGATGGGATTATTTTTTATGAAAAAAATACCATTCAAAAATATATACATTCATCCTCTTGTTAAGGATGAAAAAGGTGAAAAAATGTCAAAATCAAGGGGTAACGTAATTGACCCTATTGAAATGACTAAAATTTATGGTTCAGATTCTTTAAGATTTACCCTTGCTAACCTTTCAACGCAGGGAAGGGATATAAAGCTGTCTAATAAACTTGTTGAAAACAGTAGAAATTTCATTACAAAAATTTGGAATGTTGCAAGATTTTATGAGTTCAATGATTTTAGTTTGGATACAAAATATAATTTTAAAAATAATAAACTTCCAATAAACAATTGGATAATTTTTAGATTTAATGAAACCAAAAGAAAAATCTTAAAAAATTTGAGTGAATATAAATTTAACTTACTGCTAAATGAGTTATATCACTTTGTATGGAATGATTTTTGTGACCTTTATCTCGAGTTTTGTAAAATTTATTTAAAAGATGAAAAAAATAAGAAAGAAATTTCTAGTAATTTTAGTCAATTATTTAAATCAATTTTAAATTTTCTCAACCCTATAATTCCGTTTGTGACTGAGGAAATATCCTTCAAACTCAAATTTACAAATAATAGTCTTTTTTCAGAGAGTTTTGATGATAACTTTTTTAGCAAGAATAAAATATCTGCCAAAGAAATAACCAACTTTAATAAATTCATCAATCTTGTAAAAGATATAAGATCTGAGTTTACAGGAAAAACCCTGACAAAATCTTCGCTATTAATTTTTTCAAAGAATAAAGTTCCATGGATTGATGATAATAGTATCTTACTTCAATCTTTATTTAACTTCAATGAAATTACATACAGAACGCTAAACCATGAATCAAAGTTTATTATAAGCTCCAAAATTAAATTTAATGTATCTGAAAATGGTCAAACGATAATTGAGGAATCAAAAATAGAGAAGAAAATTGAGTTTTATGAAAAAGAGATTATTTTTTTTGAAAAGAAACTTAATAATAAAAATTTTGTAGATAAAGCTCCAACAAATGTTGTTGAAGAGAATAAGAAAAAATTAGTTGAGGCAAAAAAGAATTTAGAATTTTTAAAAAATGTACAAAATTAAATTTAAAGATTTAATTTTAGTCTCAAATAAAAAAAGAATTTCTTCTAATTTTAAAACTATTTTTTTTTTTTATGGTATGGGAAACTCAAGTAATGATTTTGATTTTTTAATTAAAAAATTAGACAAAAAATATCAACTCTTGATCCCAGAGTTGCCAGGACATAATAATGATAAATTTAATAGTAAATTTTCTTTAATTAATTATGCTAATTCCATTGTTTTACTTATATTAAGGAATAATTTATGTAATTTAGTTTTTTTTTCACATTCAGTTGGAGGTATAATTCCTATACTGATTGCTAAACAGTTGAAACAAAAATACTTAATTAAAAAATTTTTTAATTATGAAGGAAACCTTACAGAATCTGATACTGATACGATTACAAAAAAAACCATAAGTTATAACATGAATGAATTTGATAAAAAATTTAATACACTCATTGGAATTTGCGAACAATCTAGTCAGAGAGAAATCAGATTATGGTCAGACTCTTTAAAAAAAACTTCCTCTAAAGCTTTTTATGATTTATCTAAAGATACAGTTTTTTTATCAAAAAAAAACATTCTTCTTCAATTTTTTAGAAATTTTTTTCGAAGGAAACTATACATGTTTGGCTCTAATTCACTTTTAAAGTCTTCAGAATTTATTTTTGGCTCCGAAAGATTAATTTTAAATAATACGGGACATTTTGCCTTTTATGATGATAAAACAAAATTTTTAAGTATTTTTTTAAAACTAATTTATAACTGTAAATAAATGATAGATAAATCTAAATTACCTAGTAGACATGTAAGCGAGGGACCAAAAAGCTCACCTCATAGATCTTATTATTATGCGATGGGTCTTACTGAAGAGGAAATAGGCCAGCCTTTTGTTGGAGTAGCCACGTGTTGGAACGAATCGGCACCGTGTAATATTTCGCTTTCTAGACAAGCGCAAGCCACGAAGAAAGGTGTAAAAAAAAATAAAGGAACTCCTAGAGAATTTACAACTATAACAGTTACCGATGGTATAGCAATGGGACATGAGGGAATGAAATCATCACTTGTTTCTAGAGAAATAATTGCTGATTCTGTTGAAGTTGCTATTCGTGGTCACTGTTATGACGGTTTGGTTGGTATAGCAGGGTGTGATAAATCCCTTCCTGGATTAATGATGGCAATGTTGAGATTAAATGTTCCATCTGTATTTTTGTATGGTGGCTCAATACTTCCGGGGAAATATAAAAATAAAGAAGTTACGGTTCAAGATGTTTTTGAAGCTGTTGGAGAATACGATGCTAAGAAAATTTCTGAAAAAGAACTTTGTGATCTTGAGAAAGTCGCTTGTCCATCAGCTGGTTCATGTGGTGGACAATTTACAGCTAACACCATGGCGTGTGTTGCAGAAGCTATAGGGCTCGCATTGCCAGGTTCATCATCAACTCCAGCACCATACGAATCAAGAGATGAATTTGCTTTTGATTCAGGATTCAGTGTAATGGAATTAATTAAGAAACAAATAAAACCAAGAGATATAGTTACAAGAGATTCATTAATTAATGCGGCTAGAATTGTTGCTTGTAGTGGTGGATCCACTAATGCAGCTCTACATTTACCTGCATTGGCAAATGAAATTGGTATTAAATTTGATATGTTTGATGTAGCAAAAATTTTTAAAGAAACACCCTATATTGTTGACTTAAAGCCTGGAGGTAAATTTTTAGCTAAAGATCTTTACGAAATTGGGGGAGTACCAATTATTTTGAAATCACTACTTGATGGAGGTTTTTTAAATGGTGATTGTCTTACAGTAACGGGGAAAACTTTACAGGAAAATCTAAAAAATGTAGAAATTAATTTTCAATCTCAAGAAATAGTTTATTCAACGGAAAACCCAATTTCTCCTACTGGAGGTGTTGTTGGCTTGAGTGGAAACCTGGCTCCTGACGGTTCAATAGTAAAAGTTGCTGGAACGAAGTCATTACAATTTAAAGGTCAAGCAAGATGTTTCGATTGTGAAGAAGATGCTTTTGAAGCGGTTAGTAAAGGTAATTATTCAGAGGGTGATGTAATTGTTATTAGATATGAAGGGCCAAGAGGTGGTCCAGGAATGAGAGAGATGTTAGCAACTACGGCTGCAATATATGGTCAGGGAATGGGTGATAAAGTTGCTTTGATAACAGATGGAAGATTTTCAGGCGCAACAAGGGGCCTATGTATTGGGCATATTAGCCCAGAAGCAGCAGTAAGAGGACCTATCGCATTAGTCCAGGACGGTGACATTATTGAAATTGATGCAGAAAAAGGTTTGATTAATTTAAATGTTGATAAAAATGAATTAGAAAAAAGGAATAAAAAACTTAAAGTTAAGGAAAATGATTTTGGTTCGGGAGCGTTATGGAAATTTTCCCAAAGTGTTGGCTCAGCAAGGTATGGGGCGGTTACTCACCCCGGAGCCTTAAAAGAAAAGAAAACGTATTCAGATATTTAAATATTAAATTGATAGTTTTATCCACAATGGGATGTGGTCCGAGGGTTTTTGTTTTCCTCTATACTCTTTTTCAAAAAAAATTCTTTCTACTATACATGAAAGCTTGGGTGAAAGTAAAAAATGATCAATTAAAAGACCATAGTTTCTTTCCCAACTAGCTTTTTGATAATCCCAGAATGAATAAATTTCTCCTGGTTTATAAAACAACCTAACTATGTTTGTGAGACCTGAAAATAGAATCTCTCTAAATTTTTTTCTGAATGAAATATGACCTAAGGCATCTTTTTGCCATTTGTCAAAATCTTGGACATCATCTGGATGTTCAATTACATTAAAGTCTCCAGCAAGAATCAAATTAATTTTAGAATTAATAAGTTTTCTTATGACTTTTTGTAGTTCATCATACCATTTTGTTTTATAAGAGAACTTATCTTGAGACTCTATTGGATTTCCGTTAGGTGCATAAATATTAATTAAATGTAAATTTAGGTTATTTTTAATCTTTATTCCACAAATTCTAGCTTCATATTTAAAAATATCAGACTCGAAACTAATTTCTTCAAACTCAATTTTCTTCTTTACTAGAATTGCAACTCCATATTTCCCTTTTTCACCATTAATCACAAGATTATAATTTTTTTCTTTGTAAAGAGATGGAAATTCATTGTCTTGGCATTTAATTTCTTGTAATAAAACAATATCTGGGTTCAAAGAGTTAATTAATTCTATTAAGAGACTTTCCCTCATTCTAATGGAGTTAATGTTCCAAGAACATACGATCATTTTTTAAACAGAAAATGAAATACCACAACCACACGTAGACGTTGCTTTCGGGTTTGATACTTTAAAATAAGATCCAATCATATCTTCAACAAAATCCAGTTTTGCATCATTTATAAAACCAAGTGATGTTGAATCAATTAAAATTTTGACTTCATTATAATCTAAGACTTTATCATTTTCACTAATTTTATCATCAAAATCAAATTTGTAAGAGAAACCCTGACAACCACCGCCGTCAATAGAGATTCTAAAAAACTTTTTTTTGTTTTTCTTCGAAACTTCAACAATTCTTTTTAGAGCAGATTTAGATACATCAAACATTATACAAAATACAAATTTATGTTAATAATAATTACATAATAGATTATGAAAGAATATTCAAATTTTTCAATAGATTATAAAAAATCTAAGGGTAGGGTTTTTTCTGAGAAGGAAGACTCTTTCAGGACTTGTTTTATGAGAGATAGGGATAGAATAATTCATAGTTCTGCTTTTAGAAGATTAAAATACAAAACACAAGTATTTGTTTATAATAAAGAAGATTATTTTAGAACAAGACTATCTCATAGTATTGAGGTTTCTCAGTTGGCTAGATCGGTAGCAAAAATATTTAGAGTTAATGATGATTTAGTTGAATCTATTTCATTGGCACATGACCTTGGTCACACACCTTTTGGACATGCTGGTGAGGATGAATTAAATCTTAAAATGAAAAAAAATGGTGGTTTTAACCATAATTTTCATGCGTTAAAAATCTTAACCAAACTTGAAAAAAAATACTCTGGTTTTGATGGTTTGAACCTTACTTTTGAAACCCTGGATGGTATTTTAAAACATAATGGTCCTATCAAATTCAAAGTTCCAGAGTATATTTCAGATTTTGTTTTATTTTTTGATGGTGATTTGGAACAAAATGGGTCTTTTGAATCTCAACTTTCCTCAATTTGTGATGATATAGCATATAATAATAATGATATTGACGATGGGTTGCATGCAGGTTTTTTTTCTATTGATGAGCTTTCTGAAATAGACTTAGTAAAATCTGTTTTAAAAAGAATAAAAAAAAATAAATTTAATGACTCTTCAAGGGTTAGATATGAATTAGTAAGAAATTTGATAAAAATAATGATGAATGATTTGATACAAAATACCAAAGAAAATATCCAAAAACATAAAATTAAATTTTCGGGTGATATTGAATGTCAAAAAGTTAAAATTGTATCGTTAAGTGATGATATGATAAGAGAAGAAAGAAAATTAAAACTTTTTTTAAAAAATAAAATGTACCTGCACCCCAGAATAAGAACTATGACAATTAAAGCAAAGAAAATAATATCTGATCTATTCGATTTATTTATTGAAGAACCAAGCTTAATGCCAGGTAATTGGAATAGATTTACAAATGATAAACAAAAATTTATAAATGTTTGCGATTATATTTCTGGGATGACAGATAATTATGCAATAAATACTCACCGTAAATTTTTTGATTTGTATAGTTTTTAATGTTATTTCAGGAATATTTAAAGAAAGAGATTTTTGAAATAGTAAAAAAATTACTAGAAAAAACGAATCTTGAAAGTGACTTTTTAAAAAAAAAATTTTTTAATGTTGAATTATCGCAAAAGGAAAATTTTGGTGATTTGTCGTCTAACGTAGCCTTGGTTTTTTCAAAATTTTTTAAAATTTCCCCTGAAAAGTTGGCAGAATTAATATCAATTGAACTCAGGACAAACAAGTATGTGCTAAAAGTTGAAGTAATAAAGCCAGGTTTTATTAATATTTTCTTTACAAATTTATTTTGGCAAAATCAATTAAGTCAATTCATTAAACTTGATGGTTCATATAATTATAATTTAAAAACAAAATCTATCTGTATTGAGTTTGTATCGGCAAATCCAACAGGTTTGATGCATATTGGGCATGCTAGAGGAGCAGTTTTGGGTGATGCAATTTCTTCAGTTTTACAAGAGGTTGGTCACAACATTACAAAAGAATATTATATAAATGACGCCGGTGAACAAATCAAAAAACTCAATAAAACAATACTTTTTCACGTTGAAAATTTTTTAGAAGATTCAGAAAGCCCATTACCTGATGATTTGTACCCTGGAGAATATTTAAAAAATGTTGCAGAAAAAATAATCAATAAGTTTGTAATAAAAAAATCAAGTGAACTAAAAGAAATAGAGGAAAAGATTGTAGATATAATTTTGAGTGATATTAAAAAAGATTTAGTCGATCTTAATATAAACCACGATAATTTTGTATCAGAGAAGAGTATCTCTTCGTCAGAAAATATTAATAAACTTAAAAATAAATTATTAGATTTGAAAATAGCTTATTTTGGTTTTCAGGAAAAGCCAAAAAACATATCTAGTGAAGAGTGGGAGCAAAAAGAACAACTTCTTTTTAGTTCTAAAAAATTTGGAGATGATTCTGACAGGGCATTGATGAAGCCAAGTGGTGAGGTTACATATTTTATGTCTGATTTATTGTATCATAAAGATAAAATAAAAAGAAAATTTGAAATTTTAATTAATATATGGGGCGTTGATCATTTTGGTTATGTAAAACGCTTAAAAAGTGCATTATCAGAACTTGTTAATGAAGAATATATTTTTGAAATTAAACTTACTTCTCTAGTGAACTTGATTAAAAAAGGCGAAAAGTTAAAAATGTCAAAGCGTAAAGGTGATTATATAACAATGCGTGAAGTTATTAAAGAAGTGGGAGTAGACGCGTTAAGGTTTATGATGATTTCAAGAAATGCTGATAAAACAATTGACTTTGACTTTGACTCATTAAAAATTAAGAATAAAGATAATCCCGTTTTTTATGTTCAGTACGCCTATGCAAGGTGTATGTCAATATTAGAGATATCAAAAAATAAAATTAAAGAAATTGAAAAAGGAGAATATAAATTAGATTATTTAATTTTACATGAAGAAAAAATGTTAATTAAATATATTTGTAATTTTTATAATGTAATCAAAAATTCTGCTGAATATTTTGAACCTCATAGAATTACAAATTATCTACATGATCTTTCAAAAACTTTTCATAATTATTGGGGTCTGGGAAATATAGATTATAAAAAAAAAATAATAACTGATAATAATGACTTGACAAAATCAAGGCTTATACTGGTAAAAGTAGTTAGTATGACACTCAATAAAGGATTGTCACTTTTAAAAATTAGCTCACCAAAAAGTATGTAATGAAAGACATAAAGATAAAATACTCATTAATAGCTCTAAGCTACCTATTTCTTATTTTTTTAATTATAATTTCCTATGTATCAATTATACCAGAAGAAGATATACCTATATTAGAAAATGCAGCGAAATTAATTAAAGAAGAAAAGAATAATTTCTCAAATAACAAAAATACCGTTTATGAAATCTTAGAAAAAAAAGAAAAATCAATTGAAGATATTATAGAAAAAGAGTTAGGAAATAAGCAAGAGGCAAATTTAGAAATACAAAAGTCGAATACAAACAAAATTGTGAATACAAAAAAAAAATTTAGAATTCAAGTTGCATCTTTTAAAGAAAAAAAAAAGAGTCTTGAGGTTTCAAAAAAACTGGAAAAGGAATTTTCTTCTGAACAATTAATCAAGTTTGAAGTTAAACAAATAGTTTTAAAAAATAACGATATTTTTTTTAGAGTAGTCAATGATGAAACCTTGACACTAGAGGATGCTAAAACATTATGTAAGAAGATTTTAGACAAAAAATATCAATGTTTGATAGTAATGGACACATAATGTCGATACCAGATGGTATAATTTGTTCAATTAATAGTGAATCAATTTCTAAAAAAGAACATATTTTTTTTAAACAAACAAATCCTTTAGGATTTATTTTATTTTCTAGAAATTTTAATAATAAGAAACAGTTGATCGATCTAATTAATGAATTGAAAAATTTAACATTAAATAAGTCTCCATTTATTTTTATTGACCAAGAAGGTGGAAGAGTTCAGAGGCTTAAAAATTCAAATTTCACAACCTTTCCTGAACAAAGGTTTTTTGGCGAAATTTATAAAAAAAACAAAGAAAAGTCTAAAAAACTATCATATTTAAATGCTTATCTTTTGGCCAATGAATTAAAAAATGTAGGAATTGATATTAACTTTTCTCCAGTTTGTGATTTATATTTTAATTACGCAAATGATATTATTGGAGACCGTTCATTTAGCTCAGATCCCTCAATAGTGAAAGATTTAGCTCTGCAATATTGTAAGGGTTTTAGAGATTCTGGAATTTTGCCTGTGTTGAAGCATTTTCCCGGGCATGGGAGATCTCTTGTTGATACTCATTTAGAACAATCTGAAGTAGATGTTAGTTTAGATATCTTGAGAAAAAGTGATTTTATTCCTTTTGAAATCTTAAAAACCGAGAGTCTCATGATGCTCGCTCATATAATTTATCCAAAAATTGATAATGAGGTCGCTACTTATTCAAAAAAAATAAACAAGATAATTAGAAAGGAATTTCTTTTTAAAGGGTTAATATTAACTGATGACATATCAATGAAAGCTCTAAGTGAAAATTTAAATATAATTGTAAAAAAATCTTACACTGCTGGTTGTGATGTAATTTTACATTGCAGTGGTAAACTAGATGAAGTAAAAAACTTTTATGGTTGCACTAAAAAAATTAAAAAAAAATATTATGATTACTTCATTAATGATATTTTAAATTTAAAGTTACAAAAACAAAACATTTTGAATATTAAAAAAATACTTTCTTCTGATAATGTAATAAAGAATCAATGCAACTAAATCTAAATATAAGTGGTTACGAGGGACCTTTAGATCTGCTATTAGAACTTTCAAAAAAACAAAAAGTTGATATTAAAAAAATTTCAATTTTAGAGTTAGCTAATCAATATTTGGATTTTATTGACCAAAATGTCAATCAAATTAAATTGTCAGCAGATTATTTGGTGATGGCATCTTTACTAGCTCTTCTAAAATCAAAACTTTTGTTACCTGAGGATGAAAAAATAGAAGAAGAGAACCTTGAGGAAGATTTCACCCAAAGACTAATTCACTATGCGGGTATAAAAAAGTTATCAAAAGAAATTTTTGCTTTACCTCAGAGTGGTAAGGATTTTTTAATTATTAAAATTAAAAACAAGTTCATTATAAGTAGTAAGATTGTTCCAAAAGTTGGTTTGCAAGATTTGATACTAAAATATTTAATTATAAATAACAGAGGGAAAACAATTAAAATGCTAGCTGATGAAACTAATTTGTTCTCAGTTGAAGATGGTATTAAATGGTTAAACCAAATTTTCCAAATAAAAGAGGATAACTGGTTTTCTCTTTTTGACTTTTTGCCTAGAGTATTTAAAAGTAACCAAAAAAGAAAATCAGCTATTGTATCGATACTACTTGCTTCATTAAATGAGGTTTCAAATGGTAAATTACTTTTAAATCAAGAAAGTCATTTTGAAAAAATAATGATAAAGGAAAGAAAATGAACAAAAAAGATCTAAAAAATCTTGTTGAGTCTTTAATTTTTTCAGCAGATGAGCCTTTAGCAAAAAATGATATTAATAAAATATTATCACAATATGGTACTTTTGATCTTGATAAAGTTTTGAATGAGCTCATTGATGATTACAAAGATAGAGGTGTAGTTTTATATTCTTCAGATAATAAGTTTTATTTTAAAACCTCTGATGGTCTTCAGAATTTCCTAACAATACAAACAAAGAAAACAAAAAATTTATCAAATGCAGCTATGGAGACTTTGGCTATAATTTCATATCATCAACCAGTAACTAGAGCTGAAATTGAAAAGATAAGGGGAAAGCCTGTCTTTAGAGGAACTCTTGATTCTCTGTTAGAGATTAAATGGATAAAACCTGCAGGAAGACGAGAAACCCCTGGTAGGCCAGTGACTTGGATTACTGATGTTGAGTTTTTAAAGCATTTTGGTTTAAAATCTATAAAAGATTTGCCAAAAGTAGATGAATTAGAATCAATAATCTTGTAATATCTTAATAGATAGGATTGTTATATGTTTGGACTAGGACATTGGGAAATTATTTTAATACTTGTTATTGTTCTAATTGTTTTTGGAGCAGGAAAGTTACCAAAGGTTGCAGGCGAACTGGCTAAGGGAATTAAATCTTTTAAACAAGGTTTAAAAGATGAAAAAAAAAATGATAAAGAAAAAAATTAATGTTCAACATTGGTTTATTTGAGCTTTTAGTAATTTTTTTTTTTTTGATTCTTCTTATTAAACCAGAAGAAATCCCTAAGGTAACCAAAAATATAGGGCTTTTTTACAGAAAAATTAATAGATATATTCTAAATTTAAAGTATGAGATAGATGAAATTGACTTAATTTCAACCGATTCAAAAGTATCCAAAAAAAGAATAAAAAAAAATAATAAAAATCATAAATGAAGTATCTTGAGTATCTAAAAGAATTGAGAAACAGATTATTATTTAGTTTTTCATTCATGTTTCTTTGTTTTTTATTTTTCTTCCTTAATATAAGTTTAGTTATTGAGACCCTTACTCATCCTTTATATGAACTTTTAAATAATAAAGACAACAATAGAATGATTTTTACTGGTCTGCCTGAGGTTTTTGTTTCAAATCTTAAAGTATCATTTTTTGTTGCTTTTTTATTTTCTTTGCCGATTTTTATTATTCAAATTATTCTATTTACCTCGCCAGCCTTGTATAAGAAAGAAAAGAAAGTTTTTGTATTAGTATCTATAATGTCAATTATATTTTTCTTTCTCGGAATATTATTTGCGTACTTTTTTTTAATCCCAATGATATGGTCTTTTTTTATATCCTACGAAAGTTTTGTGGATGGATCATTACCAATACAACTAGAATCTAGATATTCAGAATACATGAAATTAACAATGTTTCTCCTTCTTGCTAGTGGATTATCATTTGAATTTCCAATAATAATAATTTTTTTAACAAAATTAGGGATTTTTAATGAATATTTTCTCAAAAAAAATAGAAAATTCTTTCTTATTGGTATTCTGATATTCTCCGCCTTATTTACACCACCTGATATAATTTCACAGATAGGGATTGCTATTCCTTTAATAATCTTTTATGAATTTTCAATATTGTTCATTAAATTCTTTTTTAATAAGAAAGTAAAAAATGCATGATATTAAATTTATTAAGGATAATAGTTCACTTTTTGATGCAATATTAAAAAAAAGGAATATTTCCTCTCACTCTAAAGAGATACTTTTTTTACATCAAGAATATTTAGATAATTTAAAAAAAACTCAGGGGTTACAAGAAAAAAAGAATTCTTTGTCAAAAATGTTTTCTCCAAAATTAAATCAAAAAGAAATAGAAAAGATAAAAAGCGATGTTACAAAAATCAAAAAAGAATTAGATGAATTAAAAAATAAAACTGATGAAAAAAAAAATAAATTAAATCAAATTCTTCTTGAGATTCCAAATTTAGTTGATGATAAAGTTCCAATCGGTAAATCAGAGATTGATAACATCATAATAAAAGAAGTTGGTAAGATAAACAAACCAGATTTTAAGATTAAAAATCATGTAGAAATTTTAGAAAAAAATAACTTGTTAGATTATAATAAAGCATCAAAACTCTCTGGTAGTAGGTTTTCAGTTTTAAGATCAAGTTTGGCGACTTTACATCGAGCTTTAGTAAACTTTATGATAGATATAAATGTTACAGAATTTCAATATGAAGAGTGTATAGTCCCAGAGTTGGTAAAAAGTGATTGTTTGACAGGAACTGGACAACTACCTAAATTTGATGAGGATTTATTTAGAACTAATTTTAATGACTTATGGTTAATACCTACTGCTGAGGTACCTTTAACAAACTTTCACAGGGAAGAAATTATTGACTCAACTAAACTACCACTTCGTTATACTTCCTTTACTAATTGCTTTCGTTCTGAAGCTGGTGCTGCAGGTAAAGATACCAAAGGACTAATGCGAGAGCATCAATTTGGAAAAGTAGAATTAGTCTCTATTGCCGAACCTAATAAATCAATGGCTGAAATGGAAAGAATGATTGAGTGTGTTGAAATGATTTTAAAAAAACTAAATATTCCTTATCGTTTAGTTGAACTATGCTCTGGAGATCTCGGCTTTTCTTCCGCTTACACGATTGATTTAGAAGTTTGGATGCCTGGACAAAAAAAATTTAGAGAAGTCTCAAGTTGTTCAAATTGTAAGGATTTTCAATCTAGAAGAATGAAAATGAGAGCAAAAAATCATGGTACTGGAGAAATTTATTATCCCCATACATTAAATGGTTCTTCAATAGCGATTGGAAGAATTCTTATAAGTATAATAGAAAACTATCAACAAGAAAATGGTACAATTTCAATACCTGATATTTTAAAAAATTATATGAAAGGGATAACAAGTATTGGTAGTAAATGAAAAAAATTAAAAGATTTGGAAAGTTTGATCTACTTCTTGATTTAAAACAACAAGGAGTATCAAATATAAAGATTCTCAATATAATCGAGGATATTGATAGATCATTATTTATTGATACTAATTTAAAAGAAAAATCTAACCTCAATGTTGCACTACCAATTGATTGTGGACAAACAATATCTCAGCCTTTGGTTGTGGCACATATGACTCAAACACTTGATATTAGCAAAAAAATGAGAGTTTTAGAGATTGGAACAGGAAGTGGTTATCAATCACTTGTTTTATCAAAACTCTCTAGATTTGTTTATACTATTGAAAGACATAATATATTATTGAAGAAGGCAAAAAATCTTCTCCAAAGCTTAGAAATTAATAATGTATTTTTTAAACATGCTGATGGAGGGTTGGGTTGGTCAGAGCAAGCTCCCTTTGACAGAATAATTGTAACAGCTAGTGCACCCGAAATTCCCACAAAACTTTTAAGTCAACTTGTAGACGATGGTATTATGGTTATTCCAGTTGGTGAGGATAATGATAACCAAGTACTAAAAAAAATAATAAAAAAAGGTGATAGTTTTATTGTAAAAAATATAATGAACGTTCGATTTGTTCCGTTACTAGAAGGCAAAGTGGAGTATTAAAATATGAGATTGTTTTTAGTATTGATAATTATTTTCCTCTCCAGTTGCGAAAGTTTTTTTTTTCAAGAATATAAAATTAAAGCTTATAAATTTAAGAAAAAAGAAGACAATCTGTATTATACTGTAAATAAAGGGGACAATTTATATTTAATATCAAAAAAATATAATGTAACAATTTCTAAATTAATTAACTTTAATAATATTGATTCACCTTATAAAATTTTTCCTAATCAAAAAATTTTTATTCCAAAAAAAAGAACCCACATTGTTAAAAGAGGTGATACTTTATATTCAATTTCAAGAAAATACAGAACCGATGTTTTTACAGTATCTAGATTCAATAATCTTAAAAATGCTAATCAAATTTATACTAATCAAAAATTAATAATTCCAGATCAATTCGAAAGTAAAAAAAAGGTTGTTAGAAAATTTAAAAAAAAAGAAACAAAAAAAGCTAAAAAGAAAATCATTGTCAAAAAAGATAGTTATTCGAAAAAAGTAAGTAACGAGACCTTCAATCAAAAATTTATTTGGCCAGTCGAAGGTAAAATTTTATCAAAATATGGAAGCAATAACCCAGGATTCTTTAATGACGGAATTAATATCGAATCAGTCTCTGGTAAAGATGTTAAAGCATCTAGTGCTGGAGAAATTGTTTACAGCGGAAACGAAATTCCAGGTTACGGTAATTTAGTTTTAATTAAACATTCAAAGAATTGGATAACTGCCTATGCACATTTAAATAAAATATATAAAAAAAAAGGAGCATTAGTTAAGAGGGGCGAGTCTATTGGAGCTGTTGGAAATAGCGGAAACGTAAAAATACCCCAATTACATTTTGAAATTCGAAAAGGCAAAGAAGCCGTTGATCCATTAAAATATTTATCTTAATTTTTTTTTAAAGTTAGAATAAATTGGTAAGCAGTTCTACCGGAAAAGTTTCCTTTTTCTAAAGACCATTCAGAAGCTCTGATTATTTGATCTTTTTTTAAAGAAATACCATTCACATTTGCATAATGTTGAACAATTTTTAAATAATTTTCTTTATTATTTTCAAAAAAACCTAAACGAACTCCAAAACGGTCTGATAAAGAAACAATATTTGAGTAGTTTTCTTTTTTAGTAATTTCGTCTGTATTTTCTCCAGTATGTTCCTTAATTGAGAGATGACGTAAGTTTGAAGTTACGTAAAACCTAACGTTTTGGGTACCACTTATTAAACTACCGTCTAAAATACTTTTAAAAAGTTTAAATTCATTATGAGAATTATCCAAAGTTATGTCGTCTATAAAAATTATAAATTTATATTTTAAATCTTTAAAGAAATAAATTAGTTCTGGTAAATATTTCAAACTATAATTTAAAATTTCTACAAATTTAATTTTTGAAGACATCTCGTCGTTTACTTTTTTTACTGTATATTTAATCAAAGATGATTTCCCCATACCCCTCGCGCCCCACAAAAAACAATTGTGAGACTGATGGTTCTTAGAAAATTGTTTTATATTTTCAAACAATTTTTTTTTTTGATCTTCAACAAAAAGAATGTCTTCAAAATTTATTTTAAACTCTTGCTTCCAACTTACAATTTCCATCAAATTAGGAAGCAGTAAAAAAAAATCGTTTTCTTTAAAAATTTTTTTATTTTTTAGAAATTTCATATTTTGCTTGATGCTTTTTGTGATTTTCTTATTTTATACTTGTATTAAATAAGTTTTAATATAATGAAGTTAAGTATTATTAATTAATTTTTTTTTTCAAGAGGTTTTATGTTTAATCCCGCTTATGCACAATCTGCTGCTCAACAGCCCTCAATGTTTGCTTCTTTTATTCCATTAATTCTTATATTCTTAGTTTTTTATTTTTTACTAATTAGGCCACAGCAAAAAAAACAAAAAGAGCATAAGATTCTTTTAGAAGCCATCAAAAAAGGAGATGAGATTCTTACAAGTGGTGGAATTATTGCGAAAGTTACAAAAGCTGATGGTGAAAAACTTAATGTCGATATTGCGCCCAATGTAAATGTTGTTGTTTACAGGTCTACAGTTGCTGATGTTATAAATAAAAAGTAGTTTTATGCTAAGTTTGAATAAGTGGAGAATTTTGTTTGTTATCCTAGTCTGTCTTTCTGGTATATACTTTTTGTATCCCAACTTTTTTAATAAAACTGAAGTAACAGCCTTGCCTAATTATTTATCTAAAAAACAAGTGAACCTTGGTCTGGATCTTCAAGGTGGATCTCATCTACTTCTGGAAGTAGATACCAATTCTGTTTTGAAAGAGAAATCAGAATATTTAGTTGATGATATTAGATCAGCCTTAAGAAAGCAAAAAATAAAATATAGTAACCTTGGATCAAAATTAAGCGGTGCTGTCGTTACAATTACCAATAAGGAAAAAGTTGACTTAGCAAGAAAAAGTATTAGAGAAAATATTGAAAAAGGTATTCAAATTAGTACTGAACAGACTAAGTTAAATTTATCTTTTTCAGATGAATATATTATTGATTCAAATATCAAAACTGTTGATCAATCTATTGAGGTTGTAAGAAAACGAGTTGACGAATCTGGTACCAAAGAACCAGTTATCCAGAAGCAAGGTGAAAAAAGGATAATAGTTCAACTTCCTGGTATTAAAGATCCAGAGAGGATTAGGTCACTTATTGGGAGAACAGCAAAGTTAAACTTTCATTTGTTAGATCCAACTACAGTTGAATTGGCTCAACAAAGAGGAAAACTTCCACCGGGTACATATAGAGTTTCAAATGCAGATCCAACAGCATACGAAAAAGAATTCTTAGTTAAAAAGAGAATTTTACTTACTGGTGATAATCTTGTTAATGCCGCCGCTACAGTTGATGCTCAATCAGGAAAATATGTTGTTGCATTTGAATTTGATAGAAAAGGAGGTAAAAAATTTGCAAAAATAACCACAGAAAATGTTTATCAAAGATTAGCTATTCTTTTAGATAATAAAGTCATAAGTGCACCCCAGATTAGAGAACCTATAACTGGAGGGCAAGGGAATATAAGTGGGAATTTTTCTCCTGAAACTGCAAATGACTTGGCAGTTTTATTAAGAGCTGGTTCTCTTCCTGCCCCCATTGAAGTTTTGGAGGAACGAACAGTTGGTCCTAGCTTAGGCTTAGATTCTATCGAAGCTGGAAAAAAAGCTTTGATTGTCGGTTTTATTTTAATTATTTTATTTATGATTGTTCGTTACAGAATTTTTGGTCTAATTGCTGATTTTGCAATAATATTTAACATTATATTACTTATTTCACTTTTAAGCCTTATTGAAGCAACGTTAACTATGCCTGGTATAGCTGGAATAGTTTTGACCGTGGGTATGGCAGTTGACGCAAATGTTCTAGTATTTGAAAGAATAAAGGAAGAATTGAAGTCGGGGAGGTCAATAATAAACTCAATAGATTTAGGATATAAATTTGCTCTTAAGACAATATTAGATGCCAATTTTACAACGTTGATTGCTGCTCTTCTACTTTATAATTACGGTTCGGGACCAATCAAAGGTTTTGCTGTAACCCTTAGTATTGGAATTATAACCTCTATGTTCACTGCCTTAATTTTAACAAAGCTAATTGTTACTTTGTGGGTAGTAAAACTTAAACCAAATAGACTTTTTTTAACTAAAGCATCATGAAAGTAATTAATTTTTACAAATACAGAATATCAGCTTTTATTTTCTCTTTTTTGCTAATCTTATTTTCTGTCTTTCTTTTTATAAAAGATAATCTTAATTTAGGAATTGACTTTAAGGGAGGTATTTTAATTGAAGCAAATTTTGCGACTCCTCCAAATTTAACTGACTTACGAGAAAAATTAATTGGTATGAATGTTGGAAACGTAGAAATTCAAGAATTTGGTTCTCCTGAAAATGTTTTAATAAGAATTGAAAAAAATTCTGAAAAGAAAGATGAACAAAATGCTCTAATCAATAATATTAAAAATGAATTACCATCTGAAATTGATTACAGAAGAATAGAGTTTGTTGGACCAAAAGTTGGTAAAGAGCTTCAAATAATGGGTATTAAGGCTGTTTTATTTTCTTTGCTTGCAATGTTTTCATACATCTGGTTTAGGTTTTCAGGATGGCAGTTTGGTCTAGGTGCATTAGTAGCTTTATTCCATGACGTTCTTTCTACAATAGGTTTTTTTTCTTTAACTCAAATAGAGTTTAATTTAGCATCAATAGCTGCGATTCTTACAATAGCCGGATATTCTATAAATGATACGGTTGTTGTTTTTGATAGAATTAGGGAAAATCTTTCAAAACAAGAGTCTCCTTTTTCTGAACTGCTTAACATATCAATTAATCAAACACTTTCAAGAACACTTATGACTTCAATAACAACATTATTGGCTTTATTAGCTCTTTATATTTTTGGCGGAGAGGTTGTTAGAGGTTTTGTGAGCGCAATGATGTGGGGAGTTTTAATTGGAACCTATTCGTCAATATTTATAGCCTCCCCACTTATAGCCTTATTAGGTTTTAAAATAATTAAACAAAATCAATAAAGATTTTGGGCTCCCACCATGCAATATAGCATCGGTATTGATAGTAAGGTATTTGTTCTGGAAAATAACATTGCTTTTTTAGCAGAAGCTGCTTTTTGTTCTGCTGAGGCATCTACAAGGCCTAAGGCTTTTTTTTGATTTGGCCAAATTACTCCCCATACGTTAAAAGCCATGATGGTACCTAACCACATTCCAACACCAATCATAAGATTTTTTCCATCTGAAGTATCTAGGGTTAGAGCATCGTAAAGATATCCGTTTATGTGCCCTAATATTAAGCCCGTAATCAAAGTTGCTAATGCAGCCCAACGAAACCAAAATAAAGCTTCAGGTGCAATAAACTTTGAAATCGCAGGCTTTTGTTCATTAGGGATATTCGGCATGCTTGGAATTTGAACAAAATTAAAATACCATAACAAACCAATCCACATAACACCTGAAAGAACATGTATCCATCTAAAAAAGAAAGAAAGATATGAGTAATCAAAATAAAGTTCAGATGTTGAAGAAATGATTAGCATAATTAAAAAAAGTAGTATAAAACCGCTGATAACAGTTTTTAACAATGATGATAAAATATTAGACATAAAACTCCCAAGATTAATATATTAATATTTATAGGTTTAAGTGACGATTAATTCAAGAGATCTTTTTTTTGTTCGAAAAATTCAAATTAACTTCTATTTTAAAAAAAATAAAATTGTACAAAGCTTATTTTTTTTAGAAAATTTGCTGTTTAAAACTTTTGTAGTTAAAAACGAAGTTTTTTTATCAAATATAAAATTAAAATGGTTATTTGATCAAGTAACAAAACCTGAAGAAATAGATAAATCTCTATCTAAATTGAAACCACTAATAGATAACAAAAAAACAAAAAAATATCTACTTAACCTATTACAGGATTTTTCTAATGTTAATAATTTTTCTGATAAAGAGAACTTTATAAAAACTTTTAAAAAATTTAATTCTACTTTTAACAAAATTATAAACTTAACTAATGAAAAATTTTCAACATCCTGGGAATTTCAAATTTTAAATTTTTTTTACGTTTCTAAAATTAACGAAATTCAAAAATATAGAAAGATTTTATTTAAAACAAAAAAAAAATTTGATGTAGCTGAAAATGTGTTTATTGCGTTTTTTTTAAAAAAATGTAATTTAACAAAAGTTTCAAAGTTTCAATATTTATTTAAATTACTAAAGGAACTTATAAAAAGATGAATTTGCCAGTAATATTTTTTTTGTTAACGGTTTTTGTTTTAAATCTTTTGTTGTATTTATCATTCAATTTCAACAATAATATTTCTTATTTAATTTTAACATTAGTAATATCTCTAAATTTTTTCTTGTATAAAAGACAAGAAAAAAAAAATTATGAACAGCCTCAAAAAGAAACCTCAGCAGAAGAACATCCAATTATTAAAGCTGCAAGAGAGAGATTAAAAAAATAATCATTTTTTTAAAAACGTTTTTAAGCATGAAGCTGTATCGTTTTTTTCCTTTTTTAATAGGTCATCCACTGTTCCTTCAAAGAGAACAAACCCTCCTTTTTCTCCACCTTCAGGACCAAGATCAATAACCCAATCTGAAGATTTAATCACATCGAGGTTATGTTCAATTACAACAACAGTATTTTTCTTATCAACAAAACTATGCAATATTTCTAAAAGTTTACTAACGTCGTGAGTATGTAAACCAGTTGTTGGTTCATCTAAAATATAAATTGTTTTTCCAGTTGATCTTTTTGATAATTCTTTTGCTAATTTAATTCTCTGTGCTTCTCCACCTGAAAGTGTTGTTGCTGATTGACCTATTTGAATATATCCCAAACCAACATCTTTTAGTGTTTTAAGTTTTGAAGAAATTGAAGGTATTGCTTTAAAAAAAATCAGCCCCTCATCAACCGTCATTTTTAAAACATCACTAATATTTTTATTTTTAAACTTTATTTCTAATGTTTCTCTGTTAAACCTATTACCTTTGCAAAGATCACATTTAACAAATACATCAGCTAGAAAATGCATTTCAATTCTAATCATACCGTCACCTTGACAATTCTCGCATCTTCCACCTTTTACATTAAATGAAAATCTACCTGGTTTGTATCCACGCATTTTTGACTCTGGAAGGTTTGCATACCAATCTCGTATAAATGTAAAGCAACCAGTATAAGTTGCAGGATTTGATCTGGGTGTCCTTCCAATGGGACTTTGATCAATCTCAATAATTTTATCAACTAACTCATCCCCAACTAATGAATCAAATGGAAGAGATTTTAAATTTGAGTTATTAATTTTTTTTGATAGAGCTTTATAAAGAGTCTCAATTATTAATGAAGATTTACCACCCCCTGAAACACCACTAATACATATAAAATTATTTAAAGGAAATTTTATATCTACATTTTTCAAATTATTTCCTTTGGCTCCTTTTATTTGTATAAATTTTTCAAGTCCTAAATTTCTTTTTTTTGAAACTTTAACGTCTAATTCATTGGATAAATATTTAGCAGTAATGCTCTTTTTATTTTTTATTAATTGATCTAAACTTCCTTCTGCAATAACGTTTCCACCATTTATTCCTGCTTCAAGCCCAATATCAATAATATAATCTGAAGCACGAATGGTTTCCTCATCATGTTCTACAACAATTACAGAATTGCCTAGATCTCTGAGTTTCTTTAAAGTTTTGATTAATTTTTTATTGTCTCTTTGATGAAGACCAATCGATGGCTCATCTAAAACATATAAAACTCCTGTTAATCCAGAGCCAATTTGTGAAGCAAGTCTAATTCTTTGACTTTCACCTCCTGACAATGTTGTAGAACTTCTTGAAAGTTGTAAATAACTTAATCCAACGTTATTTAAAAAAGAAAGACGATCAATTATTTCTTTTACAATTCTTGACGAAATAATTCTTTGATATTCAGATAAATTTTCTTCCAATTCTATGAACCACTTCAAAGCTTTATCAATTGACAATTTTGTAATATCAAATATATGTTTTTTATTAATTTTTACTGCCAAGGCTTCTTTTTTCAATCTGGTACCTGAGCAAGCTTCACATACAAACTTATTCATATATTTTCCTAATTCTTCCCTTTGCCACATATCAGATCTTTTAAGTTTTTTTTCTAAAAATCCAATTACACCAAAATATTCTTCATTATAACTCCAGCCATTATATGAATTAAAGAAACTCAGGTTTTTCGAGTCTCCAAACATAATCAGCTTTTTTTTATCTCTTAATATTTCTTTCCATTTTTTCCTTGGATTAACTGAACAATGCTTACATACCTCTAAGATAAGATCTTTATAAAATTGATTGTTTTTGTTCCAAGGTAATATTACTCCTTCGATCATTGATAGATTTTCGTTTCCAATAATCAGATCTGGATCAAACTTTTCTTTAAAACCGAGACCATCACATTCATTACAAGCACCATTAGGACTATTAAATGAAAAAAGCCTTGGTTCAATCTCCTCAATGGTAAAACCTGATATTGGACAAGAAAACCTTGAAGAAAAAATATGATTAATTGAATTTTCAACATCATAGAAATAGATTATTCCATCAGATAAATTTAATGCGGTCTCAATAGATTGGGAAATTCTAGATTTATATTTTTCATCAATTTGAATTCTATCTACAACAACTTCTATATTATGTTTAAAGTTTTTTTTTAAGCTAGGTAAATTTTCTGATGTGTAAATTTCATTATCAATTCTAAATCTTATGTACCCTTTTTTAATCAGATCTGATAACTCCTTTTTAAATTCACCTTTTCTATTTCTCACAATAGGTGAAAGAAGATAATAAAAGGTTTTTTTATCTAATTTGAAAAAATCGTCAATTATTTCTTGAACACTCATAGATTTGATTTCTTTTCCAGTCTCGGGAGAATATGGTTTCCCAATTCTTGCAAATAAAACTCTAAAATAGTCATATATTTCTGTAACCGTTCCGACAGTCGATCGTGGATTTTTAGATGTAGTTTTTTGATCTATTGATATTGAAGGAGATAACCCTTCAATTAAGTCGACATCAGGTTTTTCCATCATATTTAAAAATTGTCGTGCATATGATGACAAGCTTTCAACATATCTTCTTTGTCCTTCAGCATAAATAGTATCAAATGCTAGTGAGGATTTCCCTGAACCCGACAAGCCAGTGATAACTACAAATTGATTTTTTGGAATTTGTAAGTTAATATTTTTAAGGTTATGTTGTCTTGCACCAATAATTTTTATACAATCAACAAATAATTTTTTACTCACCTTTTTCATGTTTTTTCAGATAGTCTATAAATATATAATATGTTATTATTTAGCTAATTAGTATGGCAGGTTCAATAAACAAAGTTATATTGTTGGGAAGATTAGGTGCTGACCCTGAAGTTAGAGTATCTCAAGAAGGTAACAAAATAGCAAGGTTTTCTATCGCTACAAGTGAAACTTGGAAAGATAAAAATACAAATGAAAAAAAAGATAGAACAGAATGGCACAAGATAGTTATTTTTTCCCCGGGTTTATCAGAAATAGCTGAAAAATATCTTAAAAAAGGTTCACTAATTTATATTGAGGGTCAGTTAAGAAATAGAAAATATACAGACCAAACTGGTATGGAAAAAAATATTTCAGAGGTTGTTCTTCAAGGCTATAACACAACTCTGACGATGGTAGATAATAGAAATAACTCTGAAATAAATGAATTATCTTCGCCTAGTCTTGACAATTCTACAGCAGATAAAAATGTTACATCGGACTTTGATAGCGTTGATGTCGAAGACGAGGTCCCTTTTTAGTATAATATGATTGACGACTTTACACCTGAAGAACCAAGTTTTAAAAATACTGAACGTATAAACATTGAAAAGGAGATGGAAAACTCTTTTCTAGATTACGCTATGAGCGTAATTGTTTCAAGAGCGCTTCCTGATGTTTGTGATGGTCTAAAACCCGTTCATAGAAGAATTATTTACGCTATGAATGAAGCAGGTTATGTTTCTGGAAAGCCCTCGAGAAAATCTGCTAGAATTGTTGGAGACGTCATGGGTAAATATCATCCACACGGAGATTCAGCAATTTATGACGCAATGGTTAGACTTGCTCAAGAATTTAGCATGAGAGTTCCACTTGTTGACGGACAAGGTAATTTTGGTTCCATGGATGGAGACTCGGCCGCTGCAATGAGATATACAGAAGCAAAGCTTTCCCCAATATCATCCTACCTTGTAAATGATATTAATCATGAGACAGTTGCATTCAAAGAAAATTATGATGGAACAACCTTAGAACCAGAATTACTTCCTGCAGAATTTCCTAATTTATTAATAAATGGTTCTGAAGGTATAGCGGTTGGAATGGCCACAAAAATTCCTCCGCATTGTCCTTCAGAAATAATAAATGCTTGTTGTAAATTCATAGAAGACCCAGAGATATCAGATGATGATTTACTTAATTATGTAAATGGACCAGACTTTCCAACTGGTGGAATAATAGTAGGAAAATCAGGTATACGTAGTGCATATTTAACGGGAAAAGGTTCAATTTTGATCAGGGGAAAGACAAGTATTGAAACAACAAAAAAAGGAAGAAGCTCAATAATAATAAATGAGATTCCGTTCGCAGTTAAAAAATCAAATTTAATTGAAACAATTGCCAAAGTTTCAAGAGATAAGATAATTGAAGGAATTTCTGAGCTTAGGGATGAATCTAATAGAGAAGGAGTTCGGGTAGTAATAGATCTTAAAAGAGATGCTCAAGCAGAGGTGATACTAAACCAATTGTTTAAATTTACCCCTCTTCAAACTTCCTTTGGTATAAATATGCTAGCACTTAATAAAGGTGTGCCTGAGCTTTTAAATTTAAAAAAATCAATAAAACTTTTTGTAGAATTCAGAAAGGACGTAATTTTTAAAAGAACAAAGTTTCATTTAAAAAAAACCAGAGAGAAGGCTCATGTTCTTTTAGGACTTTCTATAGCTCTAGAAAATATAGACAAAGTAATTGAAATTATTAGATCTTCAAAAGATACAAATGAGGCTAAAGAAAACCTCTTGAGTCAAAAATGGTCTCTTCCAAAAGATCAATTTATACTTTCTTTTATCAATTCAGAAAATAATAATTCATTAGTAGAAAAAAACTTTTTTAAACTATCCGATGTTCAAGCTAGATCAATTTTAGAAATAAGATTGAGCAGACTAACAAGTCTTGAAAGGTCAAAGCTTTCAGAGGATCTGCATGAATGCGTAAAACTAATAGAGGATTATCTTGAGATACTGTCTTCATCAAAAAGATTAAATTCCGAACTAACAAATGAATTGATTGAAATTAATTCAAAAATTAATTCACCAAGAAAAACAGAGATATCTGATAGTGAAGAAATTATTGATGACGAATCACTTATAACTTCAGAGGACGTTGTTGTAACTTTAACTAATACAGGTTACATAAAAAGAGTTCCTTTAAACTCCTATAGATCGCAAAAAAGAGGGGGTAAGGGAAGAGCAGGAATGACTACCAAAGAAGAGGACTTTGTGAATGAAGTCTTCGTTGTTAACACTTTAACTCCTTTATTATTTTTTTCATCCATGGGTATTGTCTACAAATTGAAAACTCATAAAATTCCATCTGGAAGTCCTACTTCCAAAGGTAAGGCTCTTGTAAACTTACTACCTTTGAGATCTGGTGAAAAAATAACTACAACGATGCCATATAACCTATCTGATAAGAAGAACAATATTATTTTTGCTACTTCTTTAGGTAATATTAGAAGAAACAAGTTAAATGATTTTCATAATATAAATGCAAATGGCAAAATTGCTATGAAACTTAAGGAAAAAGATAATCTTGTAAACGTTGTTGTATGCTCAGATAAAGACAATATTTTCATGTCAACGCGTTTAGGAAAATGTGTTCGTTTTTCCTGTAAAGATTTGAGAGTATTTTCTGGTCGTTCCTCTGTTGGAGTCAGAGGAGTAAAACTCTCTAATACAGATTCAATTATTTCACTTGCTATACTTAATGGATTTGATTTTGTTGTAGAAGAAAGAGATGAATATTTAAAAATCTGCTCTGCTGAACGTAAAAATGAAAAAATTGAAAGAGAGATTCTTGATGAAAAAAAATACTCTTTGTTAAAGGAAAATGAGGAATTTATTTTAAGTGTAACTGATAAAGGTTTTGGGAAAAGAAGCTCTTCCTATGAGTATAGAAAAACAAGTCGTGGTGGAGTTGGAATTGCTAATATGCAGCTAACAGAGAGAAATGGAAATGAAGTAGTTGCCTCTTTTCCAATTACAGATAAAGATCAGCTGATGCTCGTTACAGATAAAGGTAAGCTAATTAGATGTCCTGTTAATGATATAAGAATTGCAGGAAGACAAACTCAAGGTGTTACTTTATTTAATGTTTCTGATGGTGAAAGAGTAGTTTCTGTGGCTAAACTTGAAGAAAATGAATGACCATCAAACTATAACTGGTATTTATCCAGGTACTTTTGACCCAGTTACCTTTGGACATCTAGATATTGTTGAAAGGGCATGTAATATTGTTGATAAATTAATTATAAGCGCAGCAGAAAATATCCACAAAAAACCTTTTTTTACGATTGATGAGAGAGTCTCTATGATTAAAGAGTCATTAAAGCTAATTAACACAAATAATTGTTTGATTGAAGTTGTGGGTTTTGATAATTTATTAGTCGATCATGCAAAAAGATTTAATGCAAAAGTAATTATTAGAGGTTTAAGAGCAGTTGCTGATTTTGAATATGAGTTTCAGATGGCAGGTATGAACTCAAAATTAGCACCTGATGTTGAAACTATATTTTTAATGGCTTCTGAAAACCTCCAACTTACTTCTGCTAGATTTGTAAAGGAAATTGCATTTCATAGTGGAAAGATAGATAATTTTGTACCTGATCATGTAATAAAAATGTTTAAAAAAAAAGGAAAGTAATTAATGACCAAGTATTTTGTAAAATTAGTCTTAGTTTTGTTTGGATTTTTTATTAACAGTCCGAAGGCGGCAGAACAGGTAACCATTCAAATGCTTTTGGAAAAAGGAATCGTGATAATAGAGACATATCCATCCAAAGCACCAAAGACAGTAAAAAGAATCACTGAATTAATTAATCAAGGTTTTTATGATGGTCTTACTTTTCATAGAGTAATTTCTGGATTTATGGCACAAGGAGGGGACCCCCAAGGGAATGGTACAGGTGGAAGTGGAAAAAATATTGTTGCTGAGTTTAATGATATTAAACATGAAAGAGGAATTGTGTCGATGGCACGTAGTAATGATCCTGATTCTGCGGATAGTCAATTTTTTATATGTTATGATTCTCATCCTTTTCTTGATGGTAAATATACAGCATGGGGTAAGGTTATTGAAGGTATGAATATTATTGATAGAATACCTGAGGGTAAAGGCCCGAATGGCCAAGTTCTTAGTAACGCAACTAAAATAATTACAATGAGAATAAAATAAAAAAAATTTTTGTTGTTAAATATTTAATATTTCATTATATCCTAATTAAATAAACGTGCGCCCGTAGCTCAGCTGGTAGAGCACTCCCCTTTTAAGGGAGTTGTCATGAGTTCGAACCTCATCGGGCGTGCCATATAAACAGTTAAGCTATGTTAGCCAAAATCAAAAATTATCTTTTAACTGGAGTTTTAGTTTCTGCACCAGTTTTCATAACTTTTTGGATAGTTTATTCTCTAGTAAAATTTTTTGATCAACTTATAACACCACTTATACCTTTCTACATAAACCCTAATTATTATTTGCCTAGAGATGTACCTGGTCTGGGGTTAATAATACTAATAACCCTTTTAGTTTTTATTGGATTTATCACAGCAAGCTTTTTTGGTTCCTTTATAATTAAGAAAACAGAATCTTTAATTAGCAAAATCCCTTTAATTAAAATTTTCTATAAAACTATTAAACAAATTATTGAGACAATTTTTAAAAACAACTCTAATGCATTTAGAGACGTAGTTTTATTAGAATACCCAAGAAAAGGTGTTTGGGTGTTGGGTTTTACAACTGGTGTTGTCAAAGGAGCGGTAGCAAAAAAAATAAATCAAGAGTTAATAAATGTTTTTGTGCCAACAACACCTAACCCAACTTCTGGTTTTCTATTAATGGTGCCTAAGAATCAACTAAAATATTTAAATACAAAGGTTGACGATACTGTAAAAACAATCGTTTCAGCAGGAATTATTGATTTAAAATCTAAGCAGAAAAGTAATTAAGAAATTCTTTCTCACCGTAAAAAGTATTAATAAGAAAATCAATTTTTTGTTTATTTGTTACAGCGTCATTAAGTAATAATTTGCAGTCATTTTTTACTTGATCCAGAAAATCAATATCATCAAAAGGCATAAAGAATTTCCATTTTGGAAGCCCAGATTGATTTGTTCCAAAAAAGTCACCTGAACCTCTTAAAAACATGTCTTTTTCTGATATTTCAAAACCATCATCACTATTTCTTAGAATTAATAGTCTTTTCAATGATAATTCAGAGAGATTTTGATTATGCATGAGGACACAGTTTGATGGCTTTGTACTTCTTGTAATTCTCCCTCTTAATTGGTGAAGTTGAGCTAAACCAAATTTGTTTGCTTCCTCAATTACCATAAGTGTAGCTCTGGGAATATTAATTCCAACTTCAACCATTGTAGTAGATATTAAAATCATCTTTTTTCCACTCTGAAACTCTTTCATATTTTTGATAATTAACTCATCCGACATCTTTCCATGGATTAAACTTACCTTATCCTTAAAAATATTTTTCAGATAATTAAATCTGGATAAAACAGTTTCATTTTGATCTTCTTGAAATTCATCATCATCATTTCCAATGTTTGGTAAAATCCAAAAAATTTGCTCATCGTTTTTAATTTTTCTCTCTATACCATTAATCAAGTTATTAATATTTTTTTTACTTATAATTGAAGTTGTTACCTTTTTTCTATTTTTTGGTTTTGTTTTAATAATTGATACATCTATTTCTCCATAAAGCGCAATTGATAAACTTCTTGGAATCGGGGTTGCAGACATTATTAGCATATGACAATTTTTTGATTTCTCCAAAAGTTTTAATCTTTGATTTACTCCAAATTTATGTTGTTCATCAATTACCACTAATCCTAATTTTTTAAAATGAAGTGATTTATTGTAGACTGAATGGGTTCCTATTAGTAACTGAATTTTATTATTAGTGACTTTGTCAATTATATTTTTTTTATTTTTGGATTTACTGGTTAGTAGTTCAATTTGAATATTATAATTGTCAAAAATCTCTCTAAAATAATCAAAATGTTGTTTTGCAAGAAGCTCAGTAGGAGCCATTAAGACACATTGATAACCAGATTTAATTACATCCGCAATTACTAAAAGTGAAACAATAGTTTTTCCTGAGCCAACATCTCCTTGTATTAATCTGTAAATTTGCTTTTGGTTTAGAAGTTCATTCTTAATTTCTTGAATAGTACTTTGTTGATCTTTGGTTAATTTAAAATTTAAGGATTCGATTATTCTTTCGGATAGTGAAAAATCTTTAACATAAAAACTATTACTTTTTTGTTTGTTTTTCTTTAGTCTGTCAAAAATTAAAAAATTTGACAAAAGTTCGTCGTAAGCTAGCCTTTTTCTGTAAATTTTAAAATTACTATAACAATTTTCTGGAGTATGAAGGTTAATAAGAGAATTTTTAAAACTTTCCCATTGATTTTTTTGTATTATATCCCTACTGATCCATTCTGAAGGTAAATATATATTTTTAAAAATATTTAAACTTTCTAAGATTACCTTTCTAAAATATTTTTTATTAATTTTTTTTCTTACTAAATTATACTGAGGTTCTAGTTCTTCAAACTTATCAATGTCCTTTTCATTTATAATTTCATACGGATGAATAAATTGAAAAGTATTAGAAAAAAAATGAAGTTTACCTGATATTCTATAAAAAAAGCCAATATTAAACTTATTGTACATAAATCTTTTAAAACTTCCGAAATAAAGAATATTTATTTTTTGACCAAATGTATTTACCGCAAGAATTTTATAAGGTGACTTAATATTGAATGGTTTTATATGATTTAAAATTTTTAAATCAACTGTAACTATATTATTTACATCTGCAAACTCTAGTTGAGTTTTAAGATTTTTTTTAATTATTTTGGTTGGTCTTTGAGTAAGTATATCAATATTTCTATTGCCAAAGTAATTTTTTATATTTGTTATTTGTAGGCTTTTTCCTTTAATTTCATCAAAAATATTTTGTTTTATAAAATCCATTAAATATACTAGTTTATTAATTTATTATTATCACTAATGGCAAAAAATCTCTTTAAAAAAAAAATTTTACATCGAGCGAAATATAGAGGAATTAAAGAACTTGATATAATATTTTATAAGTTCTTATTAGAATATGAAGATAAGATAACTGATGATGAACTTTATGAACTTGAAGGGATTTTAGATCTTCCAGATAGCGAACTATTAGATATTCTTTATAAAAAAACGAGTATACCGTCAAACCTTAAAGATGGGATTTTAAAAAAAATTTTAGAAAAATGTTATGCTGAAGATTGAAATTAATGAAAATAAAAAAATAAACCTTTGTGATGATTCTATTCAAATCTTTTTATCATTAATATCAACTAAAAAAAAAAAAATTGCCTTTTTTGCAACTAATCATGAGGAGGCAATTAAGCTTAAAAATAAAATTAAGTTATTCGACCCTCTTGCTAAAGTGTTAGTTTTTCCTGATTTTGATTGTTCATTTTTTTCAAATGTGTCCCCCACAAAACCAATCTTACTTGAAAGAATTAAAACATTATTTGAATTAATCACCTCTCAAAAGGAAAGAATAATTTTCATCGGTACAATTAGTTCTTTGGTAACTAAAACTATTAAAAAAGATGATTTAATTTTTTTTGACGTTTTTAACCAATCTAAAAATACTTATTTTAAGCTGAGTAATTTCTTAAAATATAATAACTATGAATTTGTTGATACTGTAAGAAATAAAGGGGAATGTTGTATAAGAGGACAAATAATTGACCTATTTTCTCCATTAGAAGACAAACCTGCGAGAATTTTGTATAACTTTGAAGAAGTTGAGACAGTTAATTATTTTGATATTTTTAATCAAAATAATACTGGAGTTATTAAAAATTATTACATATCCCCATCATCTGAAATTATCTTTAATTTAAATTCTATTAGGAATTTTAGAGAATCCTATAGAAAACTCAAAATAAAGAATAAGGATGATTTTTATAAATCAATTTCAAATGAAGATATAATTCCAGGATCAGAACAGTTTTATCCTATTTTATATGAAAAATATGATTCAATAATCAACTATTTAGATGATTTTGTTTTTTTTTTTAGAGAGAATTCAAATATTGATTTTGAAAATAAATTTAATCAAGCTATATCTGAAATACCAAGTTATGCAAAAGAAGTCATTAAAGAATCTATATTTTACGAAAGTAAAAATTTAATCAATAATCAGTTTTTGAAAAAAAATACACATTTGTTCACACAGATAAGTAATAATTCAAAAACATTTTTTTTTTCTGAAAAATTATTTCTAAACTTAAAACAAAATGTAAATTTAAAACAAATTGAGAAGTATTTTTCCTCTTCAGATTTTGAAAAAATATTTTTTTGTTACGATAGTATTATAAATAAAAAAAAAATAGAAAAAATTTACGAAAACCTAAATATCACCTATGAAAAGTTATCTTCAATCAATGGTTTGGCAAAGAAATTTAATATAATCAATGTTTCAACTAAATCTAGTTTCATACTAAAGCTTGAAAATGAAAAAATTCTATTTTTGTCAGATTATGACTTTTTTAAAAAAATAATTAAAAGAAAAACTACCGCTGAAATTCATGATGATAATATTATTAGTGAATTTAGTCAGTTAAAATTTGGTGATTTGGTTGTTCATATTGATCATGGTGTTGGAAAATTTAATTGTCTTACAAAAAAAAAAATCAACGATTTCGAACAAGAGTTTATTGAACTTCTTTATCATAGCAATGATAAACTTTTGATTCCAATTGAAAACTTAGAATTAATTTCTAAGTATGGCTTTAGTAACCAGACTGTAAGACTTGACAAACTTGGCTTGCAAAATTGGCAATTTAAAAAAGCAACATTAAAAAAAAAAATCAAACAAATTGCTTCTGACTTGATACAGACAGCTGCGAAAAGAAAATTAACTAAATCTTTGGAGATAAAACCAAATAGAATTGAATATGAAAAATTTTCTTCATTATTTGAATTTACTGAGACCTCAGATCAAATGAAAGCCATTGAACAGATTGAAAAAGATTTCGATTCTTCTAAAGCTATGGATAGATTAATTTGTGGTGATGTTGGGTTTGGAAAAACTGAGATTGCAATGAGAGCTGCTTTTTTAGTTTTATCGTCAGGTTATCAAGTAGCAGTAATTTGTCCTAAAGTTTTATTAGCAAATCAACATTTTAATACTTTTACTAAAAGATTTTCTGATTTTGATTATACAATCGAAAAATTATCTAGATTCGAAAAAACAAGTAAAAAAAATAAAATTAAAGAAAAATTGAATCTTGGTTTAATTGATTTAATAATTGGAACACATTCTATACTTTCTGAAAATATTATTTTTAACAACTTAGGGCTTATAATTATTGATGAAGAACAAAGTTTTGGTGTTGAACAAAAAGAAAAATTAAAAAAAAAACAACCTAACTCACATATTTTAACATTAACTGCAACACCAATTCCTAGAACATTGCAGGCATCTCTTTTAAAAATGCGTGATATTAGCCTTATTAAGACTCCACCTTTAAATAGACAAAATGTAAAAACTTATCTAATGTTTTATGAGGATAATTTATTAAAGAATATCATAAATAAAGAATTGGAAAGAAAAGGACAAATTTTTTTTGTAACTCCAAGAATAAAAGAAATTGAAGACTTAGAAAAAAAAATAAAAAAAGCTTTTCCATCAATAAATTATGCAATAATTCATAGTAGGTTGAGTGCAGTTGAGATTGAAAATATTTACACTAATTTTTTTGAAAAAAAAATTGATCTCCTCTTATCAACAGCAATGATTGAATCGGGCTTAGATATTTCTAATGTTAATACAATTATTATTAATAAACCTTATTTGTTTGGGTTGTCACAACTTTATCAGCTCAGGGGAAGGGTAGGGAGATCA
This sequence comes from uncultured Alphaproteobacteria bacterium, assembly GCA_902618535.1. Lineage (GTDB taxonomy): Bacteria > Pseudomonadota > Alphaproteobacteria > Methylaequorales > Methylaequoraceae. The sequence goes on along the minus strand of CACNAV010000001.1, from coordinate 81,778 downwards.
TCAATTCAAGCTTATGCTTATTTATTATTAGAGAAAAACACACCTTTAAGTGAAGAAAGGCTAAGGAGATTACAACTAATTTCAAAAATAGATAGTCTTGGAGCAGGGTTTTCTATAGCTGCAAATGATTTGGATATCAGAGGTGCTGGAAATATTGTTGGTTCGGAGCAGTCTGGCCATATAAAAGAGGTTGGAATTGAATTGTATTACAAAATGCTTAATGAAGCGATAAGTGAACTTAAAAATGAAAAAATTTTATCAAATGATTGGTCACCAATTATTAATTTAGGATTTTCTTATAATATTCCAGATGATTATATAATAAATTTAGATTTAAGGATGCAAATTTACAGAAAAATATCAGAAATAAATGAAATATTAGAATTAAAAAAAATAATCAGTAATTTAGAAGATAGATTTGGAAAATTTCCTAAATTATTCAATAATTTATTTAAGATTATAGAAATAAAAATATTATGTAAAAAGCTTAATATTTTGAAAATAGATAATTCCTCTGAGGGTTTTGTTTTAAAGTTAAGAAGTAATGAAACAAAGTATATTGATAAGCTAATAAGTCTCGCGAAAGATATTCCAAAAAAAATTAAACTCTTACCCAATTCGAAGTTAATTTACATTAGTAAAAAATATGATAATTTTGAGAAGGTACTTGAATTGAAAAAATTTTTAGAATCTTTAATGAAATATGCTTAATAAAAAAAAAAATAGTTTTTTCCAATTGGATCGATTTAACCTTATACACTTTTTAGAGGGGTTTGATATTTTTTTAAATTTTTCTATAGTCACCTTTTTGTCAATATTTTTTTTAGCTGATTATGATGAAAATTATTCATTACCAATTATAATATTTATTATTTGCCTTTCTTTCTTTTCTAGAATCTTTGTCATTCCTCTTTTGAAAAAATTACTTTACTATACAAAAAATAAAAAAATTAATTGTTTATATTTTTTAAGTTTAGCCTACTTAATTCCTGTTTTTCTTCCAAACAATTTCTTAATAGTCTCTCTTTTAATTTTTGTATTTTGTAGGTTTAGTATTGGAATCTTATTTTCATTTATACATTTAAATTATTTTAACTCACTAATGGATAAAGATGAAGATTCATATTTTATAAAATACTCACTTACAATTATAGTAGGTATGGTTTTAGCAAATTTTTTATACTTATTTATAGATGATTTTTTTTCAAACAATCAACTTAACGAATGGGCCTGGAAAGTAACATATGTAATACTTTTTTTGATAACAGCCTTAATTAGTCTAGTTTTGAAAATTAAAAATAGACCCTTTCATATAAGTATAAGTTATAATAGTAGTCTAGATGAACAACTTTCTTTAAAAAAAGTAAAAAAATTCTTTTTTGCAAATATTTATATTTTAATTCCTTTGTTTTCGTTTATTTTTTTTTCAGCTAATAGCTGGTTACCCAAATTTGCTAATCCAGAAAATATGCAGTTTCTCGAATTTAACATTGTTTTTATGATGGTCATTTTTTTAATATCTATATTTATTTTTCCTTTAATAAAATTAATCGGTAGAAAAAGATTAAGTAATTTTTTGGGTTTTAGTATAGTAATTATTTGTTTTATTGCATTTTTCTTTAAGTATACTTCTAGTTATAGCATTGATTTACTGAAGTTTTTTATTGCTCTCGTATCCAGTTTTTCCTTATGTATTTTTTTTCTTAATAATAAAAATCTTAAAGATTTCGGAGTGATGAATGTAAATATTATCCAAAACTTATATTATTTGGTGTTTTCATTAATTTCCCCTTTGTTATTTTATTATTTCATTAACAACTCAATAAGTTATAATATTATATATTTAACTATAGGTTCGTTTTTTGTTGTAAGTTTAGTTTCTACTTTTTATGTCAAAGAAAAATAAAATTTCCGCATCTCATATTCTTGTAATGCACCAAGAATCACAAAATTCAAGATCAGAGCTTACATCTGAAGAAGCAAAAAAGAAAATTGATGATATATATAAAGAAATTAAGAGTGGAAGCATTAAATTTGCAGACGCGGCTGTTAAACATTCAAATTGTCCTTCTGGTCAATCTGGTGGTAACTTAGGAGAATTTTCAAAAGGAATGATGGTAAAAGCATTTGAGGATGTAGCTTTTTCATTAGATATTGAACAGATAAGCGAACCTTTTGAATCTGAATTTGGGTTTCATATTGTAAAAAGAGACCAATAACTATTTTGATAGTTAATATTCTTTTTAATTAGGGGAGGGAAGAGTAATAATTTATTTATTTTTATAATTTCTTTCATTAACCTGTTAATGTAAATTGAAGGATAACCATACTTACTGTAAAATTTATATTTCAATATAATTGTTGAAATTTTTTTTCGATTCAATCACATTGATGAGCTTTTAATAAAAACTACCCTTGATAATATTTATAATATGATTTTGAAATGTAAATATTATTATTTATGAAGGATATTATATGAAAACTTACACAAACTTACTAATTTTTATCATACTTTGTTTTTTAATATTTGATTTTTTTCAAATGTATAGTTTTAAGAAAAATTTAAAAGAAAACCTAGAACTTATAAGTTCTCAAGTAGGAGATTTAGACGAAGATATTCACTTATTAGAGGATTTAATTGAAACAAAAAAAGATTAACGTTATATGAATACAATACTCAGAATTGATTAAGATATTTGTTATATATTGAGTACAATTTTATTAATTTTTATAAGGAGTAAAACAATGGCTTGGACAAAACCAATGATTTCTGAAATCTCTGTTGGTCTTGAAATCAATTCTTATGCTTGCGCAGAGAAGTAATTTCTAACAGATTTTCAATTTTAAATTACAGAGCCCAGCTGATTAGTTGGGCTTTTTTTTTATAAAATTTATGAAAAAAAAAAAAATAAGAAAAAAATTAATTCTTGTAGTTTCCCATAGTTCATGGTGGAAAAAAAAAAAATATAGAAAGGAGACCTTTTCTATTCTAAAAAAATACAAAGACGATGGTTATAAATTAAAAAAAATTAAAAAACTTGAACAGAATACGCTGACAATTGATTCAAGAGTTTTTAAGGAATACTTCTTATTAAAATAATTTTTATTATAAAAACTAATGTATGAATTTTTAGCTAAAATAGTACTGTTAATTCATTTACTATTTATTTTTTTTGTGGTGACTGGGGCATTTTCTTCTCTTATTAACACTAAATTTCTTTATCTACATTTGTTGGCACTCAGTTGGGGTGTATATATTGAATTTACAAGTTCAATTTGCCCATTAACATACTTAGAAAATTGGTTGTTAATTCAAGATAATGCTAGTTTTTATGATGGTGGGTTCATTGAACATTACATAATGATAATTGTTTATCCTGAAGGTATTAACTCTAATATTCAAATGATTCTTGGTTTTGTACTAATAATATTAAATATACTGCTATATGCCTTAATTTATTATTTTAAATTTTTTAAAAAAAAAAGTTAAATCTTATATGAGATTAAAACTGCTGCTCTAGAACCCATTTCTACAATGTTGCCCCAAATTTTAAGTAATAAACTTAATTTATTAAATCTCTTCAGTGAGTCTTCTTTATGAGAAATTTCGTCATTTTTAAGTGTTTCAAGTAATTGAATAAGTTTCAAAGAATTTTTTTTTTTTCTCAGCTTAAGTATTTGTTCATCGTAATGTTTCTCAACAAAGCTTTCTACAAAATATATTGTGGCATAAATAAACTTTTTTCCGATTAAAGCTGGTATTAATCCAGTTAAAAGCCCTAAAAACTTCCATAAAAAAAGGAGTTTACTTTTTTCATTATTGGGTAATATTTTCTCTATGAGTTCTAAATGTTTTTTTTCAGTTAAAAGATGATTTTCAGCAAATTCAATAATTTCTTTATCTTTTGAAACTAATAAGATTCCTTTGTAAATGAAAACTGCTCCAGTTTCACCTGCGTGATCTGTCCTTAAGTCGGGAATAATAAAATTTGGTATGAACATATTATTTAATTCTTAATTTATTTTTTTAAGGTTATTAGCTAAGTTTAATATAAATACATTATGAATTCTTTATTGAATTAATTAAGAGTATTAGTTTAAATTACAAGAATTATTATTATTTCAATGATCAAAATAAGTAGGTACGCGGTTGAAAAGTTTCTTAATTGTAAAAGATGTTTTTTTCTTGAGCAAAAACATAAGGTTAGATTGCAAAGCTTACCTTTTACATTAAACAATGCTGTAGATAACTTATGTAAAAATGAATTTGATTTTTATAGAAGAAAACAACAGCCTCATCCAATTTTTATTGAAAATAATATAGATGCAGTTCCTTTTAATCACCCCAGTATGGATGATTGGAGAAATAATAGAAAAGGCATTAATTATACCGATCCAATTAACCAATTTAATTTTTATGGTGCAGTAGATGATGTGTGGATTAAACCTAATGGTGAGTTAATAATATCTGACGTAAAGGCAACATCTAAGAAAGAATTTAATTGGTTTGAAACATATAAATATGATTACGCTAAAGGATACAAGCGACAAATTGAAATGTATCAATGGTTATTTAGAAAGAATGGATTCAAAGTATCAAATGAAGGTTTTTTAGTTTATTTCAATGGTCTCAGGAATGAACCTATGTTTAATAAGCAATTAAAATTTGAACTTCATCTAATAAGATTGGAATGTAACGATGAATGGGTTGAAGAAACAATAATTGAGGCAAAAAAGTTGCTACAAATTAATGACTTACCTTCTGCCTCAAAAAAATGTAGTACATGTTTATACTTGAAAGATCGATGGAAAGTAAAGCAACAAATTGATTGAATAAAGTATATTCAGTCATCCTCACTTTTAAGACTTGTATGTATAGAGTTGTCTAAATTGGTTAACCTTATACAAGTTGAACGTAATATTGCTCTAATTAGTGAAGACGACTTTCTATATTCACTCAGTAAGGTATTTTTTGGAATTTTTATTGCCAAACAGTCTTTTACAGCCTTTGCAGTTACAGTTCTTTTTGTGTCCAGAAGAATTGATTGTTCACCAAAAACTTCCTCTTCATTTATAAAACCAACTGTCGTTCCTTTTTTCGAAATAATTTCAACTTCTCCTTTTTTTAAGAAGTAAGCACAATCTGATTCATCGTCATAATTATAAATCACTGAACCAGCAGTAAACTGGACAGCATCATCGTTATTTAAGTCGGAATCTAACATAAAATTAAATATTAAATTTTTTCAAGTTTAATATTAAAAGAAAAAATAGAAATTTAACTAAATTTTTATTTTTTTCCAAAAAATAATGTTATCAGCAGACGGATATATTAAAATTAGAACTGTAGAAAAGATTATATTTAAAATTATGAGCCACTTTGCTTTTGCTTCAATCACTAGATCTACTATTACAAAGTGGCAATATTAAACTAATGATTAAAATTAAAATTTAAATGCTAAAAATTTTATTTTTTTTCCTTTTTTTTTTGGAGGTGAGTGCAACTGATACTTGTGAAATTCATGATATTTTTGATAAATCTATTAAAAGTGTTTCATGTCTTAAGGGACAAATGTTATTTGGATACTACCAGTTTGAATCAGAAAAGAGTCAATTTGAATATGAATTTAACAAAAAATTTGATGTTTATTTATTAAAATTATTTAAAAATGAAAAACTTAATTTTTTAGAAAAATTTTGTATAAATGATGATGATCTGAGAATTAAAGAAATTACTAACCTCAATAAAAATGAAAACCCAAAGTTTACGACAAAAATTATAGTATCTTGTAGATTTAAATAATTATGAATGAAGAAGTTGAACTGAAAGTATGTAAAGGATGTGATGCCCCTTTACCTTATAAACCGAGAGTTAAAAGTTATTTTAAAAAGGATGAAAATATTTGTGACGATTGTTTACGGTATGAAGAGGGAAAGAGTAAGGCTAAAAGATAAACTTTTAACCTTATACTCAATTATTTATTTTTTAGTAAAGCTAAGGCTCTGTCAAAAATTTCTTCAGCATTGTCAAGTTCACCGATTCTTAGCTTTTCTTCACCTTGAGTTCTAAGGTTAGAAATTTTAGCGAAGGTTTGGGAACTTATTTGACTGTTATCTGAATTAAGTTTTGAGTCTAACTCTGTCATTTTTGAGTAAGGACAGGCTTCGACATTTAATGAAAAAGCTAAAGCGAAACAAAAACAAAAGATGATTTTTTTCATAATAACTCCTATATTTATTTATAAAATAATAATTTAAATATTAATTTCAAATATTTTATTAAATTTTATGTACAAAGCTACTCTTTTGGGCCTTTCTGCTATATTTTTACTGTTTACCTTTCATAATTCATTTGCAAAGGGAGACCTTTCCAGACAAAAAGCTATTGAAGTTGAAATAAATCTTAAAGGAAAAACTGGAAAGGTTCATTTTTATGAACCCTCTACACTAAAGTTTGAAACTGGTAAACTTTACAAACTAAAACTTATAAATTTGAGTGATAGTAAACATTATTTTACTTCAGAAAAGTTTTCCAATTCTATTTTCACAAGAAAAATTCAGATAAATAAAAATAATGAAAAAATTGCTGAAGTTAAAGGAATTATCAAAGAGATTGAAGTTTTTCCGAATAATATTGTTGAATGGTGGTTTGTTCCAATTAAAACTGGAGAATTTAAAGATTTATTTTGTAAGATTGAAGATAAAAAAACCCGACAAACTCACAAGCAAATGGGTATGAGAGGTACGATCATAATAGAATAAAATATATTTATATTAAAAATGAACAACCTAAAAAACATTAAAAATAAAATTAGTTTGAAAAATATTAAATATTGGCGATGGCTAGGCTTCATATTGGCTGTAGTTGGAGCTTATATTTTAGGCAATGCTGATGTTTTATCTCAATGGCTGGGTTGGACTATATGTTCAATATCCTGCTTTATTTGGATTATCATGGGAATTAAAGATAGAGATATTCCGAGAACTCTTATGGAGATTATGTATTTTATTATTGGAATTAGAGCAATTATAAACTGGGTTAGATTTTAGTATAAAAAAAGTTGAATCTTATTGATTTTTTTTTAAAAAGTAATAGTTATTTATTATGAATTTTTTTAACTTTCTTTTAATTATTGGTCTAACAACTTTCTGGTCCGAAACTAAAAGCAATTTTATAAATGAAGTAAGGAATAAATATGGTAATTCTGACAAGTCATATTCAATAAAAATGAAATCTGTTACCAAGGATAGTGAAAATAATAAGTCTACCGAGAAAAAAAACAAAAAATATAACTCAAAAAAATAAGCCTATATTTAGTCAAAAACTTTCTTCAGTCTATAATCTTTTTCCAATATTTCATAAGAAATCTAGTCCAAAAGAAACTATGTTATTATCATCCATATGAGTGCAATATTAGTAAGAAACCTAAATAAATATTATGATAATGGTTTTAAGGCTCTTAAAAATATTAATTTAGAAATAAAAAAAGGTGAAATATTTGCGTTGCTTGGTCCTAATGGTGCTGGTAAGTCAACATTAATTAATATTATTTGTGGAATTAATAAAAAAAAGGATGGCGAAATATCTGTTTTTGGACATGATATTGAGAAAAGTTATAAAATGGCACGTTCAAAAATTGGACTTGTGCCTCAAGAAATTGCTACAGATTCTTTTGAAAAAGTAATAGATACCCTCAAATTTAGTAGAGGACTATTTAATAAAAAAAATTCAATAGAATATCTAGAAAAGATTTTAAAATTAATAGGGCTATTTGAAAAAAGAAATCAACAAATCAGAACATTATCAGGTGGAATGAGGAGGAGAGTAATGATTGCTAAGGCTATGTCTCACGAACCTAATATTCTTTTCCTTGATGAACCGACTGCAGGCGTAGATGTGGAGTTGAGACAGTCGTTGTGGAAAACTCTTTATAATTTAAAAAACAATGGAGTAACAATTTTTCTTACAACCCATTATATAGAAGAAGCTGAAAGACTTGCCGACAGGGTCGGTATTATTCATCATGGTGAGATTGTTATGGTTGAGAAAAAAAATAAAATACTTGAAAAATTAGGGGATAAAAGAGTTGTTATTACTACTAATAAAAGTTTAAAAAATTTGAAAAATATTTTAACTAAATACAATTTTCAAAAGAAAAAGAATAAATTAATTTTTTCACTAAACTTAAAAAATAATAGAAATTCCGTGTCTGACTTGTTTAAAGATTTAATAAAAAATTCAATACCTTTTTGCGATGTAGAGATTAAAGAAAATAATTTAGAAGAAATATTTCTTAAGTTGATCGATCAATGAATATAAAAGGTATTATTGCAATTTATAAGTATGAGATGTCTCGGGCAATCAGAACATTTGGTCAAAGTATTGCTTCCCCTGTTCTATCTACAGCCTTATATTTTATTGTTTTTGGCTCCGCAATTGGTTCTAGAATTGGGGATATTGATGGAGTAAGTTATTCCTCATTTATAGTTCCGGGTTTAATTATGCTAACTGTCTTAACACAAAGTTTATCAAATGCTTCATTTGGGATATTCTTTCCAAAATTTAGTGGTACTATTTACGAAGTTTTATCAGCTCCCATATCGCCTTTTGAAATAACCACTGGATATGTGACAGCAGCAGCTACAAAGTCAGTAATTGTTGGAACTATAATTTTAATTACATCTACATTTTTTGTCGATTTGAATATTAAATATCCTTTTGAAATGTTTTGTCTATTAATTTTAATTAGTCTAACCTTCAGTCTATTTGGTTTTATTATTGGTATTTGGGCAAATGACTTTCAAAGGATTCAATTAATTCCCTCATTCGTTATTACTCCATTAACATTCTTAGGTGGAAGTTTCTATTCCATAAGTATGCTTCCTGAAATATGGCAAAAGATTTCCTATTTCAATCCAATTGTTTATTTAATAAGTGCTTTTAGATGGAGTTTTTATGGTGAAGTAGAAATAGATATAAACATATCGATCACTACGATTTTTATATTTTTGTTTGCATGCCTTTTGACAATACACTTTATTTTTAAAACAGGTTATAGAATAAAATCTTAGAATTTTAATTGGTTTATTGTGCTGCTTGAGAGATTCGAACTTCCGACCCACTGAGAAAATTAGTATTTCAGTAAAATACAAAAATTATGTAAGTTATTGATCATATCGATAAATATTAAAGTGAAACAACTGCAAACTAAAGCTTAGAAACTTCTTTGTTACTCCTAAGTTACTTTCTTTAAGAAATATATTAATAAAAAAAATTTAATTTAATTATAAGAAAACTGAATACTATTGAATTTTTTTTTTTTATTTATATTTTATTTTTTATGAATCTTTTTTTTTTTTCTTTAATTATTTGTTTCGTAATTTTTTTTTCTGACACCAAAGGAAACTTTATAAATGACGTAAGAGATAAATTTGGTAATTCTGACAAGTCTTATTCAGTAAAAACGAAATCCGTTACTAAAGATACTAAGAATAGTGAGTCTAATGAGAAAAGACCAAAAAAGGAAAAAAAAAAAGGTGGATACAGGTAGCAACAGGAAAATAAAAAAAACAACCCATTAAACTTTCTTAAATTAACTCCCTTAACTTTTGAGGGTAAGGGAGAAAAATAATTGAAGGGTCTCAATCAAAAAGTATCACTTCTGTGTTACTTTTTCTTGGAAGCTTATTAAATTAGTATCATATCACTCCTTGAGTTTTATAATTTGTGTTCATATATGATTATGTATGAAAAGTATTCTTTCATCTCTAATTATGATAGTTCTTCTTTCGTCATGTTCAGTAAAAAAAGAAAAACTTACAGAAAATGTTGGTAAATACGTTCCACCAAATATTGAAGATACTAATTTTAAAAATTCCATAATTACCAATAAAAATTTTGAAGAAACTTGGACCTCTGTAGTTGATTTTGTAAATGATTCTTTTTTTAAAATCGAAAACCTTGAGAAAGATTCTGGATTATTAACGTTATCATTTGGTTCAAAAGAACCTGAAAATTTTATTGATTGTGGTGATTTTGAATATACTCTTTTTTTTACTGGCGAAGAATTTAAAGGTTCTTACATTGATTATGTTAAAAGTGGCTTACTGGCAGTTCTTGAAGCAAAAATGAATATCAACATACAGAAAATTGATAATGAATCTACAAAAATAACTATTAACACAAATTATTTGTTCTCAACACAACATGCACTTGGGTACTATGATCCTAAGCTAAACCAAACTTATAGTTTTGTATCAGGAGGCTATCAAACAATAGATGTTATCAATCCTATTTCAGGAAGTATTCCAACACGAACATGTAAATCAACTAACTTTGCAGAGAATGCAATTTTTAAGGTAATTAAGTAAGATTTCTTTGTTAATCCTTTGTTACTTTATAGAATTAAAATTTAATTTTACACCTTCACTTTCAAGGAGTCTTTTCTTTCTTTCTATTCCTTTTTCTCCCATATATCCCCCCATTTTCCCGTCACTTCTTATGACTCTATGACAAGGAATAATTTCTAATAATGGATTTTTAGCACATGCATTAGCTACGGCACGATAAGCTTTAGGCTTACCTACTTTTATCGCAAGTTCTTTGTAAGTAATTGTCTTTCCTTTAGGAATTTTTTTTATCTCATTCCAGACTATTTTCTGGAAATCAGTACCTTTTAAATTTTTCATTAATGACTCATTATAAATTTTAAACAAGTAAACAAAAAAAACAATCCATATTATTTTCTGAATTTACTTCTTTACCTTTTGAGGGTAGGGAGAAGAATAATGTATAATATTATAATATGAATAACTGGTGGGTTTACATAATTCAATGTCGTAATTAAAGTTTATATACAGGTATTACTACTGACGTTGAACGGCGATTTGATGAACACCAAAACGATGATAAAAAAGCTTCCAAATATTGTTCTCGACTTCGTCCTTTAAAATTAGTTTATAAAAGTTCAGTTTATAAAAATAAAAGTGATGCATCTAAAGAGGAATATCGTATAAAACAATTAAGTCATAAAGATAAACTTGACCTTATTAAAACAAATTAATGAGCGGACTAAATAAAATTTTTGAAGAGATGTTAAGACTTAATCGAGTAGGGCTACAAAAGTCGGAAAACATGGTGAAGATTTTTTATCAGTCATTGCAAAATAGAACATATTCTAATGATTAAAATTACGAACATTTTTATTATTTTGTTTTTAACATTGGTTGGTAGTTTTTTAAAAGCTAAGTCTCCTGAAGAGATGATAAAAGAATCCATTACCAACTATCCAGGTAAATGCCCATGTCCTTATTCTATAATGAGTAATGGAAAAAAATGTGGAAAAAGAAGTGCTTATTCAAAGCCTGGCGGATATGAACCGTTGTGTTATATTTCGGATATAAAAAATAATTCAGATAAAGCCAAACATGGTTCTTTAAAAATTGTTGATGGTGATACTATTCATATTGGAAAAAATAAGTATAGACTTCATGGAATTGATGCTCCTGAAACTCAACAACAATGCAAAAGAGAAAATAAAAAATATAAATGTGGCATGGAAGCTACACGTTTTTTAAGATCACTAATAAAAGATAAAAACCAAGTTATTTGTGAAAAAAAAGATATGGATAGATATAAACGAATAGTTGCTATTTGTTACTATGACAATAAAGACCTAAATAAACTAATGGTTAAAAATGGATGGGCTATTGCTTATCGAAAATATTCAAAAGATTATGTTGAGGATGAGAATTTTGCAAAAATAAATAAACTAGGAATTTGGAAGGGCAATTTTACTGAACCAGAATTATGGAGAAAAAAAAATAGATGATAACTAAAAAAAGTTGGTGATTGGTATAAAATTATCTACTAATCGTTCCGCCAAAATTTCCAGTAGAATCAAAATATTTTCCGTCTTGATTTAACTTACCTTTATATCGACCGTAAGGATCATAGATCTTGCCATTCGGTTCAATGGTTCCCAGAAACTTACCGTAAGGTGAGTAAATCCCCCCCTCAGTTGTAAGCTTACCCATGTAACCACCTTGAGAATCAAAAAAACGACCTTCGTCATCAATTAGTCCCTTGTACTTGCCATAAGGATCATAAATGGTATCTGCAAATAAGGGCAAGGCCAACGTCAATACAACTATAAAAATTAGAGCTCTCATAAGTATTATATTAACTTAGTTCACCATAGACGACAATTATTCATTGAAGGAATTCTATTTATGCATTAACTACATATTATTAATGCACTCAGCGCACATATAACTAACCGCCCTAACAATCTAACTATGACATGACAAATGTGGAGCCCCTAGAGTTTAGTGAAATATAGAGAAAGCTGAAACCCTTGGTGAGTGGTGCCGCTTGAGAGATTTGAACTCCCGACCCACTGATTACAAATCATTTTTAATGCCGTTTCATCCCGTTTCATCTGGTCTCATATAGTCTTATTTATATCAACATAATCAACTACTTATTGCATTAATCTAAAGCAAATAGTATCATCTAATCTTAATGTGACTTAGGCATTTTGGAGCCCCCGTGGAGCCCCAGAATGGATAAAATTATATGTTAAATGATCGCCAAATTACCCTTATTAAACCACCTGAAAAAGGACGCAAATCATATGGCGATATCAATGGATTAAGTTTACGCGTTACATCGACTAATCACAAAAGTTGGAGTATTCAGTATCGTGTCAACGGTCGTAAAATGCGATTAACATTAGGTAATTATCCTACACTATCATTAAAGGATGCGCGTCAGCTCACCACTGAAAAGCTCAATAGTATTTATAAAGGCAAAGATCCTCAACATGAAAAGAATGAAGCTAAAGTCAATAACTTTGCTTACTTCGTTGAACTTTATATGGAAAAGCACGTGCGTGTTAATCTTAAGAGCAGGTATGAGGTTGAACGTATATTTAATAATTATTTTGTTAGTAAGTTAGGGCGTATGCCCATTAACCAAATTACAAAGCAACATATTCTTAGAATTACTGATGAATTGGTGGCAAATGGGAAGGGCGTTCAGGCTAATCGCCTATTATCATACATTAAATCAATGTTTAAATGGTGCGTGCAACGTGATTATCTTGAAATCAATCCTATTGATTCTCTGGCTAAACCATTTAAAGAGATGTCACGAGATAGGGTTCTTTCATTGCAGGAAATTAAGGCTATTTATGAAGCGTGTAGTAAAGTAGATCCTATTCAAGGGTATTTGATTAAGTTCTTAATTTTATCAGGACAACGTATTAATGAGATTACCAACTTAAAATGGTCTGATATCAAGGACGATAGCTTTGAAATACCTAAAGAACGCTCTAAGAACATGCAAAAGATAATTACACCCTTAACTACCCATATGAAAGATATATTAAATCTGGTGTCTCAACGAGACAGTTACATATTCTCATATGATGGTGTTAAACCACTCAATTGTTTTAGTCAGTTAAAGAAAAGACTTATTCACTATTCAGGGGTTACAAACTGGACTTACCATGACTTTAGGCGTTCAATGGGAACATTCCTTGGTGATAAAGGCTTTAATAAGGATAGAATTATGACTGTTCTCAATCATACTGATAGCTCGGTTACCTCAATCTATAATCGCTCAAATTACTTTAAACAAAAATTAGAAGCACTGAACTTTTGGAACGAACATTTAATAAATAAGGATATAGGTGGGGGGTAGGGCCTTTAACGTATAAGAGAGTGGTCACAAAAATATTTTAGGATTTCTGTTCCGCTTTTTTATTCGAGTAGTGTTTAGTAAACTTATTTTTTTCATACGACCATACTTCGATTTCTATATCTTGGGTTTCTTTACGTTGACGTATACTTTCGGTGAAGATTTCATTTTTTTTAAAATTTAGCACCAAGCCTGTTTTAACTTTTTTTATGATGGCATTATCATTTTTTGCAGCTGAGCGAAGATAATTTCTCAATTGTTGACGATGGTCTTCTGCTATGCCCGAGCTAACTTTTGTTTCAATAATAATAGGTTCTTTTAAATCCATACAAGGTGGAACGAGAAAATCAAGTTCATGGAGACTAATGGGATGATTATCATAAAAGACTTCAAGTCCTGCTTCACGCATAAAGTCAATTTTATTTCTTCGAAACTCTATACCAAGGGCTGTTTGAAAATCTTCCTCTTTAAGCCCTGAAAGTTGTTTGTATACTTTTTTTCCAAGACTTTCTATTTTGTTTAAAAACTTTTGCATTCCATTTTCACGAAAAAAAACTATTATTATACTGTATGAGTAACCTTAACACAAAAAGACAAAATATTTCTATTTACAAAATTAAACTTAATCCGTTTAACCCGAGGATTGGTGCAGCCCATGGGATGGAGTTTGATGAGAATGAGCTCAGTCAAGAAAATGTAAAAAATGCGATAGAAACGATTATACAAGGAGAAGATAGTTCCTCAGACGAAAATATTTCATCTAATTCGCGAGATTCTTTTCGAGCCCTTAAAAGGTCAATATATGAGTTGGGTGGTATTCAGTATCCGATAATTATTCAGAAATTAGAAAAAAAAGAAAATGATTTTGAATATATAGTTTTAGAGGGAAACACAAGATTAACGATATATCTTCAATATCATGATATGGAAAAAGACCTAGAAGGCTACGACAATAGATGGGATGAAATTCCCTGTGAAGTAGTTGCAAGTACTGATAAAAAATTTTTTCATCAGTATCAACTTACCGCTCATATTGTCCCAGCTAAATCATGGGGTCCATACGAAAGAGCTAAATATTTGCATCATTTGAAGCAAAAAGGAGAATTATTTGATTTGGATGAAGAAAATTTGATTCAAATATGTGGTGGAGCCTCAAGAAGAAATACAATTGAAAAAGAAATTCAAGCCTATGAACATATGCAAAAATGGAAAGATATTCAGCAAAAAGATTTATTGGATTATGACGCCTCCAAATTTCAGTATTTTTATCAATATCAAATAAAAAAAACTAGATTTGAGAAAATTGGCATTGATGAAAATGAATTTATTAAACATATCGGAATGGATATTATTAAAATGGCAAGGCATGTAATTAAACTTGACCAAATATGGAAAAACCCTGAGGTTGATCCAGATGAGGAATGTAAAAAAATTTATTTAGACGAGAATTCAACAGAAGCGTTTCACAGACTTGATGAATTGAAAAGACAAAAATCAATAGTCGAGACAAATGATATTTTGGATATGGCAGTAAAGATGATAGGTAAAGTTGATGAGTTGGAAAAATTGGAAGATCGAAAAATGTTCTTAAACGAAAATACTAACGCAGTTGGTAAGCTCGAAGATTTAATAGCAACTCTTAATAATTTTGTTGAAGAGTTAACTGAAATTGAAAAACATTTATAGTTTTGCCTGGCACAGCTCATAAAAAAAATGAAGACAATTTAAAAAACTTTCTTAAAAAAAAAGTTCCTGATTTTTTTGATTCAAAATATGAACGTTACGGAGACTGGACTGATAGTATTTCAGAGGCAATCAAGGAAAAAAAATTAAACGGAAGTATACCAGATTTAATGCTATTATCAGAATCTGAACTGATTGCATATATAGGTGAAGCCAAACAATTAGGAAACTACAAAGAGGACCTAAGTGGATTTCGTCTAAAAGCAAAAGAACAGTTGGATAATTACGTAAATTGGATGGTGAATAATCATAAAAAATATAAAAATATTTTAATAATTTATTCGGTACCAATATATTGTGTTTCGGTAACAAAAAATGAAATAAAAAGAACCTTTAAAAAAAATAAGGTTTATTTTCCCAATGAAGTGATTTGCTCATGAATGATTTCAATACAGAAAAGTTTACACCAAAGACTGAACAATTAGAATTTCAAAAACTTGCTTTTAAAAAACTAAAAGATAAGGAAATTGGAGCAATTTTTTATGAGCAAGGGTTAGGTAAAACCAAAATTGCAATTGATCTAATTTTATATTGGTTGAAGAACAATTTTTTAGATACGGTTTTTATTTCTGTAAAAAAAAATCTAGTTAAAAATTGGTATAACGAAATAAGAAAACATTCATTTCTTGTTCCAACAATTCTTTCAAATAAACCAGCAGAAAATACAAGCGTTTTTTTGGGCAAACATAATGTTATTATTTTTAATTATGAAATTATTAATAACGAATTTAAAAGAATTGAAAATATTTCTAAAATAAGAAAAATAGGAATTATCTTAGATGAATCAGCAAAAATTAAAAATCCTGAATCTATAATTTCTAAAAAGTTTCATAGTATAAAAGAAATATTCGAAAAAAAAATAATTATGACAGGAACACCTTCTGCCAATAGACCAGAGGATTACTGGTCGCAGATCTTTTTTCTAGATAATGGAAAATCTTTAGGACCTAGTTATAAGTTTTTCTTTAACAGTGTAAAAATAACCAATAACTTATCTAGAGATAAACTAGGGCAAAATATTTTACAAAAAAATATTTTAGACATAAAAAAAAAAATTGATCACTTTTCTATTCGTGAGACTAAAGACTCAAGTGGGCTCCAATTACCAGAAAAAGTATATAAAAAAATATATTGCGAATTCGAAGAAAACCAATTTAATATTTATAATAAAGCACTAGAAAAACTAAAAACAAAAGTTGTTAATCAGTCTGGTGAATTAACTGAAGATCTTGATGATTTTCTAAAAAGAATAATTCGTCTAATGCAAATTACTTCTAACCCAGCTATGCTTGATACAAATTATAAATATGAAACAGATCGTTTTATTAAAACTAGAAATTTAGTTAAAGAGATTATAGAAAAAAATGAAAAAGTAATAATTTGGACTTCTTATAAATTTAACATTGATTTTTTGTTAAATAATTTAAAAAACTTTAAACCAGTCATTTTGCATGGTTCTTTAAGTTCTGATGTAAGGAATCGAATGATAAATAGTTTTTTAAAAAACAAAGATGTGAAAATTTTAATAGCAACTCCTCAATCTTCTAAAGAAGGCTTAACCTTAATAAATGCTAACCACTGTATTTATTATGACCGAACATTGAGTTTAGACGATTATTTACAATCTCAAGATAGAATTCATAGAATTGGTCAGACCAAAAAATGTTATTACTATAATTTAGTAATTTCAAACTCTATTGATAGCTGGGTTGATGAGCTTATTGAGGCTAAATCATTATTTGCTAATCTTTCTTTAGGAGATGTCGATTTGACTGAATTTAAAAAAAAAATAAACTATAACTTTGGAAGTATAATTAGAAAAATTTTAGGAATAGAGACGTGACTTCACAAAAACCAACGGAAATGACACTTCCGTTAAAACAACTTATTTTTTGGGATGAAAACCCAAGAATAATGGACTGGTTAGACCCTGTTTCACAGAAAGATGGTCATATAACAAATCAGCAGATATTGGATTATTTTATTAGTGGTGATGGAAAGAGAAAATTTGGTATTGAGGAACTAGCAAGAGGGCTAAAAGAACAATCCGATTATGAAAGTCTTTTAGTAAATAACAAAGGTGCAGGAGAATATATTGTTTTTGAAGGAAATAGAAGACTTGCAGCACTAAACTTAATTGTCTTAAATTTTGTTAAACAAGATAAAACATTACCAGACCACGTGGCAAATGTAAGTTGTAGGGTTTACTCAAACCTCAGTGATGAAGAAATGTTCAATAAAGTTGAGCTAATCCATGGAGTTGGTCAAAAACAACGTCATTCTGCTTATTGTAGAGCTTTAACTTATCTTAGGAGGGTTAGAAAGCTTAGGGAAAAAGATTCTAAATTATCAGAAAATGAAGCTATTGAATTGATTGCTGAGGATCAGTTTCAAAAAACAAAGGTTAAAGCAGCGGCAAAAAAAGGCATAAAAACTATCCAAAAAATGGAAAGTCACAATATTAACAAAGAAAACTTATATAGTTATTTTGAGTGGTATGTAGATTTACAGGATTCATCTAAAAATTTTGAATTATGTAACAAAGACCCTAATAACCCTTTTAATATTGATAAATTTGAAAAGCATCTTATTCAACTTTTTTTAAGCAAAAAAAATAATACTGGAGCTACGACTCTCAGAGATTTATTTAAGTCTGCTTATAATTCAAAAATGGGAAGAAAACATATAAAAAACTTTGCAACTGATAATAATTTTGACTCCTTAGACGAATGGGCAAGAGAATCAGGAAAAAAATCAAATAATTTTACAAAATTAACAAAAATTGCCGAGGACTTTCATAAAATTCGACCAGCAATAGACAAAGATATAAAAGAAAAAAATTATAGTGTAATTAATCTGTTAGAAAAAATTAAAGCACAAGTTGAGAAACATTTAAAAAGTAAGTAAAATACAAGATATAGTTAAACTTTTTTTCTTTTTTTAATATATATAGTATATGGCAAATAAAAATATCTTGTTAATTGAACCGGGGTATAAAAACAAATATCCCCCTTTGGGTTTAATGAAAATAGCTCAATACCACGGTCCCAATGGTAAAAAAGATAATGTTAAATTTATTAAGGGTGAAGATAAAAGTGCGGAAAGTATTGTCTGGGACAGAATTTACATTACAACATTGTTTTCTTTTGAATGGAATAAAATTTCTGAAACAATTGAATATGCTTCCAAGTTAGTTAATCAACAGCACGATAAGATTTTTGTAGGTGGAATAGCTGCTTCACTTATGCATGAGAAGTTTTTGTCTCAGGATAAATGGAGAGGAATTCGTTTCATTCAAGGCTTACTTGACAAATCCCCAGCAGAATCGTTACAACTCGATGATTTTGAAGAGGAGTTATATTCCGATGATATAGATAGCACCCCCATTGAGGACCTAATACCTGATTATAGTATTCTTGAACAAATTGAGTATAAATATCCTGTTCATGATGCTTATTTCGCCTACGCAACCAGAGGGTGTGTTAGAAAATGTGCTTTTTGTGGAGTACCAAAACTTGAGGGTGGAATGCGTGAAATGCCACCGCTTAGCAAAATAGTTGGTGGAATTGAAAAACTATATGGTCAAAAAAAAGATTTAATTTTAATGGATAATAATGTAGTGGCCTCTCCACGATTAAAGGAGATAATTGATGAAGTTGTAGATTTAGGTTTTGCAAGAGGTGCAACCATGGTGAATCCTAAAACGGGTAAAAAAGTTCAAAGACGCGTTGATTTTAATCAAGGTGTAGATGCTAGAATTCTAGCTAAATCAGAACATTTTATGAAGCAGTTAAGTAGAATATGTTTATCACCACTTAGGATTGCATTTGATCATGTCGGCTTAATGAAACCCTATGAGCAAGCTGTTCGCTATGCAAGTGCTTCAGGTTTGAATTTTTTATCAAATTACATGCTGTATAATTTTCATGATACACCAAATGATTTGTTTCAAAGAATGAGAATTAACGTCAGCCTTAATGAAGAATTAGGTACCCAAATTTATTCTTTTCCGATGAGGTATCAACCAACAGATAGACCTGATAGAGGGCATATTGGTGAACATTGGAATAAATATTATTTACGCTCAATTCAAATTATTCTTCAGGCTACTCATGGAGTAGTAAGTGGTGCACCTGAATTCTTTAAAAAAGCGTTTGGTAATACTGAAGATGAATTTCTAAAAATTTTAAGAATGCCACATGATTTTATTTTTAATAGAGATTGGTATGAGAAATATGGAGGTCGAGCTGAACTAGAAGAATTTAATGTACAGTTTGATAAACTAGATGAATCGGAAGTTCAAGAATTAATAGATTTTCTAGCATCACACTTTCCTTCAGAATATTTGAAGGAATCAAAAAAAATTGAAAATCATAAGATTAAAAATGTAATTCCTTTTTATGAACAGATGACAGAAGAAGAAAATAGAAAAATCTGGGCTTCACAAAAACAAATAAAAAATAAACTAAAGATTGCTATGGCTGATGATGAAATTGTAGAAGATGCTGGATTAGACCATAATCCCGATAGTGAGATTGAAGAAAATATGAGAAAAGTTATAAGTAGATAATCAATATGAATAATAGTCCAAAACAAATAACAGTAGGTAAAGACATTCTTGAGTTACTTACCTCAGGAATGTATTTAGAACCTTTGACAATATATCGTGAGTATATCCAAAACTCTGCTGATTCAATAGAAAAAGCTGCTAGCAAAGGTTTGTTAAAATCAATAGAAGATGATGGTAAAATAAAAATAAATATTAACTACATAGATCGAACCATTATTATTGAAGATAACGGTACAGGTTTATCAAGTAATGAGTTTTTGAAAATTCTACTTTCATTTGGAAATAGTCCCAAAAGAGGTACGGATGCAAGAGGGTTTAGAGGTATTGGACGTTTAGCAGGATTAGCTTATTGTCAGGAGTTAGTGTTTACGAGTAAATGCGCTGGTGAAAATAAAATAAATACTTTGAAATGGGATTGTCGACAATTAAAAAAATTATTGGTTGATCATTCAATTAAATCAGATTTAAAAAAAATAGTTGATGATTCAACAATTCATGAACTGGAAGAAACAAGTGATACAGGTGCACATTATTTTAAAGTTGAGTTAAAAAAAATACTCAGATTAAAAAATGATGTTCTTCTTAACAATATGATGATCGAGAAGTATCTATCTCAAGTCGCTCCGGTTCCTTTTTCGGATAGCTTTAAATTTAAAGATCAAATAAATGAACTTCTCAGAGAAAAAATTAAAATTTCGTATCATAATATTTTACTTAATGGTGAAACAGCGATAACTAGAACATTTAGAAATTCATATGACTTTAATTCGACAACTACTGACTATATTAATGGTGTAGAAAAATTAGAGATAGTGGACAATGATAATGAACTTTTAGCATATGGCTTTTTGCTAAATCATGGATATCTTGGCGCTATAAATAAAAGCACTGCACTCCCAGGATTAAGAGCGCGTGTTGGTAATATTCAAATTGGTGAAAACACAATTTTCTTAGATCAGTTTCAAGAGTCAAGATTCAATGCTTGGACTATTGGTGAGCTTCATATTTTAAGTCCAAAGCTTGTCCCTAATGGTAGACGCGATGATTTTGAAAAAAATAACTTTTATTATAATTTTGTCAATCATATTTCGTTAATAACTAAGCATATATCAGAGATTTGTAGACAAAGATCACAAGTTAGAAACCAAGAAAAGGTAGTTGAAATTAATAACGTTAGGTCAAAAAAAAGAGAATCAGCTGCTAATAAAATTATAGATGTTGCAAGTAAGTTTATCAAAAATAAAGAGGAAATAAACAAAGTCAGAAATACAATCTATGATGAGATATCAAAACTTTGAGTTAATTTATTTTTGAAGCTTTCTTAATTCCATCCAAACATTGCTATACGCATTTTTTCTTGCAATCTCTTTTACAGAGTTTTTAAAATTATCATAGTTAATCTCTGTCGTCTTAAGCATCATTCTAGCCGCAACCTTAGCCTTAGAAATAAATGCTCTGTATTTGTAATCTGCACTATCATCTTCAAAGACATCAGCTTCAGGAAAAATTTTCTCAATGTCACCTTTAATACGAGCCCTAACTAATAACTCTAATTTATTATCTCTATTTTCTACTATAGATAAGAAGGCATTATTGAATTGGATCCACATATCTAACTTTATCCATTTATTAAAAAGAAGGGAAGGGGAGATTACTCTCCCCTAACGTTAATGTTTTTTTATAGTAATTTTTGTAAAATTTTTTGGCTTACCTTTAACCTTAAAACCATGCAGTTCTAGTTGATAAACCATTTCATATAATAATTCCTCCTTAGTTTTATTGTTGGTTGGTATTAAGAATAATGGAGTGCGAGTCATCATTTATCTCCTTTTCTTTTTTTATTAAAATTTACTTTTGGATTTGAGATTATAAATCCAGTTTTGAAGATTGGATCATCCTCTTTAGGTTCTCTCCAGATGATTTTAACCATTATTTACCTCCTCGTTTTGATTTTTATTTTGAGTTTGCTTACCATTTTCTAAAAGAGATTGTGATAAGGTCTCATAACTTGTTCCATTTTTTTTAGCTTGATAACGAATTGTTTCGTCAATCATTTTACTAATCATATTATTAGGCCTTCTAAATTTAATTCTACATAGACCTGAAAGTTTGTAATAACAGTCTTTTCTAATAGCTACTGTATGCCACTTATTAGTATCCATTATTTACCTTCTTTCTTTATTAAATTTCGACCAAATATTATTGAATATCCTGTCGACTTAATTTTTTTACCCTGTGAGGATTTTCTGACTAAAGTTGATTTTATTATTTTTCCCATTACGGTTCTCCTTTGTTAATTGTTATTAACCAAGAAAATTTGAATGTATGGAAACTTTTACTGTTTGAGACAGAACGATTAGGTCGTTACTATTCCAGAACGGTAGGTCGTTACTATACCCCAAATTAATTTGGATATTTTATTCCTATCAAACTTATATTAATTTAATATGAACAAGGAGTATTTATTTAAGATCAAGTTATGTTTGAAGTATCGTTTTCTGTATAAAGCTAGTGATTATACAGGAATGTTTTATGAAGAGATTAAAGCTATTTTTTTTATTATCACTCATTATTCAATTCTATTAAATATACAATATTTTAACAAAGATAAATTGTATGAATTAATTCTTAAAAATGCTATAATAATTATCCCTCTGTGGCGAAAAAATTAAACGCGCAACATTTAAGGTGTTGTTCATTGCTGGTGGAAGTCCAGCCAGAGGAACCAGTAAATTCTAGTTAGGGGGGTGTACTAGACACCCCCTATTTTTTTTTGAACCATTTAAGATTCTAAATCGTTTAATAAGCGTAAGGTAAATATATTTTATATGT
Organism: uncultured Alphaproteobacteria bacterium; assembly: GCA_902618535.1. Taxonomy (GTDB): domain Bacteria; phylum Pseudomonadota; class Alphaproteobacteria; order Methylaequorales; family Methylaequoraceae. Next base: position 58,931 of record CACNAV010000001.1, on the reverse strand, counting down.
AAAAGCTGTTATTTATCATTTCTCCGTAATGGTTACATTATAAAAATATTTACCTCCTTTCGTTAAAGTTCGAGGTAGAGCGTATGTTAGCCTTTCTAGCGTTCTGCCTCGAGTATTATTTAAAGGAGAAATTATGAAAAAATTGGTTATTATTGATGATTTTGCTAAAAAAGATCCAATAGAAATTGAAGAATTCTTTGATTCTTTAATGATGACTGAAGTTGTTTATTATGACGAGGAAGGAGGTGTTCATGTTTTTCCAGCAGATGTTTTTATGAAAACTAGATTTGAAGAATTATCTTACCACAACGAGTCCTCATTTCAAAAATTAGAAGGTCCATTAGAATATTATTATAACGAAAAAGGCTATTATTGGGTTCTAGGTAATAATATTGAAAAAAATAAAAATAAAAATACAATTTTAGAAAAAATTTTATGTATTTTAAAAAAAATAAATATCAAAAGCGTATATAATAAATCTAATGTTATTAAATTTAAAAAGAAGAAAAATTAGTGTCAATTTACGATAAACTTAAAAGTCCTGAATTTTATTCTTATGTCAGACTTAAAGTTAAAAATCATTTAAGTAATATTTATTATGTCGGAAAAACAGATTCAAAAGAGAAATACAAGTACCAGGAGTCATGGAAATTAGAAAAAATAAATGATTTTACCCATGACATTTACTGTAATCTTTTAGATCTTGAAAATGAAAATAGTAAACTTTTTAAAAAATTTAATGAACAGGATTATGATTCTCTATTTGAAAAATATAAAAATAAATTTTTTGGAAAAGAAAAAAAATTACCCAGCTTAGAACTTGATGCTTATTTGACGGCTAGCATTAAAAATTTTATAAAAGATGAGAAAAAAAAGGAAGAAGTTAGAAGTCTAAGTTTTATAGAAAGACTATACAAAAAAATAGAACGTCTAATACTAAATAAAAAGTATTTTGTTGTAACTTTTCTAAAAAGTTCTACTCTTCCTGATAATTACTACTTTAAATACGATACTGAGTATGAAAAATCTATCCCGTGGGAGTATAAAAAAGTCAAAAAAGCCAATATTAATGATATTTTAGTATTAGAAAAAAAACTTTGTGAAAGTTTAGCTAAATCAAAGGCAGTTGTATCAAATAAAAAGATTGAAAGAAAAATTTTTAAAGACGAATTCTTACCTCGTGTAAATCTTAATAAGTATGAATCCGATAATGATGACTGGGTTAAAGAAATTTCTAACGAAGATTTAACTGAAAAAAACAAGTTTGAAGTCCACTCAGAAACATTTAAAAATATATTTTCACAAAAAATTAATATTTTGTTGGATGAAATTATAATTAGTTTAGGAGGTAGATGTGAACAATTATTTAATCTTTATAAATTAGATTATACTGATAAAGAAAAATCAGAAATTATGAGAATACCAATTGGAAGCGTTAAAAGTGCCTTTAATAATTGTAAAAAAAAGGCTTATGAAATGTTCAAAATAAAAGGCATTGAAAACAGAGATTAAATCATAAATTATAAGAAATAATATGAAAGAAAATAACTACAAAAAAACATTTGATAATATAATTTCAGGCTTAAAAGGAAGCGACAAAGATTTAAAAGCAACTAAAGTACCTAGTAACTTACTTAATTTAATAAATCGGGCTGAAAAAAAAAATACTCAAGAAAAGTCTAAGATAAATGACTATAATTTTTCAATTAAAAATTCATTTGCAATTGCATGTTCTTTTTTAATTATTGGATTTTTTTTGGGGAATATTGTTTTTCAAGAAAATGTCAACGAACAGTTTAGATCCGCTCAGAATAATCAAGACTACAATAATTTTTTTAATTTAAAACTTAAATCCAAAAATAATACAGTTGGTATGGGAGAAAAAATTCCAAAGTACCAAAATCTTAACCTTAATTTGATCTTTAAGAAAAAAGGTAAAGTTTATATAAAAATAAATGATGAAGATTTTGACGAAAAATTAAATATTGAGATTGAAAAACCTTACTTATTTGAGATTGAAAAAGAACGATTATTAAATGACATAATGAAGTTAACAATTTATTTTGAAGGGTCTGAAGATTATTATAAAAAAGATTTCTTTTTTTTGACTGAATAAATTATGCACTAATCAAATTAAAACCTGACCAATAATATGGGTGGTAGTATTTTTTTCCAATAAATATTTCAAACCATGAGGACTTTATCATTGATTTAGATGCTTTTTGAAATGCATTGCTAGATGAAATATTTTTTTTTAAACTTTTAATCAACATTGTTGTAAATTTAACAGCAGAAATTGACTCAATTTCCCATGATGAAATTAATAAAGATTTAACACCAGAGAAAAAAAAAGAAGCAGTTAAAGATTTTAAAGGGCCACTTTTAGTGTTAACACCAGTGTTACATGCTGACAAAACAACAAGGTTTGATTGAATTGTCATCTCAGCTATTTCTGAAGCTGTTAAAAGTCCATCATCAATCGTGTCTGGTTTGTTTGGTGGTGTCATTACTAAAGCAGATTGGTCAAGGTTTCTCAAGTCGCCATCTAACAATCCATGAGTTGCAAATAAAACTACACGCGAAGATATTTTTTTAAGTTGTTTTAAATTTGTTTCAGTAAAATCTTTACCCAAAAAAATCTTATTTTTATTTGAACTCAATATTGAGTTAAATTGTTTAACTTCTTTCTCGGTATTAGGTAAAGGGCACAATTTGTTTATTTCAGTTGAATTGGCTATGCCTCCTCTAAATAATTGTGAATAATTAACATTTTTATTACATTTAGACCCTCCTTTTAAAAATGGATCTCCAAAACCAACAAATTCACTTTCAAAGGTACTTGGATAATCTATTTTTCTTAAAGTTACAAAAGAATTAATTGATGGAACATAACTTACAGCCTTTGTATTTATTAACCATGATGCATTCCTGTAGTTAAGAAATTTAAAATATTTATATAATTTGTTTTTTTTAGTAATTAAGGTTTGAAAAGGGAGTTGATTTAAAAATGAATTTGAAATTATTGTAATTTGTTTTGCATTCTTTAAATTTCTTTCAAGTGGTTGAATTAAAAAATTATAAAGTTCATTTGATAATTCAAAATTAAAATCTTTTTTTAATTTTAGATTTGAAAGATATAAATTTATTTTTTCTTTAAGCTCAGCCTTACCTATTGAAATTTTATAAGTATTAAAAGAATTTTTTCCTATGACTAATGCTGCAATTTTATTTTCAAGTTCAGATATATAAAACTTTATTATTACTTCATCTTTTTTAAGTGAATTTAAAAGATCTTCATATAAATATTGAGAAGTATTATTTATAAAATTAGACTCAGGATATTCTAAAAAAATATTTTTTTTTAACTTAAAAATTTCATTTTCTATCTCCATAATTTTTTTTGGATTTAAAGAAGCTTTTTTTGCTTTCAAAGTTTTAATAGAAAATTTTAAGCTTTCAATTTTTTGAAGTCTTTCTTTTAAGACACGATTTTCATCATCAACAGATAGTAAATTAATTGTTTTTATTTCATCAAAGTTTTCAGCTAACATTTCATACTTCATTAAGTACTCCGTAAAATATTTTTTTTCCTCTTCATTTTTAAATTGATTTTCAAACATTAACTCCTCAAAAACAAAATTAATAATTTCCTTGGTATCAATTGCTAAGTCATTACCCATAACTGGATTTATTTTTTTAAAAGCAGATACATATTTTTTCTGTAAAAAGTAAATATATCCTTCCGTTATTTCTTTTTTGGTTTGAAATTTTAATGAATTATTTAAAAACCCTAATGATTTTGTACTATTATTGTAAAATTTTATGAATTTATCGTCTTCAAAATCAAATAAATCAGTTGCACCAAATATTCCAATGATAGCTAAAATACTTCCAAATTGTTGTCTTTCAACTGCCTCTTTTGTAATTGGATTTTTTTGAATTTCTTTCAAGTTAATGAATGCTTTTTGAGATTTTTCTGAGTATTCAAATGCTTTTTTTTTATTTTTTTTTAATGCATAAATCCCAGCTAAACTTGTAAATAATCTTGGAAGATCGTAAATTCCTATTTCATCTTTGTTGATCATAATTTCAAAATCTTTAACAATTTTTAAAACTTTAGAATTTTTAATAAAATTTATTTTATCTTCTCGTGTAAAATAAACTGGTGAGTTTAAAACGTTTATAAGTATGTCACGTTCAACATTTTCTTTTAAAGTTTTTATTTGAGGGTGATTCAATAAAATTATATCAATCATTTCATGAATTTCTTTAATGTAGTTAAATGATATTGACAGGACTTTTTCTACGTCAGTAAATTTACTCAAAAAAGTAATCTTTGTCCCTGTAATATTTTCTGTCTTGGTAGCTATTTGTATGTGCTTTCTTAGCAACTCAATTTTGTCTTGATAACTACATGAATTTTTCACACAGAAATCATAGAGATCATATATTCTTTTCTTATTATCCTTAATCTGCTCTATATAAATTGAGCATCCAAATTGTCTGATGCTCAAAGAAAAAGGAATCTCTCCTGTATAATTTTTATAAAGAGATAACTCTTCGTAACATTTATTATAAATCCCAATATTTTCATAATATAACCCTCTTACTAAATGATATTGTCCTTTAATTGTAGATAAATACTCATTAAGTTCTGTTAAATCTGGATTTCTTTTTTTATTTTGTTGAATATAAATTGATATTTTTTCCAAATAATCCAAACTTCTATCTGAAATTCTAAAAATTTCAGACTGATCTAAAATATTGCAATGTCTGAGTATGCTTAATAAGCGAATAAAAAAAATCAAATAATGAATTTCATCAGAATTGTTTAAACTTTTTAAATGCGAAAAATTTAATAGATTTAAATTTTTTTGATCTAATAAAGGGTCACGACAAATTGAAAATTTTTTTTTACCTACTACAAATGCCTCGTCATCTGACATCCCTGAAAAACTTCTCACAGTTTCATACAATTGATTATCAATATTAGATATTCTTTGTGCATTCTCTAATATCTCATCAATAGTCATGGATTCTAAAAAAAAAGGAAAAAAAATTAAAAAAATCTGAACCATCCATATCTTTAAAACGTTTAACCTATGAATATTCATTTTTAAAATAAGGAGCACAATTATGAATTATAATAATAAAATAAATAAAATAGCAACTACAATATCTGAAGAGAATGAGGATCACTATTCATCAGAGGCAATTCTAAGGGCATCAATAAAAATGTATGAAAATCTCGGTGACGATTACTACAAATTATCTAATGAAGAGAAGAAATCATTTTTGGACGAATCAGAATTAGGAATTGATAATATCATTAATGACAATCCATGGATTGCATTAGAGGACCATGTATCGGATTTGCCAGATTATATTCTTGAAGATTATGGTTTATTAAGAAGGTTTGAGACAATCCATTAGTAAATGTGGCATTTTTTTCTGTGTTTAATTCTATTATCTATGTTGTTTCCAAGATTTATGTTCGGGTTATCAATAGGGATAACCCTTCTGATACTGGCAGCACTTTAAGAAAAAAATGATTGTAAAAGTTATTAAATTTAATTTTTAAGGAAAAAAAATGAATAAAAATAATATCTATACTTTTTTAAAAACTTGCTACGGGGCTTTATGCTTTGGGGTAGTTTATTTTGCAGCAGGGCTTTTTATATTATCAATATTAAACAGCATATTTAATTTTATATCGTGAAATCCTTTATTTACGAATTTAAGAAAACAACAATCAAGAAGTTTAATGGAGTAATAAAATGATAAATAATTTTTTTTATAAACTAACAAAACTTTATGGAATTTTAGTCTGGGCAGGAGTATGGATTTTTGTACTTTATTGTGCCTACTCTATAATTTCAAAATTCATTGGTTTTATACTTTAATGTTCCGTTTTTTTTGGCAATTACTTTCTAGTTTAATTTTATTTATAATTCTATGTTTTGGTTTATTTCATATTTTAAAAATATTTTTGGTACCTGTGTATTAATTATTTTACATGCTTATCAATAATATAGGAGGTAAAGATCTACTGTAATGACGATAAAAAAAACTTTTGAAATTCTTGCATATAAATTAACTAAAAATGAGTATGATATAGTTACAAACATCGTGTGCTCACTTTATATGGGTGTTGAATTTGGTTATATGGATAGTGATGTATCAGGATTACTAGTAGACGTAAAATATAGATATGAGGAAGTTTCAAAAAAAAATTGAAAATTTTAAATAAAAAGTTAAGCGGGTAATATAATTATGATTTTTGAAAATATTGATTATTTAAAGGCAATAAACCTTTTTGGATTGAATGTTTCTACTTATAAACCAGCTCTATTAAGATGCATTATAAATTTTTCACGTAAAGGTGAGGTAAATATTGATTGGGGAGATTTATCTGAAGAATTTTTTAATATTTATTATGATCGGATTACAAAACGAAATTTACCCCAGCTATTTCAGTATGGAAGAATATCAAAAGTTGAAAGAATAATTAAAAAATATCAGATTGGAAAAATTAATAAAGATAGAGCTTTATCAGAAATTTCAGATGAATGCTTTAATGATGTTGTTCCAAGATTTCATACAATTGGTATGAACTCAAAAATAGCAAAAGATTTTTTCTATGAGTTCAATTTTGGAAAAAATATAATTTTAAAAGATAGTTTTAACTCCCTTGTAGAAATATCATATGAGGAAATAATTCAAGATACTGAATGCAGATGGTCAACTCTAGAAGCTGCTTTTAAAAAAAACCAATCAGATTATAATCATGATTTAGTTAATAATATCAGAGATGTTTATTTACAATCTGGATATGGAAGGACTAATATTACCTCTACTAAACCATTTTTATTACCTTTTCAAGGAGATGTATGTTTTTATTGTGGTACAGTGATGGGAGATTCAGCAGTTGATCATGTTTTGCCCAGAGAGGTTTTATGCCATGATGAAATTTGGAACCTTGTAGTAGCTCATAGCCATTGTAATGGACAAAAATTGGATTATGTGGTTGGACCACATTTTATTGAAAAACTTATTGTCAGAAATGAAAATATAATGGGCAGTAATCATCCATGGAAACAAAAGATTTTCCAACAACTAGGAAAAACGCCTCAAAAACGAAAAGAAAATTTAAAGAAACATTATGAAAATGTAAAAATTGTAAAAGGGAATAGATTCTGGCAGGGGGATGAAAGTTACAACCCAGATAAAGACCCACTTTACAAGAAACTAATTTCTATTTTAAATGGATACAAATAAGAATATTGATTGCATATTTTGTTCTATTCCAGAGGATAGGATAATTAGAAAATATTCAAATTTTTTTATTATAAGAGATGCTTTTCCTGTAACATATTTACACACGCTTGTGATTTCAAACAGACATGTTGAAAGTTATTTTGATTTATATCAAGATGAAATAGATGAATTAAACTCAATTCTAACTAAAGAGAAAAATTTTCTTACATCCAAAGATAAACTAATTACGGGTTTTAATATAGGTATCAATATAGGAAAAGATGCAGGTCAGACTATTATGCATACTCATATTCACTTAATTCCAAGAAGAACTAATGATGTAAAAAAACCTAAAGGTGGGGTAAGAGGAGTTATTCCTGAGAAACAGGCTTATTAATGATATTTTTTTATTACTTATTAACTTTATTAGTGTCTTTTAAAATTCAATCAGAACCAGTTGGATTGTCTTGTTACTATGATACAGGAGTAAAAGAAATTAACGGAGCAGCGACGGATGAGGACTATGAAAATAAAACTTTCGGAATGATGTTAGACACAGAACTTGAATGGTTTTGGAGATTTTCTCCTGAAGCACTTATAGACGAAACTGTGGCGGAATGGAAAAAAGAACATAATTATCTATATAGAGACTCAGATAAAAAATTATATGTTTCAACAAATCATACTTTAATAAACGACGAACTCAACAGAGAAAGTAAAAAACAGGAAATTCCAAATAAATTCTTCGTAACTCAATCTTATGAGCTTGGTCCAGGACTTAGTATTACCTATGTTAATTATCAAGTTTTAATATATAGTTATTATGAGAAGAAAATTAAAATAACAAGAACAGGAAAGTGTATAAATGGGTAATAAAGAAAAATTAACAAAGTTGCTGAACTTGTTATCGTTTAAATTAAAACACAAAGATTATGTTGCCGCATTCAACCTCATTTATGATTTAAAGCTCGGCAACTTATCAAAAGAACAAAACATTGAAATATTTAAAGAAGTTGCACATTTAGAGTATGAATTTGATAATTATAAAAAATTCTCTGTCATAAAAGGTAGTAAAAAAGATGATGAGTGATTTTAAAAAAATAATAATCATTGATATTTTTATCTTTGGATCTTTATGGATTTTAGTATAAAAAAATTACACTTTAAATTTTTTAGATACATTTTAAGTAGACCATATCCTTTTGACCATTGGTTAACTTTATTAGTTACATATTTAAATCTTTGGATATATTCTTTTATTTATTCATTAATCTTTAGTTTAATTTTACAAATATCTTTTGTTGATTATTTAAAGTTTTATTTTGTAATTAATTTTTTCCTAATGATATATATTGTTTTTTCTTCATATAAATTTGAATTCTTTAGGTTGTTTTATCACACAGTTGATCAACTATTTAGAATGACTATTGGAAGAATCTTTGGGTTAGAGCCAATAGATTATGATTATAAACCAATTGATCAAAGAAAATATTATGGAAAGAATGTTTTAGATTTTGATAATGAAAGATCCAAGATTTTTGAGAAAAAATATGAAGAAATAGATTTTCTTGTTCTTAATGATTACATCACGATAGAGGAGGGGAATAAAAGAATAGACGAATTATTAAAAGAAGAATATAGGTGTGGTTTTCTGGTTACCATAGATGGTCATTATAAAATGTGTGAAGTGGATTAATGATGGATAAATCGAATAACGTAACTAGTTTCACAAAGAAAAGTGATCTTAAAAAAGCTAAAGAAATATTATACAAAGAATTTGAATTAATTAGATCGTCAGATAATGATCCAGATTATGACTCAATTTATGCAAGTGTAAGAGGTGGATTTTTTAAAACACTCGAGGAAAATGCACATATAAAATATCCAGATGGGAAGTACACTATTTATGGAACAGATGAAAATGGAAAAGATTATTTTGAACTTGTGGATAAAAAGGATTTAGGATGTTTAGTAGATGATGAGTAAAATTACAAAACTATTATTAATATTGATTTGTTTGTTTGTTTCTTTTGACGTTAGATCCGAATCTAATAACTTAGATGATAAAGACTTATATGTAATTATTGTTGAGTTAGAACATAATAATAAAATTTACATAAAGGACGCTACACCGTTTGTAACAGATTGTGATGAAGGAATTAAGAGGGCAGAAAATACATTTCGTAGGACGCCTGACATAAAGCTTAAATCTGTAAAATGTAAAAAGCTTACCAAAGAATTAAGAAAAGAGATAAAAGACCTTAATTAAATTGATAGACAAAACTTTCAAAGTCTATTTAAAAGATATTGAAAATCAGCTGAAAAATTAAAAAGGGTATCAAAACAAAAATAGCTGTATGCCATATTACTAATTTTAAAAACTCCATAATTCTATTCTCTTTTTTTACTATCGATTACCAATAAAACATAATAACATTGAAAATATGACAAATAAAACCTGTTAAATTTATCAGAATGTCTAGTTAAACTTATGTATTCATTTAAAAATATTTTAAACAGTAATGAAAAAAAAATAATTACTGATTTATTAAAAATAAATGAAACTATTAATTGTCTGAGTGAATATGAGAAATTAAGAATAGAATTTCTTATTGATGAAGAAAAATTCAATATTGAGGAGTGGAGTAGGATAATCGATTATTTATCGTTTTTATTCTATTCAACAATTCATTTGCATGAAATTGAACAAAAATTTTTAGTCATGCTCGATACTAAGGTTAATAAATTAGCTTGGGATTCTTTTGCAGAAATAGGAAAAGAACAAATGAAAACACCTGAAAAACCATTTTCACAATTTGTAAATAAAATCCGCCCACTAATGACCTATTTTGTTGACTTTGTTGACCACATGAGAAGAACCCAAATAAGTATAAATACAGTACAAAGTATGGTTAAAAATGGACATAAAGAAAAATTCCTTGAAATGTGGATGGGTAAAGGTTTTTTTTGTTTTTTAAATACTTTAGATTTAGCGTCTAAATATGTTGATAGAGGATATTTTGTTAAAAGCATGGTTTTAACTGATTTGTCAGAATTAGTGAGTCATAAAATATTAGATTCTGGTGACTTTACGGTTGATATTTTACATGAGCGTAGAAAAGCACTTATAAAAGCCTATAATGCCGGTGTTAAGGAATCTTTTCCGTATTTCGCTGAACTAATTCTTAACAGCCAGACAAATGCTTCAATTGAACTGTTGGAAAAATCTGCAAGTGATGGTGATGATATGGCATATTATTTACTCTCCAAGATTTTCCGTAACGGAGAGTTTAAAAAAGTTAATTTAGAGAGGTCATTTAATTATGCAAGATGTGGTGCTGAATTAGGTAACCAAGTATGCATCATGGATTTATATAATGCTTATACTGATAAATCCATCAAAGAACAAGAGAAAGGAAAACCCGATAAGAAAGTAATAAAAGAATTAAAGGAAAAATTTATGTATTATTCTAAGTTACTTCATAAACATAGTAATAATAATTATATTGGCAAGTTTCTTTTGGGTACGCAGTATATTATAAGTGAGGATTCATCTCGTTTTACAGAGGGATTAGAATTATTATATATATCTGCATTATGGGGTTCATATGAAGCTCTATTATTAATTTCTAAAATTTATGCCTCAAGAAAAATAGAAATTAAAAGTAAAAGATTAAAAAGTTTATGCAAAGACGTAATTTCAGAGAAAGATGTAAATAAAAATAAATATGTATGTACAACATACCCAAAAGGAACTTTTACAGAAGAAGACTTTAGGGATGATTTGAAAAATCTTTTAAAAATAATTCTCGAAAAAATAAATAGACCACCCCTCATAGATAAAAATAATATAATTTTTTTTCCTAAAAAATATAATCATTCTAAACATTTAAGCCCTGTTTATAATTTTATTCACAGTGGTGAAAGTGAAGTCATAGAATTTAAATCAAGTTTGAGATGGAGTTATAAAGAAAACAGAAAAGATAAATTTCTCCCTTTTAGTGTTATTAAGACTGTAGCTGCTTTTTTAAATACAAACGGAGGTAATCTTCTAATTGGAGTTAATGAAGATAATGAAACTAATAAGTCTGAAATCATTGGATTAAAAAATGACTATTCTACATTACAAAAAAAAAATAATGATGGTTTTGAGATTTTATTAAGTGATTATTTTAGAGACAGTCTTTCAAGTACAGTAGATGTAAAAAAAAATATAAGAATAACTTTTGAAAGTGTTGATGATGTAGAAGTTTGTATTGTAAATGTTTTAAAATCCTCAAAACCTGTCACTGTAAATTTTAAAACTGAAAATAGAGAATTTAGAGGAGCTTTTTTTAGACGAGATGGAAGAAGTACAATTGAACTCACTGCTGAAGAAGTCATAAAATATGTAAATGATACGAGGTTTAATTCATAAAATCAAAAGAAAGCTCAATCAGCTTTAATGATTCGTATTAAATAATTATAATAAAGTAAATGATTCGAAGTATGGAGATATCACTTTTGTGAATCAGGTATAAAGAATACTGATTAATATAACTGATTTTACAAAAGCAATAATTATGAATAAGTGGTGTGTATATATTATTCAATGTAACAATAAAAGTTTATATACCGGTATAACCACTGATATTGAACGAAGGTTTAATGAGCACCAAAATGATGACAAAAAAGCTTCCAAGTATTGTGCAAGGTTTCGTCCTCTTAAATTAGTCTACAAAAGTTTACCTTTTGAAAATAAAAGCGATGCATCCAAGGAGGAATATCGTATAAAACAATTAAGTCATAAAGAAAAGAAAATTTTTATAGAGACTAATAAATGAGTGAAATACATAAAATTTTATCAGATATTTGGGGATATAATTCTTTCAGAGCAGGACAAGAAGAAATCATTAATCACTTACTTAACAAGAAAAGTGTTCTAGCAATAATGCCAACAGGTGGTGGAAAATCATTGTGCTTTCAGATTCCAGCCCTATTATTTGAAAGCCAAACAATTGTTATTTCCCCACTTGTATCTTTGATGGATGATCAAGTAAATACGTTAAAAGATCTTTATGTTAAGGCAGAAAGAATGCATTCTGATATGTCTGAAGATGTAAGAGCACATGCTTGGGAACAGTTTAAAAATGGAGAAATAAAAATACTTTATATTTCGCCTGAATCTTTAATGCAAAAATCAAGAATATCTGAATTACAAGCTCTAAAAATTAGTATGTTCGTTATAGATGAAGCGCATTGCATTTCGAAGTGGGGAGCTTCTTTTAGAAAAGATTATGAGCAACTTAAAGACCTTAAAACTTTTTTTCCTGAAGCAATAATTTCTGCTTTTACAGCAACAGCTGACGAGGAAACACGAGAAGATATAAATAATAAACTCACTAATGGTAAAGGAAAAATATTTCTTAATAAGTTTAACAGACCTAATTTATCATTAGCAGTACAAGAAAAAAACAACTGGAGAAGTCAGTTAATTGATTTTCTAGAGCAAAGAAAAAATCAAGCTGGAATTGTTTATTGTTTCAGTAGAAAAGATACAGAAAGCTGTGCGTTATTTTTAAGAGAAAGTGGCTTTAAGGCACTGCCCTATCATGCTGGTATGGAAAAAAAAGAAAAAGCAAGTGTCCAGGATATGTTTATGACAGAGGATAATTTGATAATTTGTGCAACGATTGCTTTTGGTATGGGTATTGATAAAGCAAATGTTCGTTTTGTAGCGCATATAAGTTTGCCTGGAAGTATGGAGAATTTTTATCAGGAAATTGGTAGAGCAGGTCGGGATGGACTAGAGTCAGACACGTTACTTATGTTTGGATTACAAGATTTATTTCAAAGACGAAAACATATTTATGATAGTGAAGCTTCAGAAGAATGGAAGTTAAAAGAGGGTCAACGTCTTGAATCCTTAATGGCATATTGTGATTCAGCAATATGTAGACGACAAACACTGCTTTCATATTTTGAGGAAACATGTGAGTCATGTGGTAAGTGTGATAACTGTCTTAACCCACCTCAAATGATTGAAGGTACAGAGTATGCTCAAATGGTTTTATCAGCAATCTATCGAACTGGTCAAAGTTTTGGTGCAAATCATATTATTGATGTAGTGAGAGGAGTTGATAGTCCTAAAGTTAAACAAAGAGCTCATGATAAAATTAAAACTTTTGGTGTAGGTCGAACAGCCTCAGCAGATTTTTGGAAAACGTTTATTCGCCAATTAGTATCAAGTAAATATTTAAAAATAAATATTAAAAAATATGGAGCTTTGCAAATAACTAAGAGTGGAGCGGATATATTAAAAGGAGAATTAGATTACTTTTATAGAAAGATTTCTTTTAACACACCGATTAAAGAAAAAAGAATTAAGCCTGAAACTATTGATGCAGATACACTTGATGATGAAAAAGAATTATTCTCAGCGTTAAAATCTAAACGTATGGAACTTGCTCGTAAACGTAGGGTTCCTGCATACATAATATTTCCTGATGCAACTCTTCATCAAATGCTACTCCATAAGCCTAAAACTCTTGAAGAGATGGCAAAACTTAATGGAGTAGGGCCACAAAAGTTAGAAAAATATGGTGAAGATTTTTTAGCCATATTAACCAAAAGTTGAAATTTTGTATGTTAAACTTAGTATAAACTATGGCAGTTAAAATTATATCAAATCCTCTTTCTGGAAAAGAGAAGGTGGCTTTACTTAATCTAGCTAAAACCTGTAAAAAAAAAACTTTATTAGAACCACATGAAAGAAAGATGTTATTTCAGGCTGGTAAATACCCAAACTGGTACACCAGTATAATTCCAAGGTTTATAGATACTTTTAAATCAGTATGGCATCTTCAAATAACCGACGAATTAAAAGATAAAATTAACATTAATAACATCTTATCTAAAACCAATTCATCATTTTTGCAAAAAGTTAAAGATATAGAACAAATAGTTTCTTTAGCTGATAATTACCATAATCAAGGAGACAAGTTATCTGAAATTCATGCTTTTGAATTTTACAAGGCAGCCGAAACAAAATCTGCAAGAGCTATGTTCCAAATAGCTGAATATTATTATTATGGCTATCCTAAGAATTACATGGAGCTAAATTATAAAGAAACAGAAAAATTAATAGATTATGAAAAAGCGAGAATTTTTTATGAAATGGCATTAAAAAAAAAAAATTTTGATGCGCTTATAAATTTAGGACAAATGTATGCTGCAGGCAAGGGAGTTGGAATAGACCTCAAATTAGCATTAAGCTATTTTGAAAAATATATAAATAATGTAGAAACACACGATTTTATTTTAGCAGATTCAGTTAAATGCTTAACAGACATACTGTGGGAAAGGCTTACTACTCAAGACAATAACTTAATTGAGATTAATATTAAGACAGAAAAAGATATTGATGACTGCAGAAAATGTTTAAATTATATAAAAAAATCAATTACCTACCTAGAGGAAATGATAGAAGATGATGATTATGATTGGGCAGAATTTTATTATGATTTAGCTTATATGTACGCACTAGGTTCAAGATTTTTACCAGGTGGATATAAATTGTACCACAACAAGGCCTCAGATAATTTTGAAAAAGCTTGTAACATAGATTCATCGTATGAAAATTTAGAAATAACTATTGTAAATTCTCTTTATTCTCTTTCATATTTATTTAAGGATGAGTTTAAAATTGCAAAAAAAGTTTATCCTTTTGATCAGTCTAAAGACCGGGTTGTTCAGGGAAATGTAATTACTATTGATAAGTTTAAAAAACATAAAAAAGAAAAATTTGATGATGCGTGGATTGAAAATAAATTAAATCAGGGTGAATCTCAAACTCTTGAATTTAAGGAAAGAGTATTTTTTTTGGAAAATAAAGAGAGTAACTCACGGGACATAATAATTAATGCCACTAGTATAAAAATTGCGAGGTTAGTATGTAGTTTTTTAAACGCTAATATTTATGAAAACGCTTATATTATTTTTGGTGCCACTGATGATGATAAAGTAAATGTCGATGGTATTAAAGTCGATTTAACTTTTTTTGAAAAAGATTTTAAGAATAAAACTAATAAAGATTTTAAAATAATGGACCGTATAATTCAAAATTTAAGGGAAAAGCTTTGTTTATTAATAGGAAAAACAAATCTAGCAAACAATGTTAATATTGAAAAAGCATTATATAGAAAAAAAGTAAAACTACTTATAATCGAAATAAAAAAATCAAATAAACCTATATTTATTAAACATTACACTAAAATTTTCTCACGTGCTTCTGAATATAAACAAGAGCCCACAAGACCAAAAGAAAAATTCAAAGAAGAAGAATATACTAGTGGGTTATTTATAAGAAGTTCAAGAGATATAGATTATTTAAAAGGTCAAGAACTTTATGAACATTTTGAAATAAATTTTAGAAATACTGAAATAGAGGAGTATTAATAAAATTATTAGATATTATTATATCTGTTCAAACATAAAAATTTTGGTTAATTAAAAAAGTTATCCACCGGTAACACCTAATTAACATTTGATTTGGTAATGCTTTTCTAAATCAATCTGTAATAATATTTTATTAAACGAATTAAAAGGAGTTCATATGAAACTTTACACCAAAAAAGATATTGAAGATATTTTCAAAATTAGTAAGGCAACTATTTACCGATGGTGTAGGGAAGGGGATTTTCCTCAACCATTAAAATTTAAAAAAGGAAGACGTCAGTATTGGAATGCTGAGCAAATAGATAAATATATTAAGAATGGATAATGTATTCTGAAGTTAATGATAGTTTAATTGATCCCGATGTTTTTGCACCGAGTAAAATTAGTAGAGATTTATATGGAAAGTTTACCGTTATACCTAAGAGAGCTTTTCATGATAAACGACTGCATAAACATCCTGTTTTATTTCAAATCCTAGGCTTAATGTGTTCAATGGCTAGTAATAAGGATCATAAATTATTCGTTAATCAAACCACCTTAGCAAACATTACTGGTAAAACTCAATCAACTATATCGCGTCAAATTGCTAAACTTGTTGATCTAAAATATGTAATGATAACGAGAAAAGGATCATCATTTAACCAAACAAAAATAAAATGCGCTTGGTATAAAATTATCTACTAATCGTTCCTCCAAAATTTCCAGTAGAATCAAAATATTTTCCGTCTTGATTTAACTTACCTTTATATCGACCGTATGGATCATAGATCTTTCCATTCGGTTCAATGGTTCCCAGAAATTTACCGTAAGGTGAGTAAATGCCTCCCTCAGTTGTAAGCTTACCCATATAGCCGCCTTGAGAATCAAAAAAACGACCTTTGTCATCAAGAAGTCCCTTGTACTTTCCATTAGGGTCATAAATGGTATCTGCAAATAAGGGCAAGGCCAACGCGAATACAACTATAAAAATTAGAGCTCTCATAAGTATTATATTAACTTAGTTAACCATAGACGACAATTATTCATTATTGAATTATCCTTTTCATTTCATCAACTGCATTCTTATAGGCTTTGATTAATTCCAAATGATTTTTAAGATATTTTTTAAATTCTTTGTATAGACTTTCATAATACCATAAAGTTTCTTGCTTTGAGGCTGTAAATCGACCCCAAATTTCTTCACCAACCTTTTGATAATCAGAAAGTATACAATTGGCATTATGGTATTTGTCACATAGAGAAACAAGCAAGGTATCCTGGGTTTTGTTTTTAATATTTTCAATATATTTAATTTTACGCGTTTTCCATGGTGGTTTTGGTTTAATAGTAGTATCTGAACATTGATCAACAATTTTTGCTACTTTCGGTCCAAACTTTCTTTTAATAGCGGCTAAAGTCTTAGCTCCACCCTGGTCTTCAACTGCATCATGCAGCAACCCAGCAATTGCTTGTGTAGTTGTTCCATTATTCTCAATAATAAGGTTACTCACTGAGCTTAAATGAGTGAAGTAGGGGATATTACTACCTTTTCTCGTTTGTTTTTTATGAAGTTTGTAACTGTAAACATAGGCTTCCAAATATTTATCTAAATCAAATTTTTTCATTTCATAAAAGTCAATATTAACTTAGTTAATTGTAGGTTACAATTATTCATTGAAGGAATTCTATTTATGCATTCACTACATATTATTAATGCACTCAGCGCATATATAACTAACTAATCTAACTATCTAATTTAACTATCTTAATATATTTAACCTAAAGTTATATTTTTTTATGATAGATGAGGAGGGGATTATTATTCTATACGCTCTTTTTTTTAATCTTATGTAAAATATAACTAACTCTCTTAGCTACCATTTTCGGATGGTAAAAGTGGAGCCCCCATGGAGCCCCGAGAGTTTGGTAAAATATAGAGAAAGCTGAAACCCTTGGTGAGTGGTGCCGCTTGAGAGATTTGAACTCCCGACCCACTGATTACAAATCAGTTGCTCTACCAACTGAGCTAAAGCGGCATTTGTCTTTT
Organism: uncultured Alphaproteobacteria bacterium; assembly: GCA_902618535.1. Taxonomy (GTDB): domain Bacteria; phylum Pseudomonadota; class Alphaproteobacteria; order Methylaequorales; family Methylaequoraceae. The sequence continues at coordinate 41,212 of CACNAV010000001.1, read as the reverse complement.
AATGACATAAAAAAATAATTTAATCAATATTTTTTATCGAAGGTTTTGTTATTGCGGTTCTTCATAGTTTTCAGATTCAATTTCTGAGTTTATTTCACTTGGTTGAGAAAAAGAACTGGGAGTACACTTTTTAAATACAACTTGTTCAAATAGTGATTCTTTACATTTTACCCAAGGGGGGGCACTTTTATTTTTAGAAAACCAGTAAGAGCTGACCATCAAAATTGTAATCAGAATTATGATTATCCACATACTTCTAGACATGATTATAATGAAACGACATTATTTTTTTGGGTAGGAATTTGTGTTTTAATCTCGTTAATGATATTTGAGTTTTCTTTAAAGTAAATAAGTTTGGGCTCGTGTTCTTTAGCTTTATTTTGATCGATTTCTGCGTAAGTACAAATAATTATAAGATCATCTTTATTACCCTTATATGCAGCAGCACCATTGAGTGAAATGGTTCCTGAGCCTCTTTCTGCTTTTATTGCATAGGTTGTAAATCTATTTCCGTTATTAAGATTATAAATATGAATCATTTCATATTCATTGATTGAAGCAGCCTCTAACAACTCCTCATCAATGGCACAAGAACCCTCATAATCGAGATGAACTTCTGTAATTATAGCCCTGTGAAGCTTTGATTTTAGTATTTGAATCATCATAAATATACTAAAAACATAAAGCTGATGGATAATCAATAAAAAATATATTAAAGTAGATGGTTCATGAAATTACGACGATGGCAACAAAAAGTAATAGATGAATTTCCTGATATAATAAAAAATTATAGGAAGTTTATTTTAAAAGCACCAACTGGGGCAGGAAAGACAGTTCTTGCCAGCGAAATTATTAACAGATTTTATAAAAATAAAAAAATAGTAGTGCTTTGTCACAGGTTAGTTTTACTTGAACAATTGGAAAGAGGCTTGTCTAACGAGCACAAAGTTAAAAAACTCGGCTTATCTGAAACAGGAAAACCCTTTAGTGGTTATGATGTTCTAATTTCCACTAACCTTAGATCAAGAGATTTTTTAATGAAAGCCATCGAGAATTGTGATCTTCTAATTATTGATGAAGCACATAGAGTTTCACCGAATGGCCAGGCTTATAAAGAGTTGTTAGATCAATTTGATAACAAATCAGGAGAGCAATCTAAATTATTGGGTTTAACAGCTTCACCAGAGAGAAGAACAGGTGATCAAAAAGACCAATTAGGTTTAGCTTTTGATGCAATTATTGACTGTGCGGATATTGAAGAATTAATTAAAGAAAAAGTATTGGTTCCAGCAGAATACAAATCTTTTTTTATTCATGATTTAGAATTAGAAAAAATGGATATTTCAACAGGTGATTTCCCTGTAGAGCAACTTTCTAATGCAATTATTAAATCCTCTATGATCGACTACGCTTGTAAAATTTATATGGAACAAAGAAAAAGTATAAAAGGTAAGCCAATTTCTGCATGGTTTTGTCCTGATGTTTTGGTTGCTGAGGAAACAAAAAGACAGGTTTTGAAATATGATTTGAATGTTGAATTGATAACTGCAAAAACACCACTTAAGGAAAGGTTAGTTATATTAGATAAACATGAAAAAGGAGAGATAGAGTCATTGATTTCTGTTGGAGTTTTATCAGAAGGGTGGGATAACCCTAACTGTAATATAATTGTGCACCTTAGACCAACATTATCAAAAGTTTTTTGGGGTCAATCAGTTGGTCGGGGTCTTAGATCTTCAGAAAATAAAGAAAAATGCATTGTTATTGATGTTAGTTCAAACTTTACCACTTTTGGACCAGTTGAAAAATTAAAATGGAAATTGTGGAACCATAGAAAATCATATTTAGAATTTAAAAATAGATTTAACTGGATAAGTAAAGAACAATTCGTTGAAAATAGAGATTATACTTACCTGCTGTGTGAGGGAATGAATAAAGATGATTTGAGATGTTCATTGGTTTACAAGAAAAAAATATTATCAGATCAGCCTTGTCCATTATGTCAATCATATGCCTCCACAGATTTATATAAAGACAACAAAATTGATAAACCAAAAAATGACAATAGTTTGCATAAAGTTTTTTTTGAAAGGGTTCCAAAGATATTTTCGGATATGAATACAAATATTTGGAAAAATATGGAATCATCTGCATGGAGGGATGCAAATATTTACGAAAAACTTTTTTTAAGTTTTTGTTTGGCTTTTGATTATGTTTCAGGTGAGTCCACAAATTCGGAAAACGAATTTTGGAACTTAACCTTACAAGCAGAAAAAAAAGTGAGACAATTTTTATTTGAGAGGGAAATTGTAATTCCGCAACAAGAAGAATTTGTTTTTACGTATTTAAGTGATGGTTTAAGTAAAGGAAGAGTAATTCGACCAGTTCAAACAAACTATGGTGTATCTATTTGTGGTGAAAGTTTCTCAAGTAATACCAGTGATGTTAATGAAAGAAAGTTTCAAAAAGCACTTCAGGTTGTTGAAAGAATAGCTGCAATGGGTGTGACAAACACAGAAGAGCTCCCGTACTATAAAATTAGTTAAAAAGTTCTTTACTAGGATCATATATACAGACTATCGATGCTCCACTTTTCCTTTTATGAATTATTTTTGATTCTTCTTTAAAAATAATTGTATCCTTTAGGCTACATAAATTTACAACTAATTCTTCGCCTACAAGTTTTATGTCATAATTCAGATAAAGTTTATCCCCTTTGTCGCATATTTTTATTTTTTCCTTTAAGTCTTTGAAAGTTTTTATAATCGAAATTTCACAAACCTTGCTGTAAGAATTGAAAGAAAACAAGCAAAATAGAAAAAAAATTACGATTTTTTTTAGCATTAAATTACTGCTGAAACTTTTCCTAGATGTTCCGTTAGTCTCATGTTTTCTGAATAGTCAACTGGAACACCGATAATTGCAGGTCCTTTTTGCTTAAATGCTTCTTTTAGTGCTGGTAAAAAATCTTTGGTACTATTAATTTGTGTTCCCCACATATTCATGGATTTAGCTAATTCTCCAAAGTCAGGGTTATCAAATTTTAAATTTGAATGCTCTCCACTAAATTGAATTTGTTGTTTCCATTTAATTAATCCATACTCTCCATCCAGCCATACTACAGCAACAACATTTAATTTTTGCCTAACTGCAGTTTCTAAATCTTGAACATTCATTAAAAAACCTGCATCTCCATTAATTGATAAAATTTTCTTGTCTGGAAAAACCATTTTTGCTCCCATTGATCCAGGTAATGCAAATCCCATTGTACAAAAACCATTTGATATAAGACATGTATTAGGTGAGTTGCAATTATATTCTCTTGCTACCCACATTTTATGTGCACCAACATCTGATAAAACTATATCATCGTCATTCATGACTTTTCTTACATCAGCTAAAACTCTTTGCGGTTTCATTGGAAAAGAATCATCGTTATTATTTTGATTTAGATGATTAAGCATAGTTTCTCTTGCTTTCTGAATAGAATTAATATTAAAAAGTGGTAAATTTTTCCTTCCAACTTTTTCAATTAGTGCGTTATTTAGTTGAAAGAGCGCTCCTGCTAAATCTGCTATTATTTCTACATTTGGCAGATAATCTCTGTCAACTTCAGCTGGTGTATAATCTATGTGAATGACTTTTTTTTTTCCTTTTTCAATTCTGTTCCAAGCAGATGGGCTATATTCGACTAGGTCGTAACCAATCGCAATAACTAAATCAGACTCATCTATTGCTAAATTATTATAATCTCCGCTACCTAATCCTATTGTAAATAAACTATGTTTATCATTAGATGATATAGATCCTTTACCCATAAAAGTATTAATCACCCCAATTCCAAGGTTTTCAACCAAGACTCTTAATCTGTTAGAGGCCCTCTTTCTGATTGTACCGTTACCAGCTAATATTATTGGATTATTAGCATTTGTAATCAATTCAACAGCTTCATTAATAGCTCTGTTATCTGCTGCTGGCCTTCTTGTTAAGGTTGGCTTTATTGGTTCATCATTAATTTCCTCTTTTGCAATATCTTCAGGTAATTCAATAACTGTAACTCCAGGTTTTTCTGTTTCAGCTACTTTAAACGCTTTTCTTACAACCTCAGTAATATTTTTTGGAGATAGGATTGTTTGTGCCCATTTAGAAATAGGGGCCACCATACTAATTGAGTCCATAATTTGATGACTTTCTTTATGAAGTCTTTCTGTTGAACCTTGCCCAATTATTGCAACAACAGGAGCTCTATCCATATTTGCGTCAGCTAGACCAGTCACTAGATTAGTTACACCAGGACCTAGAGTAGCTAAACAGACTCCAGCTTTACCGGTAAGTCTGCCATAAACATCTGCCATAAAAGCTGCTGCTTGTTCGTGTCTACAAAGTATAAATTCTATTTTTGTACTTTTTTTGAGAGAAATCATGAAGTCAGCATTTTCTTCCCCGGGAATACCAAAAATTTTTGTCACTCCTTCTTCTTCTAAACATTTAATAAATAAATCTGATGCTTTCATTATTTCTCCTTTTAAAATTAATTTCTTAAAACCATCATTTTTTCAATTTGCATTTCATGCATTGTATACTTTATACCACCCACACCATGACCAGAGTGTTTTAGCCCTGCAAAAGGCATCCAATCAACTCTAAATGCAGTATGATCATTGTGAAAAACGGCAGATGCATTAATCTTTTTGTAAAAACTCATGGTTTCATCAATATTATTTGAAAAAATCGATGCTTGAAAAGATACGCTAGTGTCATTTGCAATTTCAATAGTCTCTTCTAAATTATCGTACGAATATATATTAACAACAGGACCAAAAATTTCCATACGAGAGACTTTATCTGAAAATTTTGGGTTAATTAGTACAGTTTTTTCAAAACAAGTCTCTGATATTTTATTACCTCCACATAGTAAAGTAGTTCCTGATGATACGGATTCATTAACCCATTCTTGAACCCTTTTAACTTCAGATGGTCGGATCAACGGACCAATTTCTGTTTTATTTTCTAAAGGGTTACCTATTTTTAATGGTTTCAAGTTTTTTTCAAAAATACTTAAAAATTCATCAAAAATATTTTTATGAACAAAAATTCTTTGTACTGAAACGCATACCTGTCCGGCATGATAAAAACCACCTTTAACCAATAGTTTAGAAGCAGTATCTAAATCAGTACTTTCAGTCAAGAAGGTTGGTGCCATACCACCATGTTCTAACGCGCATCTCGTGCCGGGAGAAAGTTTTGACCTTAGCATCCACCCAATTTTTGCTGAACCTATGAAGCTAAAAAAATCAATTCTTTCATCAGATACCATTTTTTCTGTTAGTTTAAGATTTTCTGGCATACAAAAATAACATCTATTTTCAGGTAGTCCTGATTCAAAAAGCATTTCTATAATTTTCATACAAGAGAGTGGGGTATCTTCAGCAGGCTTAACTATCACAACACATCCAGAAGCAATCGCAGGAATAATTTGGTGAATAATAAGATTAAATGGATGATTAAATGCGCTTATTGCTAACACTACCCCTATTGGTTCTTTTTGGGTAAAAGCAACTCTGTTACTTGAAGCTTCATTGATATTCATTGGAATTACATTACCTGCGTCTGATTTTAAAACCTCTACAGCAGCATCAACACCTTCAGCCCCTCTGTTAATTTCTATTATCGAATCTTGAAGGGGTTTGCCTCCTTCACTAGTAGCTAATTTAGCCAAATCATTAACATTATGCCTAATCTTTTTTGAAAAATTATTCAGAACTTCAATTCTATCTTTTTTCTGAAAATTTGCTTCTTTTTCAAGGGCTGTTTTGTGTGCAGAACTTATTATTTTTTCAATCTCATTTTGATTGTGACATTCAATTTTTTTAATAATTTCTAAATTCCATGGAGATTTAACTTCTAACATTATAAATTACTTATTTGTTTACTTAACCAACAATTTAATTTTATAATAGACACTTATAATTACAACTAATTAATAATTTGGAATATTGATGCCATCATTTGATATTGTCTCAAAAACAGACCTTGCTGAAGTAGATAATGCCATTAATAGTGCAATGAGAGAAATCACTACAAGATACGACTTTAAAAATAGCCAATCAAAAATCTCAAGAGAATCTGACGAAATTGAACTAATGGCTGAAGATCAGTATAAAATTGATCAAGTTCAACAAATATTTAGAACACATTTAGTAAAAAGAAAAGTTTCAACTGGAGCATTTGATTTTTCAAAGATTGAAGATGCCAAAGGAGGCATGTTAAGGCAAAAATCAAAAATTATTCAAGGAATTGATAGAGAAATATCCCAAAAAATAAATAAAATCATAAAAAACAGTAAATTTAAGGTTCAATTTGCCATAAGAGGAGAAGAGCTTAGGATTACTGGAGCCAAAAGAGACGTGCTTCAAGAAGTAATTCAAACTATAAAAAACTTAGAAATTAAGCAGCCTCTTCAATTCATAAATTTTAGAGATTAATTTATTTTTGGCATTAATCTTTCATAATAAAACTATGAAAAAAAATAAAAATAATAATATAAAACAACTTTTAAAAGATTCTTCTAACACTTTTGTGGATAAATTAGCATCTTTGAAATATGTTACAAAAAAAGATACTTCATTGATTTCGTCTGTAATTTCAGATGCTCTAAAAAAAAAAAAGTAGCTATTTTTGTATTACAAAAAAACAATATCCCTGATGCCAGTCGCTATTTTGACTCATCATGAGAGCGTTAGAGCCATCTTGGGTTGTTCTAATCTCAAGTTTTGATACAATATTCAGTTTAAGGTCTTTTAAAGCAGATATAGTGCCGTCACGGACTTGATTCCAATTCCAATCATCTATTATGAGAATAAATTTTTCAGTAAGTGCTGGTTGAGCTAGCACTATTCCATCAAAGTGATCTTCGTAATGATGGGGGCCGTCAAAAAGATAAATATTATGCTCACCAATGGATGAAAAGTCTATTTTTCTAAAATCATTATTTATAAAATTGTATTTTGAATCCTTACTTAAGCATTTCTTAATATTTTCTTTAAAAATTTTTTCAGGTTCAGGAAATTTTTTTTCAAAAAAAACCTGGCTCCAGTTGTCGATACAGGTAATTGTTAACTTATTCTTAAAAGCTGCAGAACATGCAGTAGAACCTAACCAAGAACCAATTTCTAGATACGAGGGGTTTTTAACTTTGTTAATAAGACTATTTATCAACGATCTATATTTTCTCCCTGATAATCCGTCCATTTTTAAAATATCTTCAGTAATTTTTCTTTTCAGGGATAAGGAATCCATTAGTGAATCTTTAATCTTTATCATAAAATCATCATCTTCTTTACCTGAGAAAATAATACTTGTTTCATCAACTAGAGACGAGAAATTTACAATTCGATTAGCATTTTTATTTTTTTTAATTAAAAGTTTTCGTTGAATATTATCCATAGCGTATTATTAATTAAATTTATGAAAATATCTAGTTGCAATAATGTTAATGATTTTAGAGAACTTGCAAGGAAAAATTTGCCTTCACCCATATTTCACTATATTGATGGAGCTGCAGATGATGAAGTTACTTGTAAAAGAAATACCGCAGCTTATGATGACTGTTTTTTAGTTCCTAGAGTTCTTAGATCAGTTGAAACGGTTGATTTAGGTATAAAAATTTTAGGAAAAAAAATTAGTTTACCTTTTTTTTTATCACCAACAGCTCTTCAAAGACTTTTTCACCACGAGGGTGAAATGGCGGTTGCAAAAGCAGCTCAAAAATTTAATACCTTTTTTGGGATATCTTCTTTATCAACAATTCCAATAGAAGAAATAAAGTCAATTTCCTCACCAAAAATTTTCCAATTATATTTTCACAAAGATAAAGGATTAACAAATTCAATGATTGATAAATGTAAGTCAAATAACATTGATGCAATTGCTCTTACAGTTGATACTATTACTGGAGGAAACAGAGAAAGAGATATTAGGACAGGTTTTACATCGCCACCTAGGCTCACATTAAAAAGTTTTCTGAGTTTTATGTTTAAACCCAAATGGGGACTTAACTATATTTTTAGAAAAAAATTTGATTTGCCTTTTCTCAGTGATTTTATCAAAGAGGGAACAGATATAAAAATTTCGGTTTCTGACTATTTTACAAATATGTTAGATCAAAATATGAGTTGGAAAGATGCAGAAAATGTAAAAAAAAAGTGGGGAGGAACCTTTTGCTTAAAAGGTATTATGTCCAAGGAAGATGCCAAAAAAGCTGTGGACATTGGAGCTAATGCGATAATGATTTCTAATCATGGTGGGAGACAACTTGATGGTTCGCGTTCTCCATTTGATCAGTTAGATGAAATTATAGATACTGTTGGTGGAAAAATAGAAATCATTTGTGATGGTGGAATTAGGAGGGGGTCCCACATTCTTAAAGCACTTTCAAAAGGCGCTAATGCTTGCTCTGGAGGAAGACTTTACTTGTATGCCTTAGCATCTGGAGGTGAAGTTGGTGTAACTAAAGCAATTGAAAACTTAAAAAATGAAGTTGAACGAGATATGAAGCTTATGGGTGTAACAAAAATAAATCAGTTAAATAGGACAAATCTTAGATTTAAGTAAAATGAAAATAATATGTTTTTTAATATTAATTTTTACACATCAATTAGTTTCTTCAAAAAGTAACGATTCTCCTAACCTTGATTTTAAAAAAGTTCAATCCCAAAGCTGGAATGAATGGAAAAAGGATCTTAAAAAGACTTTAAAAAAAGAAAACTTCATGGATTCTACTTTAGATCTTCTTGACGAGATAAATTTTAACCCTAAGGTTATCGAATATGATAGAAAGCAACCTGAATTTAAATTAACATTTGAGAAATATTTACAAAGAAATATTAACGAACAAAAAAAAAAAGATATCAATAAGATATATAAACAGAATAAAGAATTATTATTGTTATTGAGTGAAAAATTTAAAGTTAATCCGACAATACTAGTATCATTATGGGGAATAGAAACATCCTTTGGTAAACACATCGGTAAGCTTGATATACTAAGTTCTCTTCTCTCACTAGCTTACGATGGCAGAAGACAAAAATTTTTCATGAAAGAATTTAAATTGGCATTAAAAATTCTTGAAGAAGGTCATGTTTCTCCTAAAGATTTTAAAGGTTCATGGGCAGGAGCATTTGGGCAAACACAGTTTATGCCCAGTACTTTTCATAAATTTGCAATTGATTTTGACAATGATAAGAAAATTAATCTTTTTAAAAAATCTGATGCATTAGCATCTGGAGCTAATTATTTAAATCAGGTTGGTTGGAATAATAATCTATTATGGGGGGAAGAAGTTAAAATTATAATTACCGATAAACTGAAAAATTTATCTAAAAAAAAAAAATATAAAACCAAAAAATTTTGGGAAAAAAATGGTATTTCTTTTAAAAATAATTACAATGAGAGAGTGCAAATGAGACTTGTTATACCTGACTTAGAAGGAAAACAGTTTTTTTTAGTAACAAAAAATTTTGATGTTATACTAGACTGGAACAGATCGAATTACTTTGCTTTAACCGTATTTTTATTATCCGATGAAGTTATTAAATAGACATATCTTAATAAGAAAAATTTTATTTCTTTTCTTGACGTTTATAATTGCTGGTTGTTCAGAAACAACTTTTTTAATTAATTCTGCAAAAAGAATAGGTTCATGGGGAGATAACCCAACTTATAAAGTAGGCAACCCCTATAAAATTAATGGTAAATGGTATTATCCAGCTATAAATTATGAGTATGATGAGGTTGGATATGCGTCATGGTATGGTCCAGGTTTTCACGGAAAAAAAACAGCTAATGGAGAGATTTTCAATCAAAATTTAATCTCAGCTGCTCATAGAACTTTACCTCTTCCTTCTATAGTTAAAGTAACTAACTTGGAAAACGGCAAAGTACTATCATTTGTAAGAGTGAACGATAGGGGGCCATTTGCGAAGAATAGAATAATAGATCTTTCAAAGAAAGCAGCTAAAGAATTAGGCTTTGTAAATAGAGGTGTTGCAAAGGTAAGGGTTGAGATACTTGAAGATGAATCCAGAAAGTTTGCCAATGAGTTAATTCAATCTAAGAATAAAGCTAAGTCTGCTAAGATACAAAATATAGAAAAAAAAAATCTTAATCCTCCAGTTCAAGAGACTAAGAGTGATGATAAAGAAAATAAAGTAGTCAAAGTAGTTAAAGAAAAAAGTGAAACTGATGAAAATTTTGTTTTAAAAGATAACAAGATTGCAATTCAGGTTGGTGCATTTACAGACCATAGAAACGCAAAATCTCTTATTGAAAAACTTTCAGAATTCAAAGCCTACATTAAAAGAGAATTTATAGACGATAAATATATTTACAGAGTCAGAATAGGACCGTTAAGCAATATTAATTTAGCCAACCAATTACAAGAAAAACTTTTTCAACTTGGTTACACCTCTTCGCATCTAGTAATGAATTAAAATGAATAAACTTTTAATCTTTTTACTTTTCATTATCAAAACTTCACTTGTTCAAGCTATTGAAACACCAGCTAAACAGGGAATTCTTTACGATTATGAAACAAAAACTGTTCTTTTTGAAAAAAATTCCGATGAACTGATGTCACCCAGTTCAATGAGTAAAATAATGACAATTTATTACTTGTTTAAAAAAATTAAAGATGGAGAAATATCTATTGATGATGAATTTGAAGTTAGTAAGAAAGCCTGGAAAAAAGGGGGGTCTAAAATGTTTGTGAATTTAAACTCAATGGTTAGAGTTGAGGATTTAATTAGAGGTATAATTGTGCAATCGGGAAATGATGCTTGTATTGTTGTTGCAGAGGGTATCTCTGGAAGTGAGAGTATTTTTGCTGATGAACTCAATGAGTTGGCTAATGAAATTGGTCTTGAAAGTTCAAATTTTACAAACTCTACAGGTTGGCCAGATAAAAAACACTTAATGACTGTTAATGACCTTCTTAAATTAACTGTTAGGACTATTGAAGATTTTCCTGATTTATATCGTTATTATTCTGAAAAAGAATTTACTTATAACAACATTAAGCAATTAAATAGAAACCCATTGCTTTTTAGACCTATTGGTTCAGATGGATTAAAAACAGGACATACATCTTTAGGAGGTTATGGTCTTGTAGCAACAGTAAAAAATAAAGATAGAAGGTTAATTTTAGTACTCAATGGTTTAAAATCTAGTGCTCAAAGATCGAAAGAGTCTGAAAGATTAATGAAAATTGGTTTCAACCAATTTAAAAGTATTAAGATTGCAACCGAAACAAAAGAGTTAGGGCAAATACCTATTTGGTCTGGAAAAAAAAAGGAAGTTAGCTTTTATACAAAAGATGATATCTCTATAACCGTACCTAATAGAGATAGAAAGAAAATAAATTTTAAGGTTAGATATCAGTCACCTTTGATCGCTCCGGTAGCAGAGGATCAATATATTGCTGATTTTTTAATAAAAAAAAATGATCAAACTATTAAATCATACAAATTATATGCAACGAATAATGTAAGTGAATCCAATTTTTTTTCTAAAATGATCCTAAATTTTAAATTTCTTCTATTTGGAGAAAGCTTAATTACAACACAATGAAAAAATTTATAGCTTTTGAAGGTATAGACGGAAGCGGAAAATCTACTCAACTTAGGCTACTAGCTAAATCACTTGAAATTGGAGGTTTGAAGTTTTTTTGCACAAGAGAGCCAGGTGGCTCTTACGTTTCTGAGCTTATAAGAAAAATTTTAGTCAAAAGACAAAAGGAAAATATTTTACCATTAACTGAGCTTTTATTAATTTACGCTGCAAGAAACGAACACTTAAAAAAAAAAATAGTTCCAAATTTAAAAAATAGGATTGTATTGTGTGATAGATACTTTTATTCCACTTATTGTTATCAAATACTAACAAGTAATATTCCTCTTTCAATGCTGAAGTATTTGCATAGTAAAGTCACAAATAATTTAATGCCAGACTTAACACTTGTTATTGACATCGATTTTGAAATTGGAATTAAAAGAAGCCTTAAAAAGAAAAAAGACGAAACTAGGTTCGAGTTCAAAGATAGTTTATTTCATAAAAAGGTTTCTCTTGGGTTTAAAAACCTGAAAAAAACACAAAAAATTGAAATATTTAATGGCAATTATAGCAAAAATCAAATTCATAAAAACATTGTAGATTTTTTAAATAAAAAAAAAACATTTAACAAAATAATTCCTTATCATTATGAAAATTGAATCTAATATTATTGAAAATAAATATAAACAAGAGTTTAATTTCATAAGTAAGCTTTATTTAAAAGAAATTTTCCCTCATGCTTGGATTTTTTATGGTCCGAAAGAGTCGGGAAAGAGAAAGTTCCTTGATATTTTTATTAAAAAGGTTTTGAAGAAAAAAAAAAATGAACAATTCGTTTATGAAATTAATAGCGACGAAAATATAGCTATGATTGATGATGTTAGGAAATTAATTAACCAAAGTAATTTAACAAATTCTTTAGATGGAATTAATAAAACCTTTCTTATAATAAATAATTTAGAATTACTTAATAAAAATTCGATCATTGCATTGCTCAAAACCTTGGAAGAACCACCTCCAAATACTGTTTTAATATTGATAACTCACAATTTAAAACTAATTCCTCAAACAATAAAATCGAGATGTATAAAAATTAAGTTTAATCCTTATAAACTTCTTGCTGATAATTATAAAAATGATGAAGAAAAAGAAAAACTTCTTATATGTGATGGTTACCCTAGTATTTACAATCTTCTTCTAACTAAAGATGGTGATTTAATAAAAAATGAAGTAAAAAAAATTTTAGATTCAGAAAAATTACAATATATTGAATTTGAAAAATTTTATCTTAAAATTTCGAAGAATTTCGATACTTTTTTACCTTTAATTATTAATATATTTTTTTTTAATTTAAAATTTAATTTTAAAAACCATGTCTGTGATTTAAACAAAAAACTAAAGATTCTAACCTTTTTAGATTTCGTTCAAATAAATTTTAGAAAAGGTTTTTTTTTAGATAATAAAAAAGCATTATTTTTAATTTTCAATGAATATTTTTCTTTAGAATTAAACAAATGAAAAATAAAATTTATATTACTACACCAATATTTTATGTTAACGATTTACCTCATATTGGTCACTCTTATACCTCTATAATATGTGACGCATTGGCTAGATTTTATAGATTAAATAATTTTGATGTACTTTTTACTACCGGTACTGATGAACATGGTTTAAAAGTTGAAAAAGCAGCTGAAAAAAGTGGAATGACCCCTAACAATTTTGTTGATAAAGTTTCAAAAAACTTTAGGGAATTGTTACAAAAAATTGATTCAACCAATACAGACTTTATTAGAACAACTGAAAATAGACATGAGATTGCTTGTAAAAAATTTTGGAATACTCTTTGTGAAAATAACCAGGTTTATTTGAGTAAATATAAAGGTTGGTATTCTATAAAGGATGAATCATTCTATCAAGAAAAAGAACTTATAAAGAAAAATGATTCTTTCTTTACAGCTGATAATGAAAAAGTTGAGTGGATAGAGGAAGAAAGCTTTTTTTTTAAACTTTCTGAATGGGAGAACTCTTTACTAAGTTACTATGAAAATTGTCCTGAATTTATTCAACCAAAATCAAGAAGAAATGAAGTAATTAGTTTCGTTAAATCTGGATTAAAAGATTTATCAATATCCAGAACTAGTTTTAAATGGGGAATTAATGTTGAAGACCACAATAATCATATAATGTACGTATGGATTGATGCTCTAGTGAATTATTTAACGTCTTTAGGATATCCAAATTTTAAAGAAAAAAAAAATTATTGGAATGAATGTATTCATGTTATCGGCAAAGATATCTTGAAATTTCATGCAGTTTATTGGCCAGCAATGTTAATGGCTGCAAAACTTCCCCTACCTAAAAAGATTTTTGCACATGGTTGGTGGACTAATGAAGGAAAAAAAATATCAAAGTCACTTGGTAATAGTATTGACCCAAATAAAATAATAGATAACTTTGGGTTAGATCAATTTAGGTATTTTCTCTTAAGAGAAGTGACACTAGGACAGGATGGAGATTTTTCTGAAAAAGCCTTAAAAAATAGAGTTAATTCTGATTTATCAAATAATCTAGGTAATTTAGTTCAAAGAACAATAAAATTCCTCTTTAAAAATTTTGAAGGTGTTCTTCCTTCTCAGCTAAATTTGAATTCAATTGATAACTATCCTTTGAAAGACGCCTATTTACTTTTTCAAAAAGTAGAGAAGTTGATAAATAACTTAGAGTTAAGTAAAGGTATTGACGAAATTTTTGTATTCATAAGTAAATTAAATAAGTTTATGGATGAATCAGAGCCATGGAATTTGATAAAAGATGATAGAGAGTCCACTGCAAGAGTCCTAACAGAATTGATTGAGAGTTTTAGAGTCATCGGTATCATTTTGCAACCTTTTTTACCAATTGCTTCTAAATTACTTCTTGATACATTGAATATAGATAATAAATTAAGAACGTTTGAATATTTAAATTCAAAAAATTTTTTAAACAAAGGGCACAAATTAAATGAACCAAAAGCATTATTCCCAAGACTTGAATAAAATAGTTGATTCACATTGTCATCTTGATTTTAAAGACTTTGATAGTGATAGAGATAAAATAGTTAATAATGCAAAATTGACTAATGTTGATTACTTATTGACAATATCTGTTAATCTTGAAGATTTTGAAAAAGTTCATGAAGTAACGCAAAATTATGAAAATATTTGGTGCACTACTGGGATTCATCCAAATAATGTCAGTTCAGAAACCGATACTATTCAATTGGATGATATTCAAAATAAAATTTCAGAAAATCTAAAAAACAAAAAAGTTGTTGGACTGGGTGAAACAGGACTAGACTTTTTTAGAGGCAAAAAAAATAGAACAAACCAGATTGAATCATTTATGTTACATCTTTTTTTATCAGGAGAAAAAAAATATCCCACTATTGTTCACACAAGAGATGCAGATAATGACACAATAAATTGCCTGAACGAATCTGTAAAAAAATATTCATCTACAGGACTTATTCATTGTTTTACTTCTACAAAACAATTTGCTAAGAAAGCTCTTGATAACGGTTTTTATATTTCCTTTTCAGGAATTATAACATTTAAGAATGCAATTGATTTAGTTGACGTAGTAAAATATGTACCTGCAGATAAACTTTTAGTGGAAACTGATTCTCCTTTTCTAGCTCCAGTACCTTTCAGAGGAAAGAGAAATGAACCGTCGTACGTTAACTATACGTTAGAAAAAATTTCAGAAATTAAAAAAATTAAGAAGCAAGAATTAATAAATATTACCACTAAAAACTTTTTTACTTTATTTTCGAAAATTAAAAATGACTATTGAGATTGAAATTTTAGGTTGTGGAAGCTCCTCTGGAGTTCCTGCAATTGGGAATAACTGGGGGGCATGTAACCCAAATAACCCAAAAAATAGGAGGCTTCGTTCTTCTATATTAGTTAGGAGTAAGGAAGCAACGATAATTGTTGATGCTACCCCAGATTTGAGACAACAATTGTTAAACGCAAATGTTAACTCTCTTGATGCTATATTTATTACTCACACACACTCAGATCATATAAATGGAATTGATGATTTTAGGTTCTTAAATGTTATTATGAACAGTGATCTTAATCTTTATGCCACCAAAGAAGTGTTAGAGAAAATCAAAGAAAGATTCGGTTATGTTTTCGAAAAATTAGTTCCTGAGGCTAATGGTTTTTACTACAAACCATGTTTAATACCTCATGAAATATCATCTGATTTCAGTATCAATGACTTAAAAATTTCAAGCTTTGAGCAAAATCATGGGTTTATAAACTCAACTGGCTTTAGATTTAATAATTTTGCATATTGTACTGATGTATTGGAGTTTGACGAAATAGCACTAGATAAACTTAAGGGACTTGACTTATGGATCGTAGATTGTCTAAGATTCAAGCCCCATAAAACTCATGCTCATTTTGATAAAGTAATGGAGTGGATGAAATTACTGAAGCCAAAACAAACGATTCTTACTCATATGAATTACGAGGTTGATTATGACACTATTATGTCAAAAGTGCCAAAAAATTGTATTGCAGCTTATGATGGTTTAAAAGTTAAAGTATAAATTTTGTTAATTAAACCTTTAAAAGAAATCTTATAAGTTGACTTATTTTGATAATAAAATGAGAAAAAAATTGGTTTTAATTACATATTAAATATAATTATAAAAATGTATTTTTTTTATACCAAACCAATGTTTTTTTTATGCCATCACTAAGATTTACTTGCGCTTTCCACCCTATTTCCTTTTTCGCTTTTCCACAATCAAGAACTAAATTAAAGTCAATTGTAGGCGCTGTCACATTTTTTTTAATTTTAATTTCTTTACCAGAAATTTTAACTATTAATTTTGCTAGATCGAATATTTTAACACCTGTTTCAGACCCGCAGTTATAAATTTTATATTTATTTTTTTGGTTTTTAATTAACAATTCTAAAAATTTTATTAAATCTGAAATATACAAAAAGTCTCTTATTTCGTTACCTTTTCCCCAAATTGTTATCTCCTTTTTAGCTTTCATTACTTTGGAAATTGTCGCTCCCATTACATGACTCTTTTCTAAATCAAACTTATCATAGGGGCCAAATATATTACTATGGCGTATTACAGTAAATTTTGTATTTAAAAAACTTGAGTAAAACTTACAAAGTTTTTCAATATAAACTTTCGTCCAGCCAACTCCAAAATACTTATCCGTTATTCTGTAATTAAATTTGTTTTCATCCTGTTTTTTCAAGCTACTTTGATACATGACAGTACAACTAAAAAATATATAATGTTTAATATTTTTATTTTTAAAAAGCTGCTTTAAAATATTTATATTCATTAAAGCGTTATCGTTAACATGAATATGTGGTTTATTAATAATATCTTTTACACCAGAAGTTACAGCAGCAGCATTAATTACAATGTCAATATTATCAAAAAGATTATTAATTTGTCTTTCACTCCTAAGATCACATTTTATCCATTCAATATTTTTATTTTCAAAGGGTATTTTTTTATTGTATGTGGCTTTTATTTTTAAATTTTTAGAATAGTAAAGAGCAATGTTTTTGCCAATAAAACCTGTTGCACCAAGAATCATAATTTTATTTTGTTTTTTGGTTAATTTATTAGTCATTAAATAAAATTTTTTGTGCCTTTTTTTTTGATTCAATAATTGAATCTTCAGTCCCAATGTCAATAAACTTTGGTTTGTTAATTTTTATTACATTTATTTTTTCGTTATTCTTGATCATACTAGGTATCAATTGATATTCTAAGCTTACACATCCATTAATTTTATATTTTATAATTTTTTCTTTTTTAAAATAATATATTCCAGAATTAATATATCCAGGCCCCCCCTTTTTTTTTTCTATAAAATTAATTAATTTATTTTTTTTATTAAAAATTATTCTTCCAAATTTTTCAGTATTTTTCATATGATGACAAACTAGTGAACACGAATTTTTTATATTAATTGATTCAATTAATGCCTTGATGCCACCAGCTAAAAAAGTATCACCATTTAGAACAATAAGATTTTGTTTACATATGTTAATTAAATTAAATACAGAACCTGCAGTCCCCAGTTTTTTTTTTTCCTTAACAATTTTTTGATTTAATCTTTTAAATTCATTTTTTTTTACCCAATTTTCAATTTGGTCACTTTTATATCCAGTGGCATAAATGATATTTGTAAAATTGAGAGTTTCTATTTCTTTTACAAGCCAGTAAAGAAAAGGTTTATTTTCAATCTCAATTAATGGTTTTGGTTTATTTGGATAAAGATGTTTTATTCTTGAACTTAATCCTCCAACTAAAACCACAAATGAAACATTTTTATCATTTATCTGATTATTTTCATCCATAGAAATTTTTTGTTTTTACATAAATTAATAGATTATTGTTTTGGTACCTGATTCATCAATTTCTGGTTTAATAAATAATTTATTTTTAAGATATTTATTTATAAACTTATCTCTTTTTCCTTCTTTAAAGTACGCAAGTACAAAGCCACCACCACCAGCACCCATAATTTTATAACCTAGAACTTCTTTTTTATTCAGTATTTCAAACAAATCTAAAGTTTTTTTTGTTATCATTTTGTTAGAAAGTTCTTTTTTCATTTCCCAAGTGTACTTCAGTAATTTTCCAAATGTATCAATGTCTTGATTAATTAGATTTGAATAAGCTTCGTCAACAATTTGTTGAATTTTCATTATTATTGCTTTTTTTTTTTCTAGATTTTTAAGAATTAATTGTGCCATTTGAGATGAATTTCTTTGCTCATCAGTATAAACTAGAAGTAATCTTCCTAAAAATTCAAATTTTTCATAATCTTTGAGAATTATTGGATTAATTTTAAAGGTTTTATCTTTTTTTATTTTTACATAATTTAGATTTCCAAATGAAGATGCAATTTGGTCCTGAATACCAACATTTTCTTTTAAAAGTTTATTTTCTATTTGGTATGAATTTTCAGCTAGTTTATATTTGTCAAAACTTATATTTTTTAAATTCATTATACAATTCCCCACTGCACAACAATATGCTGAACTTGACCCAATTCCACTTCTAGCTGGAAGGTCGGCAAAGTAAATAAATTCTAGATTTTCAAAAAATTTATAAAAACGAAGTGATTCACGAACTATTGGTTGTTTAATATTATCTGGATTATTAGTAGCTTCTTTAATTCTCCATTGTACATGGTATTTTTTTTCAGAGTTTTTAGGTAGTCTTTTTACAACTGAGTATGAATATTTTTGAAATGCTAATGATATAAATGCTCCTCCATTAAAAGTAAACCAATCTTCGTAATCTGTGCTACCTCCAAAGAAAGAAATTCTAAAAGGTGATTTAGAAATAATCATATTGATTATCTTACTAAATAATTTTTATTTTTTTTTATTTTTTTTCTCCAATAATTAAGTAAATCTTTTAGGGTTTCTTTATAACTGTATTGAGGACTCCATCTAGTATGAGACTTAAACTTTTCACAATCTGGAATTTGCAAATCAGCATCTATTGGTCTGAATCTTCCAGGATCCTTTACTATTTTTAATTTATTTTTAATTGAAGATATACTTATCAAAAATTCTAATATTTCCTTAATTGTTAAACTTTTATTACCACCGATATTATAACATTCACCAAAAATTGGTTTAACGGTAACTAACATAAAATATGCCTTTACCGCATCTCTTACATCGGATATTGTTCTCAACGAGTTTAAATTTCCAACATAGATTTTATTTTTTGTTAACCCATTCTCTGCCATGGCTATTTGTTTCGCAAATGATGATTCAGCAAAAACGTCACCTCTTCTAGGGCCAGTATGTGTAAACATTCTCGTTGTTAAAGTTTTGATTTTATAAGCTTGATAATAAAATTTCGATATTAAGTCGGTTCCAATCTTTGAGATTGCGTAAGGAGATGCTGGATGAAAGCTACATTCTTCTTTAATTGGTAAGTTTTCTTTACTTACTTTACCAAAGATTTCAGAGGATGAGCATATATGACAAATGGCAGAGGAACTATATTCTTTTATTGCTTCTAAAATATTATGTGTTCCTAAAATATTTGTTTCATACGTATCTATGGGACTGGTGAAACTAGTGAGTGGATAACTTTGTGCTGCTAAATGAAACAAGTAGTTAGGTTTACTTTTTTTAATTGCAGGAATAAGTGATTGGTAGTCTCTAAGGTCCCCATAGTGTAAAAATATTCTTTTTTTTTTATTAATACTTTCTAAATGAAATTCAATATTTTCAAGTGAACTTCTCCATCTAACAAGTCCATGGATTTCCCAATTAGTATTTTTTACCAGATAGTCGAGTAAATGAGAGCCGACCATTCCTGTTATTCCCGTGATGAATGCAATTTTTTTTTTCACAATAAGCTTTCTCTTTTTAAAAATTTTTTAAAAATATTGTAAATGTATTTTATTTCATTGTTTCCAAGGTTTTGGTGAATTCCTATAGAAAATCCATTATTCATAATTTTACTAGCGTTTTCAAGATTGCCTACAGTACGATGTTTAAATGTTTTAACAACAGGCTGAGATGTAAAATTACCTGATACAATTACTCTTGTTTCAATTGCATTCTTGTTGAGAAAATTACATAATCTACCTCTATCAATAATTTTGAGGTCCTTTATAATAATTGTGAATCCAAACCAAGTGTGAAAGGACTTTTTTGTTTCATATTGATATATGAAGAAATCATTAAATTCTTTCATTAAACTCATCAAATAATCTGCATTTTTTCTTCTTTTTTTTATAAAACCATCTAGCTTTTTAATTTGAGTCATACCCATTCTCGCTTGTGGCTCTGTAAGTCTTAAGTTATAGCCTTCATTTACAAACAAAAAATTAGGATCAATTTTTGGATAATTTTTTATCCATTTTTCTTTTTCTTTTACATTTCTTATCCAACCATGTGATCTTATTATTTTCATAATTTCAGCTAGTTCATAGTCGTTAGTTACAGTTATTCCACCTTCTAGACAAGTTATATGATGCGAAAAATAAAAACTGAAGCTAGAAGCTAAGCCAAACCCTCCTAAAAATTTATTATTATATTTAGCTCCCATTGATTCACATGTATCTTCAAGAAGAACAAGTCCTTTTTTTTTACATATTTTTGTTATCTCGTTCATTTCACAGGGGTTACCATAGATAGGAATGATTAAAATGCCTTTTGTTTTTTTTGAAATCGCTTTTTTTACTTGATTAATGTCTATATTCATAGTTTTTAGATCACAATCAACAAAGACTGGCTTTAAACCATATTGAGTAAGTGGGAATATAGATGTTGACCAAGCTAAAGCCGGTACGATTATTTCGTCATTTTTTTTTAATCTTTTAGAGTACAGATTACTCATCAATGCAGATATCATAAGTAGATTGGCTGATGAGCCAGAATTACTTGATACTGCATACCTAAAGCCAAATTTATCACAAATATTTTTTTCAAAAGATTCAACTTGTTTGCCCATTGTCACATTTGTAGTGATAAGTTGCTTTGTAAAGTTGAATATTTCTTCAACTCCAAACGTTGGTTCATGTAATTTAATTTTTTTATTGTTTTTTTTTGAATGAACTTTTTGCCATTCATTTTTTATAGATTTGTATAAAAAAGTTTTTTTCATTAAAAGGGTCCTTTAAATTCCTCTATTTCTTTGGTTTTAATTTTTCTTGGTTTCCAGTTTTTTTTTTTTGTAACCATTTCATAAGAAACTTTTGCTATTTTTTCAGGACTAGGATAAAAACTTTCCTCTAATGCAGAAGTTGTAGGGCAGGGGGTAAATAAATATCCTATTCTTTTAACTTCAAATTTCACATTATATGTTTCTATTAAACGAGATATAATTTCAGATGAAACTCCGCAATTAATCCAATCGTTTTCTACAATTACTAATTTTTTTGTTTTTTTCACTGAACTAACAATTTTACTCATATCTAAAGGTTGAATAGAAAGCAAATCAATAACTTCTGCTTTAATTGATTTTTCTTGCAATAATTTTTTAGCGTTAATGCAGTCTATTACTGTAAAACTAATCCCAACTAATGTAATATCACAACCTTTAGATAAAGTCCTTGATTTGCCAAAACCTACTTTATAATAACCTTTGGGTACCAAGCCCTTATTTTTATAAAGCATTCTATGTTCTATAAAAATTACTGGATTTCTATCTTCTATTGCAGTTATAAGTGTTCCTTTGACATCATGAGGAGTTGTGGGAGCAATTACTTTTAGTCCAGGAATATGAGCAAAAGTTGATAATAAAGATTGGCTATGCTGAGCACCTTGTCCCCAGCTCCTTCCAATACAAGCTCTTACAACTATTGGGACACATAGTTTACCATCTGATATGTAATGAATTTTTGATGCCATATTAACTATTTGATTCATAGCTAGCATCAAGAAATCCATTCTCTGATGTACTAAAATTGGGCTCATACCGGCAATTGCTGCACCAATTCCTACACCAGTCATGCTTTCCTCACATATTGGTGTATCAAAACATCTATCTTCTCCAAAATCTTTGTGAAGATTAAGTGTTGTTCCATAATGTCCTTTTGGATCATCAACGCCTTGTCCGAAAACAAAGACATCTTTATTTTTTTTTAACATTATTTTTGTTGCACTTAAAATTGCATCTGCATAAGTTATATTATTTACAAATTTATTCTTTTGTAACATTTGATCCTATGCATTTTTTGTGGGGGAAATTTGATTTAAGGGAATAGTTTAGTGCATCAGAAATTTCTTTATTAATTTTTTTTTCAATTTGTTTAAAATTTTTTGTATTCTGTTTCAAAAATTTTAATTCATTCAAACTTTTCATCATTTTTTGTTTTTCTTTTTTTCTATATCCTAACGCAAAATCATAATTTATACCAACATGATCAACTTCTCTGTAAGTACTGATTTCTAAAAAGACTGGTTGTCCATTTTTTTTTATTCTTTGAAGAGCTTTTTGAGTATTTTGAAATATATTTTTTGTTGAATTATCTTTAATTTTTATTGTATGGACACCAAAAGACTTAACTTTTTTGCATATGTCTAAAGTCTTCATTCTTTTTCTTTGATCAGAATATATAGCCAGCCCATTGTTCTCACATACAAACAGAATTGGCAATTTTTTTAACGCACTAAAATTTAAAGATTCCCAAAAGGTTCCTTGATCCATAGCTCCTTCTCCATGATAACAGATAACTTTTGAATTTAACTTTTTCATTTTAAGAGCTAAAGAATAACCTACAGCTTGGGAAATTGCACTTCCCACAATTGCTGATGTAAATATAAAATTTATACCTAAATCTCCTAAATGCATTGACCCGGCTTTTCCTGAAGATAATCCTGTTTCTTTTCCAAAAAGTTCAGCCCACATTTTTTTAAAATTTCCACCGTGCGCTATAAAATGAGCATGAGACCTATAGTTGCTAAATACTATATCTTTTTTTTTTTCAGATGCTAGTGCAACTCCTACTGCAATTGATTCTTGTCCAAGTGAAAGATGAACTGGACTTTTTATTATATTACTCTCATAAATTTCAATTATCTTCTCTTCAGTACATCTAATTTTTTTAAATAAATAATAAGCTTTTTCATAGTCAAATTTTTTTATTTTCATATCCTACTTTATAAAATTATTTAACTTTCTTCTTTAATTAAAAAAAAATGTTTGCTATTCAATAAATCTTCCATTGGCAATATTTGCATAAGTAAACTCTGATAGCGCAAGCGAGGAGGTTAAACCAGGAGAGTTTATTCCATATAAATTAATTAAACCGTTGATTTTGTGGTTTTCTTTAGATTGAATTATAAAGTCATTGGAAATAGATGTTGTTCTAATTCCTGAGTAGTCAGATTGAATTTCTCTTTTTTCAATAACGACAGTATCAAAATTTTTCTTACACATCTTTCTGGCTATACACAATCCAATCACGCCAGCTCCAATAACAGTTACTTCGAAATCCATATCAAGAGACAATACATTAATTTTGAATTCCTGCATAGTATTTAACCTTCATGCCTAAATATATTGTTATATTTAAAATTTCTTTATATTTTTTCAAAAATTAGATAAGATTTTGAATTTCACAATTTCATGACTTGTGCATATTTGATAGAAATAATTTACATTAAAAGATAGTCTAAAAATTGTTGTAAAAATGTTAAACATTAATAAATTAAAACATTATACGTAATGAAAAAAAAATTTGCCTTAATTGGATCCGCTGGGTTTGTAGCACCAAGACATTTAAAAGCTATTAAAGATAATAATGGACAATTAATTGCATCTTGTGATTTAAATGACTCCGTTGGTATAATTGATAGTTATTTTCCTGATTCATTTTTTTTTAATAACTTCAATTCATTTGAAAATTTCATTTCAAAACAATCAAAAAAAAATAAAATTGATTATTTGGTTGTTTGTTCTCCAAACTATTTACATCACTCGCATATAAGATTTGGTTTGATGAATGAAATGAATGTGATTTGTGAAAAGCCGCTAGTAATTAACGTTGAACTCTTAGAAAACCTTTTTAGTCTTGAAAATAAAAAAAAAAAAAGAATCTACTGCATTCTTCAATTAAGAGTTAATGAAGAGATTTATAATCTTAGAAAATCATTAAAAGACAATATCTTTTATGAATGTGAATTAAATTATAATACTCCGCGAGGTAAATGGTATGATTACTCATGGAAAGGTAATAGTGAAAAATCGGGAGGGATTCTCTATAATATTGGAATTCACCTTTTTGATATCTTGATATGGATCTTTGGAGAATGTTTAAATTTTGAAATTCACATGAATGAAATTAGAAATGCTACTGGTATACTTTTTTTTAAAAATGCTAGAGTTAAATGGAATCTATCTTTAGACAGACTCCATAAAAACTCAGTTGAAAGTGAAAGAAAATTGATAATCAATAATAAAGCTTATGAATTAACGGGAAAATTTTCAGATAGTCATTCTCTCTGTTATCAGGAAATACTTAGTAATAATAACATCTTTCATGCTAAATCAACAGTTGAATCGCTTCTTCTTGTCTCTAAAATGTCGAAAATATGAAAAATTTTTTTAATCATCCTACTGCGATTATTGATAAAAATTGTGCTGTTGGTAAAAATACAAAAATTTGGCATTGGAGTCATATTTCTGAGAGTTCGATTATTGGAGAAAATTGTATTATTGGTCAAAATGTTTTTATAGGAGAAGGAGTAAAGATTGGAAACAATGTTAAAATTCAAAATAATGTAAGTGTATTTTCTGGTGTTGAAATAGAAAATAATGTTTTTTGTGGTCCATCAGTTGTTTTTACAAATGTTAAAAACCCTAGATCTTTTATACCAAGAAACAAAGAATATGACATCACTTTGGTAAAAGCAAACGCTACTATTGGAGCTAATTCAACAATTATATGTGGAATAAGTATAGGCATTTATAGTTTTATAGGCGCTGGTTCAGTTGTAACCTCAAACGTTAAAAATTACTCTTTGGTTTTAGGCAATCCAGCTAAGCATGTATCATGGGTGAGTAAGGCTGGATACAAATTAGATAACAAATTATTTTGTGAAGTAGAAAAAAGATCATATGAGAAAATTATTTTTGATAAAAAATAGTGCCCTTAATAATTTTTAATGTTTAAAGTAATATTTTAAATGTTAATTTCTCAACTCATTTGCTGGAAAATAATAGATGTTAAATAATAATATAGTACCATTCGCAGATCTAAGTAGAACTTACCTCCCTCTTAAAAATGAAATTAATCAAGCAATTCAAAAAGTAATTGATAGCTCAGCATTTATACTTGGAATAGAAGTTGAAAAATTTGAAAATAAATTTTCAAAATACTTGAAAGTTAAATATTGTGCTGGGGTTTCATCGGGAACCTCTGCTTTACAAATGGCTTTAAAAGCATGTAATATTGGAAATGGTGATGAAGTAATAACAACATCTCATAGTTGGGTTTCAACTGCTGAGGCTATCTCAAACGTTGGAGCTAAGCCAATTTTTGTAGATATAGACAAAGACTCTTATAATATTGACCCAAAAAAAATAAAAAAACACATTTCAAAAAAAACTAAATGCATTCTTCCTGTCCATTTATATGGAAATCCAGCTGATATGAAACAAATATGCAAAATTGCAAAAGAAAATAAATTGTTTGTAATAGAGGATGCTGCTCAAGCACATGGAGCCAAAATTGATGATAAATTTTGTGGCACTTTTGGTGACTTAGCATGTTTTAGTTTTTTTCCTAGTAAAAACCTTGGTTCATTCGGCGATGCAGGCGCTGTTGTTGGAAATAATAAAAGACTTGTAGAAAATGTTAAAAAATTAAGAGACCATGGAAGAATCTCAAAAAATAAATTTGGATTGCTTGGTTTAAATGAGAGGATGGATGGAATCCAAGCTGCAGTTTTAAATGTAAAAATTAAACACCTTGAAAAATATATCAAATCAAGGATAAACATTGCTAAAATATATTCAAAGCTGCTTTACAATGATTGTATAACTCCTACTATTTTTGATAAAAGTAGACATAGTTTTCATATCTACCCTATCTTAGTAAAAAAGAGGGAATATATATTAAAAAAATTGAGAGATAACAAAATTGATGCAAGAATCCATTATCCAATCCCAATATATAGGCAACCACTCTATCAAAAAGAGTATCAAAATTTTTCTTTACCAATAACTGATCTAGTTGCTAAACAACAAATAAGTCTACCAATTTTTCCAGGGATGAAAGAACATGAGATAAACGCTGTGACAAAATGCCTGAAAAATATATTAGATGGCCTATAAAAAGTATAAAATATTGTTAATTGTTAATATTGATCATTCTTATGATAAACTCAGCTATTATGATGATTGGGTTAAAGCTTTTGTTGAACATAAAAAAATAAAAGTTAAATTAATAAACTTTACTGAGCTTGATAATGAGTGTGATGAATATGACTTCATTTTTCTTCATCATTCCACTAATGCAGATTCAATAGATCCATTATTAAAAATTGAAAAATTTATTTATTCAAGAAAAGAAGAGGTCTTAGTTTTTATTGGTAATGAATTTAACAATATTTTTAGTCCAATTGGTGACAGAAGGAAAATTTTAAAAAGAATGAATATATCTTATGTTTGTTCACAGTTAATGAATGAAGCAGCACAATTCTTATGGTCTGATGTTAGTAAAAAAAAAGTAATTTTATGTCCTCCTGCATTAAACACTAATAATTTTTTTGTACAAAAAAAATTCGATGATAGAAAAATTGATATTGGTTTTAAAGGAATAAAATATTATTCGTACATTGGAGATACAGAAAGAAATAGTATGGTCAATAAATTTTCGAAAATAAAAGGATTGAACATAAGTATAGACTTTAAACGTTATGATGCAAAGAATTGGTCTATTTTTTTAAATTCATGCAAATCAGTAATTTCCTCTGAAGCTGGTTCATATTTTGTTGATATTGATGATAAGATTATAAGAGATATTCTATCGAAAATTAAAAGTAAAACATCTAAGTTTATTATTCCAAGAAGTAAATTTGATAAGTTATTTTATAACCTGCCGGTTTCTTTTAAGAATTTAATAAAGTTTTTTTTAAAAAAATCACCAATTTCTCACTCTAATCTGGTATTTGAGGACGCAGAGTTTGAAAAATTTTATAAATCTTACTTCGATTCTTTAACTTACCCCCCAATTTATTTTAAATGTATTTCCTCAAGAAATTTTGATGCAATTGGAACTAAAACAGTCCAAATACTTCTAGAGGGTAAGTATAATAATATTCTAAAACCAAACGAACACTATTTAAGTTTAAAAAAAGATTATTCAAATTTTAAGGAAATACTTGAGTATATTAAAGATAATAATAAAGTAAAAAAAATTACAGAACAGGCTTTTAGTTTTGTTAAAGAAAATCACCTGTATAAAAATAGAGTTGACCACATAATAAAAGAAATAATTTCATAAACTGTTATTATTTATTTTAAAGTGACCTATTTAGATATACATAAAGTTAACTGATAATGTTAAGAGATTTAAAATTTAAATTAAAAAATAAGTTTCTTGTTTTTTTAAACTTTATTTTAAAGGATATTTTATTTCTTTTATGCTTTCTCTTGGCAAAATTTTTTAAATATTTTGTAAAAAAAAATAATAAAGTTCTTCATATTTCTTATCCTAATCATATTGCATATAATACAACAAAAATTTTAAAATCAAATGGGATTAACGCTGAATATTTGTCAATCGGAAGAAGCAAACATTGGAAAAAATATGATTATTTTTTTGAACAAAAATCTAATTATTCATTTCTAAGAGAATTTTATATTTTATGGTTTTTTCTTGTCAAATATAAAATAATTCACCTTCATTTTTTATTTACAGTTTCAAAAACTGGCTGGGAAATAAAGTTCCTAAAAATGTGTAATATAAAAATTATCATTCATCTAAGAGGTAATGATGCTAGGGATAAAAATATAATTCAAAAACTTCATAATGATTTTAATGATTTAAATTTTCATAAATATTTAATACCTGAATGGGTAGAAAAAAAAAAAATGATTAAAATTGCAGATCATTTAATAGTAACAACAAGAGATTTACTGGATTTTCATCCAACTGCTACTTATATGCCTTTCTTTTCTCCAATTAACACTAAAAATAAATTTAATAATAATTTTAAAAAAATAAAGATAATTCATGCAACTAATCAAACCAAAGTTGAAGGTTCATATTATATTTCAAAATGTATTAAATCACTTCAGAAAAAGGGATATCCCATAGAGTATTTTTTTTTAAAAAATCAAAGTTATGAAGAAGTACTTAAAGTTCTTAAAAATTGTCATCTCAGTATTGGAAAGTTAAGAATGGGCGATTATGCAAATTTTCAAGTAGAGAGTATGAGTCTAGGTATACCTATTGTTACTTTTGTAAGAAAGGATATTATTGAAAAATATGTTTATTTGAAGACTTCAGGAATCATCTTTAGTGAAATAAATGAATTAAACCAAACCATTGAAAAAATTATAAGAAACCCAAGGAAATTAATTTTTATCAGTCAACAAGTGAAATCCTTTATAAACAAATATCACAATAATATAATAATTTCTAAACGTTATAATAAAATTTATAATAAATTATATAAATGTTAAATATTTTACTACTTTGTGACTACCATAAAAATGTTGCTGAGAATATGTTAGATCACATTGAAAGTTTTGAGAAATATTCAAAACACAAAATATATAGATTATCAATATATGGAGAAATACCTACTGGTTTAAATATCAATGATTTTGATGTAATAATAATTCATTATTCATTAAATATTTTAAATATAGAAATATTTTCAAATAATAGCTATGAGAAAATAAAGAGGTTCAATGGAATAAAATGCCTTTTTATTCAAGATGAGTATAGAAATGTTAACAATACTGTGATGTTAATTAATTATTTAGAAATTCATTTTCTATTTACTTGTGTAAATAAACATTATCAAAAATATATATATGAAAAACTTGACAAAAAAATTCAAAAAATTGAAACGTTAACTTCATATGTTCCAGAGAAATTATTAAGTAAAGAATTACACAAACCAAAAATAAGAAATAGAAAAAATTATATTTTTTATAGATCTAGAGAAGTTCACTATTGCGGAGAACTAGGTTATGAAAAAAAAAAAATAGCTGATTATTTTCTTAAAAATATTAATTCGAAAATTAAAATTGATATTGATGTAACAGAAAAATCTAGAATATATGGAGATAAATATATCCAAAAAATGTTAAATTCGAAAACAACACTAGGCACTGAAAGTGGATCAAGTGTAATTGACTTTGATGGAAAAATTTTTGATAATTACAAAAAATTAATAGAAAATAAATTTGATTATCAGAACTTTTATACAAAATTTCTCAAAGAAAAAGATTGGTTATTTCCAATTGCTGTTATACCTCCAAGATGTTTTGAATCTTCAGCATTAAAAACAGTAATGATTCTATTTGAAGGAAGCTATTCCAAAATACTTAAACCAAATAGGCATTACTTAGCGCTAAAAAAAGATTTCAGTAATTTTTCATATATAAACGAATTAATTACCGATGATAATTTTTTACAAAAAATTGCTGATAGAACGTTTAATGAAATTGCATTAAATGAAAAGTATTCGTATAGAAGTTTTATAAATAATTTTGATACTTTAATACAATCTAAAACTATTAAAAAAAAAAAAATCATTAATAAAAAAATAAAAATGAATACTTTTAGTTTTTTAAATTTAAAATCAAGAATCCACAGAAAAATTTCTTTTTATTTACACTATAAGTTTAATCTTATCTTTCTTTTAAAATCTCTTAAGTTTTCTTATAAACTTTCTGCTTTAGTCATAAAAAATATTCTGGATTTAAAATTCTATTTACTTTTTAAGTTATTTAAAATTAGATATATAGATTCTTTTTTCTCCAAAAGTTCTTTTGGAAAACTATATATAAAGTTATTTTACAATCATAATTTATTTAAATTCATATCCTCAATTTACAAATACAAAACTAATATCCAATTAGAAAATTCCAAAATTTATGCCTTACCAGCCAAAAGAAGTGTTTTATTTTTTGGACACAGTTATTATAATTTTCTTTATTTATCAAAAGCTTTAAAAAAAAGAAATTGGGATGCGCTTAATTGTAGTATTGATTCTCCTGAAGATGACAACACCTTTAATCATGGATCTGAATTAAATTTATACGATTCTGATAAATCCATTCTTAAGAAAAAAGTTAATGATTTCTTTTTTGACATACCAAAAAGATTTTCAATGGTACATTTGTATGGTATAGGAAATAATTCCATTTTCCGCAACATTTCCCATCAAAATAATTTACATGAAAATTTTGTTCCCTTAGATTTATTGTACTTAAAAAACTATAACATTAAAATTGGTTATACAACCTCAGGCTGCTTGGATGGTACAAGTCAAAAATTATTTAATAAATGGACTAATGGAGTGTGTAACAAGTGTGTTTGGAAAAAAAATCCTATAGTTTGTAATGATCATAAAAATCTTCTTTGGGGACAAAAAAGAAATTTATTAATGGATTTGTTTGCTTCGGAAACCTTTTATGCTTTAGAATACCAAGGGAATAATAAATGTTTTAGAGAACCTCTTACTCAGGCATTGGATAAAAATTTATGGAATACTCAAAATCCATTAAATTTTAATAAAAGAATTAAGATTTTGCATTCAGTTGGAAATTTTAAGCAAAGAACAACTAACCAAAAAAATATTAAGGGTTCAAAAATTATTTTTAATAACATTAAAGAATTAATAAAAGACGGATTTAATATTGAACTTATAAATCCCACTAATAATATTGATAGTAAAGAATATATTAACATTATTAAAAACTCTGATATAGTCATTGATCAGTTAAATTTTGGTCGTTTTGGATCTATTACTAGAGAAGCTCTTATGCTAAATAAACCAGTTATTGTTTTTATAAATCATAAAGAACCAAAAGATTTCTTCCAACTTCAATCATTAAACGAATTACCTATAATATCATCTAGTGAGAAACAATTTAAAAATGTATTTATTAAGACAATAAATTCATACAAATCAGGAGTCATAAAAAAAAATATCTTAAATAATAAATATAGAAATTACGCAATAAGATGGTTTGCAGCGGAAAATTGCGCTGAGCGATTTGAAAAAGTTTATGATGGCTTGTTTGAAAACAGAAAACCATTTGAAATTGAAAAGCAAATGTTTCCAAATAGGATTATAAATAGTTAAAAAGTTTGTATTATGTCAATTAACACAAAAAATAAAAGTTTTTGGGAAGAGGTTTGTGGATCAATTTTTGCTGAATACATAAACATTAAAAATCATGATAAAAAATCATTAGATCAATATGATAAACATTACTTCAAATATTATCCATATTTAGAAAAATATATACAATTGAAAAATATGAAGAAAAAAAGAATCTTAGAAATAGGAGTTGGTTATGGTTCATTGTCACAAAAATTATTTGAAATTAACGGAATAGATTACACTGCGATTGATATTGCAAAAAAACCAATAAATTTGGTAAAAAAAAGAATAGGCTTTTCTCAAAAAATATCTGGTAAAACAACTACGTTGAATAAAAATTTTCTAACATGTGATTTTAAAAAAAAAAGATTTGACTTCATAGTTGCAATTGGAAGTCTTCATCATACTGGAAATTTATTAAGTGCAATTAAAAAGTGTTATGACTTACTAGAAAAAAATGGAATTTTAATTGGAATGGTTTACTCAGCAGTTTCTTACAGAAGATGGGTAGGTAATTTTACTCAGACACTAAAATTAACTTTTTCAAAAAATGAATTATCATTATTTGAAATTGATGATGCTGAAAAAAAAAAGTATGATAAAAACTCTATTAATCAGGCTCCACCAGCAACTGAATTTACAACAAAAACAAAAATGAAGTTAATTTTAAGTAAGTTTAATGAAAAAAAACTTTATTACGAAAATTTAAATGGATTTTACCCTAATTATCATATTACAAGAAAACTATTACTAAAAACCTTCTTTCCAAAAATATTTGGTACAGATTTATATTTTTCAGCTAGAAAATAAAAATTTAAACTTAAAGTTTTCAATAACTTATTATTGTTTTACTAACGACTAAGTCAATCTATTTCTCATTGATTTTGTTATCTCTTTAAAACTTCTTATTTGATTTAATTTATTTAATTTAAATTCCAATAATTCTATCATACCGTTATTTGTAGATACAATAATTGTATTTGAACGACGTTCACATATTTGTCCTGGTAAAGCAAAAAATTTGTAATTGGGTGAAAATTTCTTTGCTCTAAATATAATTACTTTTTTTTTTATATTATTATTTAAAAAGCAATACGCTCCTGCAAATGGATGTGAACTTGCTCTGATTATTCCCATAATAGATTTAGTTGTATTATTCCAGTCCAACCGGGAGTCCTCTGGTACTCTTGGAAAACATCTAAGTGGTTTGATGTTTTTATTTTGATGAATAAACTTTTTTTTTTTTATTAATTCTATTGATTTTTCAAATAAGCTTGGAGCATTTTTTTCAGCCCACTCATAAATTTCTTTTATATAAGTATTTTCATTTATTTTTATATATTTTTTGCTAATAATTGGACCTGAGTCTAATTTAGACGACATTTTATGAATTGTCAGAGCAATTTTCTTCTCAAAATTTAATATTGCCCAATTTGGACAAGCGTTTCCTTTGTATCTAGGTAAATCACCTAAATGAGCGTTTAAAATACCATATTTAAAATAATTTAAGAACCATAAAGGAAGTATATTAATCCAATTAACTGATATGCATAAGTCAACGTCTGTATCCTTAATTAAATTAAGATTCTGTCTTAAATTAATTCCAGTCAAAAAAATTGAATTATTTTTTTTTGCAAACTTCTTAAAATCCTTGTATCCCACACTGTAAAAATTTTCAGGCTTACATGTCCAAACAAAACTAATTTCATAACCTTTTTTTGATAAATATTTAGCTGTTTCTAAAAGTAAACCCGTTCTTCCCAGAATTCCCAATTTCATATTTGAAAGAGTACAAGAAAAATAATATTAAATAAAATAGATTATAAAGAATTTAATAATTGAATCTGTGGAAATTTATTTTATTTCATTTAGCTTTATACTTTTAAATTCGGAATTTATTAATTTATCAAAATAGGTGTCTGTACCAGTACCATTATTTTTGTAATGGTTTAACTTATCTCTTGTTAAAAAATAAATTTTTTTATTGTTTTCGTTTTTAAGCTCGTTGTATTTATTTTTATTAATTGAATTTAAATATACATGTATAGGATGAAAATTGAATACATTAATGTCACCAAATAATTTTAATTCTTTCCATTCAAATTCTTTATCATAAAAGGCAACATCGTCTTCCCAGTTAAAATTAATTTTTTCAACTGTAACATCTTCAAAATAATGATAAAACTTTTTTACATATGGAAATTTGTATGTAAATGGAGTTAAATCTAACTTTAATTCAGGAAATTTAGAAAATATTTTATGAATAAGAGAGCTATAGCTGTAAAGACTGTGAGTTCTTATTAATTTTGCTTCCGGAACTATATTCAATAAATTACCAACAATTTCTAGTTCTGAGTTTCCTTGAGTGGAATCTTTAAGGAAATTTGGATGAATTCCTAAGCTATGACCATCCTTACGAATTTCATCTATTATATCCGTTTCATGTGTGATAAAAAAGGTTGATTTAATTTTTTGTTTTTTTAATTTATTTAATATATACTCAACGCAACAATCTGGTGCCCAGTCAATGTCAAATGTTAAATGATAAAAGCTCATAAAACTTAAATTATATAAATCAAAAAAAAATTAATAGCATGTGTGGTATATCAGGTATTTACAGTCTTAGTAAAGAAAAAATACCTAACATAGATCTTAAACTTAATTTTTTCAATAAAATATTAAAACACAGAGGTCCCGACTTTTCTGATATTTGGGTTCATGAGAGTAGAGCTTTAGGCCTCGGTCATACTCGATTAAGTATTATAGATCTTTCCCAGAATGCAAATCAACCTATGAAATCTAGAAATGGAAATGTAATTGTTTTTAACGGTGAAATTTACAATTTTGATGATCTAAAGGATGATTTGAAGAAAACTTTTAATTTTAAATCTAAATCGGATACGGAGGTGATTTTAGCGGGTTATGAAAAATGGGGTATTGATGTTTTTAATAAGTTAAATGGTATGTTTGCTTTTGTATTATGGGATGAAAATAAAAAAAAATTATTTTGTGTTAGAGATAGATTTGGAATTAAACCGTTTTTTTATTCAATTATAAACAATTGTTTCTATTTTGCATCAGAAGCAAAATCTTTATTACCCTTCTTACAAAAAATTGAAACTAATAATAAAAAATTATTAGAATATCTTGTTTACCAGTTTAATACAGGCTCGGAAACACTTTTTTCCGGGATTCATCAATTAGAACCAGGAAAATTTTTAGAAATAGATAAATCTTTAAAGACTAATTATTTTTGGAAATTTCCAAATGAAATAACTACTAACTATGGTAAAGCTGAAAGTGATTTATATAGATTATTACATAAAAGTATTCAAAGACAAACAATTGGCGATGTTGATATTGGTAGTTATTTGTCAGGTGGTTTAGATTCATCATTAATATCAACAATTTCAAATGTAGAGAATTCAAAAGTTAAAGATGTTTTTCATGGTAATTTTGTAGATAATAAAAAATTAAGTGAACTTTCTTATGCTAAAGTCGTAGCAAAAAATAATAACTTAAACCTTAATGTGTGTAATATTTCAGAAAACGATCTGTTAAAAAATCTTAACAAAGTTATTCACTGTTTAGATTTTCCTGTTGCAGGTCATGGAGCCATACCACAGTTTATTCTATCAAACTATGTATCTAAAAAATTAAAAGTTGTTTTGGGTGGACAGGGAGGTGACGAGATTTTTGGTGGATACGCAAAATATTTAATTGTAAATCTTGAATATGCACTCAAAAATCAAATTGATGGTGTAAACATGGATGACAATAATCTTTCATCAATGTTGTCATCCTTAAAATACTTAAAAAACTATAAAGATATGATTTCAAATCTTTGGAAGTCTGAATTATTCAACAACCCAGATTCAAGGTATTTTTCAATTATTGACAGGTCAAAAAATATTCGTAAGTTTTTTTTATTTTCCGATGCTAATTATAATGAAGTTGAAAATTATTTTACAAAACTTTTTAATAAAAATAAAAATAATTCCTTATTCCAAAAAATGACTAATTTCGATATCCAGTATTTTTTGCCAAGTTTATTACATGTTGAAGATAGAGTAAGTATGAATTTTGGATTAGAGTCTAGAGTACCATTTCTGGACAATCAACTTATTGATTTTATTTTAAAATTACCCAGTAAAATTAGGTTTAATAGATCCCAACCTAAGAATTTACTAATTAATACATTTAAAAACTTACTTCCAAATCAAATTATTGAAAGAAAAGATAAAATGGGGTTTCCTACGCCATTTAAACAACTTGTTTTAGCAAATAAAAATAATTTCTTTAAAGAAATCATTCATAATTCAATATCTAAGAAAAGGCCATATATAAATATTAAAGAGTTAAAAAAAATTAATCCTGAAGAGATTGATGAAAGAGGGTTATGGGCATTTGTGTCAATCGAATTATGGCATCAAAATTTTCATGATTCTGTTAAAAGAGTAAAATTTTAAAGGAATTTTATGTATAATATTTTTATAACTTTCTATAGTATTGATTAATGAAAATTTTAGTAACAGGTGGTAATGGACAAATCGGGTCTCACGTAATTGAATTACTTCTTGAGGATAAAAATAATGAAATTATAAATATTGATAATTTTGTCACAGGTAAAAAATATCACTTACAAAATCATAACAAACTAAAAACTATAAATGGGTCTATAGAAGATTCAAAATTAATTAAAAAAATATTCAAAGAATTTATTCCTGAAATCGTTATTCATACGGCAGCATCTTACAATGAACCAGAAAATTGGGTTAGAGATATCGAAACAAATGGAATTGGTGCTGTAAATTTAATAAAAAACTCTTTGGAAATTAATATAAGTAGGTTTATTTATTTTCAGACATCATTATGTTATGGGAATAAACCATTACACAATCCAATAAGACTGGATCATCCAAATTTTCCAGGAACCAATAGTTATTCTATTTCAAAAACTTTAGCGGAGGATTATTTAAAACTATCAGGCTTAAATTTTGTTACATTTAGACTAGCTAACGTAATTGGTCCTAGAAATCTCTCAGGACCTCTCCCAATTTTTTATAAAAGACTCAAAGAAAATCAAAAATGTTTTGTTACAAACTCTAGAAGAGATTTTGTATTTGTAAAAGATTTAGCACAAGTTGTTTTAAAGGCTGTATATGGAAAAGGTAAAGGTACTTATCACTTTAGTTGTGGTAAAGATGTTTCAATACTTGAACTTTATAATGAGGTAGTTAAACAAATTGGACTTAATCATTACCCTGAACCTGAAATTCAAGAGATTTCAGATAAAGAAGTAAAATCAATTCTTACTGATCCAGACAAAACTTTTAAAGATTTTGGAAAAATTAACTTCACAAAACTAGAGACAATAGTCAAGGAGTCAGTTAACTATTACGATCAGTACGGAGTAGGTAAGACGTTTACTCATGCTAAACTTAATGATAAAAAATAAAAAGAAGAGAATTTTAATAACTGGTGGTGCAGGTTGCTTAGGGTTTAACTTATATAACTATTTCAAAAATGATTATGAAATTACTATTTTGGATTGTCTTACAACAAATGTAGTAGGAAAGGGCCAATTTAAATTCGCTAATTTTTACTCGATTGATATTTCGAATCTTAAAGAATTGACAAAGATTTTTGAAAAATATAAACCCAATATAATCATTCATTCAGCAGCATCATATTCAGACCCTAATTTTTGGATAAGAGATATTCGTTCAAATACTATTGGAACAATAAATCTTATAAAATTATGTGAAAAATTTGGGATTGATAAATTTATTTATTTTCAAACTACAAATTGTTACGGAAATACTGATAAAAAAAAAATTGACGAGAAATTACCTTTAAACCCTAACTCTTCTTATGGTATAAGTAAAGCATCAGCTGAAGAGTATCTTCAGTTATCTTCCTTACCTTTTATTTCGTTAAGACTTTGTATAATTTATGGTCCATGGCACTTTAATGGACCAATACCAATATTTTATAATAATATTAAAAATAAAATTCACTCAGAAATTGTTTCTACGACTAGGCAATTCTTATTTATTAAAGATTTTTTAAATTTAGTTAATAAAATTTTAAATACGGATACACATGAAAGTAAAATTTTTAATGTTGGGAGTAACGAGACTATTACTATTGAAAAAATATTTTTTAAAATACAAAAAATCATGAATTGTAACGATAACCTTTTTAGTGTAAAACAGCCATCATCAATTGATTTAAAAGCTATACCATTAGACGACAGCTTAATAAGAAAAGAATTAAAATGGAAGCCAGAATACAACATTGATTTAGGTTTAAAACTAATAATTCAATGGTATGAAAAAAATAAAATGAGAAAATCGTATTCTCATTTAAAATAAAATTTTATAAATAATTTTTTATCTTTTTTTTGCAGATGATATTAAAAAAAGGCCGCTATTAAGTTCATGAGAATTTTTAGATTCAAGATTTTTCAATTCATTAAAATATTGCATTTGATTTTCACCAAACCCCCAGTCTCCATTATTTGCTAAATTTTTAATAAGTAATCTACAAATAAATTTTTCAGATACCGAGGAAACTCTAAAAACATGTTTGATTTCGCAAAACCTAAATGATTTTAATAATACATCGATAGCCTTTTTTGGGTTTTTATAGAAATTACTCTGAGTTTGATGTAATTTG
The DNA here is from genome assembly GCA_902618535.1 of uncultured Alphaproteobacteria bacterium. GTDB lineage: Bacteria > Pseudomonadota > Alphaproteobacteria > Methylaequorales > Methylaequoraceae. The sequence goes on along the minus strand of CACNAV010000001.1, from coordinate 3,058 downwards.
ATGTTTTTTTTTAAATAAAAGTTAGCTGTTATTTTATTTTTACTTTTTTTATTAATTTTTATAATAAAATCTTCCATTTCTTGTTCTTTCCATACCTCCTCAAGTAAAGGATAGTTATTACCATTTATCGTTAATATTAATCCGCCTGTCTTTAAGACTCTAAAGATTTCAGAAATACATTTTTTAGGATTTTTTAAAACTGGAATAACATCTGAAATAAAAATTTTATCAAAAAAATTATTTGCAAATGGTAATTTATTACAATTCCCAAGTACAAAGTTTAGGTTTTCAGGTTTTCTTCTATTTTTTAGATAAGTTGGAATATTTTTGCAACTATCAATACAATAAACCATTTTAGACTTTTTAGAAGCCTCTACTGAAAAAGCAAGAGAACCTCCAGGACCAATTTCTAAAAAATAATCTTTTTTATTTAAATCAAGAATTTTAAAAGCATCTTCAAAGAGAAATCTTTTAACAAAATTATCCCAACCTTTGAACCAGGATTTTAGTTCATAAATACAATTATTTATATAAATTGTTTTTGGGAAAAGATATCCAAAGCCAGGTTTTATCATTATTTTGCTATTAATATTCCCTCAATACATAAAAAGTCTAAACCAGAATTAAAAAAACTAGAAATAGCATCCTTTGGAGAACAGACAATAGGTTCATAGTTTAGATTAAAAGAAGTATTGACAATTAATGGTGTAGAAGTAATTTTTTCAAATTCATCTATAAGTTTCCAAAATAGTGGATTTGTTTTTTTTGACACTACCTGAACTCTTGAAGTATGGTCTTCATGAATAACACCTTTTATTTTGTTTTGCCAAGACTTATTTACTTTGACAGCAGATTCCATAAACTCAGACTTTGTATTTGAATTAAAAATATTTTCAACAGATTCAATTTTTACAGCAGGAGCTAGTGGTCTATAAAATTCCCTAAACTTGATTAATTTATTAATTTTTTCTTTTACATTGGCATCTCTTGGATCGGCAATTATAGATCTATTGCCAAGAGCTCTTTCTCCAAATTCCATTGATCCGTGAAACCAGGCTCCAATTTTATTTTTAGAAATTAATTGTGCTACATTTTGTACAAAATTTTTTTGAATTTTATATTTTATTTTATTAGAATCCAATAAATCCTTAACTTCTTTTTGACTAAATGATGGTCCTAAATAAGGAGTAACAGGAAGTCGCCACAGTTTTTTTTTTTTAATTCCCTTTTGATATAACACAGAACCAATAGAACAACCCAGATCTGATGGTGCAAAAGAAATATGTAAATCTTGAAAATCTGTATTCTCTAAAATTTTTCCATTAGCAAGTGAATTCATTGCACAACCACCATTATAAAAAAGATTTTTACTTTTAGTTTTTTTATATAAATATCTCAATATTTTAAATAAATTTTCTTCAAAAATAGATTGAGTAGAAGCAGCTAAATCAAAAAAATCTTGGGAAATCTTTGTATTAGCTAATCTTGGTTTTATTCCTATTAAGTCAATTAATTTTTCATTATAGTAGCCTTTAAATCTTGTGTCTCCATAAGTAAAATAATTTGAGTCAAGAAAAATTTTTCCATCTGAAAAATGTATTAAATTTCTTAATTTTTGTTCAAACCTTCTTGTATCACCATATGCAGCTGCTCCCATAACTTTCCATTCATCGGAATATGCTTGCATTCCAAGGAATTCTGTAAAAGTACTGTAAAAAATTCCTAATGAATTTGGAAATATTGTTGTTTTAAGTTTACTTAATCTATTTTCTATGAATTTACCTAGAAAAATTGTGTCAGATTCCCCGTGCTCATCAATAATAGCAAATGCACATTCTTCGAAAGGTGAGGTGAATATCCATCCAAGATGAGAAAGATGATGTTTTAAAAATTCTATGTTTTTTTTTTTTGAAAAATAAAGTGTTGAACTAGAGTCATCTTCATTAAAAAAAAAATCAGATAGGTTATTTGGTATAGTATACAAAAGTTCTGGGTCATATCTTCTTCTGAAAGTAAAACCACTTCTATTGATATTTTTCATGGATATGGTGGGATTCCAGTTAACAATAATTTTATCAATTGAACTTAAACTTTTAATTTTTAACCTTTTAAGACATTGTTTAATAGATTGAATTGGAAAATTATTAGATCTTTTTTGTCTTATTAATCTTTCTTCTGCAATTGCAAATTTAATTTTATCATTCTCGAAAATAGCTGCAGAACTTTGAAAACCTGCTATATGCAAACCTAGTTCATAATTTGACATTTTAGTAATATATTAAAAAAAACAGTATATATAAAACTTTAAAAAAAATTTTTAAAATTTAATTTATTTAAAGCTCATGATGGTAATTTCTCAAAGGGAATTACATAAAAGTAAGGATAAGCCTTCATAAGCTCTTCTTTTTTAATATTAAGAATTTTTTCATTAAAAACTTTTGTGAAGTAATTATAATTTGAATCTTCAGCTCCCCATTTTTTTTTAAATCTAAAAACTCCTTTTTGAGAAAACCAAGTTCCTCCCCAATTCCAATACTTATAACCTTTCATTTTTGCGTCATCAAATGCTTTATTTAAAATTAAAGCCATTGGTTGGAGATTTAAATAATCTTCTAATACTGTTGGAGTGAAATACTCAACAGTTTTATTAAAATAAAGTAGAAGTAGAGATGCTATTTTTTTATTATCTAGTTTGGCTACATATATATTATAATCCTTTTCTGGTTTCATTTTTTTTTTTAAAATATCAAAAAATTTCTTTTCTTTTAATTTCCATGCAACTTCATTCATAGATTTTAAATAAGATTCATAAAGAAAATCAAAGGAGTCATTATCTATTTCAACATAGATATTATTTTTTTTTGCTTTTTGTACATTTCTTAATGCAGATTTTTCAATCTTACTTTTATATGAATCGTTTAGAATAGAAATTTGACCAAACCTTTTATCAATGTAATCATATTCGTATAAGTATTGTTGGTTTAAGAAAGGAGTTGATATTATGGTTGATGAACACAAACTAGACTTATTGAGTTCGAGAAAATTATTATAGTAGGTC